>NZ_SLZV01000016.1 GCF_004346095.1 Faecalimonas umbilicata | reverse complement strand
CAGTATTGGAGAAGTATCGTCAGCGACTATACAAAAGTATATTGAGAGTCAGGGTTAATGGCTAAAGATTCACAAGGCTCCTCCCACCACCTGAAAGTAGTGGGTTTCCGCCTATGGCAAACGAAAGGATTTAATTTATGAAAACATTTTTGAAAAAATATAAGCATGCGTGGGTATTTCTCTATGGACTGATCTATCTGCCATGGTTTTTTTACTTAGAACAGCATGTGACTACAAAATTTCATGTTATCCACACCCCGTTGGATGATAAGATTCCTTTTATTGAATACTTTATAGTTCCATATATGCTCTGGTTCGCTTTTATCGCTGTGACGATCGGATACTTTTTCTTCTGTAATACGAACGAATTTTACAGACTCTGTCTCTTCCTTTTCACAGGAATGACGATCTTTTTGATTGTATCCACGCTATATCCAAATGGTCAGTTATTAAGACCGGATACCTTTGCCAGAGAGAATCTATTTGTAGATATGGTTCGTACCCTCTATGCTACAGACACGCCGACGAATATTCTGCCGAGTATTCATGTGTACAATTCCCTTGGTGCCTACATCGCCATCTCCCACAATCAAAAGCTCCGGGAGAACACGCTGATCCACTACGGCTCTCTCGCATTGACCGTACTGATCATTTTATCAACAATGTTCTTAAAACAGCACTCTGTTATCGATGTACTTCTCGCCTGTGCGATGGGCGCTGTGATGTATGTTCTCGTATATATGAGGGAACCCAGTAAAGTTGCAAAAGTAGCGGAACAGACCGTATGATCTCTGTCCGCGCAGCCTTTTTAATTTTTCTTATATTCTTGCTTTACAGATCATCAAAAAAGTGTCGCAATACACATTCTGCGACACTTCTTTTAATATTGTATCTTTTTTTGGCGGATCAGATTAAACTTAATCATAGAGGTATTAAAATATTCATTTGCATATACAAGCGGCTTATCATTTGTACTATAATTTAACGTCTTCAAATATAAATACGGTTTATCTCCCATTTCCTTTGCAGTTACATACTCTTTCAGCCCGCTGATGTCAGACGGTGCGATTGTATCTATCTCGACTTTATCCCACTCTACTTTCTCTCCGGACAGATTATAAATATACTTATAAATTGAATCTTCATACTTGGAAAAATGCTCAAACGCTTCTTCCCCTCCTATTAAGTTCATTCCAAAATAATCCCGACAAAATGCACAGATCTGCTGATCTGCTAAAAATAACTTCTCTGCCACAACAAGTTGCTCATCATCTTTCATCTGCAACAATTCACAGATTTCCTCTTCCCTTTTTACCCTGCTGATATTCAGAAGACGTACAGATGGCTCATACCCACTATTTTGAATCATTTGAGTCAATTCCATGCATGGACTAAATGTCACTTTAATATTCAAAGAATCCACATTGACAAAAGTCCCCTTCCCCTGCCTGCGGAAAATAATTCCCTCTGATGCAAGTGCGTTCAAAGCCTGACGGATCGTAATCCTGCTGACCCCGATCATTTCCGCTAACCGCTCCTCTCTCGGTAGCTTATTCTCTTTTTTTAAATCCATTTCATCAATATATTTTAGCACTTCTTTCTTCGCCTGTTCTGACAAAGACATTGTATTTAATTTATGCGTACCCAAAAAAGTTTCCTCCACTTCATTCTCTAAAAAAATGATAGTGGAGGAAACTTTCTTTGTCAAGAGAAAAGATGCTTCTCAAGCGCTGATTGAACAGAACCTTGTCTTTTCTTTTCCCCAATGTGTTATATTTTAAACAAATGCCTTAGGACAATGCTTTTTTCCCATTTAAGAGTAGATTCAAAATGATAGCACTGATACTTACCATAAAAAGTCCATTACTCATCACCATAGAAAATGTTTCCGGAAGTTCTGTAAAAATCTCCGGTGCAAAAGTTGCCCCTACTCCAATCGCAATACTTGTTCCGATAATTTTAAAATTGTTATTTGCACCAAAATCCAATTTGGATAAGATCGATATTCCGGATGAAGTGATTACACCGAACAAAGCAAGTGTGGCTCCTCCCAACACGCATTTCGGAACTGCCGTAATCACAGCAGAGATCTTCGGAAAAATTCCGGCAATGATCACCATAATCCCCGCAGCCACGATCACCGAACGGCTCTTCACCTTTGTCAGATCAATCAGACTCACATTCTCGTTGAACATCGTAGATGGAACCGAATTGAATGCACCTGTAACTATCTGGGAAAATGCCTGACCTCGTATACCTCTTTCTTTGATCTTATTATCTGTTTGTACTCCCGTAACCTCATCTACAACTGAAAAAACTCCAATACACTGAATCATATTAATAATACAGAAGATTGTCATGATTAGGATTGGTCCTGTCTTAAATGCTGGCATGCCAAAATAAAATGGTCGTACCGGCTGAAAAACCTTCGCTTCAAGAATCGGTGTAAAATCAACCATGTGTAAAAAACACCCTGTCACAGTTCCCGCGATAATTCCAAGAAGCAGCGACATACTTTTCCAAATTCCTTTTGCATATTTTTCAATTAGAATAATAATCAAAAGAACCATCATACCAAGAAGCAGATTGGGAATTGATCCAAATTCTTCCGCTCCTTCTCCTCCGGCAAGATCACGGATTGCTGTCGGCGCAAGGCTGATTCCGATCAATGTTACGAATGTACCGACAACTACCGGTGGGAATAATTTCAATATTTTGTCCATAAAGAACGATAAGATAAAAATCGCAATTCCCGATGCTATGATGGAACCAAATAAAGTCTGCATCCCATATTTCTGCCCAATGATGATCATCGGACTCAATGGTGCAAACGAAGAGCCAAGAATGATGGGGTACTTCGAGCCAATCCACGTTCCACATCCAAGTACCTGAATCAATATAGCAATTCCACTTGTAAAGAAGTTTGCTGCTACAAGGAATGCTGTCTCTTCTGCACTCATTCCAAGTGCACCGGCAAGAATCAATGGAACCGCTATTGTTCCCGGGCACATCGTCAATACATGCTGAAATCCAATGATCAATGTTTTCTTCCAGCCTATCCTCTCATTAAAGACATCCTGCTTCATCTCAACTCTCCTGTCCGAATCCTAATCCCAGAATCCTTCGTGTACTTTTGCTGCTTCTACTTCCACTTCTTCGATCGGCCCAATCACCTGAATAGCCTTCTGCCCTCTCGCAAATACATCGCGGCATGGAAGATCAAATGTCGGATTCTGCTCATGGCTTCCTGTCAGCTGCAGCAGGCGTCTCTCTGTCATTCCATATACAACTCTTCCGATATTTGCCCAGTAAATCGCACCTGCGCACATTGCACAAGGTTCCGCAGTTGTGTACAGTGTACAATCCCAAAGATACTCTTTTGAATATTCATGGGATGCTCTTGCTGCCAGTGTTGCCTCTGCATGTCCTGTACAGATTTTCTCTGTAATTTCAATATTTCCCTGTTCCATAATGATCTCTCCGTCTTTATTTACAAGAAGAGCACCAAATGGAGTATTTCCTGCCCCTCTTGCTTCTTTCGAAATTTCAATCGCTCTTCTTAAATAATATTCATGACTCTGATACATTTTTCTCCTCCTTAACACAATACATAATATGTAATAGGTATTACCTTTTATATTTGGATTCTATCATAGAAAATGAAAAAAGTAAAGAAAAACGTGTTATAGATTGATAATTTCTACTGAATCTTCCAATCTATAACACGTTCCTATTGCGTCAATGACTCTTTTATGAATTTTCCCCTTCTTTTAAGAAGCGCGTCCTTCTTTCATCCGGATAACACGATCTGCAATTTTCATTGTAGACTGTCTGTGGGATACGAGAATAATGGTCTTATCTTTCTGTTGTTCTTTAAGCACTTTTAAAATCTCTGCTTCATTTAAGCTGTCTAGGTTACTTGTTGGTTCATCAAGAAGAATAACCTCACTATTATGCAGAAATGCTCTTGCAATTCCAATTCTCTGCCGCTCTCCGCCGGAAAGCTGATGATTTCCTTCTCCGATCACTGTGTCATAACCATTTGGAAGGCTTTCGATCCATTCATGGATATTTGCCTTCTTACATGCTTCCACTACTTGCTCATGAGTACTTCCAAGCCGTGCCAACTTTACATTATTTTCAATGGTATCTTCAAATAAATATGTATCCTGAATCACGTAGCTCTCCAGTGCGCGAAGACCGTTTGTACTCCACTCTTTGATCGGCTTGCCGGAAATGCTTATCTCTCCTTTCTCTGCATCCCAGAATCTCATCAGCAATTTGATCAAAGTTGATTTTCCAGAACCACTCTTTCCTACGATTCCAAGTATCCCGTTCTTTGGAATTTCCAGAGAGACATCCGACAGGATCTGTTCTTCCTCCTCACCCTGTTTGTAAGAGAACGTAAGATCCTTTATGTGGAAGCCATCAAAAGAAGGTTCTGCTCCTTTTTCTTCTACCTCCTGGATCAGCGGCTCTTCTTCTAGCAGTTCCAATACCCGGTTACCACTCGCAAATGTGTGAAGCAGGTTATTTGCGAGATTGCTGAGTGCTGTCACCGGTCCGAAAGAGCCAAGCATCGAAATCGTACTGATCACAACCCCCTCTGTATTTAACATCCCTTTCTGGAAGAGATATACAGAAGTCATTAACATCAGAAACGAGAAAGCGAGAATCGCACAATCGCAGTTTGCTCTTGCTTTGCCTTCGCAGTTCTTTAATCTGCCCTGCAGTTTTGTCAGCGCTTCACTTTGCTGATCTATATTTGCCAATCGCTCTTCTCCACAATCGTATTGAATGACCTCTCGAAGACCTCGGATACTGTCAAGAAAATAAGTGTTGATCTCCCCGAACTGATTGCGATAGCGATTTCCATCCTCTTTTCCCATCTTACTTGTGATCATCGGAAGAATAACTCCGACGGTCACATATCCTGCCAAGGCAATTAGCGCAAGTGCCGGATGATAGCTGGCAAAAAAGGCAATCATCACCGCACAAGTCAACACAGCAATACAGACCGGCGAAATTGTATGTGCATAAAATACTTCCAAAAGTTCAATATCACTTGTCAGTATTGCAATCAGGTTTCCCTTGTCTTTTCCTTCCAGTTTCGCCGGAGCCAGTTTACGAAGTTTCTGAAATACTTTATCTCGAATCAGAGCCAGGAGACGAAATGCAATGTAATGGTTACCCGCCTGTTCCCCATAGCGGAGCGCTCCTCGAAGAACCGCAAGCGCTGCCACAACGATAAAAACGGTATGTAAGGACATTTTTGTCTGGACTCCCAGCACTCCGAGAAGACCGTATCCTCCCAGGATCGTAATAAATGTTGCACAGAGATACCCAATCACTCCAAGAATGACTGCCCCTGTCATAATCAGCCACATCGGTTTTACAAGCCCGATCAACTGCATGACGATTTTGATTCCACTTCTCCTCTTCATTATATTGCCTCCTCCCGATATTGCTCTAACGCTTTCTGCAGTTCATACATATCTGCATATGCGCCTTGTTTTTCAAGAAGTTCTTCCTGCGTTCCTTTCTCGATCACACAGCCTTTTTCCATCATATAAATCTGGTCACTGTCTGCCACATTGGCAAGGCGGTGTGTGATCTGAATTACCGTCTTCTCCTGCGCAAGATTTCTAATCAACTTCAAAATAATTTCTTCACTCTCTACATCAATATTACTTGTCGCCTCATCAAAAATATAGAGTGCACTGTCATGAAGAAGCGCTCTCGCGATACAAAGTCTCTGTTTCTGTCCACCAGACAAATTTGCTGCCTGCTCATCGAGCATTGTATCCAATCCGTTCTGCGTTTGGAAAAACTCATACAGATTAACTTTTTTAAGTACCGCAAGAAGCTTTTCCTCTGTTGCAGATGGATCTCCCATCAACAGATTTTCTCTAACACTCCCCTTAAACAGATAATTTTGGAAAGATACAAGCGTCATCTGTTTCATGCGCTCCTTTACCGGGATCGTCCGAATATCCTTTCCACAGATCAGCACCTTTCCACTCTGCGCAGTCTGATACCCCATAAACAGTGATGCCAGTGTACTCTTTCCACAACCAGATGCACCGACAACTGACACGAGCGAACGAGAAGGGATGTCCACTGTCACCTCTTTCAAAATCGGCTGTTCTTCCTCATAGGCAAATGTAACCTGCCTTGCCGAAACTGCATACGGCACACCGTCATTTTTTTCTCCAGCCTTCTCTCTCTCCTGCTTATCGTCCATATCCACTTCCTCTGCTTCCATATCCAGCAGCCGAAACATCTTATCGCTTGCCGCCATTCCATTCATCGCAATGTGGAAAAATGAACCGAGCAGCCGTAGTGGAATGAAAAATTCTGCCGCAAGCAAAATGATTGCCAACGCCTGCATCATATTCAAGTTTCCCGCCCGCAGTTCCATACAGGAAAAAATAACTCCAAGCGCACTTCCCCCATAAGCGATCAAATCCATCAAAGTCACTGAGTTTAGCTGCATCGTCAAAACCTTCATTGTAATTTTCCGGAAATGTTCTGCATCTTTGTTCATCTCTTCATTTTTATAGCCATCACTTTGATAAACCTTCAATGTGGTCAGTCCCTGAATATTGTCAAGAAAATGATCTCCCAACTGCACATAACTGCCCCAATATTTTGCCAGTAATTTTTTTGCAAATTTCTGTATGGCAATGATGGAAGCCGGGATGAGCGGTACACATAAAAATAGGATCAATGCAACTTTTACACTCATAAAGGAAACAAGAATAAAAAGCGTGATCGGAGCCAGCAGACTGTAAAATAACTGCGGAAGATATTTCCCGAAATATATTTCGAGCTGTTCCACGCCCTCAGCTGCCACCTGAAGAATTTCAGAAGTAGAAAATGTTTTCTCATACTTCTCGCCAACTTTCAAAAGATGTTCATAAATCCGGTGACGCAGTTTCTTCTTTACATACTCGCTGGAACGATGGGAATACGCTGCCTCCAGCCTCAAAAACAGACGACGCGCTGCAATGACGCCGACAAATACTCCTATGCTCAAAATCAAGGAAATATTTCCTGTATTTCCTTTTACCACTTGCCAAAGAACATTGGAAATGTAAAATATGAGACAAATATTGCAAAGGAGCGCTGCCCATTGAAGCAGTACCTGCATTCCGATATACTGCTTTGTCTCCCCCATCTCTTTAATTAATCGCTTGTTGATCATCATGGTATATCATCCCTTTCTTTTCTCTTTTCTTTACCGTCTTGATCCGGCATGTAAAATAGTAATATTTCAATAGTATCAGACACAAAATGAAGGTTCGCCCATATACATTTTCCATCATAAAAAATGCAATCAGAAGAAAGATTGATGCAAATGTCAGTATCACCACTTTTGTCTTTCCTTCCATCTCCCGGTTCTTCACAAATCCTTCCAAATGATTCTTATATACCTTTGTCTGTCTGAACCACTGATCTACCCGTCTGCTTCCCCGGGTAAAACACACTGCCGCCAAAAGCAGAAACGGTGTCGTTGGGAGTACCGGAAGCACGATTCCTGCACAACCAAGCACAAATGCAAAAAATCCGATTGTCAAATAAATAAATTTCATCACATACCTCCTACATGAACGATGACTGCAATCACTGTGAGCACTGCAAGTATCCGATGCACGATCATCCATTTTTCCTTAAGAACCCGTTTCAATCCATAACTCAACCATAATAAGATCAGAAGTAGAAAACAGATTTTTCCACTGAACATTCCATCCAAATTTCCGGCTTTGATTTCTACAATTCCGTGAAGCAGCGAGACTACGATTATCCATACTCCCATTTTTTTATGTATTTTCCGCAAAAAACAATCCACACTCTTTCTTTGCTTTTCCTTGGATTTTTCTAAAAATCTAAGAATTCCAAGCGGATAAATAACACAGAGCAGTACAAATAATACTGTGGCTGTTACTGAAAGCAATATATTTAACATAATAAGCTCCTTTTCTATAACCCAAAAACAATTTTGAATATAATTTTCAATATCGTTTATATTACCATATGTTTTTCTCATTTTCAATATGATTTTGATATTTATTATCATTTGTACAAAAAAAAGAGAAGACAACAGGTTCTCCTCTCGGATTTCCTGTTGTCTTCTCTTTTTTCTTTTATAAATAATTACTTCTTTCCTACCAAACTTATTCTTCCCAACGAATCACTCTTCCATTTTGGATTACTGCCTTAAGTGATAAATCTTCCCGAAGCAGCACAACATTTCCAGCTTTTCCTTCTGTGATTGAACCATACTTATCATAAAGTCCCACACTCTTTGCAGGATTCATCGTTGCTGCTGCCACTGCACTTTCAAGCGGTATCTGCATCTCTTTCACTGCCACGCGCATACAGTCTGCCAGATTTGTCACGGATCCTGCCAACGCACCTCCTTCTACCAATGTAGCTCGATTTCCTCTCACCTGTACTGCCTGTCCTCCAAGTGTATACTCTCCATCTGGCATCCCAGTCGCTCTCATACTATCACTGATCAAAACAACTCTGTCATCTCCAAACATATCGAAAGTAGTACGCACAACCGATGGATGGATATGTACTCCATCTGTAATTAATTCTACCATACAATGTGCACTGTCATGTGCCGCCCCGATCACTCCTGGTGCTCGATGTGAAAATGGAGGCATTGCATTGTACAGATGTGTAGCATGATTTGCTCCCAGATCGTATCCTTTCTTCGCAATATCATAATCTGCAAGTGTATGTGCAAAAGAAATATTGACTTCGTCTTTTAATTCTGCAATAAATTCCATTGCCCCATCTACTTCCGGCGCAATATCTACCAAACGATACAGTCCATTTGCAGCTTCCTGCAGTCTGCGAAACATCGCAATATCCGGTTTTACAATATGTGTGGATGCCTGTGCCCCTTTCTTTCCAGGGCTGATAAACGGCCCCTCCATATTGATTCCTGCAAGGTCAGCTCCTTCCGTTGCCTTATAATTTCCAGCAATCTTAGAAATCTCCATCAGTGTATCCTCCGGAAGTGTCATTGTTGCCGGAACGATCGTAGTCACTCCCTGAGCTGCTTCATATTTAGCAATCTCGGCAATTGCCTCCTCTGTCCCATCGCAGAAATCATACCCTACACAGCCATGAAAATGAACATCGACCATTCCCGGAATCGCATAACAACCTTCTCCATCGATCACTTCTCCGTCTGCCTCTTTTGCAAAAACTCCATCTGCGATCGCAATCTCTCCTTGTTGAAACTGTTTTTCTTCTGTGAATACTTTTACATTTTTAATCTGCATTGTCCTTCTTGCAGAGTACGGCGCGCCATCAACTCACACCTTTGCGCGTCGGTTTCCCTGCGCCTCCTTCTTTTATCATTCAATTTTCTGAACTGCTTATTATTATACTACATTGAGTGCCTTTCTGTAAAATGATAAAATGCTCCTAGCATTCCTGCATCATTCTTATGTTTTGCAAAAGCAATCTTTGTATTTTCTGCAATACTCGGTACAAGATATCTTTTCACCGACTGCTCAATCTTTTCTTTCAAAAATTCCTGCTGAGCCATGATTCCGCCTCCCAGCACAATTATCTCAGGATTCAATACATAACAAATATTCGCAATTCCTTTCCCTAAGATATCTACCATTTCATCAATTGCCTGGCAGCAGACTGCATCTCCTTTTTTTGCGTGCTCAAATATTCGATAACCATTCCATCTCTCTTGCGGTTCTTTCTTTCTCTCTGCTACTTTCTTCGTTAAAACACTTGCAGCTCCAAGTGTCTGAAAATCACTATCCCCCATATTCATATAGCCTACTTCACATGCACTGTTGCTGTATCCACGAAATATCTTTCCCTGAATGATAATGCAACCGCCAATCCCTGTTCCAACTGTCAAACACAATGTAACTTTACTTTGTTTTGCCACACCGGATACACTCTCTGCCAACCCTGCACAATTCACATCGTTTTCCACTTCACATGGAATTTGAAACTTTTCTTCTAACACTTGCTTAAACTTCGTTCCCGCATAATTAGGAATTAATGGTGCTGCATAAAATATCTCTCCCTTTTCTACATCTACCATTCCTGCTGTTGAAATACAAATGCCCGATACAGTATAGATTTTCTTATACGTTTCCACAATCCCAATTACTTTATTTAAAATTTCCGGCCCCCCTCTCCAAGCCTCTGTCGGCATCTGCTCCTTTTCCACAATTTGCCCTTCGGAATTGATTACTCCATATTTAATAGCAGTTCCACCAATATCAATACTGACATATTTTTTCATCTTTACATTCCTCACACGTTTTATTGAAATATTCCACTTCTAAGCTAATTTTAAAAAAGCAAGCCAAGAGCAATTTCCCAAACTTTCCTTTGTCCCATTTGCTTCTGACTTGCTGTTATCTTTGTAAAATATTGCTAGCAGTATTTAGCTATTGCTTCCCTTACCATTTGTGCTGCTTCCTCAACGATTGGCTGATCATTCTCTGACAGAGGTGCCAACGGTAATCTGACACTTCCAAGGTCAATTTTTTCGTTGATGCGGAGAATCTCTTTGATAACTGCATACATATTTCCATGGCAGGAACACATTTTATAAATGATTCTGTTCACTGCATATTGCACTTCTCTCGCCTTATCTATTTTGCCTGCACGGAGCAGTTCATCCATCTTTAAGAATAACTCCGGCATTACTCCATAAGTTCCTCCAATTCCACCTTCTGCACCGATGACTCTTCCACTCACAAACTGTTCATCTGGTCCATTAAAAATAATGTAGTCTTCTCCTCCTGCATCTTTAAACATTTGTATATCCTGTACCGGCATGGAAGAATTTTTAACTCCAATGACTCTCTTGTTCTTTCTCATCTCCTCAAATAAACTCATCGTAAGTGATACCCCTGCCAATTGAGGAATATTATAAATGATAAAGTCTGTATTTGGTGCTGCTGCACTCATTGCATTCCAGTACTCTGCAATCGCATATTCTGGAAGCCTGAAGTAAATTGGAGGAATCGCCGCAATTGCATCAACTCCCAGATTCTCTGCATGCTTTGCAAGCTCTACACTATCTTTTGTATTATTACATGCAACATGTGCAATTACTGTCAGCTTTCCCTCTGCAGCTGCCATTACATTTTCAAGAACAATCTTACGATCTTCTACACTCTGATAGATGCATTCTCCAGAAGAACCATTTACATAAACACCTTTTACACCTTTTTTAATATAAAATTCTGTAAGAGACCGAACTCTTTCCGGACTAATTTCTCCATTTTCATCATAGCATGCATAAAATGCTGGAATAATGCCTTGATACTTTGATAAATCTCTCATTTTTCTCTTCCTTTCTGCGTACTAATTTTCTAATGCATCTGCAAATGACTTTGTAATTAATTGTGGTCTTGTAATGCTAGAACCAACAACAACACTATAACAGCCAAGTTCAATCACTCTTTTTACTTTTTCTGGTGTATTGATATTCCCTTCTGCAATCACTGGGTGTTTTACTCTTGATAAAATCTCACGAATAATTGCAAAATCATCTTTCTCAATCTTCTCTCCCCTACTTTGATCCGTATAACCAACCATCGTTGTCCCGATAAAATCAAATCCTAATTCATCCGCAAAAACCGCCTCCTCAACAGTAGAACAATCTGCCATGAAAAGCTGATCGGGATATCGTTCCCTGACTTCTGTAAAAAATTCCTGCAAAGTCTTTCTGCCTGGACGCAATGCGTCAGTAGCATCTAATGCAATGATCTCCGGCTGCACTTCCATCAATTCTTCAATCTCTTTCATTGTTGGTGTGATATATACTTTTGAATCTTCATAATCCCTTTTTACAATTCCGATAATAGGCAAATCTACCTGCGACTGAATCTCAGCAATATCCTCTTTCGTATTTGCCCGGATTCCACAAGCGCCTCCCTCTTTCGCAGCCACTGCCATTCTCCCCATGATAAAGGAGGAGTGAAGCGGCTCATGCGGAAGTGCCTGGCAGGAAACAATTAATTTCCCTTTAATACACTCTACTTTCTTATTCATATCTCTCTGCCCTTTCTTTTGCTGTGATTTCTCTAGTACCGACACAACATATAGTTTCCTTACGTCACTAATACAACTTTTCTACAACTGAGTTGGACGTCTTTTGATTATTCGCCTTACATTCCTCATAATTCTTTCGATAATACTCCTGATACAAAAGATCGATCAGATACAGCTGCCCCATCTTTGCAGACATAGACCCTCCATCCAGAGGCGCTTCTTCGGATCCACACAGCAAGTATGCATCTGAATGTGCTGTCAATGGAGACTTTTTAAAATGAGTAATACTTGCCACTTTTGCACCTGCCTGTTTGGCCTCTTTTGCTACATGAATATTGTCTTTCGTTGCACCCGAATAAGAAATAATCACAAATAAATCCTCCTCTGAGGCAACCGCTGCTGCCATTGCCTGAATATGAGGGTCTGAGATGCACACAACCTTATTTGTAATCCGAATGAACTTATTTCTCGCTTCCTCCGCAGTCAAAAGGCTATCTCCAATCCCAAAAAAGAAAATTCGCTTTGCATCGTTCATCATCTGAAGAATCTTTTGAAACTGACTGGTATCTAACAGACAATACGATTCATGGATTGCCTGTGTATGAAGTTTCATAATCTGTTCCGCAAAATTGTCCAGCCCTTGATCTCCATCTTCTTCTTTTCTCTTGTGAATACTGCCTTCCGCTGCAAGGCTGATGGATAATTTCATCTTAAATTCTTGATAACCCTGCAAGTTAATTGTCCTACAAAAGCGGTATACGCTTGTCTCCCCCACCTGACATGCATCTGCCAGATCGGTAATAGACATGTACAACACTTTCTTCTTATTCTCAATTACATACGATGCAACTTTCTTCTCAGCTTTTGTAAACTGATTATATGATGCCTGTATCTGTAATACGATGTCAGTACTTTTCATTTCAAACTCCCTCTATTTCCATATGGTGTTATATCAGAACTTTTACAACACACTTTTTTAAATACGAATCTGTAACCGCCCGGATTCCTGGCCTGTGCGGTTCATCAGTCATACATATTATAAAACGTCCTTCTCCCATAATACAATAGAAAGCATTACTACAATCTACTGTTCCAAAGTCTGTTCTTTCGTCATATTGCTCCTTCACGCCCGGCAGATACTCTCCAATCTCAATAGCCTCCGTTCCCTCTATGTCAATCTGAATATCCATATAGCGTTTATGAATCTCAAATGCAATTTCTTCCCGCTCTTTCGCATCTGCTTCCATGACGTTGATAAACACCTTTTCTCCATCAATTACAGTCTTACCCATCGGCAATTCGCTTAATATGCTCTCTTCCAAAAAAGCAATAGCTGTATCTAGATTCGCAGAAATCCCACGATACTTACTGATATTCTTTAATTCATCATAGATCATATCGATTCCTTTCTAACCTTTTACCGCACCCATTGTGATTCCTTGTGTAAATGACTTTTGAAATACAAGGAATACTGTAACAATTGGAACTGCAGCCAGTGCTGCACCAGCCATGATCAAACCGTAATTTGTGGACAACTCCGCTTGCAACGTGGCAACTCCCAGGGAAATTGTCAGATTATCTCTCGAAGAAAGCATAACCAACTGCATAAAATAGTCGTTCCAGGTATTGATAAATGTAAAAATTGCAAGAGAAGCAACTCCTGGCTTTACGATTGGCAGTACAATATTAGAAAATGTACGAAGTTCATTACATCCGTCAATTTTTGCTGACTCTAAAAGTTCTTTCGGTACATTTTCACTAAACTGCTTCATCAAAAACACACCAAACGGCCATCCAATTAGAGGTAAAATAACAGCCATCATCGAATCATGCATATTCAGGAAACTAATCATCCGCACAAGAGGAACAATAATAACCTGCTTTGGAAGTGCCATAGCCATAATAAAAATACTAAATAACATTTTCTGTCCATAAAATCGTTTCTTTGCAAGTACATATCCTGCAAGAGAAGAAGTTAGACAAACTGCCAACGTTGTCAACCCTGCTATCAAAATACTGTTTAGCAACCATTGTCCCGCCGGATTCTGAATCAAAAGTTTTTCAAAATTCTCCAGTGTCGGAGCTTCCGGCCACCATTGTGGTGGAATCTTAATTGCATCGCCCTGACTTTTAAAAGCTCCTGTCATAATCCAATAGAATGGGAAAACAAAGATTACTGTCAATATTCCTAAACTTGTAATTGAAAAAATGCTGAAAGGTGTTATTTTCTTTTTCATCTCATTCTTCCCTCCTAATACTCTACATCATTGCCCAGTAATTTAAACTGTGCAAAACTAATCAAACCGATCAGTAGCGCAAGGAACACTCCCATTGTGTTCGCATATCCATAATTACTCTGTTTAAATGCCTGCTCATATAAGTAATACATGATCGTCGTTGTCGAATAATTCGGTCCCCCCGACGTCAGAAGCTGAATCAAAGAGAAACACTGAAATGAGTTAATTGTCGTTATCACAACAATATAAAGTGTAGTTGGCAATAAACTCGGCCATTTAATCTTCCAAAACACCTGAAATTTATTCGCTCCATCTACCTCAGCTGCCTCCACAAGAGATTTATCTATATTTCCCATGGATGCAATATATAAAATAATCGGCTGTCCTACCGCTGTTGTCAACAGAATGATTATGATCGCCATCAACGCATATCTCTTATCTCCCAGCCACATAATATTCTGATCAATCACATGCCCAGTCTTCAATATGTAATTCATAATACCTGACAATGGATCGTAAATCCATTTCCATACAACAGTAACTGCTACTGTTCCTGTCACTACCGGAAGGAAAAATACCCAACGGAAAAATGATCTTGTAAACGCACTTCTCTCATAAGTCTGAGATGCCACAAATAATGAAAATCCTACAACGATCGGAACGGATCCGATTACTATTATAATTGTATTAATGAGAGATTTCTGAAACACCTTATCTCCGAACATCTTGATATAATTGTCAATACCGACAAACGAAAAATCTGTCATCGTATAATTGAAGAAACTGGTGACTGCTCCCATAATCATCGGTACCAGCACGAACAGTAAAAAAAAGACTAGCGCTGGTGCGAGAAAACAATACGAAACAATGCTCTCTCTCATTCTAAGTTTATTTACTTTTTTCATGTTCCCCTCCATGATTGAAATTGAAACTTCTCTTTAGAGAAGATTCTCCCCGCGCAGCCTCTGCACAAGGAGAATCTTCCATACTACTCTTTTTCTATTTCGCTTTATTTTCCTGCATTTGCAATAGAAGCATCTGCTTTCTCTACAAATTCATCTGCCGCTGCCTTCGGCTCTTGATCTCCATTCATAACACCTTGAAGCATCGGGAACCATAAAGCTCTCATCTCTGCAAATCCATCAATTGTGTTATAGTATGGTGAGTAAAACTTCGTCCATGTAGCTAACTCTGCCATTCTTTCGTTGTTATATAAATCTCCAAATGATTCCCGAACTGGGAATGATCCTGTTCTTACAACATTCTTCGGTCCCCATTCTTCATCATCACATATAAACTGAATAAATTTCTTAGAAGCTTCTACTCTTGCTTCCTCTCCGTTATCAAATACGCAGAAACCATTTACAAGATATTCAAGTTCCGGCACTCCATCTTCTGACGGGAATGGCACTTCAAGATACTCTACGCCACTGGACTCTAACAATTTCGCCTGTGTATCTGGCTGTGCCGGAGACCACAGCAATGTGAAAGATGTCTGTCCATTTGCAAAATTTTGAATGTCATCTCCTCCATTGTATGCTGAACCATTCATTAACAACCCATCATCGACTGCTTTCTTAATGTATTCAAGCGCTTTTACACCGCCTTCATCATTAATTGTATATTTTGTTACATCATCATCGGTAATTGCACTGTCATATAAGTTTGCAACAAAAGCTCTTGTTCCCTGATCTCCTCCTTGTCCACTACAGAAAACAGATCCTGGATTATATCCTTTTTCCTTTAATGCTTTTAATACAGTTGTAAAATCATCTGTTGTCCATCCTTCTTTGATCAGATCCTCTACACCTGCATCCTTTACCATCTCCTTGTTGAATGCCATATAAAATGGTGCAGAACTGATTGGATACATGTAAGCAGTATCTCCTGCCTTGCATGACTGAAGTAATGTTTCATTATTTACATCTTTTACAAATTCATCTGTAAACATATCATTTAATTCTACTAGCTTCCCATTTTTACCATATTCGACAATACGACCTGGTGCATCAAATAATACATCGCAGATTGTTCCCCCTTCAATCGCCGCTATAATCTTCTCTGGTCCTGATGTAAAATCAATCATCTCTAAATTCACAGAAATATCCGGATTTTTCTCCTCAAATGCATCAATGACTTTTTGCTCCCATGTACCTGCAGAATCACTCGCATTCTCCTGGGTAAATGTCGGAAATGCCCACCAAGTGATTTCTGTCTTTCCTGAAGAATCCTTAGACTCTTCTGTCTTCGCCTCTTTGTTTGCACTGCTCTCCTGCTTTTTGTCTCCACCACCGCATGCTGCCATAGAAAATACCATTGTACATGCCAAAAGACCTGCTAATACTTTCTTCTTCATCATCGCTTTTCCTCCCAAAGAAAATATACTGTGTTTTTTTACTAAATTCATAGTAACATAATCGGAAATTTTTTTCAATATTTTTTTGGTAAGTAAAAATTTTTTCTTTTTATTGCCATTTTGCACCAACAATGATATTATAACATTTGTAAATTATACAATTTGAATATATTTCTTTTTTTCAATAAAGATGTTGCTAACTTTACCACGAAAGGAGTTTATCAAATGAAAAAAACTATTTTATGCTTTGGGGATTCGAACACTCACGGATACAACAGCCAAACAGATGGGCGTTTCTCAGAAGAAGAACGCTGGACCTGCTTGTTAGATGAGATGCTAGGTACAGATTACCGTGTCCTTGAGGAAGGACTGAGCGGTCGTACCATCTGTTTTGATGATCCACTGTTTGAAGGATTGAATGGATTTACGTCCATTTTTCAAGCAATGATGACACACGAGCCACTAGATCTTCTGATTATCATGCTCGGTACAAATGATGTAAAAAGTCGCTTTCATGCCACTCCTCAGAATATTGCAAAGGGAATGGAGCGACTTTTAAAAAAAGCATTCAACACAACCGAAGCATGGCGAGATCAGCCTAATATTCTCATCATTGCTCCTGCTCCGATTGAACCAGAATACCGATTCACGTTTGTCGGTGGCGAAATGGGGGAAGACTGTGATACAAAGTCTCGCGCATTAGCACCTCTTTACGAAGATATCTGTCATCGATATGGTTGCCATTTCCTCGATGCAGGGCAAATTACCGGTATCCGCATGCATCCCAAAGACCACATGCATTTAGACAAAGCAAGCCACCAACTGCTCGCTTCTACATTAGCAAAGAAAATTCCTGAATTATTAGATTGACGGATATTTCACACACTTCTTTTCTTCAGAGTCAAAAACAGCTTACGGAAAGCGATTCCTATCCCCGCTTTCCATAAGCTGTTTTCCTTTTCTATTTTTTTACAATTTCAGCTTCGCAAATGCATCTGCAAACGCTGTATTGACCGGCTCATCTTTCTGCTGCTTCAGATACCGCTGAACATCCTTCTTGCTTACCCCTGCACCCTCTTTGGCTCTCCGTGCCTTGAATGCAGACATCTTTTCCTTATGTCCGCACGCGCATACAAACTGCTCTTCATCACCTTTTTTGATAATTTCCATCTTCTTGTGACAATTTGGGCATCTCGCATTGGAAATGCGGGCGATCACTTCTTTGTGTCCACAGGCTCTGTCCTGGCATACAAGCATTCTTGCATTTTTCCCTTTGACCGCAAGCATCGGTTTCCCACACTCCGGACACTTCTTATTTGTCACATTGTCATGGCGGAATTTTCCGTCTCCCTTTTTAATCTCATCAATCAACTCCTCCGTATAGCTCCTGATCTCCTCAAGAAATTTTTCTTTCTTTAGGCTCCCCTTTGCAATCGCTGACAACTTTCCTTCCCAATCTGCTGTCAGCTCAGGCTTCTTTAAGTCTTCCGGTACAAGCTCCAGAAGCTGCTTGCCTTTGGACGTAATATGGATTTCCTTTCCTTTTAGTTCCATCAAAAATGAAGAAAATAATTTATCAATAATATCCGCTCGCGTGGCAACCGTTCCAAGCCCTCCGGTCTCCCCTAGTGTTCTGGCAGCTTTTTGATCTCTGCTCTCCATATATCTGACCGGATTTTCCATCGCAGACAGCAGCGTCGCCTCGGTAAAATGTGCCGGCGGTTTTGTCTTTCCTCTTGTCACAGCCGCCCGCTCCACCGGCAATCTGTCACCGGCTTCTATCGTTGGAAGAGACTGTTCTTTCAGTCCTTCCTCCGCCTCTTCTTCCTCATAGTCATAGACGGTTTTCCATCCTGCTTCCTTTACGATCTTTCCTTTTGCAACGAAATGTTCCTCACTGTTTTTTCCTGCATGTTCACCTGAAACCACCGCACGCAGTGTGGTCTGCTCATACTCAAACGGAGGGTAGAGCACACTTAAAAACCTTCTCACAACAAGATCGTAAATCTTTCTCTCCTCACTTGTCATATGTTCCAGCTGGACATACTGTTCTGTCGGAATGATCGCATGGTGGTCACTTACTTTTTTATCATCTACAAACGACTTGTTCGTGCGAAGCGGCTTCATCACAAGACTTCCTGCCAGCTTCTTATATGGTCCAACACTAATTGCGCGCAGTCTGTCCTTGATCGTATCTACGATATCCGTGCCAATGTATCTGGAATCCGTCCGAGGATACGTCAGCACTTTGTGATTCTCATAGAGTCGCTGCATGATATTTAACGTTTCCTTTGCAGAAAATCCAAATTTTTGGTTGGCATCTCGCTGCAGTTCCGTCAAATCATAAAGCCCCGGCGCATATTTCTTTTTCGCTGCTTTCTCCACCTTTTTCACAGAGAGTTTCTCATTGGAAACAAAACTGCTGATAGTTTCTATCCGCTCTTTTGAAAACGACCGGAAACCTCCCGACTTTTGATTCTGCCATGTCCACTGAATCTTTCCCGCCTGCACCTGAAGACCATAATATTCCTGCGGGCGAAATGCGCGGATTTCTTCTTCTCTTTTTGCGATCATTGCCAATGTCGGAGTCTGCACACGCCCACAAGAAAGCTGTGCATTATATTTGCAGGTCAGCGCCCGTGTCGCATTGATCCCGACAAGCCAATCTGCCTCTGCGCGGGATACCGCTGCTGCATAAAGATCATTGTATTTTCTGCCGTCACAAAGCTTTGCAAATCCCTCCCGGATTGCCTTATCTGTCACAGAAGAAATCCAAAGGCGCTTGATCGGCTTTTTGCATCCCGCTTTCTCAAGAATCCATCTCGCCACAAGCTCCCCTTCTCTTCCTGCATCTGTTGCAATGACAATCTCCCCGATATCTTTCCGAAACATCTGCTCCTTTACCGCACGGTATTGTTTCGTCGTCTTCTGGATCACAACCAGCTTCATCGGCTTTGGCATCATTGGAAGGACTTCCATCTTCCACTCTTTATACTCTTTGCTGTATTCCTCCGGATCTGCCAGCGTCACAAGATGACCGAGCGCCCATGTCACTACATACTTCTCTCCCTCTATCGCACCAGAAATATTTTTTGTACACTTTAATACACGCGCAATATCTCTCGCAACGGAAGGTTTCTCCGCGATTACTAATGCTTTCATTTTTTGCTCCTTATCTTTATTTTTATCCATCATATTTTTGAACTTTTTAACTGAACCCCCTCTATTCTAACGTATTTCTTTTAAATCATCAAACGGAATTCTTGCTTCTTTCTCTGCCCCCTACTGCAATCCGAGACACAAAGTTGACTTTTCTCAATAAAAAAAGCTAAAGAGTTATGATTTCATAGGGTGTTTCTTTCTGATTTTTCAAAATTTCACAACCTCAAAATACATTTCTTTAGCTTCCTTCTTTTCACTATTCTATTTCTTCGGATAACGGATCTCCACCAGCATCAGACCATGTGCCGGAGCAGTCACGCCTGCAGCCTTTCTGTCTTTTGCCTCCAAAATTTCTTTCACTTTCTCAGGGGTATAAAATCCTCTTCCTACGCGAACCAGTGTTCCCACGATAATCCGAACCATGTTATAGAGGAATCCGTTTCCGCTGATCCGGATCGTAATCTCCTCCCCTTCTCTCAAGACTTCCAGCTCGGTCACCGTCCGCACGGTATCTTCCACTTGTGTCCGCACATTACAGAAACTGACAAAGTCATGCTCTCCGACAAGATAATCTGCCGCCTGCTGCATCCTTTCTACGTCAAGATCGTAGGAAACAAAATAGTTTGTCAGTCTCTTGGTCGGAATTGGCATCCGCGTATTGATAATATGGTATTCGTATGTTTTCTCACAATCGCAATACCGTGGATGGAAATCCGGGGCTACTTCCTCAGATTTTACAATCACAATATCATCTGGAAGTCTCTGATTTAATGCCATCGCGATCCGCTCCGGCGGGATGCTTGTCGCACTGTCAAACACTGCCACATTTCCAAGGGCATGTACCCCGGAATCTGTGCGGCTAGCGCCGATCACTGCAATATCTTCCCCAGTCAGTTTACAAAGTGCCTTATTGATCACTTCCTCCACTGTGATTCCATTTGGCTGTACCTGCCATCCACAGTAATTTGTCCCGTCATACGCGATCGTCAGTTTGATTCTCTTTTTCTGCATAACTCACCCTCTAAAATATCCACAGATGAAACGGCACATATCTTCCGATTCCAACAACGACGACAAGATAGGCTGCCATCACTGTGTAAGACAGATAGTCCCGTGAATGATATACAAGCGGTTTCATCTTTGTTCTTCCATCCCCACCGCGGTAACATCTTGCCTCCATCGCCATTGCAAGATCATTGGCACGACGAAAAGCAGAGACAAACAACGGCACAAGGATCGGAATCATATTCTTTGCCTTTTGAATAATATTTCCACTCTCCAGATCTGCACCCCTTGCGATCTGTGCTTTCATAATCTTATCTGTCTCTTCCAGCAGAATCGGAATAAAGCGCAGTGCAATCGACATCATCATCGCGATCTCATGCACCGGAACATGAATCTTATTCAGCGGTCTTAATAGCTTCTCAATCCCGTCTGTCAACGCATTTGGCGTTGTTGTCAATGTCATGATCGTAGAACCTGCGATTAAAAATACAAGACGGATTGCCATAAATACCGCCGTGCGAAGTCCGCCTTCCGTGATTTTAAAAATCCAGACTTTGACTAATACGTCCCCTTCATTTGTCAAAAATAAGTTAAAAATCACTGTGATCATCAAAAGCATTACAATCGGCTTTAATCCTTTTACAATAAATTTGACCGGAACCTTTGACAACCAGATCACTCCGGCAAGAAAGCACCCGGCAATCACATATCCGAGTACACTCTTAAACAGAAACAAAGAAATCAAATACAGTAATGTACAAGATATCTTTACTCTCGGATCCAGGCGGTGCAAAATACTGTCCGCCGGATAATACTGACCTATTGTTATATCTCGAATCATCTTCTCACCTGCCCATCTCTGCTGCCTGCTTCTTTCTTCTCCCCGGATACCACTCGCAGAATCTCGTCTGCAGCCTCTTCCACCGTTGTCGCCTCGGATGATACCAAAATCCCATTTTCTCTCAAAGCATTCATAATATAAGTAACCTGTGGTGCCGCAAGCCCTACTGCTTCCAGCTCTTTGTAATGCGCAAACACCTCCCGCGGAGTTCCATCATACATCTTCTCTCCGCGATTCATCACAATGATGCGCTCCACATATTTCGCAATATCTTCCATACTGTGAGATACGAGAATGACCGTCATATCTTTCTTTTCATGGAGAAGGGCAATCTGATCTAAGATCTCATCTCTCCCTTTCGGATCCAGCCCTGCAGTTGGCTCATCAAGTACGAGTACCTGTGGATGCATTGCAAGTACCCCTGCGATCGCAACTCTTCGTTTCTGTCCGCCAGACAGATCAAATGGAGATACTTCATACAACTCTTCTGGAAACCCGACAAGTTTTAATGCCTCTCTTGCCCGCTCCTTACACTCTTCGGGAGACAATCCTTGATTTTTCGGTCCGAAACAGACATCTGTGATCACATCTGTCTCAAATAACTGATGTTCTGGATACTGAAACACAAGCCCTACCTGGCTTCTCAGCTTTCGCAAGTCATACTGTTCCCCGTAAATATTCTCCCCATTATACTTCAACACCCCGCTCGTGGCCTTGATCAATCCATTGAAATGCTGGATCAGTGTAGACTTCCCGGAACCTGTATGTCCGATGATCCCTACAAACTGCCCGTGGGGAATCTCCAAATTGATATCTTTTAGCGCCTTTTTTTCGTAGGCTGTCCCTTCACTATATGTATAATTGATATGTTCTAATGTAATTGACATAATTCTTTCACCAATTCCTCTGTCTTTAAAATACCGTTTGAAAGCGGCAGACCTCTCTGCTGCAATTCATAGGCAAGCAGCGTGACCTGCGGCACATCCAATCGATATTTCTTTAATTCCTCTACCCGGGAAAAGATCTCCCTCGGTGTTCCTTCCATCACAACATTTCCCTGATCCATGACGATCACCCGGTCAGCATCAACAACTTCTTCCATATAATGTGTGATCAGAATCACTGTCACTTTCTCCCGACGTCTAAGTTCTTCCACGGCACGCAGCACTTCTTTACGCCCATTTGGGTCAAGCATCGCAGTCGGTTCATCCAGTACAATACATTTTGGCTCCATTGCCACAACTCCTGCAATCGCAACGCGCTGCTTCTGCCCTCCAGATAATTTATTCGGGGAATGATGCCGATACTCGATCATCCCAACTGCCTCAAGACTTTTCTCAACACGTTTCCAGATCTCCTCTGTGGGCACTCCAAGGTTCTCCGGACCAAATCCGACATCCTCCTCTACCACGGTTCCGATGATCTGATTGTCTGGATTCTGGAATACCATCCCCGCAGACTGTCTGACCTCCCACAGATTATCTGGTTCTTTCGTATCTCTGCCATTTACCCACATCGTACCTTCTGTCGGTGTCAGGATCGCATTCATATGTTTTGCCAGTGTAGATTTTCCTGAACCATTATGACCAAGGATCGCAACAAACTCTCCCGGCTCCACATGAACATCGACCGCATTGATCGCCCGATGACTTCCGATTATATTTCCTTCTTCGTCTCTTTTTTCATATTCATATACAAGTTTCTCTGTCTGAATCATTCGCATGGCTGTTCCTCGCTTTCTACTCATTGTTGCCAGCTGCCTTTTATTGTACTGGAAGCCAAGTCGTATTGCAAGAGAAAAAGCTGCCCACCGGTTGTTTTGGTGTGCAGCTCTTTTCTTCATTTCCAAAGATATTTCTTATCTTTTCTCTGGTTCCGGATACTCTGTTCCCATTGTATCTACAGTCACTTTCTTCATTCTCTGTGTCTCTAACGGACGGTCACTGTAGTCTGTCGCTGTCTCTGCGATCTTATTTACGACATCCATGCCATCTGTTACCTTTCCGAATGCAGCATAAGATCCGTCTAAGTGCGGAGAAGTTTCGTGCATAATAAAGAACTGTGATCCTGCAGAATCCGGATGCATTGCTCTTGCCATAGAGAGAACTCCCGGCTCATGCTTTAAGTTATTTGTAAATCCATTCTGCTTAAATTCTCCCTTGATCTGGTATCCCGGGCCACCCATTCCTGTTCCGTCCGGGCATCCTCCCTGGATCATGAATCCACGGATCACTCTGTGGAAGATCAGTCCGTCATAAAACCCTTTCTGTACTAAAGAAATAAAATTATTCACTGTATTTGGTGCGATCTCCGGATATAATTCTGCCTTGATCACATCTCCGTTTTCCATCTCAAATGTTACGATTGGATTTGCCATAATCTGTCTCCTCTTTTCTCTGATTTTTGCCGGCCTCTCCCCGGCTCTCCAGTCTTTTTCTGACTCTTCTTTATTGTAACGAATTCTTTTCCCCGCGTAAACCCCTTTTCACACAAGTTCGTCAAACAATAAACTTTTATTGCCGTCCGCTCTCCCACATGTTATACTGAAAAAAACGTACTGATCATAAAGGAATTCCTGAGTGAAAAGGCGAAGAGGACAACAAAATGACTGACCGTGTACGGTATCCTTCCTGAAACTATGCATGATACCATACGGGAAACACTCATCAGACTTTGCCTTCTCGCAGAGTCTTTTTTTCTAAAAAGATCACATCACTCTTCCTCAGCTATCCCGATATGATACGATTACCACATAAGAATTACAGGAGGTCTTTATGGAACAAACACCTACCAGGATCGCTCTGATCGGTATTGTCGTGGAAAACAGCGATTCTGTCGAACAGCTCAACAGCCTGCTCAGCCAGTATGGCAACTATATCATCGGAAGAATGGGAATCCCTTACCGTGAGAAAAGCCTCTCCATCATCAGCATTGCAATGGATGCACCCAACAACGTGATCAGCGCCTTATCTGGGAAAATCGGAATGCTTCCCGGTATTTCCAGCAAGACAATTTATGCAAAGACAACTTCCGCGGAACTTTAAGAAAGGCAGTATTTTCTATGAATAAAATAGCAGAACAAACTTTGATCACCTTGATCGATCAACTGCGTGACACCCATCTCCTCTCGAAAGAAGAGTGGATATTTCTGATTGAAAACCGCACCCGCGATGTGAGCGAATATCTATTTTCACAGGCACGCGAAGTCCGGCACCGACATTATGGACATGAGGTGTATATCCGCGGTCTGATCGAATTTACAAACTATTGCAGAAACGACTGTATCTACTGCGGCATCCGGAAAAGCAACCTAAATGCCTGCCGCTACCGACTGAGTGAAACAGACATCCGAAACTGCTGCCGTACCGGATATGAACTGGGCTTTCGCACCTTTGTCCTTCAAGGCGGAGAAGATGGCTGGTTTACAGATCAAAAAATCATCTCTCTGATCGAGAAGATTAAAACAGACTTTCCAGACTGTGCCATCACACTCTCCATCGGCGAAAAGGAACGAGAAAGTTATCAGGCATTTTTTGATGCCGGGGCGGATCGTTATCTCCTGCGACACGAAACATATAATTCCACCCACTATGGCAAACTGCATCCACCGGCACTGACCGCCGCCCATAGGCAACGCTGTCTGTATGACCTGAAAGAAATCGGCTATCAGACCGGAACCGGATTTATGGTCGGCTCTCCTTACCAGACTGCCGAGCATCTCGCAGAAGATATGTTATTTATCCAGCAACTGAATCCACATATGGTCGGAATCGGACCTTTTATACCGCACCATGATACCCCATTTGCCGCACAGCCGGCCGGCACGCTGGAACTGACCTTATTTATGCTCGGACTTCTCCGACTGATGATTCCAAAGCTTCTGCTGCCTTCGACAACTGCGCTTGGAACGATCGATCCAAACGGAAGAGAGCTTGGTATTCTTGCCGGAGCAAATGTCGTTATGCCAAACCTTTCTCCAACCGATGTGCGAAAAGACTATGCGCTCTACGACAACAAAATCTGCACGGGGGATGAAGCTGCTGAATGCCGGCACTGTATGGAAAAGCGGATGGAGAAGATTGGCTACCATGTTGTCGTAGCCCGCGGCGATTCTTTGAATACCGAAACGATCCCACCAGTAAACTAATTGCATGAACTCATGCCAAAACTATCATATTCAAGAGGAGGAACATCACCATGTACGATGTCAGATCAAAAAATCCAGAGGAATTTATCAACCACGAGGAAATTCTGGAAACCCTCTCCTATGCAGAGGCAAACAAACATAACGTGGAACTGATCGACCAGATCATTGCAAAAGCCAAAGAACGAAAAGGACTCTCCCACCGGGAAGCTGCCGTTCTTCTTGACTGTGATATCGAAGAGAAAAATGAAGAAATTTATGCACTTGCAGAACAGATCAAAAAAGATTTCTACGGAAATCGTATCGTCATGTTTGCGCCGCTCTATCTGTCCAACTACTGTGTCAACGGATGCACTTACTGTCCGTACCATTTAAAGAACAAGCATATCGCGAGAAAAAAACTGACGCAGGAAGAAGTCCGTCAGGAAGTGATCGCGCTTCAGGATCTCGGTCACAAACGTCTGGCGCTGGAGGCCGGGGAAGATCCTGTGAACAATCCGATCGAATATATCCTCGAATGTATTGACACCATCTACAGCATCAAACATAAAAACGGAGAAATCCGCCGCGTCAATGTCAATATTGCGGCAACAACGGTAGAAAATTATCGGAAACTGAAGGAAGCTGGAATCGGAACTTACATTTTATTCCAGGAAACCTATCATAAAAAAAGCTATCTGGAGCTGCATCCGACCGGCCCAAAACACGACTATGACTACCATACTACCGCGATGGACCGTGCAATGGAAGCAGGTATTGATGATGTCGGAATCGGTGTGCTGTTCGGTCTTGACAAATACCGCTATGAATTTGCAGGACTTCTGATGCATGCAGAACATCTGGAAGCTGCATACGGTGTGGGCCCTCATACGATCAGTGTGCCGCGTTTATGTCCAGCCGATGATATTGACACAAACGATTTTGACAACGGGATCAACGATGATATTTTTGCAAAACTTGTGGCATGTATCCGCATTGCAGTGCCTTATACCGGCATGATCGTATCTACCCGCGAGAGTCAGAAATCCCGTGAGCGTGTTCTGCACCTTGGAATCTCCCAGATCAGTGGCGGCTCCAAGACAAGTGTAGGCGGATATGCAGAGCCTGAGCCGGAAGAAGAAAACTCTGCACAGTTTGACCTCAGTGATACAAGATCCCTCGATGATATTGTCAAGTGGCTGATGGAAATGGGATACATCCCAAGCTTCTGTACTGCCTGCTACCGGGAAGGCCGCACCGGCGACCGTTTCATGTCTCTTTGCAAATCCGGTCAGATCCAGAACTGCTGCCAGCCAAATGCACTGATGACACTGAAAGAATATCTGACAGACTATGCTTCTCCTGCGACAAAAGAAGTCGGAGAAAAACTGATTTTAAAAGAACTGGAGCAGATTCCAAATGAGAACGTACGCGCAATCGTTATTGACCATCTGCGCGCGATTGAAGAAGAAAATCGGAGAGATTTCCGTTTCTAGCATCTCTCAAACGTACCACTTTGATTCCTGATACCTTTTCTTTATAACGCGATACCCTACTTATCATGGAAAGGACTGTAACTGACATGAGTTTAAATGCAACCCCTACCTCTGAACGCCTACATATCGGAATCTTCGGGAAACGAAATGCCGGAAAATCCAGCCTGATCAACGCACTGACTGGTCAGAATCTCGCAATCGTCTCCGACATCAAAGGAACAACAACGGATCCGGTATTGAAATCCATGGAGCTTCTCCCGCTTGGTCCTGTCGTACTCATCGACACTCCGGGACTTGATGACCACGGACCGCTCGGAGATCTGCGCGTTCAGAAGACCTACCAAATGTTAAATAAGACCGATATTGCCATCCTTGTTGTGGATGGCACCATCGGGATGACGAAGGAAGATCTCGCTCTTCTGAAACAGATCCAGAAAAAACAGATTCCCTATGTCATCGCATTCAATAAATGTGATCTTTGCCCGGCTAACGAATCCCAGATGCCAGATACGACTACAGACACCTCGAAAAACGGATCAGCTATTTCTATCAGTGCTGCCTCCGGATTTCAGATTTCTGCACTCAAAGACCTGCTCGGCGCAATCCAGCCAAGCGAAGAAACAAAACTTCCGATCGTCAGCGATCTGCTCTCCCCCATGGATCTTGTAATTCTCGTGATTCCGATCGATGCCTCTGCACCAAAGGGACGTCTGATCCTTCCACAGCAGCAGACCATCCGGGATGTTTTGGATCATCATGGGCGTGTGCTCTGCGTACAGGATACGGAGCTTCGCCGGACATTAGACGAACTGTCTGTCAAACCACGAATGGTCATCACCGACAGTCAGGCTTTTGCTCAGGTAGACCGACAGACGCCAAAAGATATCCCCCTTACTTCTTTTTCAATCTTGTTTGCAAGGCATAAAGGGAATCTTTCCACTGTCGTAAACGGCGCACATAGTTTAGATTCTATTTCTGACGGAGATAAAATATTGATTTCCGAAGGATGCACACACCATCGCCAATGCGAAGACATCGGCACTGTGAAACTTCCACGCCTGATCCGCAGCTATACAAACTGTGAACCGGAATTTCACTTTACAAGCGGCACGGAATTTCCAGCTGATCTATCCCCATATAAGCTGATCATCCACTGCGGTGGCTGTATGCTCAACGACCGTGAGATGAAATACCGGCTCGCCTGTGCCAAAGATCAGAATGTCCCAATCACAAACTATGGGATTGCGATCGCACAGATGAAAGGAATCCTTTCCCGCAGCATTGAAGTATTTGATACCTTTTAGTATTTCCCATATAACAAGCATTCCTTTCAAGTTCTATGCAATACAAAAAGAAGAAACATCGTCGCCTCTCCCCAGAGGTTTCGCTGTTTCTTCTTTTTACATATTTGCCTCTTTTTACTTTATGCCACTTTTCCCCTATGTTTACGATTGCAAAAAAATAGGCCTGCTTGTTCTGTAAAGATCAGTTCTCTTCGGTATTGCTCCAGTCACTTACCCTTCCATGTGTGCGTCAGATTCCGCATAATGCTTTTTGAAGAAATGTCCTCCCACATATCCTGCCAAGATTCCGCCTGCTACACCGATGGCTAATGCAAGGATGACTTTTACCGGTGAGTTGAACGCAAATGGTGCGATCAATCCCGGAATCGGTGATGCTGTTCCCGGCGCATTACATACAATTCCAAGGAGAGATGCCCCAATACCTGCAATTCCTCCTCCAAAGAAATTAGATCCATAAATCGGAATCGGGTGTTTCGTCACAATGTGTGCCTGTGTCAATGGCTCTACCATAACTGCGATCGTACTGCTCTTATCCCCTAGTTTAAGCATTTTGAAAATCATTCCGTTTGTAAATGCCCCTCCGACACATGCGATACATGCAATTCCCATCGGAAGTCCGGTCAGTCCAAGCATCGCCGTCAATGCCATAGAACTAAGTGGTGAGGTACAGATCATTTTCATCAATCCTCCGAGCATAAATCCCATCAATGCCGGTGACTGATCTGTCGCTGCTGTGATCATAGATCCGATGTGTTCCATCGCTGCATTCACAACTGGATCAGAAATATATGCAATTCCTCTTGCCAGCGGCGCCACACAGAGCGCTCCGACAATCACATCCAGCCCTGTCGGTAAATATTTCTCAAGAAGCGGTGCAACAAATCCAACTACATATCCTGCAATAAATCCCGGTAAAATTCCATATCCTCCCAGCGCTGCCCCCGCAACAACTGCGTATACCGGATTTACTCCCATCATGATCGGCACCATGATCGCTGCTGCAACTCCACCTAAGCTTCCGGCTGTACTTCCCACTTCACCTAGAAAGCTGACTCCCAATAAGTCGCCCGAAATATATCTGTGTACTGCCTCCACAAGAAATGTAGCCACCGCTGCACTTGCCATTCCGGACATCGCCTCTGATCCTTTCGGTGCCTTCATACTAAACAGCGAAAATGCCGCCAGTGTGACTAACAACAACCCTAACCCTGATATTACTGCCATTCTTTTGCCTCCTCTTTCTTTTGCAGTTCCTGTTCCCGGAAAATGCGAACAAAAAAAGACACAGACAAACAAAGCACGCCTATACTTTTGTTCATCTCTGTCCTCGAACCTGAAAGTTTCCTTATGTTTTACTTCAATTATCATTCTTAACTTCCGTATTTGATAAGTTTCTTCTTCGGTACGCATACTCGCGTTCTCCAGAGAGCTCGTCCAAATTCAATCCTTTTGCCTGAGAGCTTTGGTACTCCTTTCCCCTTCGGCGCCACATCGGTTTCCCGTGTAGTCTCTCTCGAATTTATCATCCGACTCTATAAACATATTTACATTCTATATACATGTGATGATACTGTCAATCAATTTCCCCTTTCGCTTCGTCTTTTTGTATATTCTCCATAGTTTCACTTATCATATTTTGGTTATTTCGCCATATCTCTTTTGTGCTATCCGACGATTTTTTCACTCTCTTTTTACACTTTTGGAATCCGACCCTCTTTTCTATCCTTGGAACGGTTCCTCGTAATCTCTCAACAAATTCTGCTCCCGGTTCTTTATTTTCCTGCTCCTTTTATGCTATACTATAAGTAGTTATGCAAAAAATCTCTCAGGAGGATAGTTTATGAACTTTTTAAGTATATTTGATGTGATCGGCCCTAACATGATCGGTCCTTCTAGTTCACACACGGCTGGCGCCGTATCGATTGCACTTCTCGCAAGAAAAATGTTTCCGGAAGAAGTGAAAAAAGTAACGTTCACCCTTTATGGCTCTTTCGCCAAAACTTACCACGGACATGGAACTGACCGCGCGCTGCTGGGGGGAATTCTCGGTTTTTCTACCGATGATGAACGGATCCGTGATGCGTTTTCCATTGCAACTGAGCGAGGTGTGGAATACGAATATATCATTGATGAGAAAACGATGACGAATCACCCAAACACTGCCGACATTGATCTTGTAGGTGTGACCGGACATACTTTATCGATCCGCGGCGAATCGATTGGAGGGGGCAAGATGAAGATTGTCCGGATCAACCAGATCGATGTAGAGTTCACGGGAGAATACAGCACCCTCATCGTCAGTCAGACAGACAAACCAGGCGTAGTAGCCCACATTACCCAGTGTCTGAGTGAAGAAAATGTAAATATCGCATTTATGCGTCTCTTCCGTGAGGACAAAGGCGCCAATGCATTTACCGTTGTAGAATCCGATGAGACGATTCCATCGTCTGTATTAGACAAAATCAAAACACATGAGCATGTATCTGATCTGATGCTCATTCAGATGTAGGAGGAGACATTATGGATTTTTATTCAGGACAAGATTTATTAGATTTATGTCAAAAAGAAAAAATATCAATCTCTTCTGCCATGAAGCAGCGCGAGATTACTATGGGCAGTCTCTCTGCCGAAGAAATTCAGACAAAACTGGAGACGGTGCTTGCCATCATGAAAGATTCCGTTCATAAGCCTTTAAAAGAACCAGTCCGCTCCATCGGCGGTCTCCTCGGCGGAGAAGCAAAGAAAGTAGCAGAGCATTCCTCCTCCCCAAACAGTGTATGTGGTTCCATGCTATCAAAAGCAATTGCTTACAGTATGGCTGTTCTTGAAGTCAATGCTTCCATGGGACTGATCGTTGCAGCACCAACTGCCGGTTCTTCAGGCGTGTTGCCAGGTGTCCTGCTCGCTCTGGAGGAAGTACATGCCCTTCCGGATAACAGCATTTACGACGGTCTTCTAAATGCAAGCGCGATTGGTTATATCTTAATGCGAAATGCCTCTGTCTCCGGTGCGGAAGCCGGATGTCAGGCAGAAGTAGGCGCGGCCTCTGCAATGGCTGCCAGCGCTGTCGTTGAAATCATGGGGGGAACTCCTGAGATGTGTCTTCACGCTGCCAGCTTTGCACTTTCCAATCTGCTCGGACTCGTCTGCGACCCAATTGCAGGTCTTGTAGAATCCCCATGCCAAAGCCGGAATGCGATCGGTGTCGCAAATGCGATCACCTGTGCAGAACTCGCGTTAAGCGGTGTGAAACATCCGATTCCATTTGACGAAATGGCAGAAGCTATGCACCGTGTCGGTCAAAGTCTTCCATTCGAACTGCGGGAAACAGCTATGGGCGGATGCGCCGGAACACCAACCGGATGTGCGCTTGGATGCAGTATTTGCGGAAAATAGAACCAGATATTTCTGAAAAAGGCAGCTGCAAAATGATTTTTTCATTTTGTAACTGCCTCTTCTATTACAGATGCCTTGTATGTTCTTATCTTTTTCTATCTCTTCTGAAGACTATCCTTTTTTCTTCGGATCCTCCTGCTCAAGCGGACCTATACTCCTTGCACTTACAATCGAAGAAAATACGATCTGTGTCTGTGTCTTTCCATATTTCTGAAGCGTTCCAACAAACCGATCTAATTCCATAGTACTTGGGAACAGTACTTTGATCAACATCGAGTAAGCTCCTGTAATATGATTGCACTCTGCCACATTCCGAACCCCCCGGATAAATTTGCAAAATCCATCCTTTTGTTCCGGTTTTAACTCCATATTGATAAATGCAGTAATATGGTATCCCATCTTCACCGGATCTGCGATCATTGTATACCCACAGATAACATTCTCCCGCTCTAATCGCTCTACCCTCGCTGAAACCGCTGGAATAGACAAGTGTACTTCCTGTGCAATTGCCTTCAGTGGTATTCTCGCATTCTTCTGCAGCATATTTATGATCTCTCTGTCTGTCTGATCCATCATCCTTCCCCCCAGTCTTTCTATTTGTGTTTCTAGAAATTATGTTTCGCTATCCTCTGGCATGCTTTCTCGTGACCATCCGCTTCCCGTGTCTTTCCTGCCATTATAGAGAACTTCTCAAAGAATTACAATCCTTTCTACTAATTTTTACTAAAAACTTTTCTCTAAATTCTCCTTAAAAAAATAAAGTTTTTATCGTTTCATTTTAACATTTCTAACTACTTATACTTTATTTTTTCTTTCTTTTCACACTTTTTCTCTTCTTCTTTTCTCCTTTCTCTGTCCGTGTTATATATAAGTCATAAGAAATTTGTCTGTAAGTATATGTTACCGGCAGACAGCGTTTTGAAAGAGATTACGGAGGAAAGAAACTATGAAAACAAGATTAGAAGCTGATTCTATAGGTATTTTAGAAGTCCCTGCTGATGCGTATTACGGAGTACAGTCCCTTCGCGCCAAGCACAATTTTCCCATTACAAGCAGACCACTCCATCCGGAGTTTATCAAAAGCATCGTCATTTTAAAGAAGGCTGCCGCACTTACAAATGAAAATGCGGGCGAACTTTCCAGCGAAGTGTCCGAAGCGATCTGTACTGCCTGCGACGAAATTTTAGAGGGAAAACTTTTTGATCAGTTCATCGTAGATGCCATTCAGGGTGGTGCCGGAACTTCTGCAAATATGAATGCTAACGAAGTTATTGCTAATCGTGCTGACGAATTACTTGGCGGAACAAAAGGTTCCTATCAGCATGTACATCCTAATGACCACGTCAATATGGCTCAGTCCACAAATGATATCATTCCAAGCGCCGGAAAACTAACCGTATTAAAACTGCTTGTTCCTCTTTTCAGAGAACTGGAACGGCTTTTGAATGCACTGTTAGAGAAATCAAAGCAATTTGACCACATTTTAAAAATGGGACGTACACAGCTTCAGGATGCTGTTCCGATGCGACTCGGTCAGTCTTTCCATGCTTATGCTTCCGTGATCCAAAGAGATATCCATCGTCTGGAAAACGCTCAGAAAGAAATGTACCGCCTGAATATGGGAGGAACTGCCATTGGAACTGCAATCAACGTCAGCCACTCCTATTTGCAGCATATCTGCCCAAAAATTGCAGAACTGACCGGACTTCCGTTCGCATCCGCAGATGACTTGTTTGATGCGACACAGAATCTGGATGGATTTGTGACGGTCTCTTCCTCTTTAAAAACTTGTGCCGTCAACTTATCCAAACTTTGTAATGACCTTCGCCTTCTGAGCAGTGGTCCACGCACTGGTTTTGCCGAAATCACGCTCCCGCCAAAACAGAACGGTTCCTCGATTATGCCTGGAAAGATCAATCCAGTCATTCCGGAAGTCGTATCTCAGGTTGCATTTAACATTATCGGTAATGACTGCACGATCACAATGGCTGCCGAAGCGGGACAGTTAGAATTAAATGCCTTCGAGCCGGTCGTCTTCTATAATTTATTTGAATCGATCGAAACCTTGACATCCGCAGTACAGACTCTGACAGATAACTGTATCCTTGGAATTACCGCAAATGAGAAGCACTGCGAAGAATTAGTCGATGCAAGTGTTGGAATCTCCACTGCATTATGCCCAACGATCGGTTACAAACCTTCTGCTGAGATTGCAAAAGAATCTTTAAAGACTGGAATTCCGGTTCGCAAACTCGTCATCGAAAAAGGGCTTCTATGCCCAAGTGAAGCAGATGTGCTGCTTAATCCATTTACGATGACTGAACCACAATAGTCTTTGCACTCTAGAAAAATATGACACAAAATTATAAGAAGGATTTGGCAAAGTTCCAAATCCTTCTTATGTTACATTCTTATAGGAAAAAGAATGGAGATATTCCCTCCCACATGAACCATCACAATTTACAGCTGAATCTGTGCAAATACTTCCCCGATCGGCCTGCGGATACAAAGATCTGCCTCCACAGTTCTCGCTGTCTCACTTTTATTAATGACCACAAGATATTTTCCACGGAAATAATCAATAAATCCAGCCGCCGGATAAACAACAAGGGATGTTCCCCCGATGATCAGCATATCTGCCTCGCTGATCGCCCGGATCGCACGCCGGATCACACTGCTGTCCAAGCCTTCCTCATACAGAACAACATCCGGCTTAATGATTCCTCCACAGATACATCTCGGAATTCCGTCTGCTTCCTTCACGGTGGCTGCGTCATAGAACTTTCCACATTTCTGACAGTAATTTCTATGAATGCTTCCATGCAGTTCCAGCACCTGTTCACTCCCCGCTTTCTGGTGTAAACCATCGATATTCTGCGTGATCACCGCAGTCAGTTTCCCCACATGCTCCAACTGTGCCAGCTTTTCGTGGGCTGGATTCGGCTCCGCCTCCAAAAACATCATTTTCTCCTTATAAAATTCATAAAATGCCTCCGGATTGCGCACAAAGAAACTATGGCTCACAACCTGCTCCGGGGTATACTTATAATTTTGCTGATACAGCCCGTCTGCACTTCGGAAATCAGGAATCCCACTCTCCGTAGATACCCCTGCGCCGCCGAAAAATACAATTTTTTGACTTTCATCGATCATCTGCTGTAACCGCTCTATCTCGCGTCTGCTTTCCTCTTCCACGAGCATTCCTCCTATTCCTTCTTCTCTCCCTGCTCAATCGGATATTCTCTAAAAAATTCCGACAATTTATCCAGTGTCTTTAAAAGCACCGGCAGTTCCTCTTCCCCGAGACAATTGATCACTGCCTCTGTCATCTTCCGGTGGAATTCCTGATGGTGATAAAATGCCCTCTCTCCCTTTTTGGTTAGACGGATATGAACGACACGCCTATCCTGCTCACTCCGCTCTCTGACTGCATATTTCTTATTCACAAGACTGTTCATCGATGTCGTAAGTGATCCTGCGGTAATATTGAGTTTTTTTGCAATCACAGACATCGTACTTCCTTCCCCCAGCCCGATTGCTTCGATGATATGCATGTCATTGTTACTGATATCTTTGTATTCTTCTGTGATGATCGCCTTTTCTTCCAGCTCCCATATTTCATTAAACAAATGAACGAGAACATGATTGATTGTTTCATATGTATTCACTGTCTCCGGCTCCTTTACCAACATCTTGTTTTTGTCTGCTGCCGACATTCTTATGTTGATATTATACACACGGATTCATCAAAGAAGCAATGACTTCTTTCACGGTTTCTATTTTTTGTGCCCGGTAAGCATATGCTCCACAAAACAGCAGCGCATGTTCAATATCGCCCTTTGCTGCCGCGATCAGCGCATCCGTAATACAATAAGGAATCTCCTGCGGTCTGCAATTTTTAATACATCCATGACACGGACTGTGAGGAATCTGCTCCCCCGCCATCACTTTCTTCATAAACGAGTTTAAAATCGCACGTCCCGGCATTCCCACCGGACTTTTCACAATAACGATATCCTCTTCTGTTGCATTTAAATATGCTTCTTTGTATCGTTGATCGGCATCACATTCTTTTGTTGTCACAAATCTTGTCGCCACTTGTACACCATCCATACCAAGTGCAAGTGCCCGATTTACATCACTGTGATTCTCAATTCCACCTGCCAAAAACAGAGGAATCTTCTTTCCATAGCGCTCTTCGTATTCTCGGACAACATTCTTGATCTTTTTGATTTCCCCGGCATAAGTTTCTACATCATAATATGTAATCTGTTCCTTTGTAAATCCGAGATGCCCTCCGGCAGACGGTCCTTCGATCACAAGCACATCTGCCGTTCGCTGATATTTCTTATCCCAATATTTCAGAATGACTTTCGCTGATTTTTCCGTAGAAACAATCGGTGCAATCTGTACGTTGCTCCCTGCCACATATTTCGGAAGTTCTGTCGGAAGGCCTGCACCCGAAATGATCAGATCTGCTCCGGCACGGACAGCCTCCCGGACATAGTCTTCATAATGGCGCATCGCTACCATAATATTAAATCCAATAATCCCATCCGGCGAGATTGCCCTTGCTTTCTCCATCTCTTTTTCAATTGCACGCAAATTTGCCTTTCTTGCATCTGTGTCAAACTCAGGCTCCTGATACCCTATCTGCGCTGCTGAAATGATACCAACCGCACCTTCTTTTGCCACGCTCCCGGCCAGTCTGCCAAGACTGATCCCGACTCCCATTCCTCCCTGGATGATCGGAACTTTGAGCTGCTTTTCCCCAATTCGTAATCCTTTTTCTTCTAACTTCATACCTGATACCTATCTCTTTGCTTACTCATTTTCGATGTATATTTCTCTTACAGTCTCCGGAACCTCTGATATCTTCTTTCTGTGCGCTCTGACTCTTCCATTCCCTGATACGTTTTCAAAAATCTTCTGATATGCTCTCGAAGCTTCTCTGTCACCGGAGCAAAGGTCTCACTTGTGAATGCTTCCGGTTCTGCAAAGACCTGCTCTACAATTCCTGCCTCATACAAATCTTTTGCAGTCAGTCGCATAACTTCCGCGGCTTCTTTTGCCCGCTTACTGTCCTTCCACAAAATTGATGCAAACCCTTCCGGTGATAAGATCGAGTAGATTGAATTTTCCAGCATCCACACCTCATCTGCTGTCGCCAGTGCAAGTGCACCGCCGCTTCCACCCTCCCCGATGATCACAGAGAGGATTGGAACTTTGAGCGCAGACATCTCATAAATATTTCTTGCAATTGCCTCTCCCTGTCCTCGCTCTTCTGCCTCCAGGCCGCAAAATGCCCCCGGTGTATCGACAAAGCAGAGAACCGGACGATGGAATTTTTCCGCCTGCTTCATCAGGCGCAATGCCTTTCGATACCCCTCCGGTGACGGCATTCCAAAATTCCTCGCAATATTTTCTTTTGTCGTTGTCCCTTTTTCCTGTGCAATGACCGTGACTGGTTCCCCACAGAACTGTGCAATCCCGCCGACAACCGCCTTGTCGTCTCCAAAAAGACGGTCTCCATGCAGTTCCACAAAATCATCAAACAACTCCCTGATGTAGTCAGATCCAACCGGGCGATCTTTTTTCCTGGAAACCTGTACACGCTCCCACGATGTCATTTCCCGTATCTGACACAGTTCCTCCTCTTCTTTCTCGTTTTGCTTTTTGTTCTGCATCTCCTCTGCTTTTGTCTGCGCAGTACGATCTGGTTGTCCCGGATGTAATTTCAAGATTTTCCCCAATGTTTCCCGCAACTTTTCCCGCTCTACGATCTGATCAATGAAGCCATGCTCTAAAAGAAACTCGGCCCGCTGAAAGCCCTTCGGAAGTTTCTGTCCGATTGTCTGTTCAATGACACGAGGACCCGCAAAACCGATCAGCGCATTTGGCTCTGCCAAAATCAAATCCCCAAGCATCGCAAAGCTTGCGGTCACACCTCCGGTCGTCGGATCGGTAAGCACTGAGATATACAGATGTCCCGCATCACTGTGACGTTTTAATGCCGCTGCTGTCTTTGCCATCTGCATTAAAGAAAAAATCCCTTCCTGCATTCTCGCCCCACCGGAGCAGGCAAAGAGAATGACCGGAAGTTTCTCTTTTGTCGCACGCTCTACTGCCCCCGCGATCTTTTCGCCGACAGCCTCCCCCATACTTGCCATGAGAAATCTTCCGTCACAGACTCCAAGTACAACTTTCCTTCCTTCAATCTCTGCCTTTCCGATCACAACTGCCTCATCAAGTCCGGTCTTTTCCCGCACATTCTGTAATTTTTCTTCATACCCCGGATATCCCATGGGATTTCCATCTAAAATTGCTTCCTCCCACACTTCAAAACTACCCGGATCTACGATTGTCTCAATTCTTCTCCATGCATCCATACGAAAGTACGCATGACACTTTGGACAGATATAATATCCTCTTCTGACATCCTCCGCGATGATTGCAGCTTTACAGTTATTACATTTTCGCAAAAGCCCTTCCGGCACTTCCGGCTTTCTTCCTTCCGTCAGGGAAATATAATTCTTTCCACCGGTTTTCTTAAACATATTTTTCAGCTTCATGTCTTTTCACTCCTACCTCTGCCATTTAGAGATAAATTCAATATCAATCTTTCCGGATTGATAATCCGGATGATTCATAATTTCATACTGATAATCAATATTCGTGTCAATTCCTTCGATGATCACTTCGCCAAGCGCAGTACGCATTTTGCTGATCGCCTGTTCTCTTGTATCTGCATGTACGATCAGCTTCGCCAGCATAGAATCATAATATGCCGGAACTGTATATCCGCTGTAAATCGCCGTGTCAATCCGCACGCCCTTTCCGCCTGGCAGATAAAGATCTGTGATCGTACCCGGAGATGGACGGAAATTTTTGTCCGGATTTTCCGCATTGATCCTGCACTCAATCGCATGCCCGGAAAGCTTGATGTCCTCCTGCCGGTAAGACAGCGGAAGTCCGGATGCAATCCGTATCTGTTCCTGGATCAGATCGATCCCGGTCACCCACTCTGTCACCGGATGCTCCACCTGAATCCGCGTATTCATCTCCATAAAATAGAACTGACCATCTCTTTCCAGAAGAAATTCAATGGTTCCTGCATTGGTATAGCCTGCCGCCTTTGCCGCCTGCACTGCCGCCTGTCCCATTCTACTGCGAAGTTCCTCATCAATCACCACAGACGGTGACTCCTCAATCATCTTCTGATGATTTCTCTGAATCGAACAGTCACGCTCTCCCAAATGGATTACGTTCCCGTAACAATCTGCCAGAATCTGAAATTCAATATGCCGTGGATTTCTCACAAATCGCTCAAGATACATCGTTCCATCTCCGAACGCCATCTGTGCTTCTTTCTGAGCCGTCTGAAAGCTTGCCGCAAATGTCTCGCGGGTTTCTGCCACACGCATTCCCTTGCCGCCGCCTCCAAGCGCCGCCTTGATCATTACCGGATAACCGATCTCCTCTGCAATTTCAGCGCCATGTGAAACGTCCCTTACTGCTTCCTTACTTCCCGGAATGACCGGAACACCCGCTTCTATCATTGTGCTCCGCGCCTGTGCTTTATTCCCCATCTTTTGAATCACTTCAGAGGAAGGACCGATAAACGTAATGTTGCATTTCTCACACAGTTCCACAAATTTACTGTTCTCCGATAAAAATCCAAATCCTGGATGAATGGCATCTGCCCCGGATACTAAGGTGGCACTGATGATCTGCTCCATATTCAGATAGCTTTCCGAAGATGACGCCGGTCCGATACAGATTGCTTCATCTGCAAGCTGTGTATGAAGCGCCTCCTCATCTGCCTGCGAATACACTGCAACTGTCTCAATTCCCATCTCCCTACATGCCCTTATAATACGCACCGCGATTTCTCCGCGGTTCGCGACTAACACTTTCTTTATCATAGTTCCACCCTTTTTCCTATCCTACCATAAACGTCAGCTCTGCAGTCGCTGCGATTTTCCCATTCACACTTGCGACTGCCTCACCAATTCCAAGCGGTCCTTTCTGTCTGATGATTTTTGTTTCCAGTTTCAATTGATCTCCCGGAATCACTTTCTCACGAAAGCGACATTTCTGGATTCCTCCGAAATAAGCTGTTTTGCCTTGATTTTCCTCCATGCTCAAAATAGCTACAGCTCCAACCTGCGCCAGCGCCTCCACGATCAATACTCCCGGCATCACCGGTTCTTGCGGGAAATGTCCTTTGAAAAATTCCTCCCGATAACTCACACATTTATATCCGACCGCATATTTTCCCGGCTCATAATCTTCTATGTAATCAATCAGAAGAAATGGATGGCGATGTGGAATAATCGCTTCTATTTCCTTTACATTCAATCGTTTCATCTCTCTACTTCCCTTCTACAATTCGAAACAGCGGTTGTCCGTAAGAAACAGCCTCTCCATTTGCCACATAGATTTCTGCCACAGTACCTGCAAAATCGCTTTCAATGTCATTCATCAGCTTCATCGCCTCCACGATTGCAAGCATCTGCCCTTTCTGAACAATATCGCCCACTTTCACATAAGGCGCTTCTCCCTCTGCCGGAGCTTCATAAAATGTTCCGACAAGCGGTGAGGTCACAATCGTTCCTTCTGGTTCCTCCTGAACTTCCTCGCAACTCTGTACCAGATTCTCCTGCTTCTTTTCTTTCTGCGAATCCAATCTGCTTGCCTCTTCCTCTGTCATTTTCTTCCCGGAAGTTGCATTTCCGGAGAAACCGATCTGACTTTCCATATCTCCTTCTGCCGTTGTACCGGCAGGGTATCCAGTCCTTTTTTCTCCTTTTCTAAGAGAGAGCTTCACTCCCTTTTCTTCATACTTAAACTGTGTCAGTTCGGATGCAGACACCGCCTGAATCAGCTGTATTAACTGTTCTGTTTCCATTTCTTGTACCTCTTTTCCCAATGACTTTCTGAAAGCGAATCCGATCGTACTAATGATACTTTCTGATCAGAAGTGTTGCATTATGCCCGCCAAATCCAAGTGAGTTACTCATCGCACAGCACACTTCCTGTCTGACAGGCGCACCGAGCACATAATCAAGTGTGCACTCTTGATCTGCCTCCATAGTTCCCACAGTCTGATGGATAAACCCTTCTTCTATGGATTTGACACAAGTAATAAATTCCACAGCGCCTGCCGCTCCGAGCAGATGGCCGATCATCGATTTTGTAGAATTGATCTTAAGTTTATGTGCTGCCTCTCCAAATGCAGCGATCACTGCCCTTGTTTCAAACAAGTCATTGTGGTGGGTGCTTGTTCCATGTGCATTGATATAATCCACCTCTTCCGGAGCAATTCCTGCCTCCTCCATCGCAAGCTGCATTGCCTTTTGGGCGCCGCTTCCATCTTCCGCCGGAGAAGTAATATGAAATGCATCGGCAGTACAGCCATATCCGATGACTTCTGCGTAGATTCTCGCTCCTCTTGCCTTTGCGTGTTCTAATTCTTCAAGCACAACAATGCCCGCTCCTTCTCCAAGCACAAATCCGCTCCGTTCCTTGTCAAACGGGATGGAGGCACGAAGTGGATCTTCTGTTGTTGTCAATGCAGTCAATGCCGTAAACCCTGCAACTCCGGTCGGACAGATGCAGCTCTCACTTCCACCTGCAAACATCACATCTGCATCGCCATACTGAATTGCCCGGAACGCATCTCCAATCGAATTGGTTCCAGATGCACAGGCTGTAACAACACTTGTACATTTTCCCTTGGCTCCAGTGTGAATCGACACGTTTCCTGCTGCCATATTAGAGATCATCAATGGCACCATGAGCGGATTGACTCTTGCCGGCCCTTTTTCCAGTATCTTTTCATACTCTTTCTCGACTGTGGCAAGACTTCCGATTCCAGATCCTACAATGACTCCTACCCGATATGGATCCTCTTTTTCCATCTCAAGTCCGGCATCCGCACAGGCCTCTTTTGCCGCCGCCACTGCATACTGGGAAAATAATTCCATTCGTTTTGCCGCCTTAAAATCCATATGTTCTTTTGCGGAAAACCCTTTCACTTCCGCCGCAATCTTTACTTTGTACTCAGCTGTATCAAACTTTGTGATCGGCCCGATCCCGACTTTTCCCTCTTTGATTCCATTCCAGAATGTTTCCACATTATTGCCGATCGGAGTCACTGCTCCTAATCCTGTCACAACTACTCTTCTTTTCATGTCGTTCTCCCTCATTTTCTACATTGCCATTCCGCCGTCCACACAGAGTACCTGCCCGGTAATATATGCCGCTTCTTCTGTAGCAAGAAATACTGCCGCATGTGCAATATCTTCCACTGTCCCGAAATGCCCCATCGGAATCTGTGTCACCACCGTTTCTCTTACGCGATCGGAAAGTTTTTCTGTCATATCTGTTGCAATAAATCCAGGTGCAATTGCATTCACTGTAATATTTTTTGCCGCCAGCTCCCGCGCTGCCGCTTTTGTCAGCCCAATCACGCCTGCTTTTGACGCAGAATAATTTGTCTGCCCTGCATTTCCCATTACACCGGAAACAGAGGACAGATTGATGATCCTTCCACTTCTCTGCCGGATCATCTGTCTTGCCGCAAATCTCATACAGTGAAAGCTTCCTTTCAGATTTGTATCCACCACACTGTCAAAATCATGCTCAGACAGCTTCATCAACAATCCATCTTTCGTAATTCCCGCATTATTTACAAGAATATCCAGCCTTCCAAACTGTTCGATCACCTTTTTGAAAAATGCTTCGCATGCCTGAAAGTCAGATACATCGCACTGCATGATAGCTGCTTCATTTCCTTCTTCTTCGATACACTTCTGTACTTCCCGCGCTCGTTCTTCCGATCCGTTATAGTTGATCACAACCATTGCTCCTTTTCGGGCAAGTTCCAGAGCGATTGCACGTCCAATCCCACGAGAAGCTCCAGTCACAACCGCAACTTTTCCCGCAAAAATTTCTTTCTGTCTGTTTCTTTCCTGATTTTGTTCTTCTTTTCTATCCATCTTTTTTCCTACCAGAGAATGCTATCCTCTCTGCTTCCTTTCTGTCAGATTCTTCCGGGCGCTTTCCTTCCCATTAAAGTTCTCCACATAGATTTACTGCCGAAGCTACTTTATCCACATCTTCAATGCAACTAATGTTCATAACCGTGACCGTTCGATTGATCTTCTTTAAAAAGCCTGCCAGTGTCTTTCCCGGACCAATCTCTATAAATGTATCTACACCATCTTCGATCATCCGCTCCATACTCTGCTGCCATCTGACAGAGGCCGCCACTTGCTCCTTCAGCAGTTCTTTTGTCTTACAAATATCCGTGATCGGTTCTGCTGTCACATTTGTCACATATGGAAGCTCCAGCTCATGGAAGTGGATCTGGTCAAGCACCTCGGACAGCTTTTCTCCTGCCTCTTTTAACATCGGCGAATGAAATGGACCACTCACATTTAGCGGAAGTACTCTCTTGGCACCACACTCCAATAGTTTTTCTTTTGCCGCATCCACACTGTCCGTTTCCCCGGTGATCACCACTTGTCCCGGGCAATTATAGTTTGCGACCGTCACTCCCTTGATCTCCTCTGTTACTTTCTCGATCTGCTCTGCAGAAAGTCCCAGAACTGCTGCCATTGCACCAACTCCCGTCGGCACTGCCTCTTCCATAAGGACTCCTCTTTTTCGTACTGCCCAGACTGCGTCCAGATCAGACATTCCGCCTGCTACTGCAATAGCACAGTATTCTCCCAGACTTAGACCCGCCGTTATATCTGCACGAACCCCCTTTTCTTCTAAGGTCCTTGCCATCGCAAGACAAGTAGTCACAAGCGCTGCCTGTGTGTAAGCTGTCTGGTCTAATTTATCATTCTCATCAAAACAAAGAGTTCTGATGTCTATTTCCATTTCTTCTTTTAGCCTCTTAGATGCAGCATCATAAATTTCTGCTGCCCTCTGGCTTTGTTCATAAAAATCTTTTCCCATACCAGTCTTCTGTGCACCCTGTCCCGGGAAAATAAATGCTATTTTACTCATAAAGCTTCGCCCCTTTCAGACACGCTTCCGCCTCGCTCATCAGTTTTTGAATCAATTCCCGACAGCTGAATTCCTCTTTGACAAGACCTGCACTTAATCCTGCCATCAGACTGCCATTGACTACATCTCCTTCCACGACTGCCTTTCTAAGCGCTCCCAGCGTAAGCTTTTCCAATTCCTCAAAAGAAGCTCCTTCTTTTTCCAGCCGAAGGTATTCTTTTGTCATCTGATTTCTCAGTACACGGATTGGATGTCCGGTACTTCTTCCTGTTACTTTTGAATCAATATCTTTCGCTTTGATAATACATTTCTTATAATTTTCGTGCACCACCGACTCCTTTGTCACGACAAAGTGTGTGCCAACCTGCACTGCGGATGCCCCCAGCATCAAGGATGCTGCAACCCCGCGCCCATCTGCAATTCCTCCCGCTGCAATGACCGGGATGGATACTGCATCGGCAATCTGAGGAACGAGAACCATCGTCGTATTTTCTCCGATATGTCCCCCCGCCTCAGAACCTTCTGCCACAACCGCATCTGCGCCACACCGTTCCATTCTCTTTGCCAACGCGACGGATGCCACAACTGGAATAACTTTGATGCCCGCATCCTTCCACAGTTTCATATATTTTTCCGGATTTCCTGCGCCGGTCGTCACAACCTTCACACCTTCTTCCGCCACGACTTTCGCTACTTCATCGGCATATGGACTCATCAGCATAATGTTGACTCCAAACGGCTTCTCTGTTCGCTCTTTCACCTTCCGGATCTGCTCCCGCACCCATTCTCCCGGCGCGCTCGCTGCTCCGATCAATCCCAGACCTCCGGCTTCGGATACAGCGGCTGCAAGATGATGCTCTGCAACCCATGCCATTCCTCCCTGAAGGATCGGATATTCAATTTCAAGTAGTTTTGTCACATCTGTTCTCATACGGACACCTTTCCTTTTCCTGTCTTTTTTATTTCTCTAAGTATGCAACAACTGCTCCGATTGTTGTCAGCTGTTCTAAATCCTCTGTCGGAATCTCTCTTCCAAATTCTTCCTCAAAAGCCATAACCATCTCAAATAAGTCAAGGGAATCTGCTCCCAGATCTTCCTTAAAAGATGACTCTGCAGTCAATGTACTTACATCTGCTCCTAATGAATCTGCTACAATTTCTTTTACCTTTTCTAACATAGTGAATATTCTCCTTTTTCTCTTACATGCATATGGTCTGCATGCGTTTTTCATTTTTTCATTTTATTTGTAATCCGGCAGAAACATCTTTCATTTCTCCGGGAATTACCCTTTTTATTACCACTCAATCAATGTGGCTCCCCAGGAAAGTCCTGCTCCAAACCCTGCCAGCACAATCTTCTGTCCCTTTTTCAGTACACCGGATCGCTTCAGCTCAGCAAGCAGGATTGGAATACTTGCCGAGGAAGTATTTCCATACTCCTGAAGGTTCATTGGAAATTTTTCTACTGTAAGTCCAAGCCTCCTTGCAACTGCCTCTACAATTCTCTGATTCGCCTGATGCAGGATAAAGTAATCAATATCTTCCGGTGCAAGCCCCTCCTTCTCTAACAATTCGCTGATACATAGAGGCACTTGTCGGACCGCAAATTTAAATACCGCCTGTCCATCCATATGAATATAGTCTTCTCTACTGCCACAGGAGAGCGCCTCCCCCTGTGCCCCGTTTGAATGGAATACCATCGACGGAAAATCGCCCTCTTCTGCCTGAAGTATAGCGGCTCCTGCTCCGTCACCGAACAAAATGCAAGTACTCCTGTCTGTCCAGTCCACAAGCTTAGACAAACTCTCGGTTCCTATAACAAGTGCGCATTTTGCAAGTCCCGCTGCAATATAAGTCTGCGCAGTATTGTAAGCAAATAGAAATCCTGTACATGCTGCATTTAGATCAAAACAGACTGCATGTTTCGCGCCAAGTTTCTTCTGCACCTCACATGCGGTACACGGAAGGACTACATTCGAAGAAATCGTCGCTACAATGATCAGATCAATTTCCTCTGGATGAATCTTTGCATCTTCCAGCGCCCTCTCGGAAGCTTTCCATGCCATCGTGACCGTTGTCTCTTCTTCTGATATAATATGTCGTCTTGCGATCCCGGTCCGTTCCCGAATCCATGAATCACTCGTATCCACAAACTTCTCTAAATCATAATTGTCATAATAGTTCTCCGGCACATACGAGCCGGTTCCTGTCACTCTTCCTACCATTGTTTTACTTTTTCTTTCTTATTATTTTGTTTTAAAATATTTTGATATTCAAAGTATATCACAATAATCAATTTTGTCAACATTTTTTTATTTTTCTCTTGCTTTTTCATTTTCCATATGATAGAATACATTTTGTTAGCGGAAATGTCGGAATGGCAGACGAGCTAGATTCAGGTTCTAGTGTGGGTTACCACGTGTGGGTTCAAGTCCCATTTTCCGCATACATTTGAACAGAGATAAAATCATTGGGGCACTTTTCTTCCGGAAGGTGCCCCGATGATTTTTGTCTCTCAAATTTTCACTTTAAAACGGCATGCCTTTTGGCTATGCCGTTTTTTCTTTCCGCTTTCCTTTCAACTGTACAGCCAGGGCGACAATCAGTATCAGCGGAAATACAGTCGCAGCAAACAATCCCACTTTGAGATTCCCGCCAAACATATTAGAAATATTTCCTACCATTGCAGGACTGATCGTAGCGCCTAAATCTCCTGCCAGGGCTAAAAATGCAAACATTGCCGTGCCACCCCTTGGACACTTCTGTGACGAAATACTGATCGTTCCTGGCCACATAATTCCAACCGAAAGTCCGCAAAGGGCACAGCCTGCCAATCCGATCATTGGTGTCGAAGACAGAGATGCCATCAAATAGCATATTACGCATAACACACCACATGCCAACATTGTTTTAGTCAAGTCCAGCTTCTCGCTCATTTTTCCATATACTATTCGAGATATTCCCATAAATACCGCAAACAGGCAAGGCCCCGCCAAATCACCAACCGTTTTAGAAACACCCATCGCAGATTCTGTAAACGAAGATGCCCATTGAGCCATAGACGCTTCAGATGCACCGGAACATACCATAAGCAATATCATCAACCAGAACAACGGCAATCTAAGCAATTGGCTGATCCGCATACTCTTTCCATCTTCCACTAAACGTTCCATCGGACAAGAGATGAAATTGAATGCATTATATAACGGCACCACTGCCCAAATCATTGTAAGTATCTTCCAATTTTCTACACCAAATACTGTAAAAAAGAGGGTGGAACCTAAAATCACGCCTACAGCCCCCCAACAATAAAAGGAGTGTAGTAAACTCATCATCCCATCTTTATTTTCAAAAGGACAAGCTTCCACAATCGGACTTACTAATACTTCAATAAGACCACTGCCCATAGCATAAAGGATGACTGCAATCAAAATACCCGCAAAGGAAACAGGAAGCAATTCAGGCAGAATAGCCATTGAAACAAGCCCTGCTGCGGATAACACCTGAGACGAAACTACACAGGTACGGTATCCTATTTTGTCAACAAATTTTGTGGCAGCAAGATCAATCAGTAATTGTGTGAGATAGAATACCATCGGAATCAACGCAATCTTTTCAAATCCAATTCCATAAGTGTTCTTAAACGTCAAAAATAACAGAGGAGTGAAATTGGCAGATATCGCTTGGGTAACAAAACCGAGATAGCAAGCTATAAGTGTTTTTTTGTAGTTTTTTTGTTTTGTCATAACTGCTCCTTTAAAATGAATGTAATATTATAGTCGGATTGCATTATATCATCATATCCAATCAAAACAAAGGCACAAAAGAACCAAATACAAGCACTATTTACCCAAAGCACGATATTGTCCCGGCGTATACCCATAGGTTTTCCGAAACTGACGGCTAAAGTAGTGTACCGAATTAAAACCACAGGAATAACTGATTTCTTGAAGAGACCGCGTTGTATCTTTTATAAGTCTGTGTGCAACTTGAAGTCGGTGCTGAATCAACGCATCCACTGGAGAACATCCTACATATGCATTAAAGCAACGTCCCGCTTCGCTGCGGCTGATATTGGCAGATCGGGCAATCTCTTCCAGTGTGACGGCTTCTGCATAATGCTCCCGGATATACGAGAGCATCTTTTGGATGCGTATTTGAGTATTGATTTGGATGCGTGTATTTTCTGTTTTAGGTAATTCATCAAAATTTGAAAAGATGCATTGAAATATACTGCTAAGTTCGCGTTGCACAGCCATTTCATAACATTGCCCTTGTTCAGACATCAGACCGTAAACATTTTTAACCAACCGATTCACTTCATTGTGCCAACTATTTTTTTGATCAAACACAATAAAAGGCAAAGCATCACAGTTTGCGACAGGTTGAATATATTTTTGATAAATATCACTAGTTTCAGATGCAATTAAAGCACCCGAAAAGACAATATTCGGCATCGGATCAGGAATATCGCCAGATAACTGCTTGATTCCATGCAGGATATTTCCATTAACCAATATACTGTCACCTGCTTTCAGTATCACATGATGTTGCCCAACTTGAAAGTCCAGCACACCACTTACCGCAGTGGCAATTTCAAAATCAGGATGCCAATGTAAAGGTCCTGCCCAGTTGGGAAGCGCAGCAAGTTCATCACAAAAATATGTAATAGGAAATTTTTCAACATCATGGGGAACTTGTTCTCTCAGTTGATAATCAAGTATGATCGCCATAGTTTATCGCTCCAATTCTATTTATTTCCGATTGTACACAGATAGAGAGGACACACCCTCTTTCGTAATCCAGTATGTCCTCTCTATTATAAGAGAAACTCTTCTCCAAAAGTCAAGCAGTTTTCTTTCCTTATACATTGATTTCTCCAGCGCAAAGAAACAGGCACTTAAGATCATGGGAAGGAATCTTAAGTGCCCCAAATTTTTAATATTTTATTTTTACAGAAACGCTGTTCTCTTTTTGACCCACATCCGCGCTTACTCTATTCTTCCCAGTAAATTCTTCTCTGTCGCTCATCCAAGCCTTCCACAAATCTTCGATTAAAAATGAGAAATTCTTCGAGGTCCATCAAAATATGGTATAACTTTGCCCGACTCTCAAAATCATCCGTTGTCTTTGGCAATTCATAGTAATGAATTTCATCAAATAATTCATGTAATTTCTCAATCTGTGGAGTAGGATCATTTTTCTCTGTCACAAATGGTCGCAGATAGGAGATGTAATCCGCAACAATATCTGCTTCTTTCGGGATATAACGAATCTTTTTCATCTCATAATGCAGGTTATGCAACACATTACATTGCTTTGTGCGCATTTCAAAATAGTCAATGTAATATCCCGGATGAGACTGAAATGTATTGTTCTGGTATTCATATGCCGCTTCCACATGGTATTCCAATTTCTTCTCCAACGCGATAATATCATCCCACACATTCTTATCCATCGGAATGTTCCGCAGATATTTCTCCAGTTCTTCCATAATCTGCTGAAGCTTTCTCTCTACATACCGCATATCTTCCACAAGACTTCTCTGCTGCGCATTATTATAATGAAACAGATTCAACACCGCTGCAAATCCAATCCCGATCAGTACAAGAAGAAATTCATTGAGAATAAATTCCAGACTGAAATCGTGTGTCATCAAAAAATGAGTTCCCGTTACTGCATTGACCGAGATCGTCGCTTTCAACCCTGTCCATTCCGAGAACACAACTAGAAGAAATATAAACAATCCGTATGCCAGCCACTCACTGTCCATATGCTGGAAAAAGGTCCACGCAACAATCACCGACAACAAAAAAGTAATGACCCGATACATCGAAAGCTTCAGTGTATCCCATTTCGTCGGTACAATTGAAAGCAGTGTAATAATCCCTGCCGTCGTTGCATACTCCAGATTCAGTGCCATTGCAATAGAAATCGCCCCACAGCTTCCAACTGCAATCTTCGCTGCTTGAAAAATAATCTTTCCAATCTTAATCTTGTATTCTTTATCCACTCGTTCTCTCCATTTCTTTGTAATTTCTTTATATTATTTTAGCAGTAAGCATCAAAAATTACAAAGATTTTTTCTCTTTTCGTCTCCTTTTATAAGCACATTTGTAACCTATTTTCCGTTCTTTCTGAAATCACCTTGCTTTATCTTCTATCTGTCCGCTCGATCATATCTCCGTATACCGGTGTAGGCATCCCAAATCCTCCAGAGACATCCATGATCTGCCCTGTTGTATAGGCTGCATCATCACTCGCAAAATAGACAACCGCGGCTGCAATTTCTTCTGGTTCTCCCATCCTGCGGATCGGAGTATGTTTTAGGAAAAACTCACGGAAATCATCTGACAGATTATCTTTGACCGCATCTGTTGCCGTCATTCCCGGAAGCACTGCATTACAGCGGATGTTATCTCTTGCCGCCTGCACTGCGATCAACTTTGTCATATAATTAATTGCCGCTTTGCTCGTTCCATAAGCAATCTGCGAGATATCCGGACGAAGTCCTCCGATGGAAGAAATATTGATAATACTTCCACCGCCCTGCTTTGCCATATGTGGGATCACTGCCTGTACCGGAAGAAATACACTCGCCAGATTCATATCCAATGTTCCAATAAATTCCTCGTATTCTGTACTTTTAATATCCAAATCTTTCTTCGGATTGGATGTTCCGAAATTATTGACAAGAACATCGATCCTTCCTTCCTGGCGGATCACTTCCTCTACCATTGTGCGATAGCTGTCCTTGTCGGAAGCATCGTTAAATACCGTCTTCACTGTATAACCCTGCTCATTTAACTCCTTTGCACGCGCCTCTGCACGCTCCATATTTCTCGCTGCCATATAGACAACCGCTCCTTCTTTTGCACATCTGACTGCACAAGCCAGTCCAATTCCTCTTGTAGAAGCTGTGATCAGTACAACTTTTCCTTTTAAACGCATGTGAAAAATACCTCCTTTATCTTTTTTCTACCATAACGCATTTCCGTGAAAATAGCAATGCCGATGCACGGTATCCTCACTGTTTGATCAATCCTGCGTACACTGGATTTCCACATATCTCGCCCCGATCTTCTCCCCGAAAAATCTGTCATGCTCCACCAGAAGCATCGTCGGGCGATAGGTCTGTATCAGCTCTTCGATCTGTATTCTGGAAAACAGATCAATAAAATTCAACGGTTCATCCCAGATATAGAGATGTGCCTGCTCACAGAGACTTTTGGCAAGCAGTACTTTCTTTTTCTGCCCTCCACTGTAAAATTCGATTGGTTTTTCAAACTGTACCCGGGAAAAATCCAGTTTTCGCAGCAACGCTTTCAAAAGCGTTGGATCCACTCCTTCTTTTATTGCAAATTCATCAATCATCCCACAAAGCTGCTCTGCATCCTGAGAAACATAAGATATTTTCAAGCCGGAGGCAACCTCTAATTTGCCCCGATAAGAAATAGCTTCTCCCAGAATCCGCTTTAGCATACTTGATTTTCCACATCCATTTTTCCCTCTTAGAATGACCTGTTCCCCATTTTTCACTTCAAAATTCAGTGGACCTGTCACCTTCTTTTCTCCGTAAAATAGCTCCAGATTTTCTGCCCTGATTACCGTTTCTCTGTGATGTCTGAGTGGAAACAGTTTTAATTCTTCTGCTTTTTCCAGATTTTTCAACAGTTTTTTCTTCTCCTCCACTGCCTTCTGCGCCCGCTGTTCGATCACAAGCGCCCGCTTCATCATCCTCGCCGCCTGATGTCCGATATATCCACGGTCTACCGGACCATTCCCGACCTTACTTTTTTCGATCTGATCCGACCATCCTGCTGTTCTTCCCGCCGCCTTTGTAAGCTTTCCAATCTCTTTTTTCAAACGCTCCTGTTCATCAGCCTCATAAGCATCTTTTCGCTCTTTATTTTCCTGCCACACTGTGAAATTCCCCTGACAGATCTCAATTCCCTCTTTGTTAATTGCCAGTATGTGATCCACACATCCATCCAAAAAATATCTATCATGGGAAACTAAAAGAAATCCTTTCTTCTTTTTCAGATATGCCATTACAATCTCCCTTGTATCCAGATCCAGATGATTGGTCGGTTCATCTATTAACAGAAATGCATTCTCCTTTGCAAACAATACTGCCAGCAGTACCTTTGTCTGCTCTCCGTTGCTGAGCGTCTCAAACGGACGGTACAACACTTCTGCATCGGTATCCATCAAAGATAATTCTCTGCAGATTCTCCAAAGTTCATACAACGGATCCACTTCCTCCACAATATCAATCGTCATCTTCCCCTGATTTTCTACCGAAAATGGGAAATATTCAAAAGTCACTGCACTTGTGATTGTGCCTCGGTATTCATAAATCCCTTCCAATAATTTTAAAAGCGTGGTCTTTCCTCTTCCGTTTCTTCCGATCAGACCAAGTTTCCAGTCCGTATCGATCCGAAACGAAACATGCTCAAAAATATTATCATAGCTTCCTTCATAATAAAATGTTAAGTCATTCACACAAATCTGCGACATCTTTACCCCTCCATCTTTTTGCTGTGCATCTGATGGAAAATCTACTCCTAATAAATCCAACAAAGTTCGTTGCCTTCCTTACAATCTCTCTGTCACATTCCATAGTATTCCGAAGAAAGTTTCTGCGTAATAAAAAAAGACACAGAACGCTTCAAAAACTTTCTGCATCTTCAAACATCCCACTTCTGCTCATCTGCGGTTATGGACATACTACTTATGTTCTCTTGTTATTATATCTCTGCGCTACAGCTTGTGCCGTAACATAATAAGACTGCGAAAGATTTTCCTGCAAATGCACAAACATACAAAATACAATCTGCCCATCCAACGATTCTTGGCAGACTATTTTTCCTTCTTGTGCCTGTTTAGTTTTTACTATTTGCAAGAAATACTGCTCATCTTTCCAGCTCCTATCCTCTTCTTATTGATTCCGAAAAACTATTTCTTCTGAATCTATCCACACTTTATCACAATTTTTCAAAGGTTGTCAACACGAAAATGTTTGTATCCCCCTTCGCAATCAGTTATACTGAAAGCAACTAACAGACCGAATATAGAGGAGGACTTATGTTGAATATAAAAGAATTGAAAAAAACAGATTTACATTGTCACCTGGACGGATCCCTTTCCGCCACTACACTTTCCCATTTTTTGCATCGTACACCAGATTTTTCCGAACTTTCGGTAGATGATTCTTGCACTTCCCTCACGGAGTATTTAAAGAAATTCGATCTCCCGCTGCACTGTCTTCAGACAAAAGCGAACTTAGAACTGGCTGCATACACATTCTTAAAAGAACTTGCCGCAGACCAGATGAAATACATTGAAGTGCGGTTTGCCCCTACACTCTCCACGCAGGATGGTCTCTCCTGTGAAGACGTGATCGAGAGTGTCCTGCGGGGACTGGAAAAAGGAAAATCTGAGACAGGAATTGATTATAATGTAATCACCTGTGCAATGCGCCATTTTGCGCCAGAACAGAATATGCAGCTCCTCGACAGTATGGAAAAATATGTCGGACACGGTGTCTGCGCGCTTGACCTTGCCGGAGATGAGTCAAAGTTTCCAAATCCTCTTTTTCATGAACTCTTTGAGGAGGCAAGACACCGAAAGATTCCTTTTGTCATCCATTCTGGTGAGACTGGCAATGTGGAAAATGTCCGCACAGCCATGGAATACGGCGCAGCCCGCATCGGCCATGGTCTTGCACTGATTCAAGATCCGGACCTGATGCAGGAGATTGCCCGGAGAGGAATCGGAATCGAAATGTGCCCGACAAGCAATCTTCAGACACATGCTATCGACAGCTGGAACAATTACCCACTCGATACCTTCTTACATGCAGGCGTCAAAGTCAGTGTCAACACCGACAACCGCACCGTCAGCAACACAACGATGGCCCATGAATTAGAGCGCATTCAGAAATTATACGGAAGCGATGATATCATCCGCCAGGTTATAAAGAATGCAGAAGAGACTGCTTTCAAAAACCTCTAACAATTACACCAAAATACAAGGAGGAATTGACCCAAACGAGCCAATTCCTCCTTCCTCAAAATACTCTTCTTCACTTTCGCTCTCTATTTTTCTCTCTCAATCATCATACTTTCATACGGTCTGAGCACTTCACTTTTTCCACCATCTTTATAATTATGGATCAACACTTCTCCGTCTTTCCATTCTTCCGGAAGGGTACATATTATCTCTTGCTCCGTAAAGTTTGCCACGACAAGCAGTTCCCTGTCCGCAAGACTTCTGACATAAGCAAAGATATTCTCATCCTCTTCCAACAGCAGTATAAAGTCCCCCTCTGCAAATATCGGATTTTCCTTCCGCAGGCAGATCAGCTTCCGGTAATAGTGGAAAATAGAATCCGGATCCTTCCTCGCTGCTTCGGCATTAATCTCCCTGTAATTGGGATTGACCTGCATCCAAGGGGTTCCGGTTGTAAATCCGGCATGTGCTGTATCATCCCACTGCATCGGTGTTCTCGCGTTATCCCGGCCTTTTGCGTAGATGGATTCCATAATCTCTTTCTCTTCATATCCTTTTGCCAGGCGTTCCCGGTACATATTGCGGATTTCAATGTCCTGATACTGGTCGATGTGATCAAACCGTACATTCGTCATTCCAAGCTCTTCTCCCTGATAGATGTAAGGAGTTCCCTGCATGCCATGCAGGATCGTCGCAAGCATTTTCGCAGACTCTGTGCGGTATTCCTTGTCATTTCCCCAGCGGGAAACGATTCTTGGAAGGTCGTGATTATTCCAGAACAGACTGTTCCACCCACATCCATGTAGTTCAGTCTGCCATTTTGCGAGATTTTGTTTTAATTTTACAAATGGAAGCGGGCAGCTATCCCACTTTTCTTTTCCCGGCTCCTGATCTAACATCATATGCTCGAACTGGAATACCATGGAGAATTCACTTCCATCCGGATTGCTGTAAAGTTTTGCGCGGTCAATATCTGCACCCCACGCTTCTCCGACTGTGATCAGATCGCCCTTTTGGAATGTCTCCCTGCTCAGTTCCCGGATAAATTCATGCAATCTCGGACCATTATTTGTAATCTTCCGATCCGGTTCCTTTGCAATCTGATCAATCACATCCAGGCGGAAGCCTCCGGCTCCTTTGTCCATCCACCAAAGGATCATGTCATAGATTTCTCTTCGTACTTTTGGATTCTCCCAGTTGAGATCCGGCTGTTTTACGGAAAACTGGTGGAAATAATACTGTCCCAGTTCGGGTACCCACTCCCATGCCGGACCTCCGAAGACAGAGCCCATATCGTTTGGGAGTACACCCTCCTCCCCATCTCGCCATACATAATAGTCATGGTATGGATTGTCCTTGCTCTTTTTTGCCTCCTGAAACCATCTGTGTTCATCGGAAGAATGATTCAGCACAAGATCTATCATAATGCGGATATTTCGTTTTCTTGCCTCCCGAATCAACTTCTCCATATCATCCAGACTTCCAAACACCGGATCAATATCCTGATAATCGGAAATATCATACCCGTTATCATCCTGTGGGGATCTGCATACCGGTGATAACCAGACTGCATCAATTCCCAGCTCCTCCAAATAGTCAAGTCGCTTTATAATTCCCTGAAGATCCCCGATTCCGTCTCCGTTGCTGTCCTGAAAACTTCTCGGATAAATCTGATATACAACGGCATTCTGCCACCACTTCTTCTGCTCTCGCATTCCCACACACTCCTTTTTCTTCTTTTTCAGGTAAACTGTCTTTTATTTTCTGCATCTTACCATTTTCTTCTGCTGCTCTTTTATGCTATATCTTCTTTCAGAGAATTTCTGTTGTTCTCTTCCCTATACTATATACAACCCCTTCGGATCAGTGTTCCGTTCTTTCTCAATTTTCCATTATCATATGCCCTTGCAAACAAAACTTCTCCCTGCTGTTTTACATCTAGATCTTTTTCCGTTCCATTTAGAAGGATCTCCACCTGATTTCCCTCATCATCTAACTTAACATACTCGACAAGCCGTGCCTCCCGGTACGTATTAGGGAAATGAAAATACAGGCTCCGAAATGCTGACTCCTCTTTTCTAAGCGTGATCAAAGTTTGTATTTCCCTGATCTTCTCCTGATTTTCCTCCTGACTCAACTCGCTCCACGGCATACAGCGGCGACAGTCTGGATCGTATCCCCCTTCCATCGCAATCTCCGTTCCATAATAGATACACGGGCTGCCCGGCATTGTGAACAGCACCGCAAGCTGCTGATAAAATCTATCTAGATTTTGCAGCCGGTTCATTAGGCGTTCAGTATCGTGGGAATCCAACAGGTTGAATAAAACATTATTGTTCTGCTGCATGTACATCGTATAACAGCGATTAATCATATATTCAAAATCTTCTTTCGTGGCTGATGGATCTAGAAAGAAATCATGAATTCCACTCATCAGCGGATAATTCATCACCGAATCATACTCCTCCCCGTTCAACCACTGGCTTGCATCGTGCCAGATTTCTCCGAGCAGATACAGATCCGGTTTGATCGCTCTCACATGGCTGCGAACTCGCTTTAGGAACCGGTGAGACACTTCATTTCCCACATCGAACCGGATTCCGTCAATATCAAACTCTTTGATCCAGTTTTCGCATATCTTGCAGAAATACGCGATGACTTCCTCATTATTTGTATTAAGTTTTGGCATGTTGTCAACAAATGCAAACGAATAAAATCTTCCATCCCGGGTATCTGCCTCTTTTTTGAGTGAGGTCCAGTCATTGATCATGAACCACTCTGCATAATCCGACTCCTGACCGTTCTTTTGCACATCGAGCCACGGTGCAAACTTCCTCCCACTGTGATTAAATACGGCATCTACCATCACGCGAATTCCAAGTGCATGCGCTTCTTTTACAAGCGCAGCAAACTCTTCATTGGTTCCAAAATGCGAATCAATCTTTGTATAGTCTGTCGTGTCATACTTGTGATTAGACTCCGCTTCCATAATCGGATTCAAATAGATTCCATTGATACCCAATTCTTTCAAGTAGGACAGACGCATCCGGATCCCGGCAAGATTGCCGCCGAACCGCTCTGCATTTGTCACCTCTCCGCTTCTCCACGGGACAATGTCCTCTGTATTTTCTTCGGGGGTTCCGTTGCAGAACCGATCCGGGAAGATCTGATACCACACGGTCTCATTGACCCACCCCGGTGTCCGATTAATATCCGCCGGATTCATCCACGGTACAATGAAGCATTGAAGCATCCTTCCATCCATCTGCATCTGTTTCTCTGTCAGGAATCCATCTTCAAAGTAATACCAGATCTCCTCTTCTGTCTGTAGTTCAAAATAATATTTGCACCGTCTGTAAGCCGGAACAACGGTTGTCGTCCACCAGATCTGATGTTTCAGACGCTTCTTATAACAGATTTCCTCCCGCTTCCCGGTCCACGTTTCCTTTCCGCCTAGGATTCCTGACTCAAACGGATCCCCATAGTGGAGAAACACCCGTTTCACATCGTACCCAGTCTTTATATTAATGATTAGTTCCCTATCATTTTTCGGATAACTCATCTGCTCTGATGTCTTATGATAAACTCCGGTAAAATTCATCGCTCTTTCTGTCCTCTCTTCTGTCAACTCTCTTTGCAGCAAAACTGCTTTTCTGCCAAGATACATCCGGAATCCTGATCTATTCTTATCTGACAGTAAACTGTCTTCTATATTTTTTCAGTTCTCTCTCAATCTTCTCCAAATTTGGCATTCTCCACTCCCAGTTTGGGCTTCCGACTGTCCCCGGTGTATTCAGATGCGCCTCTTTTCCCATTCCGAGAATGTCTGCCAGCGGAAGAATCGCATACTCTGCCGGACTCTTTAGTGTATAAGTAAGCAGACGCTCTTTCACAGATCCCTGCCGGATTCTTTTTCTTGCAAGGAAACGGCGCACTTTCCGTTTCGCTGCCACAGACAATCCGCCATACCATTCCATCAGCGTATCATTGTCATGGGTTCCGGTGTAGATGATCATATTTTCCACATCGTCAAAACTGTCTTTTGCATATTTTCCTGAAGGATCGATGGAGAACATCAGGATCTTCATTCCTTTTAAGTGATAATGTTCCTTTAATTCCAACACCTCCGGCCGAAGATCTCCGAGATCTTCTGCCACCAGGTTCACTCCCGGGATCTGCTCCAGAAGGGTGTCGATCACCTCATATCCCGGTGCTAGGATCCACTCTCCCTCAACAGCTGTCGGACAAGATGCCGGAATTTTCCAAAATGTATCAAATGCCCGGAAATGATCGATACGGATAATGTCAAACAGGCTGCTGCTGTACCCGATCCGATCCACCCAGAACTGATAATTCTGTTCTTTCAGATACTCCCAGTCATAGATTGGATTCCCCCATCTCTGTCCGGTCGCGCTGAAATAATCCGGCGGCACGCCCGCCACAAAGATCGGCCTTCCGTCTGTGTCGAGAAGAAAATTGTCCTTTCCCGCCCACACATCTACAGAATCTACACCAACATAGAACGGTACATCTCCCATAATGCGAATCCCATTTGCGTTTGCTACGCTCTTTATTTCTATCCACTGACAGTAAAACAGATACTGTAAGAAAATCTGATAGTCTGCCTCTTCTCTGATTACTGTTGCAACCTCCGTTTTGTGTTCCGGCCAGTTTTTATGTTCCGACTTCCAGTCATTCCAGCAGGATCCACCGTTTTCTTTCTTAAATGCACGGAACAGTGCGTATTCCTGCACCCATTTTTGTGTGACAAACGTCTGATATTCCTCTGTCTGATCCAGTCCTTTTTCGATAAATGTCTGAAATGCCTCCCGCAGATACATTTCTTTCCACACCCGGACCTTTTCATACTGCACCCTCGTACTTCCTGCAAGCTCTGACATCGGAAGTTCCTTTAACAGCTGCTGTTCCCACAATTTTTCGAGACTGATATAGATCTCATCTCCAGCGCAGGAAGAGTATGGCTGATATGGAGAATTTCCGTAACCAACCGGATTGAGCGGAAGAATCTGCCATATTTTCACACCGGATGCACTCAGATATCCAATAAATTTTTCTGTTTCTTTTCCCAGTTCCCCTACTCCCGTGCGTGACGGGAGCGAAGATACGGGCATCAATATCCCTGTTTCTCTCATGTTCGTTTCCTCTTATGATAATTTCCAGATATCTCTGTTATACTCAGCAATCGTACGGTCTGCGGAGAAATACCCTGCCTTTGCGATGTTGACAAGCGCTTTCTTTGCCCACGCAGTCTGATCCTCATAATCTGCGAGCATTTCTTCCTTCTTCTGAATATATTCTCTGACATCCAGAAGCGCCATGAACCAGTCTTTGGACACGATTTCTTTGTAGAGTCTTCCAAGATTCACTGGATCTCCAATCTGGATCATCTCCTTGCTGATGATGAAGTCCACAAGTTCTTCTACTGTGGCATCACTTTCATAAATCTCTCTCGAGCAATAAGAAGCATCCTCATAAAGTTTGATAACTTCCTCCGACTTCTTTCCGAAAATGTAGATATTCTCATCGCCAACAAGCTCATGGATCTCCACATTTGCCCCGTCTTCTGTTCCAAGTGTGACTGCTCCGTTTAACATAAACTTCATATTTCCAGTTCCGGATGCTTCCTTGGATGCAAGGGAAATCTGCTCAGAAATATCACATGCCGGAATCAATTTTTCTGCCTTTGTCACGTTATAATTCTCTACCATGACAATCTTCATATATTTGCTCACGACCGGATCATTTTCAATCAGCTGCTGCAAACAGAGGATCAGATGGATAATATCTTTTGCGATTGTGTAAGCCGGCGCTGCCTTTGCTCCAAAGATCATTGTGATCGGACGTTTTGGAAGATTTCCTTTTTTGATCTCTTTGTATTTATAAATCGCATAGAGTGCATTCATCTGCTGTCTCTTATACTCATGCAGACGTTTGATCTGAATGTCAAATACAGAATTTGTGTCAATCTCCACATGCTGTGTCCGCTTCAGATAATCTGCCAGCGTTTGTTTGGAATGCATTTTAATCTCTCGTAATGTTTGAAGCACCTGCTCGTCATCCTTGTATGCAAGCAATTTCTCCAAATGCTTGGCATCTTCCATATATTCCGGTCCAATCAGTTCTTTCAGATAGGTAGCCAGTTCCGGATTACAGTGCACGAGCCATCTTCGGAAGGTAATCCCATTTGTCTTATTATTGAATTTTTCCGGATAAATATCATAGAACGGTTTCAGTTCAGACTCTTCCAAAATCTGTGTATGAAGCGCTGCAACCCCATTGACTGCATATCCAAAATGAATATCGATGTGTGCCATATGTACACGGTCCATCTCATCTATGATATACACACGCTCGTCATGATAATCTCTTCTGACACGCGCATCTAGTTCCCGGATGATCGGCATCAGATGCGGCACTACTTTTTCAAGATAAGCGACCGGCCATTTTTCCAAAGCCTCTGCAAGGATCGTATGGTTTGTGTATGCACATGTCTTTCTCACAACATCGATGGCGGTATCCATATTAAATCCTCTCTGCATCAGAAGACGAATCAGTTCTGGGATCACCATTGTCGGATGGGTATCGTTGATCTGCACTGCCACATGCTCATGCAGTCTGTAAAGGTCATATCCATGTTCCTCTGCCTCTTTTAAGATCAGCTGCGCGGCATTGCTCACCATAAAATACTGCTGATAGATGCGGAGTAACTGTCCTGCCTCATCGCTGTCATCCGGATAGAGGAACAGCGTCAGGTTTCTCTGGATATCTGTCTTATCAAAATCGATTCCGTCCCGGATAATGGATTCATCTACCGTATCTACATCGAATAAGTGGAGACGATTGCATCCATTTCTATATCCCGGCACGTCGATATCGTACATCGTGGAAGTCAGCGTAAAGTCTTTAAACGGCACGTCAAACTGCACGTCTGTCTTTGTGAGCCAGCTAAGATCTGTGATCCATGGGTTTTTCTCTTCCTTCTGCTTATGATCTGCAAACGTCTGACGGAACAGCCCGTCGTGGTAGTTCAGACCAACACCGTCTCCGTTTAATCCGAGTGTGGCAATCGAATCTAAAAAACATGCTGCAAGACGTCCCAATCCCCCATTTCCGAGAGAAGGCTCCTGCTCGATCTCCTCGATCTCCGTGATCTGATGTCCATGCTTTTCTAACACTACTTTTGTCTCCTCAAACAATCCGAGGTTGATCAGGTTATTTGACAGCAATTTCCCAATCAAAAATTCTGCTGAAATATAATAAAGCTTCTTCTTTCCTTCATTTCGCTTTGCACCTTTCATCTTCTCCTTCGTGAGGCTCAAAAGTGCTGTATAGATTTCTTCCTTTGATGCTTCCTTGATTGTTTTCTGATAGTTTTCCTGTAAAATCTGTTCTAATAATCTTTCCATCTGAACTCTCCTTATCCTTTCTCAATTACCTCATAGACTCTCAACAATTCTCCGACACTCCATGCCTGTGCAAAACAGCCCTTGGATCTTGTCGGATTTTCTCCATCATAAATTTCCGGCAGCTGTCCGATACATCCTTCCCGCAGGGCACTTTCTAGCACTTCCAACTGACCTTTTACGATCTTCTTAGCTTCTTCTGTATATCCGTTCACTTTCAGAAATGCGAGATAATATGCTCCTAACGGAAAGGTCCATACCGTTCCCTGATGGTATGCCATATCTCTCTCTTCCATCGGTCCTTCATAAAACGGATGAAACTCGCCATCCGCCATCTCCAGCGTCCGAAGTCCATATGGAGTGTAAAGTGTTTCAAACACTGTCTCCACAATTTCTTGTTCTTTCTCCGGATCCAACATCGTAAACGGCATCGAAACTGCCCAGATCTGATTACACCGGATCTGTCTGTCCGCCTCTGTATCGGAAACAAGATCCTTTAAGCAATGTTTTTCTTCCATCCAGAACTGCTCTGCAAAAGACTGCTTTACCTGTTCTTTCAGTCCCGGATATTCCCACTTCTGATCCAGCAAAGCGGCAAACCGCTCCATAATACAGAGTGCATTGTACCAGTATGCATTGATCTCCACCGGCTTTCCATGGCGCGGTGTCGGAAGGATCTCCCCTACGCGCACATCCATCCATGTCACCTGCCAGAGACCTTCCCCTGCCAGGATCAATCCATCCTCATCCATATGGATCCCATAGTCTGTGCCTTCTCGGTATCCTTTTAAGATCCGCTCCATAACCGGATACATTTCTTCTACAAACGCCTGATCTTTTGTCGCCTCATAGTACAGATACACACAGTTGACGAACAGAAGCGCTGCATCTACCGTATTGTACAGCGGCTCATTTTCGCCCTCCGGAAACAGATTCGGCATCAGGCCTTTCTGTTCATGGACTGCAAATGTCCGAAGAATCTCTTTTGCCGTGTCATACTGCCCGGTGGCAATACAGATGCCCGGCAGTGCGATCATCGTATCTCTTCCCCAGTCCTCGAAAAACGGATATCCTGCAAGAATCGTGCTTCCGCCTGTGGACTCCCGTTTGGAAACAAATGCATCTGCACTTTTTGCAAGCTCACATGCGACCGGCGAACGAAAGCCTGCCTGCTCCTTTAATGTCTTTTGATACTGTTTCATCTCTTTGAAAATGACATCTGCATCCTGCTTCGCGTCTTCCAGCGAATAGACAATTTTTAATACCGCCTCTTTCTCTGCTGAAACCGTCAGGCTGATCCGGTGATCCGCCATTGCAGATCCCGTCTCTCTTCTGCCATCGCAGACATCATAACTATAATAATACAATTCCCGCGTTTCTTCTATACCAACAACCGTTCCATTCGTTGTAAATTTCAGTTCCAATCCATTCGAGGCAATCACATTCTCCCGGCGCGCCATTTTCTGTTCGGGACTTAAATCCTCTCCCTTCTTTGTGAACTGAAAAAACGGTGTTACCTCCAATGTCACCGGGCATTTTTTTCTGTTTTGGATCCGATATCGGATTGCAACGGTATTTTCTCCGTGCTTCATCCCAATCTCCTTGTGAACCTCCACGCCTGCAATCTGAAATTTCCAAAGCGGGATTCCTTCATATACAAATGCGGATAGATAGCGATACCCTTCCTCTCTCGATCCATCAGCCAATTCCTGTGTCGATAATGGAAACAGTTTCTCCCCGATCCGGAGTGACTCCGCAAGTCGATGTACCACGTTATACCGATGGTTCGGCGCCTGCACACATGCCATCAGAACTGCATGGTCGTTTCTCGCAGCAGAACCTGTCATCGTCATCGAAGAAAATCCTCCCAGTCCATTTGTTAGAAGATAACAGTTTTCCTGCCCTCTCGCAATCGTATTAAAATCTTGTTTTCCATAGATCCATCTCATTGTTTTACTCCTTTTCTCCGAACACTGCTACGCTATGCGGCGCTGCGACAGCCTTCTTTGCACAGATTTCTTCCTTCCAGAGAAAACTACTTTCCCCATCAAGCAATGCTTCCCATGCGCCACCGGGCAGCTCTTTTTCCACAACTGCATCTGTACTGTTATAAATGACGCACAACCTCTTCCATCTGCTCACACTTTTCCACGTTGTGCTGTTTTCTTCTTTGCAGTTATCCACAAAAAATCCGACAACTCCGGGTTTTGTCCACTCGTCGTAGATTCTATCCCCTGCATGCCCGGATTTGTCACAAAGTCCCGGAAGCTGTTTCCGCAGTGCGATCAGTCCCTGATAATACCTTCTCAGTTCACTGTATACATATGCCCGCTGCCAATCAAACCTGTTCAATTCAATCGGTGCATTGTAAGTGTTCTCCAATCCATCTTTTGTCCGGGCAAATTCTTCCCCAGAAAGGAAAAACAGATTTCCCTGGCAAGTCATATAAATTGCCGCCGCCATCTTATTTACCCTCAGACGTTCCTCCTCATCTGCAATCGTCTTACCAAGCTTATCCCACAACGTCCAGTTATCGTGGGAGGAAACATAAGTAATCACCTGAGACGGTGCTTTCACCTTCGCTTTTTCATTTTTGCTTCCTCCTCTACACCATGCACGAGCACTCTCCAAAATATCCTGCTCCAGACCTTCCGCTCCGTTTACAAATCCCGGAATCTTCGCTTCAAACACATGCCCTTTGATTGCATCTCTTGTGTCATCACAGAACATTCCAACTCCGCGGTTCAGCCTGCCGATATTCTCTTTTAACGCAGGTACCGCATCTCCTTCCATCGCGGTCTGCTCTGCAGCCCACGGTTCTCCAAACAGAAGGATCTCCCCTTCTCCGTACCTCTCATCCAACTCTCTCCGGATACGATTCATCAAGTCTACATCTAAAAGCCCCATCAGATCGAACCGGAATCCGTCTATATGATATTCTCCGGCCCAGTACAGCACAGAGTTGAGAATGTATTCCGCACACATCGGTCGTTCGCTTGCCACATCATTTCCACAGGCAGACCCGTTGGATATCGTCCCATCTTCCTCCGTGCGAAAATAATACCACGGAACTGCTTTGTTCAGATTGTTATCTAATGAATACATATGGTTGTAAACAACATCCATGATCACCCGGAATCCGTTTCTGTGAAGCGACTGTACCATCTCCTTAAACTCCCGAATACGCACTTCCCCATGTACAGCATCCGTAGCATAAGAACCTTCTGGGACATTATAGTTTTCCGGATCATATCCCCAGTTAAATCCTTCTTCTTTCGCTTCATCCACAGAGCCATAATCATATGCCGGCATGATCTGAATATGTGTCACACCCAGTTCTTTTAGATAGTCTATCCCAGTCGGATGAATGCCATCCCCATACAATGTTGTATGTTCCTCTGTAAATGCCTTGTATTTTCCCCGGCTTTCCTCGGAAAATCCTCCGGACCTATCCCAGGAAAATTCCTTCACATGCAGTTCGTAGATAATATTTTCAATCCCTGTCTCCGGTCTCTGATCCGCTTCCCATCCATACGGATCCGTCTGCTTTAAATCTACGACCATACTGCGGATCCCATTGACGCCACATGCCCTCGCATAAGGATCTCCCGCCGTGACGATTTCTTCCTCATGCACAATTTTATAAGTATAATAAATGCCATGCCAAGATTTATTCGTCCGGTACGCCCAGACTCCCTGTGCTTCTTTCTGCATGGCAATCTCCTCAAAACATTCTCCCTGCTCTCCATCGTGATAGAGCTGTAGTTTCACTTCCTTCGCTAGAGGGCTCCACAGGAGGAAGGAAGTCCCTTCCTCCGTGCATAACGCACCCAAATCTCTTTTTTCATAATGATATTTTCTATCAAATTCTGAAGTCTGATAAAGCCTTTTTAATTCCTGTCTTCTCTTCATACCAAAACCCTCTTCATTATTTTTCTAAATCGGCCGCTATCCCTTCACCGCACCAGATACGCCATCCACATAGTACCGCTGCATGATCAAAAACAAAATCGCGATCGGAATGGAGATCAATACCGCTCCCGCCGCAAAGCTTGTGTACCAGCTGTCAATGTACTCCTTCTCAAGCATCTTCCAAAGTCCGAGCGCAACCGTGTACTGGTCAGAGTTGGCACGGCAGATTACCTTTGCAAAGATAAAGTCCAACCATGGCGCCATAAATGCGGTGAGCACCGTATATACAATGATCGGCTTGCTGAGCGGCAGTGTAATCTTTTTAAACACCTGCCATCTCGTACATCCGTCTAAGATTGCCGCCTCATCTACCGCATACGGAATCGTGTCGAAAAATCCCTTTGCGATCTGGAAGCCCAGTCCCGCGCCTCCGGAATAGCATAAGATTAACGCCACACGGATCAGACTTCCCTCCGTCAGACCGATTGCTTTCAGGATAAAATATACCGCGATCATCGACATAAATCCCGGGAACAATCCAAGTATCATCGCCATATTCATATACGGCTTTCTAAGTTTAAATTTCAGTCTGGACAGACAGTAGGAAACCGCCAGTGTATAAAACGTTGCAAGAATACAGGAGAACACCGCGATGATCAGCGTATTCATGAACATTTTCGGAAAGTTTAAAATCGATGTATCCGTAAATAGTCTGATATAGTTATCCAGCGTAAATTCCTTCGGGAAAAATGTAGATACATAGGAACCTTTCTCCGCCCGGAAGCTTGTAAGGATCACCCACACAATCGGAAATACCCATATTGCCGCCAACACTGCCAGACTCACATGCACGATCACATTATTGATCATCCGTTTCTTTTTTGCCGAATGCATTTTTTGTGCTGCCATCTCTAAAATTCTCCTTCCTTGTATGATTTACTATTACGGTAAGTAAGCAATGCTCCTACCGCCAGAATGATAAATGTCAGAATACCAATGACTGCTCCAATATTGTAATATTGCTTGTCGATTGTCAGCTTGTAGAGCCATGTTACAAGCAAGTCTGTCTTGCCCGCCGTTGCGGCCAGATCGGTGACTGGATCCCCTCCGGACAACAGATAGATCACATTAAAATTATTAACATTTCCTGTGAAGGTCACGATTAGATACGGTGTCGTCACATAGAGCATATACGGGAGCGTGATCTTGAAAAAAGTCTGAATCGCATTCGCCCCGTCCACTTTTGCCGCCTCATAAAGTTCTCCAGGAATATTTTGAAGTACTCCGGTAAGCTGAAGCAGTGTATACGGAACACCTACCCAGATATTTACAACAATGACGGTCACTCTCGCCCATGTAGGATCTGTGAAAAACGGAAGACTCGCATCCTGTGCGATCCATCCTAGATTTCTTAGCAGGACATTCACCGCACCGTTTGGCTGAAGCATCGTCCGCATGATCAGAAGGGAGACGAACATCGGCACCGCACAGGAGAGCACAAAACAAAATCTCCAGAAGCCCTTTGCCCTCGTATCCTTCCGATTGATCACAATCGCGAGGATCATACCGAAAATGTAATTGCTGAACGTGGCAAAAAATGCCCACACGATTGTCCATCCAAGCACGGACCAGAACGTACTTCCAAGAATACTGTTCGCATCAAACAGTGTCTTAAAATTCTCGAGTCCCACCCAGTCAAACAGCATCAGATGGTTCCCGATCCTGCTGTAATTGGTAAATGCCATACAGATCATAAAGATCAAAGGCAAAATCGTCAGCGCAAAGATAAAAATCATCGGAGGCGTCATCAGAAGTCTGTGCAGATTCTCATGCAGCAGCGATTTCATATCTTCCGCAAATGTATTCACATGACGTCCTTCTTTGTCAAGGCACTCTGCCTGAAATGCACTGCGAAGCGCGCCCCTCCATGCCCATACCATCACAAGTGTGAGGAGCACTGTTGCTACCCCATAGAGCAGGATCAGTACCGACTGGTCTCCCTGCGTGTACAGATAAACCTGATTCGCCTCATCCCACACTTCCTTCTGCGGAGCACTTCCGAGAGAACCTAACATCTTCAGGCAGCCAACTCCACTCATCGCCATAAAAACAATGTATGCCACTTCCACCGCCAGATACAACAATCCTTTGATTTTCTGTTTGTGTACAAAGTTTCCGAATCCCATCAGCAGCATCGACAGCTTCGTCTCAATTCCTCCCTCTCTCACTGCCCTCATGCATGTGTATGGTGTCGAAAACTGATTTCCGTTCTTTTTGAATTTCAACATCCCTCTTCACCTCATCTAAATTCCGTCACTGTTCATCGCTTCATTCATCGCCTCTGTCTGCTCGGCAGCATTTTCATGCGTCACACTTCCATTACGGATTCCTTTCCCCATGTTTTCTACGGGTACCCAGCAGTTGTTCATCTTCGCCACAAAAGGCTGCAAAATGGAAGTCTTATTAAATGTATCATTCTGTGCCGACACAAGCGGATCATTTGCAACCTTTTCATCTGCAAGCAGTTCTGTGTTACACGGAATTACGTTTCTCAACTCATAATGCGTCATCTGGGCTTCGGCTGATCCAAGGTATACCGCAAGTTCTACCGCCGCCACCATATTTTTGCTGTACGGATTGACTCCGACTGCCTTCGAGCCGGCATAGGACATCATCTGCTTTTGCTCCCCATTCAGTGTGAACGAAGGCAGTGCCGCTGCTCCCATATTTTCGCCAAGCGCTTCCTCGACTGCATTTGCATCCCAGGAATCGGAGAAGATTGCAGAGATGCTTCCATCTCTGAGTCCTGCAAGACCCGATCCGTCCGCATCGATCTTAAAGTTCGGATTCGCTGCGAGATCTACCAGATAATCTGTCACACTGACCGCTTTCTTCCCGGAGAAGTCTACTCCTTTTGACTCATCCGTTCCGTCACCAAACAAAGTACATCCATTTCCAATATAAAATGCCGGCGTATACCAGGAGTTTGTCAGCGGAAATGCAACTGCACCCTTTTTAAGCATTGTATCTAAGTTCTTGATATCCTCCTCAGAAAAAACACTCTTATCGTAATACATAAACCATGTATTTGTCGTAAACGGTACTCCGTAAAGTTCACTATCTTTTACAAGGGATGATAATACTTCTTCTGAATTCGTCTTCTCAATCTCCTCGCGGTACTTTCCACCCAATTTCGCCAATGCATTTGCATCCGTCATCGTCGTCAATGTATCGTTCGCATACATAAATACATCTGCACTTGCCTCCGGATCCTGTGCCACCTGAGTTGCTGCTGTCGCCTCATCTGCGACTCCGTAGACAAATGTAATATCCCACTCGGGATGCAGCTTTGCAAAATCCTCACAAGTAGTCTGCAGCCATTCTCCACTGTCCTTTGATTGATCTTCGGACGGAGACCAGACCATCAGACGTATCTTCTCGGCTTTTCCCGTCTCACTATCCTTTTTAGCCTTTCCTCCACAGCCGCTGATTCCCATCGCTGCGACCACTGCCGCCATAACTAGCGCCACTCCTCGCTTCTTCATGTTACATTCTCCTTTTAACCCTATTTCGATTATTTGTTTCGTATTGTTTCGTTACTTGTAATATAACCTAACTATCCAAAAACGTCAATATCATGTCTTATTTTCTCTATTTTTTACAGTTTTTTAATATTGTTTTTGTGCATTTTGATCTTAATTCCCTTCATTTCCCCCTTTTCTTCTTCCAACATCCATACTGACGATTATTTTTCGAAACTAATCTCTCCGAAATAATTGCTTTTTTTACTCAAATTCGATATAATAAATTTATCTTTATCATCAAAAACTAGAAAAGCAAAATAAAATTTGAAAGGCAAATATATGGCTACAATACAAGATATCGCTGATAAACTGGGGGTTTCCAAAGGAACCGTTTCCAAAGCGATTAATAACGCCCCAGATATTAGCGAAACTTTACGAAAAACAATTTTGGATACCGCCGTCGAGATGGGATACTCTAAACTCCGGCGTCAAAGAAGTCACGCGAAGAAATTCTGCATCATCATAGAAAATATGGAATACGAAGAACCACACCAGTTCGGTTATGATTTCATTATCGGCTTCCGACAAATGGCAGAACCTGCAGGATATATTGTAGATGTCATCCACATAGATGAACAGACACAAAAAAAGACGCCTTACGACGTCTTCATGCTCCAGAACGACTATATCGGAGCCTTTGTACTCGGCTTCTCCCTTACCGATCCGTGGATGAAAGATTTCAAAACAAGCCACACACCAACTGTACTCTATGACAACTATATTTCCGCCAACCCATTCATCGCTTCCATTGGGATTGATAACAACGAAGGAATGACTCTTGCCGTCTCACATTTAAAGAAATTGGGACACAAAAAAATAGGATACTTAAGCAGTGCCCTTGGCTCTCACATCATGCAAGTCCGACATAAGGCTTTCTTCCAGGCAATGAAGCAGAACGATCTGCACACAGAGCCGACTTATGCAGGTTCTTCCTACTACATTACACAATGTGTAGAAAAACACCTATCTCGTCTTCTTCAAATGGGAATGACTGCAATCATCTGTAGCCACGACCTGATTGCCAACGCAATTATGGTACAGTGTCAGCAACTAGGCTACCACATTCCTCGGGACATCAGTATTATTGGTTTTGACGATCTCCCAATGTGTGCCTACACCTCACCGCCGCTCACTACAATTCGGCAAGATAGAGCAGAACTCGGCAAATGCGGATACTATGCGTTGGACAGCATTTTAAACAATGTATCCATCGGAACAATTTTACTACACGCACAATTGATCGAACGAAATTCCACAAGCAAAATTTGAGACAATCTCCTCTTGCTCTTCGTGAATAAATAGCTCTAAAATCATAGATATTTCTATTTTACAAGATTCGTATGCAACACACAATGCAACACGCAATACATCCTAGAATAAAAAAAGCACTTGAAAGCTTAATAAAAATCAGCTTTCAAGTGCTTTTTAGGCTGCGGATGACAGGAATCGAACCTGCACGGTCTCCCACTAGATCCTAAGTCTAGCGCGTCTGCCAGTTCCGCCACATCCGCATAAATAAAGAACAAGCCTAGGCTTGTTCTAGTGAAGCATCGGGGATTCGAACCCCGGACAACTTGATTAAAAGTCAAGTGCTCTACCGACTGAGCTAATGCTCCATAATATAAAACTTCAACTGGGCTAGTTGGATTCGAACCAACGAATGCAGGAGTCAAAGTCCTGTGCCTTACCGCTTGGCGATAGCCCATCATGCATCGCCTAAAAATAGGCAAAAAATAAGGGTGGATAGTGGGACTCGAACCCACGATATCCAGAACCACAATCTGGCGCGCTAACCAACTGCACCATACCCACCATAAGCGTGCTTGAAGGGATTCGAACCCCTGACCCACGGCTTAGAAGGCCGTTGCTCTATCCAACTGAGCTACAAACACGCATTCTATTTTTTCTTCCTAACAGCTAAGGCTCTAGGAAAGCGGGTGATGGGAATCGAACCCACGTATCTAGCTTGGAAGGCTAGTGTTCTACCATTGAACTACACCCGCGGAGTCGGGGTGACAGGATTCGAACCTGCGACCTCCTGGTCCCAAACCAGGCGCTCTAGCCAAGCTGAGCCACACCCCGTAGTTGCTATTTTGTGTTTTTGTTTTTGTCTCTGTCCTTAAGACAAGAGTTATTATATTATAGCAACAAACAAAAGTCAACACTTTTTTCTAATTTTTTTTATTTTTTTATTCATTTGGCACTTTATACAAAACATTGCTCAAAACGCGCTTTTCCATTGTGATCTATTTCCATAATCATATACCCTGCACGGCGATCTGCCTGCCTTGGATAAGAAAGACTTCCTGGATTGAGCACAGTAAGATTTCCATCTACTTCCAGATGCGGCACATGAGTATGTCCATACATTACAATATCTACCCCACGCCTTCTTGCCTCTTTTTTCAGTTCTTTCGTTCCCATAGAGACATAGTAAGAGTGCCCATGTGTGATAAACACTCTATACTTTCCTATAAAAAACTCCTGCTCCCTGCTCAGATCTGAAAAGAAATCATTATTTCCCGCAATAATATGCGTCTCACAGTCTGCCAGTGCACAGATGTAGTCTTCTCCCCCCTCTACATCTCCAAGATGGACCAGCATGTCAATCGGTCCCTCTCTGTCCAGAACCTCCTCCAGATTCCGGTGTCTCCCATGCGTATCGCTCACGATCAGTATCTTCATTGTTTCACCTGTCATTTTCTTTGAATATTATTTTAGCGTTTCCTTTTTTCGGAACACGAACCTTTTATTTCTTTGGATGCTAATCTTCCTGCTACATTTTTTGTTCGATAATCTCTCTCATCAAGCGGAGTGCCTTTCCCCTGTGGCTAAGTTCATTCTTCTTTTCCGGGTCCAGTTCTGCAGTTGTACATCCGTATTCTGGAAGATAAAAAATCGGATCATATCCAAATCCATGTTCTCCGGCAATCTCATATCCGATCCGCCCCTCAATAGTACCTCTTACAGTCTCTTTGCTTCCATCTGGAAATACTGCTGCGATTGCACAGACAAATCTTGCTGTGCGCTTCTCATCCGGAACTCCTTCCAAACGCTGCAGCAAAAGATTATTTTTAATCTCATAAGAAGTATCTGTTCCTGCATATCTCGCTGAATAGATACCCGGTTCTTTATTCAAATAATCAATTTCCAATCCCGAATCATCTGCCAGCACGATCGCATCTGTCAATTTTGCAATCGCTTCTGCCTTGATCATCGCATTTTCTTCAAATGTGGTTCCATCTTCTACGATATCCACGTCAATCCCAGCCTCTTTCATTGAAGAGACCGGAATTCCGAGATCCTCTAAAATCATCCGGATTTCTTTCATTTTATCTTGGTTTCCTGTCGCAAATATGATCTTTCTTTCCATGTTCTTTCTCCCTGTCCCTTTTTGCAAGCAGGATACAGATCCTTTTCTTTGCACATCCATATCCTGCATTGTCATTCACTTTCTATTTATGTTCTGTCTAAATTTCCGGATATTTCTTCCTTCTCGGCGGCTTTGGACCGAGGAATTGATAAAAGTACGTCTTTAGCATTCCATTGTAAATCTTTCGGTTCTTGTCTGCTTTCCTTCCAAAATACCGTTCCGTTTCCTCATAACTCGTAATCATGTATGCCGACCAGCTGTCCAGCTTCTTAAAGCTCTCACCGAATTCTCTATACAGCGCCGGAAGTGCAGACTTTTCCTCAAGTCTCTCCCCATATGGAGGGTTGGTGATGATAAATCCATACTTCTTTGGATGTCTTAAATCCTTTACTGCCCTCTCCTGAAAATGGATCAAATGCTCTACGCCTGCTTCTCTCGCATTCTCTCTGGCCGCTTTTACAACTTCCCCATCAATATCATATCCCTGAATATCTACTTCAATATCATCGTCAATCAGGCTATTCGCCTCATCCACTGCCTCGTACCAGAGTTTTCGCGGAATCAAGTTTGTCCACTCTTCCGCCGTGAAAGAGCGATTCATCCCCGGCGCGATATTGGCAGCGATCATCGCCGCCTCAATTGGAAATGTCCCACTTCCACAGAATGGATCTATAAAAATCCTGTCTTTTTTCCATGGTGTCAACAAAATCAAAGCTGCTGCCAATGTCTCTGTAATCGGCGCTTTGCTGGACAACTGACGATATCCTCTCTTATGAAGAGAAACTCCCGAAGTGTCGATTCCTACCGTCACGATATCTTTCATTAAAAATACCCTCACCGGATAAGAAGCACCATTCTCTTCGAACCAGTCAATATGGTAATGCTGCTTCATCCGGTTAACCATCGCCTTTTTCATGATAGACTGAATATCTGAAGGACTGAACAATTTACTCTTTACAGAAGCGGCCTTGGCCACCCAAAATTTTCCATCCTCCGGAATATATTTCTCCCACGGGATCTCCTTGGTCCGCTCGAACAATTCATCAAACGTCACTGCTTTGAAACTTCCAACCTTCAGCAGCACTCTCTCCGCAGTCCGCAAAAACACATTCGCCCGGCAAATCGCACTTGCATCCCCGGCAAAAGTCACTCTTCCATCTTCTACATTTATAATCTCATATCCTAAATCTTGTATTTCTCTCTTTAAAACTGCTTCCAGCCCAAAATGGCATGGTGCAATCAGTTCCAGTTTCTCCATCTTCTTCCTCCCGATGTTCTGTATTTCATTTTTATGATACCGCAACTTGTCTGGATGCACAACTATTTTCGCATCAATAAAAAAGCCTCCGGCGGTATTTTCATACTACCAAAGGCTTTCTGTCAGATTCTTTTAAAAGTATTCCTATTTAAGACATTTGAAGTATTACAGCACTGGCTCGTTTCTGCTGATTAGTAATCGCAATTTCCGTAAGAATTTTCGTTGCTCTCTGAATTCTTATTTTTGTTAGATGCTTTGCTGCTGTTTTTTGATGTCATGCGATCCGATGTCTTGTTGCTATTTTTTGATGTCATTCGATCTGAAGCTTTACTGCTGTTTCCGGAATATCCATCAGAATAAGATGAATAAGATTCACTGTTTTTGGCTTTGTTTGTTGTTTTCGCATTCTTTGCCATTTTAAATTTCCTCCTGCAATTTGCTGCTCACTCGTGAATAGTTACATTCTTATTATCCCTGTTCCGTAAAAAACTATGCAGCTTCCGGAGGTTTTGCATTTGTAAATTTTGCCAATATTTTGCTTTTTTTCTAATTTAAGCTTGCTTTTTATTTCGTATTATATTGGCGGGTTACGATTGCAACTTGAACTAATAAAAGTTCAGGTTGCTTTTTTTATGCAGTTTGCACAAAAAGGAGGAAAAGGTTATGAGTATGATA
>NZ_SLZV01000015.1 GCF_004346095.1 Faecalimonas umbilicata | reverse complement strand
GTGCAAAGTCAGTAATCTTATTCTACACTGAGGTATTTTTTTCTCAACCTTCTTTCTTGGAATTCCTTATATTTGAATTATACAGGAAGCTCCTTCCTTTTTTATAGACTTATTTTTCCTAATTTCCCCGACAGAGAGAGAAACTTGTTTTTCAGGTGCTTTTATCTCATCAAGCTCCTGGCAACAAACTATTTCAAAACTTTTTATTTCTTTCATACCGAAAATCAATACATTATCTTCTTTCTTATTTTATTTTTTAATGTTCTTTGTTGCCATCTTAAAAAACAGTATAAATAACCAGTAAAATCAACATTTTCATATGTCATCAAAACTGGCAACAAATTTCGTTTTTTGAATAAAACAGCTGTATTATCAGGAAGATTTCCTCTCTCTTGTCGGGCTAATGGAACGGAAGTTCCATTTGTTCTGTTGCCGAAAGTTCTCTAAATCCATCTCCGCCAATTTCGTTGCCGCCCTCTATCTCTTCACTTTTTCGAGTCCAACAGCGTTGTCTTCCATACCCTTCTGAGGTAAATCTATGATAACCACCGCGCTTCCATCCAATAATCTGAGTATCCATGATTTGACAAATTTCATTCGTCTCATACTTCTTAGGCTCACGATCCCCGTGATTAAAAGCCTCACTCCAAATCTGAATAGAACATACATAATTTCCTTTATAATTATCGAGCCACCCCTGAATTGTTCCTGCCAAAGTGTCCTCTTGCATAAACTGTTTCCGGTACTCATCAATTTCCTTTTGCATTTCTTTTGTGAATTTCAGAAGATTACCTTTATTTTCTTCACTGTGATAAATAATCATTGCTTCTGCCCACAATTGATTAAAATATGCTCTGGCTTCTTCTTCATCATCTAAAATATGTTTCTCTGCTTTTGAAGCATCAATCATGATTGGAAGAAACCTTCTTGCACCAGTTCTATCAAACGGAATAAACTGATAGGTATTGGTAGATCCAGCGAATACACATTGCCTTTTTCGATCTTTTTCAAAACGTGCATAGGCCGTTCTATATGTATCCTTTTGTCGGCTCAAAAATGATTTTATTTCTTCGTTACTTTTTACACTGATAGCAGCAATCATTTCAGACATTTCTATGATCCAATGTCCTCTAATTGATTCAAATACCTTCTTATCACCCAAATCTCTTAAATCATCCGAAAACCAATTATCTTTCAAGGATAAAAAACGAAAGAACGTGAATTTTCCTGCGCCTTGTTGTCCCACAAGACAAAGCATTTCATCCGCTTTTATTCCCGGATAAAACACTCGCAATAAAGCCTCCATCATAAAGTGCTTTAATACTTCATATACATAGTCTGAATCATCTGCCCCCATATATTTTTTCAGCACATATCGGATTCGTTCTTCCCCATCCCATTTTAATGTTTCTAGGTATTCGCAAATCGGGTGATACGCTCTGTTTGCAGCTTCAATTTGCAATGCTTTATACAAATTTTTTTCATTTCCTAATCCATAGTACACTTCAAAATATAGATAAAACTGATCAATCGCATTGTCGGTCAGAATCTCCCAATCTTCATCCCACCAAAGTTTCCTCGATATATCGACTCTTTCAGACAACCGATTATATCGAAGACAACCTTTAATCAATGGATCATCTCGAAAAATCATCATATAATTTTGAACCGTTCCTTTGATATCTCCCTTTTCATTTTTCAGTAAACATTCCTTAATTTGTCTGATTGCATTTAGATCTGCCATCTCACCCATCCGTTTCAAAGTATCCTTCTTTTTATTTTCATCCATTTTTTCTGCATCTTCTATCAATCTTTTCAACCTCCTTCTTAATCATTTCAACAACTTGCTCTTTTTCTTCCTCTTCTCCGAATAATAAAAGATCTAAGTAATATTCAACAATGGTCAGATATTTCATCGCCTCCATAAATTTTTCATCCCACTCCTCTTCCGGCGATTTAGGTGCAAATTCTTTTTTCCATTTTTGCAACAATATACGGTAATCCAACATCGCACGAACACATTCTATATACTCTTGTTCTTCTGATTTCACTAATTTTTTTTCTGATTTGCTCTTCAAAATCTTCCTTGGTTTTTTTATTTTTCTTCTATCTACTCTAGATATTTGAATTCCGAAATCATCTGCTAATTTTAATGCAGCCTCTTTTAAGGAAAGTCCAAAGAGCTGTGCTGTGAAATCTATCACATCACCAGTCACTCCACAACCAAAACAATAATATCTTCTATCTACTTTCATGCTTGGTGTTTTGTCATTATGAAAAATGCAACTGATTAGCCCTGATTTTGTTATCTTAAATCCATAAAATTCAGCTGCCTGCCGAACTGTCACATTTTCTTTCACTTCATCAAATAATCCCATAATCCCTCCAATCAAAAAAAGAGCACTCTGTTTATTCCAACGGAATTCCCAAAATGCTCTTATCGCTCATTATCTAATGAGGACTCTTTATTCAATTTTCCAGTTTCTCCATTTCTTGTTATACTTGCTTTCTTCTCAGATAATTTTTTTAATATAGATGGTTTTACTTCTTTCTTTATTTCTTGAACCATGATATTTTTGTTTTCCGGTTTCAATAATCTGTTTTTCATTTTCGAAATCGTCTTCGTAATTGCATACTCAATCTTTTTAACTACTCCATCTAAACGATCAAGAGCATACTGTTTTTCCCTTTTAGATGCCTTTCTCTCTGGACTTAAAATCCATTTCTTACTATCCTCCACTAATTTAATATCCTCTTTCCTAGTAGCGATCTCAATTTCATCAGCAATTCTTTCCACCGCTTTTTCATAAACCTCATCTGTAACATCATCTATCAGTTTTTCTACATCTTCAATTTTAAATTCAAGCTGTTTCAATGTTTCGTCTTGCTGAAGAATTCGCTCCGCATTATCAAAAAATTCTTCTGACTGTGCTTTGAGCTTTTTCTCTTGGTCAATAATCTTTATGCTGTTTTCTTTGTACTGAACCTCTTGTTCAAAGACCTCATATTTTTTCTGATTAACCACTTCTATTTGACTCTGAATTGATTCTTCCAACGATGCAATATCCTTTTTCTGCTTCATTCGAATATAATCTTGCTTTTCAAGATATTCCCTTCCTCCATGACTTGGTTCTTCTTCTAACTCTAATCCGTGCTTTTTACAAATATCAAAAAGAAGTATTCTACAGGTAGCGTCAAAAGCCATTTTCCTATTGTTAAATCTACCAGCCTTCTTTTCCGGATTTGGCAATTCAAAACCTAATGTTTCAAGTGCTTTTTCCTGTTGGGGAAATATTTCTCCATAAGCATTCTTACAATCAAAAACATGGCGTTCATGAATGTGTGGAGTGGATTCATCCAAATGCAAAGACCAGTTCAATAAATGAAAATGTTCTCCAAAGCGATCACTAAGTTCTGTAATAAATTCTGTTACGATAGTCAACAACACATTCGGATCAACATAGTCATCTTTTGTTCCAATCTGATAAATGGTTTCTTCCGGACACGTTTTCTTATGAGTCCTAATATCATCTGTTGTTCTGTTTCTTTCAGGATGATGATTTTTTAAATTTCTTGCATTCTGTCCTTCCACATAATCTTGATAGTGAATCTTATAAAAAAGTTGTTCAACTTCTTCAAAGGAATCGACAATCTCATCCTCTTTTCCTGTTACTGAAGCAGATCTGATACCATTATAACAATCCCAATAAACATTTCTTTTAACTCGTTCCAGATTAATATGATCACTATTATCAATATCGAACTGTCGATCATTGTGCTTGGGATTATAAACACCATTCTTTCCAGTTCTTCCATTATGTCTAGTTAGTTTCACTTTGTCGTCTCCTTTCTTTTTGTTCTCGCAGAGAACTGCAGCGAAGCTGCCATAAGTCCTGTCTTTATCGTCAGGAAATACCTAGTACTAAGTGACGAAACATCTCTTAACTGGGCAATGGCTGCCGCCCTTAACCTGCCAGGGACTTTGTCCCTTGACCCTAGCAGAATGTTCGCCACTTCCTGCACCTCTAGCACAAAGGGATTGCATCCCTCTGTACACCTGCTCAGTAAAATCCGAAGTTCTTAATTCTGTCCCGTGATCAATCACATCGATTTTCTCTGTTTTTCTGATTTGTGCATCAATCAGAAAGTTTTGCAAATGAGCAAAACAAAAGCGACCAACTGAATAATTACAGTTGATCGCCTTTGGCTTAATCATTATTTATTACTAGCTTTCCATTCATTATTTAGCAAACGCCTGTCACTAATAAACTGTTTTGCAGCGAGTATAGCATGATCTACGAATATATCTAATTTGTCATCCACTTTATAAATTCTATCATTACTTTTCTCTACCCCCGACATAGCATACATTCCATGCCATCCGTTAGCTGGATAAGAACCACCGCCGTTTACCATATGAATAAACTCATCCATATTTAGGAAGTCACCATCTAAAGTAACACCTACAGACCAAAATAAACCATCCATTGCATTTCTAGAAAATGTTACATCTCGTCCTACTCTATCCCTAATACTTGTTTTCGATTGAATACATCCGAACACGTGCGTATCTCCGTGGATTGTTTGAATTGCATATAAATCAAAATCTTTCCCCCATGCATTTAGTCCATGAATATCCTCATCCGTATTTGCTAATTTTTTCTTTTTTACCATATCTGTCAATTCAGATTGTAATATAAATCTAATTTCATTTTTCTTCAATTTGTCATCATCAATATTAGAAATATAACGTTCAAAAGAATGTCCACTTGATTTTATCCAACTTTGATGTGCAGATAAGCAAGCTTCAAAAACTGCTTGTTGTTTATTCGAATCAATTCCAAATTCATCAAGGTTTGCAACATTTAATTTATGTGCCATTGCAAGTGCTCCCCATATTTCCTTTTCAGACACATCAGGATAATAAGTAAGCAAAGCATCAACAAAAGTTTTATCAATAGCTTTCCTTTGAGCGTACAATCGAGCAGCTTTTAAAGCATTATCGCTATCAGTTCTCTTTCTTTGAATCTCAATAGTATATTCACTCTTCCATGCTTTATTGTAGGTATCTTCAATAAAAACTCGATAATCTAGTTCCTTTCCCATCACAGTACCCCCATAATTTACTATTACATTGATAATATCTTTGAAATTTCTATGCCCCACGCATATGCCAATAATGGTGGAACCGCATCTCCAATTTGCTCATATTTATCTTGAATGTTATTATGTAAATGCGGAGTCAAATACGGTCCTCCGCAAAAATCATATGAATCAGGAAATGATTGTAACCGAGCGCATTCTCTCACTGTTAAAGCTCGATTATAAATTGGATGCACAAATTCATCCAAACAATGACTTGTTACCGTTGGTGATGGTTGATCTGAAATCAATCTATAATTTCTTTTTATAAACATTTTTTTAGGAAGTACTCTTCTAGACTGTAATTCCTCACGTTCTTCACCAACATATCTGTCGAAAAGATTTTTCAAACTTTCTCCTTGTTGCAACAATCCAAATCGTTCTAATGTACAGGCACGATGTTTCATTGGCATTTGATATGTTAAATCATTCGAAAAATCTTCCCTATGCCAAAATTTTAAATCCTGCATTTTTTTTGAAAATTCTGAACTGTTATCTGTGTAAGTTTTTCCTTCTTCTCCGCTGTTTGGTATAACATTTGGAAGTCCAGCTAATGCTTCCTCTACAGTAACTTCTTTTTTGATGATTGGTTGAGGAATAGTCAAATTCCAATTCGGATTTTTACAAGCTAACACAAAATATCTTTTTCTTTTTTGAGGAACACCAAACTGCTCTGCACTCAACACCACTTCTACATAATTAGTATATCCTGCTTCTTCTAGTTCTCTTTTTAACACATCTACAATCAAAGTCTTAGAATGCTTTTCAATCGTCTTTGTTGTAATCGCAGGAACATTTTCAAAAAGAATCATTTTAGCATCAGCAATTTCTGCAATTCTTATTCCTTCTCTAAAAAGAAACTGACGATCATCATAAAATGATCTCGATGTATTTCCTGCTGTTGAAAAAGTTTCACATGGCATTCCTGATGTCACCAAATCAACTCCCCCCTTCGGAATATAGGGAAGAATGTCCTCAGCCTTAACATCTCGAATATCTGAGTGTATTACATGAACCTCCGGATGATTTGCTCTATATGTATCACAACAACTCTCAATAAACTCAATTGCAATCTTCGTATCAAATCCGGCTGCATGCATTCCTGTACAGATTCCGCCTGGTCCACTAAAACAATCAATATGTGTGTATCCCATAATTTATTTATTCTCCTTCCATGCATTCTTGGAGTTACTAAAATCAACACCATGCTTTGAACAGAATAATTCTATACTTTTCATTGCCTTATAAGCCGGAAGTGTTTTTCCTGTTTCCCACCTATTGACAGTCGAAAATGATACACCTAAAGCTCTAGCAAATTCTGTCTGACTCATCAAGTTTTGTTTTCGAACTTCTTTTATATCTTCCGAAAAACTCATTTGTAATCTCCTTTTTTAAAATATAGCAAAATTATAGCATATATGCTATAAACTTGCTATATTTTTTTATCTTTATTCATAATATGTCTGATCTTCTACCTTTATTTTATTCCTCTGACTATTCAATCCATGACTCTTTGCATTATTACTAGCAGCCTTCTTTCGATCTGCTGTATATGGTGCTGTCAAACGAACCGATAACCTACCTTTGTCTATCTCAAATGTCATTCCCCCTTCATTATTCTGGCTCTTGAATCGACAATTTTCTGGATATTGTTCAGCAAAGGACATAAACCTACGTTGCAATCCTTTGTTATAAGTAAACACATTCCAAAAATCATCTTCTTCATTTGTAAGAATAATAGTTTCCTTCTCATACTTCGTTAATCTTGTCATAAATATCGTTCCTTTCAATTCTGTATCAAAAAATCAAGTGTAGATATAGTTTTTTGCACTTCATCACCTACACATATAGTTTTTATTAAGCTATCTCTTTCACAGTTAATAAATCCTTTTATTACGCTTTCAAATATTTCCGTTCCCTAACCCTCTTCTTTTTAGGATTGTATGCTCTGAACAGACACGCCGCATGCATATTCAATTCAGGTATCTTCATATTCAAAAGCTATTCAATTGTCAATGTACAAAGATTGATATTATTAAATATCCTTCTATATAACGAAAGGCTGAGAGGCATTTTTACAGGGTCTTCTGGAAAATATATAAAAATTTTTGATTTGTTGATGTGCGATATAGAATAAAAAATAACCAACTACAACACTGATTACTTCCATTTTTGATATTTAGATATTTTTAAGAAACAAAAAACAGCTGGGTGTACCAACTTTTTTGGTACACTCAACTGTATCTTTTATTACTAGTTTTCTTTTACACCATTCTTTTGCAGAGTCTTTCTCTTAGACTTTTAAAAAATTTGGTGTAGTAACCTGTTTTTCTGTTTAAAATATAGCTTAAAACTTGTTGCTCTTAGTACAGTTTCGCTCCTGCTGGAATGTGATCATCCAGGATCAGAACATTCAGTCCTTCTCTTCCTTCTACAAGGTGTGTAGCGGAGATGATCATACCACAAGAATCAATTCCCATCATCTTACGTGGTGGAAGGTTTGTGATTGCAAGTAATGTCTTTCCTACTAAGAATTCTGGCTCGTAATAATCGTGAATTCCGCTTAAAATCACACGATCTACGCCACTTCCGTCGTCTAATACGAACTTCAGAAGCTTCTTAGATTTTGGAACTGCTTCACATTCTTTAACCTTTACAGCACGGAAATCTGACTTGCTGAATGTATCGAAATCAACCATATCTTCGAATAATGGCTCTACCTCTACATTAGAGAAATCGATCTCAACCTTCGCTGGGGCAGCTGTTTCTTCTACTGGAACAACTACTTTTGCAGCTACTGGAGTTGTCTGTGCAGCGTTGTTTGCTTCATTCTTTGCGGCTCCCATGCTCTTCATTGTTGGGAACAGGAGAACGTCTCTGATCGCTGCGGAATCTGTGAGAAGCATACACATTCTGTCGATTCCGAATCCGATACCACCTGTTGGCGGCATACCAATCTCCAGTGCATTCAGGAAGTCTTCGTCTGTTGTGTTTGCTTCCTCATCACCTTGTGCAAGCAACTCTTCCTGTGCTTTGAAACGTGCTCTCTGATCGATCGGATCGTTTAACTCTGAGTATGCGTTTGCCATTTCCCATCCATTCATGAAGAATTCGAAACGCTCTGTATATTCTGGATTCTCCGGTTTCTTCTTTGTCAGCGGAGAAATCTCGATCGGATGATCCATCACAAATGTAGGCTGGATTAAATGCTCTTCTACAAATGCCTCGAAGAACAGAGAAAGGATATCTCCTTTCTTATGGCGCTCTTCAAACTCTACTTTATGTTCTTTGGCAAGTCTTCTTGCCTCCTTAAGTGTAGTCACTTCGTTCCAGTCGATACCAGTGTATTTCTTCACCGCATCTACCATTGTAATTCTCTCAAACGGTTTTCCGAGATCCATCTCTACTCCACCGTAAGTGATCTTCGTTGTTCCAAGAACTTCCTGTGCTACAAAACGGTAAAGATTTTCTGTCAGATCCATCATTCCGTTGTAATCTGTATATGCCTGGTATAATTCCATCAATGTAAACTCTGGGTTGTGTCTTGTATCAAGTCCTTCGTTGCGGAATACTCGTCCAATCTCATAGACACGTTCCATACCACCAACGATCAGTCTCTTCAGATATAATTCCAGGGAGATACGCAGTTTGAAATCTTCATTGAGTGCATTAAAATGTGTCTCAAATGGTCTTGCTGCTGCTCCTCCTGCATTAGAAACGAGGATTGGAGTTTCTACTTCCATGAATCCTTGTCCATCTAAGTATTTTCTGATCGCGCTGAGAATCTTAGAACGTTTGATAAATGTATCTTTAACGTCCGGATTCATGATCAGGTCTACATATCTCTGACGGTAACGTAAATCTGTATTGGTCAGACCGTGGAATTTCTCAGGAAGGATCTGAAGACTCTTCGATAACAATGTCACTTCCTGCGCATGGATAGAGATCTCCCCCATCTTTGTGCGGAACACATCTCCCTTGATTCCGACAATATCACCGATATCCATCTTTTTGAATGCTTTATAAGCTTCCTCTCCGATGTTATCTCTTGCGACATAAGACTGGATATTGCCCTGTAAATCCTGAACATTGCAGAAAGACGCTTTTCCCATCACACGTTTGGACATAATACGTCCTGCGATCGCTACGTCTTTTCCTTCCATCTCTTCAAAATGATCCTTGATATCCATGCTATGATGTGTCACATCATACTTTGTAATGACGAACGGGTCATTTCCACTTGCCTGCAGATCTGCCAGTTTCTCCCGGCGCACCTGTCTGAGCTGGTTTACGTCCTGCTCCTGTACCTTCTTCTGTTCAGCCACTTCTCTCACTCCTTAGTTTGCTCTTTCAATTTTTAACACTTTGTATTCCATAACGCCTGCCTGCGTCTCTACCTGGATCTCGTCTCCGACTTTTTTGCCAAGCAGTGCCTGTCCTACCGGAGATTCGTTGGAGATCTTACCCTGAAGGCTGTTTGCCTCTGTGGAACCTACGATCTTAAACTGAATTTCCTCGTCAAATTCCTTGTCATATACGAGTACAGAACATCCGATATTAATCTTATCGAAATCTACTTCATCCTCTACAACAACTTCTGCATTCTTTAAAATCTTCTCTATCTCTTCGATTCTTGCTTCGATATCTCTCTGTTCATCTTTTGCAGCATCGTACTCTGCATTCTCTGATAAATCGCCCTGTTCTCTTGCTTCTTTGATCTTTGCTGCAACTTCCTTACGCTTTACTACTTTGAGTTTTTCCAGCTCTTCTTCCAATGCCTTTAACCCTGCATAAGTAAGTATTGTTTTTTTGTCTGCCATTGCATATTACCTCCTTGTATGCTTATAACATTCCCCTATTATTTGTCAGCCTTTCAGCGAATATTTCCTGTAAAATAATTCTATTTTCACAATTTCAACATTATACATGTTTTTACCTATAATGTCAATTTGTTTCCAAGTAATTGTTCCAATTCCTCGTAACTTTGCACCTGATTGATTTCTGCCCGCAAAGCTGCTGCTCCTTTTAATCCAGTCGTATACCATCCGACATGTTTCCGCATCTCCCGGATCCCGAGATAATCTCCTTTATACTCGATCTGAAGTCTTGCATGACGCAGCATAGTCTCCTTTAATTCTTCCAGCGATGGGCGTGGCGGAATCTTTCCGGTTCTATCATATTCTACTAACTCTCGAAAGATCCATGGATTTCCCTGTGCGCCTCTTCCTACCATTACTCCATCACATCCAGTCAGTTTCTGCATCCGCACAGCATCTTCTGCGGAAGTCACATCTCCATTTCCGATGACCGGGATGGATACTGCCTCTTTCACTTTCCTTATGATCTCCCAGTCTGCTTTTCCAGAATAGTACTGCTCTCTTGTCCGGCCATGCACTGCCACTGCAGCGCCCCCTGCCTCCTCGATCACCTTTGCGATTTCCACTGCATTGATGCAAGAATCATCAAATCCTTTCCGGATTTTAACAGTGACCGGCTTTTGGATCGCCTTCACTGTCTTGCTCACGATCTCATAGACAAGCTTTGGCTGTTTCATCAGCGCAGAACCTTCTCCATTTTTGACAATCTTAGGCACCGGGCATCCCATATTGATATCGAGGATCGCAAACGGAAGTTCTTCAATCTGCTTTGCAATCTCACTGATCGTATCCGGCTCAGAACCGAACAACTGAAGTGAAACCGGTCGTTCTTCCTCGTGGATCCGAAGAAGGTCCTGTGTATTTTTATTTTTGTACTGGATCGCCTTCGCACTGACCATCTCCATGCAGAGAAGTCCTGCCCCCTGCTCCTTGCAGAGCAAGCGAAAAGGCAGGTCGGTCACTCCTGCCATCGGTGCCAGTATATATGGATTCTCCAGCTCTACTGTCCCTATTTTCAATCTATTTTTGTGTATCATCTCTTTCCTTTCTGCTTTTTACTTCTTATTCTTCTCATACAGAATCCGAAGTCCGTCCAATGTCAGATTCTGATCATAGGCATCAAAAACGTCTGTCTCCGAGACAATGATCTTACCAAGACCTCCGGTCGCAATGACTTTTACATTCTCCAATCCTGTTTCTTTTTTCATCTTTTGGACAATATACTCTGTCTGCCCGATATACCCATACACAAGTCCCGCCTGCATACTTGTAATTGTTTCCTGTCCCATGATCACTTCCGGCTTCTTGATCTCAATCTCCGGCAGCATCGCTGCCCCGCCCCAAAGCGCCCGCGCAGAGGTGCGGATTCCCGTTGCAATACATCCTCCCATAAAGGAACCATCCTCTGCGATCATATCATAGGTCGTCGCTGTCCCGAAATCAACGACGATCACCGGACCGCCATATTTTTCATATGCAGCAACTGCATCTACAATCCGATCCGGCCCCATGCGCGGATTATCCATCCCGATCTTAATTCCCGTCTCAATCTCTCTTGAGACTACAAGGGGATATACATCCAGATATTTAATAATCGCACTTGTCAGAGAGTGCATAATATCCGGCACGACAGAAGCAATGATGACTGCATCGATCTGCCGGATCTCAAACCCCTGGTGTTCAATCAGATCACACAGAGAAATCCCATATTCATCTGATGTTCTCGGAAGCTTTGTTGTCATTCTAAATTTCGCTTCCAGCTTTTCTTCCTTATATACACCCAGTGTAATATTTGTATTTCCAACATCTATAACCAATAACATTAAATTTCTTCTCCTAAGAAAAATACTTTATAGTAAAGCTCCAACGATCTCAACAGTTCTTCTTTTGTCTGCTGTATCTCTTTGATCTTGAGCTTGCTTCCAATTTCATCAAACATTGGATCAAAATCCTCTGTCGTCACTTCAAAACAAAGTGTTCCATCTTCTTCAAAGACGAGTGTGAGGATTCCCCCCACATCTTCTGTGTAAAGTACACACAGAATCTTCAATTCATCCTGGATTTCCTGCGGCAATGCCTCAAAATCCGGATTTAGATAATATTTTTTTTCATACGAGTTCGCCCCGCACAATACTACTTTCTCTTCGTACATGTTTTTGTTACTCCATTTTTCTAATTCATTTATGCTAATACGCATATCCGTAAATTCCGCGCACCGATACTTCCCCGGAATAAACCGTGCAAATCTCTCCCGCTTCATTTTCTACTAGCAGTTCTCCAGCTCCATTGATCCCCAGTGCTATGCCGTCCCAGTTTCCCTTTGGTTCCAGAACTGTCACTCTCCGTCCACAGTTTACTGACTGCTCATTGTATCTCTGCTGCACAAAACGAAGGCTCTGTTCTTTTTCAAACGCTTCATAAAGCGTCTCAAACCGCTGCATGATCTCTGCGATCAACTCGGATCTCTTTATGGAAACCTTTCCTTCTAACAGAAGGGACGTCGCCTTCTCTCTAAGCTCTTCCGGAAATTCCTTCCGATTTACATTTACTCCGACTCCGACAACCACATAGTCAATGTAATCGATCTCTGCGCTCATCTCTGTCAGAATCCCACAGATCTTCTTTCCGCCAATCACAAGATCATTTGGCCACTTAATCTTTACCTCAAGATCAGTCTTATCTCTTACTGCCTCCGCCGCGGCAATCGCCATCAAGATTGTCAGCATCGGCGCCTTGTCCGGAGCAAACTGCGGCCGCAGCAGCAAAGACATAAAAATCTCAGTTCCTTCCGGGGAATCCCAGCTTCTTCCTCTGCGTCCTTTTCCGGCACTCTGCCTGTCTGCCACAAAAAGTGTTCCATGCACAGCTCCCTGCCCGGCTGCCTGCTTTGCACGAATGTTCGTAGAGTCTGTCTCTGCATAATATTCTACACGCTTTCCAATTGTCCGTGTCTCAATCCTGCTTTCCATCTCTTCTTTAGAAAGCACATCCGGGCTCTCTTGGAGTCGATATCCTTTGTTTCTCACCGCCTCGATCTCATATCCTTCTTCCTTCAGCTGTGAGATTACTTTCCAGATGGTAGTCCGGGACACTTGGAACCGTTCACACAGCTCCTGCCCGGAGACATGCCCACTGCTTTCCCGAAGCACTTTTAATATCTCTGCCTTCATGATCATGCTCCCAGAGTGGCAGCCATCACTGCCTTGATCGTATGCATACGATTCTCTGCCTCATCGAATACTTTCGACTGTGCAGACTCAAACACCTCGTCGGTGACTTCCATCTCTTTGATCTGGAAACGTTCTCCCATTTCTTTTCCGACCTCAGTCTCCCAATCGTGAAATGCCGGCAGACAGTGAAGAAAGATTGCCTGTTCTCCCGCATTTTTCATCACATCCATCGTTACCTTGTATGGGGTCAGATCACGGATTCGTTCCTCCCACACACTGTCTGGCTCTCCCATAGATACCCATACATCTGTATAAATAATATCTGCATCCTTAGTCCCTGCGCTGACATCTTTTGTCAGTGTGATCGTTGCGCCAGATTCCTCTGCAAATCTCCGGCATTCTTCCACAAGTGCCTTGTCCGGGAAGTATTTCTCCGGTGCACATGCCACAAAGTGCATTCCCATCTTCGCGCAGGCGATCATCAGAGAATTTCCCATATTATAGCGGGCATCCCCCATATACACAAGCTTTCTTCCTGCAAGATCTCCAAAGTGCTCCCGGATGGTTAACAGATCTGCCAGCATCTGTGTCGGATGATATTCATTCGTAAGCCCGTTCCAGACTGGAACGCCTGCATACTTTGCCAGTTCCTCAACGATTTCCTGTCCATATCCGCGGTATTCAATCCCATCAAACATTCTTCCAAGCACCCGTGCAGTATCCTTGATACTCTCCTTCTTCCCAATCTGTGACGCAGCCGGTTCCAGATAGGTCGTTCCCATTCCGAGATCGTGGGCAGCCACCTCAAAAGAACAGCGGGTTCTCGTACTTGTTTTTGCAAAAATCAGCGCTACATTTTTCCCGCGCAAAGTTTCAGTCAAGATGCCCTGCTTTTTCTTTTCCTTCAGTTCTGCGGCCAGATCAAGAAAATATGTAATCTCTTCTGCGGTAAAATCTTTTAATGTTAAAAAATGACGTCCTTTTAAATTCATATTATTCTTCCTTTCCCATCGCAAGGAGCAGTTCCGTAAAATATGGAACAGACTCTTTGTTGTCTTTCTTTTCATATTTTTCTTTCACAAGATCAAATAATTCTTCCACGGTATAGATCCGGTACTTTGGGACATGCAGATATTTTGCGCTCGCCTCCAACATTGCAAGATACAACTCTGCTTCCTTTGTGCGCAGCGGAAGCTTCAGCCAGAATGCAATCTCCCTGCGGTCATGCTCTGTCAGGCCCTCAAACTTCTTTTCATAATACCACTCTTCTTTCGTTTGTTCAATATAGTAAATCGTACCCGCAAGTCCGTAGATCACTCGTTTGGCATCATAATATCCAATCTTCATATTCTGCCTGCTTCGCTTTTCCTGAAATTCAATAATACTCCCAAGCTTCACCCTTGGTGCAATCTCATAGACTGTCACATCGTCAGGCAAATATACTCTTGGCTCTCTTCCCGGACCAAAAATCCGCACTTCGATAATATTCTGATACCCGCGCTCAACAAGTGTTCCAAGCGGTACATTGTTGATCACGCCCCCGTCCATATACTTCTTCCCATGCAGTTCTTCGTTTTTAAACCCAATCAGATAAGCGCTCGCCAGAAGAAAATCCTCCAGCAGTCCTTCCGGGATATCTTCGATTCCAAGCTCCAGCTCCTTCATATCTGACACAGAAAATGTAAGCAGATAAAATGCAATTTTTGACTGTCTGATTTTCTCTTCATCCACCATTTCATGGATCAGTTCTCTCAGCGGTGTAACATCCACTCCTCCATTTTTTATCACAGTGAGCACTTCATGGATTGCTTCGTGGAGTGGAAGCTTTCTGTCAAACAATTCCTGCATGATCTGGTCATCTACATCCATGACTCTTGAAAAAGTGATCTTCTCCCAGATTTTCTCGGCTCGCTCCAGATCCCCCATGCAGACAAGTGCACCGTTTAAAGCTCCGACCGATGTGCCTGCCACTGCACTGATCTTGACACCGGCCTCCCGCATAGCCTTCCATGCTCCAATTTGATATGCTCCTCTGGCGCCTCCACCGTCAAATACAATTCCATATGTTTTCTCAAGATCTATCACCGGTTTCACACAATCCCCTCCTGTCAGGCGGAAAGCGAAGGGGCCGCCGCAAAATCCTTTGCAGCAGCCGCCTTCCTCTTATGACTTTCCTCTTTTATTTCTTTACTGTTCTTTCTCTGTCTTTGCAATCTCTGTCACAGACTTCACAAGTCCTGCGATTCCCTGAATCTCAGAAGGAATAATAATCTTCGTCGCTCTTCCATTAGATGCCTTTTCAAATGCCTCAAGACTCTTCATCGTCAGAACTGCCTCATCTGCTCCTGCTTCTTTCAAGAAACGGATACCGTCTGCATTGGCTTTCTGTACCTTCAGGATTGCCTCTGCCTCACCTTCTGCTTCACGAATCATCTTCTCTTTCTCTGCTTCCGCTCTAAGGATCGCAGCCTGCTTCTCTGCCTCTGCATCAAGGATTGCAGACTCCTTGTTACCTTCTGCCACAAGGATTGTAGACTTCTTCTCACCTTCTGCCTTCAGAATCGCTTCACGTCTCTCACGCTCTGCCTTCATCTGCTTCTCCATGGCATCACGGATCGCAGCCGGAGGAATGATATTCTTTAACTCTACACGATTGACTTTAATGCCCCAAGGGTCTGTTGCAACATCAAGGGATGCCCGCATCTTTGTATTGATTGTTTCTCTGGAGGTAAGTGTCTCGTCTAATTCCAAATCACCGATGATATTACGAAGGGTTGTCGCGGTCAGATTCTCGATCGCCATGATCGGATTGGCCACTCCATAGCAGAATAACTTTGGATCTGTAATCTGATAAAACACAACTGTGTCAATCTGCATCGTAACATTATCCTTTGTGATCACCGGCTGTGGCGCAAAATCTACTACCTGCTCTTTTAAGTCCACTTTTCTTGCTACCTTCTCGATGATCGGCACTTTGACATGGAATCCTACTCCCCATGTTGTCTTATAAGCGCCCAGTCTTTCGATTACCATCGCTTGTGCCTGCGGCACAATCTTAATACATGAAATCAGAAGCCCTACAATAATGATAAGAAAAACAATTCCGAGCACCATTGTCATGATACTTCCTGTTGCGTAATACATAGAAAGTCCCCCTTTCAACGATCCGTCTCTCTTTTAGACAGAATCTATTGTGTTATTTATTTTCCTTATCTTACTATAATTTTCTTCCAAATACAATAGTCAGATACAAAAAAGATACCGTCTGAATTTCGGTATCTTTTTTGTAAGAAGTGCAGAATTTTCTGCCACTCTTATTTCCTCTCTTCCTTTTAATAACGTACTTGCTTTTCCGTAAAAACCGGTACTCCTCTATCTCCCTCTTCTTGATTTTTCTTCTGCAAGGATCGCTGCGCCCAGCGCCCCCGCATACCTTCCATCTGCAGTCGACTCCACGTTCTTTCCAATCTGCTCAGAAAGGCGTCTTGTAAAATATGCGCTGTGACTCAGCCCTCCTGTCAGGATGACACGATCTGTCATTGCCTTTCGCATAGCAAGCTGCGCTACCTTCGTCACAACAGAGTCCACAACACCTGCTGCGATATCCTCCCTGCTTCTGCCTTCTCCAATATAATTGATAACTTCTGATTCCGCGAAAACAGTACAGAGAGAACTGATCGGGAGCACGGTTCCCTTTTCTGCCAGATCAAAAAGTTCCTGCAGTGTCACACCAAGCCTGTTTGCCATGATTTCCAAAAACTTTCCGGTTCCTGCTGAGCACTTATCATTCATCAGAAAATCCTGTACCATTCCGTTCTCGATCAGTATGACTTTCGTGTCCTGACCTCCGACATCAATGACCGTACAGTCTCCTCCCGCCAATTCTCTTCCGCCCCTTGCATGGCAGGTGATCTCCGTGATCACATAGTCGGCAAAATCTACTGCAATCCGGCCATACCCGGTCGCAACGACTTTCGTCTCATCTCCCAGGACATCCACATCATTTTCCTTTAATTTCTCTTTGATCGTCTGCGTTGTTTCCTTGCTGCTCCACCCCGTAGGAAGCACAAACTGCATATCGGATGTCCCTCTTACTACTACCTTCGATGCGGTGGAGCCAATATCAATCCCTACATAATTCACGTTTCTTACCTCTTCTGACATGTTACAGCATCTCCAGGAATGCTGTGATTCTTGTATTGAGCTGACCGATGTCTGCCTGAGAATAGTCTGTCTCTACATTAATATAAGGAATTCCCTTCTTCTCATTGACAAAACGGCGGATTCCCAGTGTCTCCACATTATATGTATGACATGCCTGAAGTGTCATCTCTACAACTCCGTCTACTTTGTACTCATCGATCAGACGATCTAACAATTCCAGTCTGTTTGGGTTCGGTGTCATTACAGAACATCCGATATCAATGTATCTTCTTGCAAGTGCATCGTATACATCCGGATTCTCCTCATCCACCAGCTTATCGATAGATTTTGCACCACTGCAGTTCTCGTAAGTCACAACGACACCGCCATTCTCTTCGATTGCTTTGATCACCTTCTCGCTTGCTCCCCCTACCGGACATCCAGTCAAAAGAATTCTAGGTCTCTTGTTTAACATCTTTCCTTCTGCATATTCTCTCTCGATTTTTTCAACAATTCCGTCCACCTCTGCCGGGATCGCTGTTCTGTCGAATTTGAAGCCACTTCCATAGAGTACCTTAAACTGATCCATACCTGTAATCGGCGCCGGATCATGTTTCATCACTTCATAAAATCTCTTTAAAGACTTGCGGACCTTGTTTTCTTCATGAATTGCCTTGCGGATATCGTCCTCCGTGATCGTCACTTCAAATTTCTTCTCTAAATATTCTTTGAAACGGATGATCTCGCTCTTCCACAATTTCAGCGCTTCCTCACTCTGTGTGTTCGGCAGTTCCATCAGAAATACATCTTTAAACTCTGACATATATTCATACATCTTCTTTTTTCCATCACAAGTCGTCTCTCCGACAACTACATCTGAAAAATAGAAAAACGGACATTTATCTGCTTTCGCAAATCCATAGCTGGATTTGATCAGCGGACATAAGTTTTTCGGAAGATCTTTCTCTGCCTCTGTAATCGTCTCATCTGACGTGGAACATAATCCAACTGTCGCTGCTCCCATAGCCGTTGCGATTTCCTTTGGAAAATATGTACAATATGCGCCGACTACCGGGATTCCCTTATCTTTTAACTGCTTCATAGCAAGAAATGAGTTTTTGCGCTGCTCGGCAAACTCTTCAAATACTTCTGGTAATTCTTTAATCACTTCCATGTTAGTTTTCCTCCATATTTCGACCTTTACTTATGATGATATAGTCGTTTTAAAACGAAGTCAAATTGCTATTTTTTATAATATTATAGATGTTTCCTATAAGATTATCTGCGAAATCTATGACTTATAAAAAATGTCTGGAATGCTGCGTTTTCGATGTTTTCACATCCCCTGCAGAACTCCAGACATTTTTTTACTCCCTATTTTCTTTTTTAGTGGAACCAGTGATTTCCGATCAACTGTCCGTAATCGCCATTTCCAAAATAAAGCGCCTCCCCGATCGGATTAGCTCCTGCGAGGGCATCTGCCGCCGCCTGATAGCAACTTGCCGTTGTCCGCCCATCGGCAAGTACCGCATCCAGCTTCCCGGTAATTGCCGGACCAAACTGTCCGCTCTGATAAATGACCTCTGTAATTGAGTTCGGGAAAATGCCGCTTCTTACACGGTTCATAACAACAGCCCCTACTGCAACCTGACCTTCATACGGCTCTCCCCCGGCCTCACAGAAGATCAACGCTGCCAGCAATGCCTGCTCCCCGCTGGTGGCCGCTGTCACCGCTTGCTGGGAAGCCTGTGCTTCTTGTGCCTGCTGCTGCGCCTGCGCTGCTGCCGCCTCTTCCTCTGCTTTCTTTTTTGCTTCCTCTGCTTTTCTTGCCTCTTCCGCCGCCTGCGCTGCCGCTCTTTGTTCTTCTTCAATCTGCGCTAACGTTTTCGCTGGTTCAGACTCCCTTGTCCGTACAATTGCTCCATTGTCTTCCATCGGCTTTTCTACAACCGGACACACCTGATCTGCCCTTCTGACTGCATCCGTTCCAAATGCAAGGGAATCGCTCTTCACATATCCGTTCACCTCATCTGCGGAAACTCTTGTCCATGCAACCCCTTTTTCTTCCACATCTACAATTGTGTTGTGGTATAGTTTTCCAACAACTTCGCTTCCTTCTTCTCCCGCAAGCAGTACATCAGTCTCCCCATCCACGTTGGATACTGCCTTTTGATGCCATTCCTGCGTGGATACTGCAACTGCTGCGACCTCCGGTATCTGCTCCAGCGCTGATGCCAATGCCGATGAAATTGTTTGTGTTTTCTCTATACTGTCAGTCTGCCGAGTTTCAGTTGATGCCACAGATATACTTCCGTCCATTCCTGCAGCTGTGAGCACACAAACCGCAGACAAAACTACTGCCAGCATCCTCTTATTCTCTTTTCTCATACTTTTCCTCCTGATTTTGCAATAAAACGAATTAAAAGTTAATTATATTATACTCTTTTAATTCATTTTTATTACATTTGTTACAAACTTGTTACATTTTGTTTGTAGGAACATCCTAACAGCTTTTCTTTCATTTGTCAACTTTTCCGCTCTGGAAATTTTCTCCTTCCAAAGGTCACCTTCTTTTTTCTCCGTCTCCCGCACGATATCAAATGATTTTTCTGGACAAAAAAAGCAGCTGATCTTTTGGTGCTTCCCCAAAATCAACTGCTATCCTTTTTACTTTTTAATGATACTCTTTGTCCATCTTTATTTCTTTGTTTACCCCTGATTTCTTCTCTGTCTCGCAGTCTCGAACATCAGCACAGATGTGGCAATCGCTGCATTTAATGATTCTACCTGCCCCTGCATAGGAATGCGGATCCATGTGTCTGCCAAATCTGCGATTTCCTTTCGAAGTCCGTTTCCCTCATTTCCAATCAAAAATGCCGTCTTTTTCGTATAGTCTTCCTTGTCGTAACTATTTTTCCCATCAAGATGTGCGGCATATGTAAAAATACCGTGCGCCTTTACTTTTGCGATCGCTTCTTTTAAATCTTCCACATAGACAAACGGAACACGGTAAATAGAACCCATCGTTGAGCGGATAACTTTCGGATTATAAATATCCACACTCTCCTTGCTGATGATGATTCCTGTCACCCCCGCTCCCTCTGCTGTTCGCAGAATCGTTCCAAGATTCCCTGGATCCTGAAGGTTGTCCAAAACAAGAAGATGTGCATCTTCTGCCTCTAAAATATCCTCCAGACAGTAAGCGGACTGGCGTACGACACAGAGGATTCCCTGTGGTGTCTTTGTATCAGAAACATATTGAAAAACATGATCTGACAGATATTCTAACTTCCTTCTGTCTTTCAGCCTGTTGATTTCTTCTTTCTGTTTGTCTGCAAATGTCTCGGATACATAGACTTTCACAAGCTGCTCCTGTGGAATCTCCTGGTACATCTTAACTCCTTCCACAAGAAAGACTCCCTGCTCGTTCCGCACTTTGCTTTTTTTCTGAAGCTGCACCAGTTCCTTCACTCTCGCATTTGACGTGCTTGTAATCATACTTATTCCCCTTTGTATTTATTCAACATTTCATTACTTCCGATGAAAATCATAATAGTTCCTTCTTCCAGCGGCATCTCCGGCCTTACATTGACATCAACTTTCTCATCCTTTTTAATACCGACTACATTAAATCCATAGCGCTCACGGATGCGAAGCTCACGCAAAGTCTTCCCGATCCATTTTTCCGGAACCCTTGTCTCTACGATACTATAATCCGGTGATAGCTCGATCCAATCTGCAAAATTTGTGGAGACAAGATTTTTGGCAACTCTTCTTCCCATCTCCATCTCTGGAAATACAATCGCATCTGCACCGACCCTTTTTAAGATGGATGCATGAAGCTCGTCCTGCGCCTTTGCAAGCACATACGGAATCCCTGCCTCTTTTGACAAAATCGTAGCCATAATACTAGATTCCATGTTATCGGCAATCGCCACGACTGCACCATCCAGATTGCGAAGTCCCAGAGACTGGATCACTCCCGTGTCATGCAGATCCGCGCGCATTGCGTAAGATACCTGATCTGCGATCTCTTGTACTTTTTCTTCCGCAATATCTACTGCGATCACTTCGCATCCGAGTTTCTCCAATGTCACTGCCACACTGGAACCAAATTTTCCAAGTCCAAATACTGCATATTGCTTTTTCATATTTTCTTATCCCCCTATCCGATCATCAGACGTTTCGCCGGCAGCTGTCTCACCTGGCTCATCGGATTTCTCTTCAATCCGAATGCCAGCGCCATTGTAACCGGTCCGATCCGCCCTGCATACATTAAGATCATAATCACAAATTTACTTGCGGTGTGAAGCGCCGGAGTCAGCCCCGTGGAAAGACCTACTGTTCCAATTGCCGAGGTCGTCTCAAACAAAATATCAAGAAATCCCGCAGATTCTATCACTGAAACGGCTATAGTCCCTATCATCAAGATTGTAAAAGACATCAGCATAACCGAAATCCCCGTCCGAATATTTTCTTCCGGAATTCTTCTTCCAAAGCACTCCGTGTCCTTATTTCCTTTTACGACAGTAACCGCTGTAAGGAATAACATTGCAATCGTTGTCGTCTTCACCCCTCCGGCGGTACCGGCCGGGGAGCCTCCGATAAACATCAGAAGGCAGGAAATGAACACCGATTCTTCTCTTAGATCTCCCTGCGGCACGGTAAAGAATCCGGCCGTCCTCGTTGTCACTGACTGAAATGCCGCTCCCATCACCTTGTCTCCAAAAGAAAATTCTCCAAGCGTATCCGGGTTAGAAAATTCTAGAAACAGAAAGCTGACTGTACCTGTCACAATCAGAATTGCCGTCATCGTCAGTGCAACCTTGGAGTTCAAGGTTAAAATCCTAAACATTCCACGTCTTCTCTCACCCTTTTTGCGAAAGTTTCTAATATTATCAGTGATGTCAAACCACACGGTATAACCGATACCTCCTGCAACGATCAATATCATCGTTGTCAGATTGATCAGCGGATTTCTTGCATATGCCGCAAAACTATCTGCCCCTAATATATCAATTCCCGCATTGCAAAATGCTGAGATAGAGTGAAACACACTATACCAGATTCCTTTCAAAAATCCATACTCCGGAATAAACTGAAATGCAAAAAAGATTGCTCCAATTCCTTCTACGACGAAGGTTCCCTTCAGAATCCGCAAGATCCATTTCACCATACCTGATAAAGACTCCATGTTATACGTTTCCTGAATCATCACTCGCTCTTTTACCGTGATCTTCCTTCCGATCACAACAAGAAAAAATGTCGATACTGCGACTACACCAAGTCCTCCAATCTGTATCAGAACAAGCAATACTACCTTGCCAAGAAGCGTAAACTGCGCCGCCGGAACAACTGTCATAAGCCCGGTCACACAAACTGCCGATGTCGATGTAAAAAGTGCGTCTGTAAATGCAATCGGCTCCTGATTGCAGATCGGAAGCCATAGAAGTATTCCGCCGATCACGATCACGAGCAAGAAGCCTGCTGCAAGCATCTGCATCGTGCTTAATCTTACACTTTTTTCTTTCCACTTAAACATTTTCTTTCACTTTTCTCCCTTTATGCTTTTTGAATCAATTATACTACACTTCCCGAAAAGATAACAGTCCTAAAAAAAGAATCCCTGTACCAACGGCACAGGAACCCCTCACGCTGCCGACAGCCCTTATTTCCGGACTGCGGCCCTTCTTTTCTTCTCTTATACTTTAAATCGGTACCCCACACCCCAGATTGTCTCAATATACTGCGGTTTGGAAGTATCGTACTCAATCTTCTCCCGAATCTTCTTAATATGAACTGTCACAGTCGCAATATCCCCGATCGATTCCATATCCCAAATCTCACTGAATAATTCATCCTTTGTATATACGTGATTCGGATGCCCTGCAAGAAACGTCAGAAGATCAAATTCCTTCGTCGTAAATGCCTTCTCTTCTCCATTGACCCACACTCTTCTCGCTGTCGTATCAATCTTTAAGCCACGGATCTCAATAATATCATTTGTCTGTACATTGCTTCCGATCAAACGCTCATATCTTGCAAGATGCGCTTTGACTCTCGCCACAAGTTCGCTCGGACTAAACGGCTTTGTCATATAATCATCTGCGCCAAGCCCAAGTCCTCGGATCTTATCGATATCATCCTTTTTGGCAGAGACCATAATGATCGGTGTATTTTTCTTCTGACGTACTTCTCTGCAGATTTCAAATCCATCCACTCCCGGAAGCATCAGGTCAAGGATCACCAGATCAAACTGGTCCGTCAACGCCTTCTCAAGCCCCGTCTCCCCATCATTTGCAACTTCTACCTCGAACCCGCTCAGTTCTAGATAATCTCTCTCCAGATCTGCAATCGTTTCTTCATCTTCTACGATTAATATTCTACTCATTTACCGGTACCTCCTGATATTTTCTGATTACAAAATACATGACCGTCCCTGTCCCTTCTCTGCTTGTCGCCCAAATCTTGCCGCCATGCTCCTCGATGATCTTCTTCACAATCGAAAGTCCAATACCGCTTCCGCCCTTAGAAGAATTTCTCGATGCATCTGTCCGGTAAAAACGATCAAAAATATTCGGCAGATCTTTGGCGGCAATTCCTTTCCCATTGTCCTCCAATTCCACCTGAATAAAATCACCGACGTCCTTCACCCGCAAGTTAATCCGCGCCCGCTTCTTATCCATATATTTCAAAGAATTCGTCACAATATTGTTGATGACTCGCTTTAACTGCTCGGCATCGCCGATGATGCGGATATCTTCCTCTACATAATTGAAATATCCAAACTCGACATCTCTCTGCTCCAGTTCCAACTTCAGATCTTCTGCACAGTCATCAAAATATTCATTGACTGACAGTGTTGTAAAGTTGTATGGAATTCGATTCGTATCAATCTTAGAGTAAAGTGTCAGTTCATTGATCAGAAGATCCATCTCATTTGCCTTATTATAAATCGTCCGGATATACTTCTCCATCTTCTCAGGTGTATCTGCAACACCATCCATAATTCCTTCTACATATCCCTTGATCGCTGTGATTGGTGTCTTCAAGTCGTGGGAAATATTACTGATCAGCTCCTTGCTCTCCTTATCATAGGCAAGCTTCTCCTCCGCATTGTCTTTCAGCCGCTTCCGCATCTCCTCAAAATCCTGACAAAGCTGTCCGAGTTCATCATCGGTATCCGGAATCAGTCGGAAATCTAAATTCCCTTCTTTAATATTCTTCGTTGCTTTCTGCATCTTCACAAGCGGAATCTTGATTCCTCTGTAAATCCAGACAACAAGCAGCGCTCCGGTAATGACAAGGATCACAATGACCGCCACAAGAATGTCTTTTAAGAATTGTGATACTTCCGGCAGCATGCTCGTCACATCTGTTACAATAAATGCACTGCACTTGTTCTTGTCATCACTGACAAAATCCACCTGCTTTACAAGTACCTGTGCTTCTCCGCCAATATATACACCATTCTCGGAATCTGCATTGTATTCTTCATAAGCCGGTAAATCCGGGATCACCGCCTCCGTCTTCTGCGGATCTTCTCCCATATATACGATAATATCATCCTTTCTCACAAGAAGATAGGATCCTTTCTGACGAAGCCTCTGGTTAAACTGCTCCAGATAAGAAGCATCTTCCAGCTTCTCCGGATCCTTATCCGCTGCCCTCTCCAGCTCATGATATGCCTCTTTCGTAATCCGGCTCGGCACCTGCACACTATTTAACAGTGCTTCATAGGTGGTTCCTGTAATTCCATATGTCTTCTCAATCGAACGAATCTGAAGTTGTGCGAATCCACAAAATACGGCACTCGTCAAGAGCACCGGCAAAATAATGATCGTCATAAAAGCAATGACCAGTCGTGTTTTTAATTTCATCGTGTCCAACCTCTTGTTCTATATACTTTCTATGCTTGTCTCAATCTGACTTCATTATTATATCATGCCACCTTGTTAAATACACCAAAACACCTATAAACATTTATAAAATTTTTGTAAACCCTGGCATAACAACGGCAAGCGCATCGCCGTTTTTAATCCCGGTATTTCAACGACACTTATCCGTCATTTTCCCAATATATTCCTGCTCCAGTTCTTCTGCCAGATACGCATCGCTCATGCAGTGCATATCAGATACACCGTCACGGATCAACTGGTAGGTCTCAGAATAATAAAAGGATTTCAACGCTGCATCGAGTGAAAGTCCCTGCTTTTTTGCAAAACATTCGATGACACGGCTATATTTTTTCTGAAGTAAAATCGGATTCGCTGTCATAGTCTTTCACTCCCTTCAAAATGTAATAGAGACAGTGATTTCTCTGTACGGAAACAAATTTGCAGATTTGGCTTTTCATAACGCAGGCGGTTGATAGCTTCCGTCTTATCAATCAGTCCGTCAAAAAATAGTTCCACTGTATTGAATACCTTATCATTGGCAACCCCTCCCACAACAAGGTCGTAATCTGTCGAATCTTTTCCTGCACGGCAATTCAGAATGAAATCCAGCCATTCCTCAGAATAAGAATCAAATTTCAGTGTTTTCAATTCGATTTCCCGGTTTTCATCATATTCATACCGAGAGATAATGCCATCTTTTCCACGACGTTTGAACTTACCACACCACTTCACAGCTTGCTCATGCAGCGGTGTGACATAAAAGCCACGCCCAAAGTCTACATTAGAACGGGAATGAACCAAATCCGGCTGTACAATCTCCAAAAAAGAACCGTGATAGAGAATCATACTTCCACCTTCCTTTCTTTCATCACATCAAGGAGGTCGTCTACAATATATTCCCGACTCTGGGTATGCAGCGTTTCATATTCCGGCACAATATAACCATTCAGAATATCACTTTTCTCCGTAAATGCCTGATAGACACGTTCCGCATCCACACCCAACTTTGCCGCAACATTTTCAATACAAAACACAGCAAACTCCAGTTCACTGAAATTTTTTATTTCTTCATTCGTCATCATAAACACTCTCTCCTTTATGACCATTTTAAAAAATCACTTTTTTCTGTTCTTTAAAGTGAAAAATCACCGACCACTTCATAGAATTCTCTTTGCTCTTCTGGTTCCGCCTCTAGTCTTTTTTCTAATGACCGCAACTTTATTATTTTTATTATACTAACATCTTATTCATCCGACAACTTTTGTTTTCTGATTCACGAAATTCAACTCTGTTATTTCGGTTCTAAACTTTACTTAAACGCAAAACTGCTCCACAGATTTTCTCTTATCTGTGGAGCAGCTATCCTTCTCATCTGATGATCGAAGTCTCTTATAAATATTTCTTTAATGCTTCTGCTTTATCCAGTTTTTCCCATGGAAGATCTAAGTCGTTACGTCCAAAGTGTCCATAAGCTGCTGTCTGCTTGTAGATCGGACGGCGAAGATCTAACATTTTGATGATTCCTGCCGGTCTTAAATCAAAGTTCTCACGGATGATCTCTACTAACTTCTCGTTAGAAAGTTTTCCGGTTCCGAATGTATCTACCATGATCGATGTCGGATGAGCCACCCCGATTGCATAAGAAAGCTGGATCTCACATTTCTTTGCGATTCCTGCTGCAACGATGTTCTTTGCAACATAACGTGCTGCATATGCTGCAGACCGGTCTACCTTTGTACAGTCTTTTCCGGAAAATGCTCCACCGCCGTGACGTGCCATTCCGCCGTAAGTATCTACGATGATCTTACGTCCTGTCACACCACTGTCTCCGTGTGGTCCACCGATTACGAATCTTCCTGTCGGGTTGATGAAGAATTTTGTCTGCGCATCTACCATCTCCTGCGGAAGTACCGGATCAAATACATATTTCTTAATATCTTCATGAATCTGTTCCTGAGTTACATCCGGATCATGCTGTGTAGATAATACAACCGCATCAAGACGCACCGGAATTCCCTCTTCGTTGTACTCTACTGTCACCTGGCTCTTACCATCTGGTCTGAGGTAAGAAAGTGTTCCATCTTTGCGGACTTTTGTCAGCTGCAATGTCAGCTTGTGTGCCAGCGCGATTGGATATGGCATCAATTCTTCTGTCTCATCCGAAGCATATCCGAACATCATTCCCTGATCTCCTGCTCCAATTGCATCGATCTCCTCGTCTGACATTTTGTTTTCTTTTGCTTCTAAGGCTTTATCTACACCCATTGCAATGTCAGAAGACTGCTCATCGATTGCTGTGATCACACCACAAGTATGTGCATCGAATCCGTATTTTCCTCTGTTGTATCCAATCTGATCCACAGTATCTCTTACAATTTTCTGAATATCTACATATGCATTTGTTGTAATCTCACCCATAACAAGGACAAGTCCTGTTGTGATCGCTGTCTCACATGCCACACGGCTCATCGGATCCTGCTCCATCAGCGCATCTAACACAGCATCTGAAATCTGGTCACAGATCTTATCCGGATGACCTTCGGTTACTGATTCTGAAGTAAATAATAATTTTTCCATTCGTACGTTCCTTTCTTTTTTCTCTTTCTCTTTCGCCGGACTGTTCTTTCTTTCTCTGATAAAAAGTCATTTATCAAAACTCTCTGAGATAAAAACAGCAGCCCGACAACATTCGGACTGCTTTATACTCATAAATCAATCCTCTTATTGTTCGATTACTCGCTCAGGCTGGCACCTTCCGTTCACGGGGTTGCCGCAGCTTCACAGATCCTTTGTATCTCCACTGCTCTGAATAAGAGAAAGTTTCTATTATTCTGTTCTTGTTCCGTTAGAAATCATAACACTGATTGACAGGACCGTCAAGAGTCTTTTTGAGAAAACTTTTCTAGTTACTCTGTGCCTCTTTCATTGCCTGCTCTCCGTTTGTCTGGGCATCTTTGAGCGCTTCGTCAATTCCTTTTTCTCCGCTGAATACAAGATCAAGCTGTTTTCCAAGTTCATCTAACGCATTCTTGCCGCCGATATTTCTTGTTCCCTGGAAACCTTTGTCAAAGCATTCCAACGAAAGTTGTTTGATCGGTTTTTCCTCGAGTACTTTTGCGAACACCGGATCCTCCTGTGCAGATACACGCACTGGAATATATCCTGTCTCTGCCGCAAAATATGCTGTATTTTCTGTATTTGTCAGGAATTTAATATACTCCCATGCAGCTTGTTTCTGCATGTCTGTTGCAGAATCAAATACTGCCACATTTGTTCCGTAATACAGCTGATCATCTGTCTTATGTCCTGGAAGCGCTGCGGCATTGATAGTAATACCTTCCATCGTTCCTTCTTCTATGTATGGCAGTGCGGATGTAGAAGCTACGCACATCGCAGCACGTCCATCCTGCACCGGAACATTTGCATTTTCATCATCTCCGGCAAATCTTGCTGTCTTTGCCTGGAACATACCATTTAAAAATTCGATTGCCTCCTTTGTCTCCGGTGTGTCAAAATACAATTCATTTGTTTCTTCATTCATCGTACTTCCACCTGCCTGCTTCAGCCACGGTGCAATATCTGTGGAAAGGTTATTTGCAAATACACATCCATACACTTCCGGTTCGCCGTCCTTGTCCTCGTCTACCGTCAGTTTCTCAGCTGCCGCTGTCCACTCGTCCCATGTCTTTGGAACTTCTACACCAGCTTCTTCGAACATAGTTTCATTGTAATATAAAACCATCTGACTTTTGTTAAACGGGATTGCATACTGTTTTCCATCCCAGATTCCATCTGCAAGGAACATCTCCGGAATATCTGCAAGGTCTTCCTCAGTAAATCCTGTCTGTTCATCTTCCATATATGGTGTCAGATCTGCCACAAGCCCTTTGGAAACATACCAGGATAATCTGTTGGAATAAATCTGTGTCATTGTTGGGAGCTGATCTGCCTTTGCAGAGGCCATCAATTTGTCAAACAGATCCATGTATCCTCCCTGATTCACTAATTTTACGGATACATTTTCATTCTGCTCCATAAAATCATCTGTAATTTTCTGGATTGCCTCCTCATTAGATCCTGACATCGCATGCCAGAATGTAATCTCTGTTTTTTCCGTCACTTTTGTGTCTGTTTTTTTCTCTGTTGACGACTCTGTTTTCGTCTCTTCTTTCTTCTCCGTTTCTTTTTTCTCCCCTCCACATGCGGTCAGCATAGATGCTGCCATCGTCGTGCAAAGAAGTGCCGCCAATACTTTTTTCTTCATCTTTCTTTTCCTCTCTCTTTTCGTTTTATCCTTTCAGTCCTGATTTGCTTACCCCTTTCACAATATATTTTTGTGTAAATAAATATAAAATGATCACCGGCGCAATCACCAGGATCGAAAAGGCCATTAAAATATGATATCTTGTTCCCGCCTCGGTTGAAAATGCTGCCATTCCTACCGGAAGTGTCCGCATCTCCTCTGAATTTGTTGTGATCAGAGGCCACATGTAAGAATTCCAGCAGTTAATGAATTTTAAAATAGCAATCGATGCAAGTGTCGGTACGGAACACGGAATTAAAATAGTAAATAAAAATCGCAATTCCGAGCAACCATTAATCTTCGCCGATTTATAATAAGAAATCGGAATGCTCTCAAACTGCTGCTTCAGTAAAAATATCGAAAAAATACTTGCACACCAGGGAATGATCAGCGCCTTATAACTGTCAATCCATCCCCAGTTGCTCAGTGTAATATAATTAGGGATCATCAGAATTTCTCCCGGAACCATCATGGTCGCTACAAGAACCAAAAACAGAGCATTTTTAAACTGGAATGGAATATATGCAAATGCATAGGCCGCAAGTACTGTTGTAAATACTTCCCCCACCGTCACCATCACTGCTGTAAACACACTGTTGAAAAAATATCTGGCATACGGTACTTGCTGCAATGCCATCTTGAAATTTTCCCACTGCCAGACAGATGGGATCCATTTTGGTGGCATCGATAATACTTCCTTTGCCGACTTAAATGCTGTCAGAACCATCCAGACAAACGGAAGGCTGACCCACAAAAGTCCCGCAGCCAGAATGACATAGGACAGAACTGTCACCATCTTTTTCCCTTTTCTCATGACTTCCTCCTTTCTGACGAAAACAGAAACTGGAGCAACGTAAAAAATAAAATCACAAGAAACAGAAGAAATGCTGCCGCCGATGCGGTAGTAAACTCCCAGTGTCTGTAAAACTTATCAAAAATATAATAGACAATCGTAAGCCCGCTCTGAAGCGGCCCCGGTTTCTGCCCGTACATGATATAAACTTCATCAAAGATCTTAAAAGCTCCGATCAGTGATGTCACAGATAAGAATAAAATCGTCGGTCTTAAAATTGGAAGAATAATATAGCAGATCCTTCTAAATGACCCTGCGCCATCCATCCGTCCTGCCTTCACATATCTTTCATCTACCCCTTGAAGTGCAGCCAGCAAAATAATAATTTTATAGCCAAGCCCTTTCCACACACTTAATACAATCAAGATCGGGATAGTCATCTGCGCATCTGTAAGCCACGCTACTTTTGGCATCCCAAGCACTGAGAGAAGTGCATTGACCATTCCATAGTCTTTGTTGAGCATCCACCGCCACACAACAGCCACTGCGGTCATCGATGTGACAAATGGAAGAAAATATGCACTTCTAAAAAATTTCTGAAACCGGATATTGGAATTTAAAATCAGGGCAAATACCAATGCCGTAATGATTCCAAGCGGTACCGAGATCACCGCAAATACTGCCGTATTTTTCATAGCAAGAGCAAACTCCGGATCTTTCAATACGTAGAGAAAATTGTCGAGACCGACTGCTTCCACCGTATCTGTCAGATAATCAAATTTCGTATAAAACCCCATAAAAAAAGACTTCAGCACTGGATAAAATTGAAAGACTGCTATGACAGAAAGTGCAGGCAGCAAATACAGAAATGCCCGAAACTGTGGATTTCTGATTTTCCATTTTCTCTTCATTATCTGTCATCCTCCCATGGGAACAAATGAAGCCGCTTGACACGAAATGACACACGTTCCCCTTCTGAAAATGTCTTTTCCCATCCGACGCAGGCCGTCAGCATCTGTTCACCTGCTCGGAAATGAATGTACATATCTTTTCCAAGTGTCTGTATTCCGGTGATCACTCCCGAAATCGCTTCTTCTTCCTCTGTACTGCACAACTCTAATGCCTCCGGACGGATACCAACACAAACACTTCCTTTCAGTTCTCCTGCCTCGTGTATTGTTCCTTTTTTCACGGTCATATTCTCATCACCTAGCAGCAGACTGATTCCATCCTCTACTTTTTCTCCCGGAACAAAGTTCATTGGTGGATTTCCAAGAAATTTCGCCGCAAACACATTTTGCGGCTCCATATACATCTCTTTTGGAGAAGAATACTGACTGATCTTTCCTTTCTCCATCAAAAGAATCTTATCCGAGATACTAAGCGCCTCTTCCTGATCATGTGTCACAAAAATAGTCGTGATCCCCAGTTGTTTCTGCACACGCCGGATCTCATCTCGCAGTTCAATGCGAAGTCTTGCATCCAGATTTGACAATGGCTCATCTAAAAGTAAGATCTTTGGATTCTTTACGATGGCACGCGCAATCGCAACTCTCTGCTGCTGTCCACCCGATAATTTCCCCGGCTTTCTCTTCAAGTATTCTTCAATCTGAAGCATTTTAGCCGCTTCTTTTACTTTTTCTATCCGGTCTTTTTTCTTCCATCCTTGCATTTTCAGAGGAAATGCCATATTTTCCTGCACAGTCATATGAGGATAGAGCGCATAATCCTGAAACACCATTCCAATGTCCCGCTCTTCCGCCTCCAGTCCTCCGACATTTTCCTCATCAAAATAAATAGCTCCTTCTGTTGCCTGCTCCAGCCCGGCGATGATCGATAAAGTCGTGCTTTTCCCACATCCACTCGGTCCAAGCAGACAGACAAGATCTCCATCCTCAATTTCCAAATTCAAGTGATCTACTGCAGTCACTTCCTGATACCGTTTAGTAAGATTCTCCAGTCTAATTCTCATCTTCCAGTTCCTCCAGTGTCCTCTCTGTCAGCGGAACCATCCGAAGAATGATTCCTTCTTCTTCCAACATCTCTTTCAGCACCTGCATAAAGATTCCCATCGCTTCTTTCCGCTCTCCTTTTTTCAGATATGCTTCCAGATTCGGTTGTGAAGATAACTCTCCTCCCCAATCCGCAGAGAAAGTGTATCCGATCCCACAACTCGGACTGCCGTTGATTCCTACTACTCCAAGCACTTCCACCCGCTCTGCACAGTTTTGATACTCCTTCACTTGAAGCACAATATCCTCTAACATCTTTCTCGCCTGTCTTCTGAAAAAAGGATTATCAAACTGTTCCGAGGAATGTCCCCACCGTCTTCCACCGTACATCAAAAATTCCGGGCACGGTAATTGCATCAGCTGAATATCCTCCTCAATCACTTTTTTCAAAAATGCTTTCCTGTTTCTCTCCTCCTCCGTTTCAAACTCCACTGCATACTGAATCTTAGCACGCACATTTAGAATGCAATGGCTGACTAAAAGTAGTTTCTTCTTGTTTTTCATCCCTCGTATCCTCTTTCTTTCCATATTTTGTATACTGCAAAGAAAAGTTTCTCCGATTTTCTTTAACCTTCACTATAACATGGAACCTTATGGATGAAAAATTGTTTATTTCTATAATGCTTATTTATACTATCTATAAATTTCACTTTACAAAGAACCAAAATAAACAGCCTGCCAAAACACCCGGTCTCCTCGACCGATCTGCTCTGGCAGGCTGCTTTTCACTGCTGTATGATCTGTATTTATTTTTTATTTGAAATAGTCCTTATCCTACTTTCAGTTTAAACTTCTGGATCTCTTTTTCGCTTGCGACTTTCTCAATCATCGCACCAAGCCCCTGCAGTTTCTTCTCAAACTGTTCATATCCTCTCTGGATGTAGACAATATCATCTACGATCGTGATTCCATCCGTCGCAAGTCCTGCAATCACAAGCGCCGCTCCTGCTCTTAAATCCGGTGCGCTGACACGAGCACCTGAGAATTTTTCTACTCCTTCAATCGTTGCAGAATTTCCTTCTACTTTGATGACAGCTCCCATTCTTGCAAGTTCATCTAGATATTTAAAGCGATTTTCAAAAATACTCTCTGTAATGATACTTGTCCCTTTTGACAGAGCTAACGTCACGCCAATCTGTGGCTGCATGTCGGTCGGGAATCCCGGATATGGAAGTGTCTTCACCTGTGTGCTTTTTAAGCGCTTGTTTGCCACAACTCTGACTGCATCGTCAAATTCTTCTACCTGGCATCCCATCTCCTCTAATTTAGAAATCGTTGCCTCAAGATGCTTTGGAATTACATTTAATACTGTGATGTCTCCCTTTGTCGCTGCGGCTGCAAACATAAATGTTCCTGCTTCGATCTGATCCGGAATAATAGAATATTCTGTCTTGTGAAGCTTCTGCACACCACGGATCTTGATCACATCAGTTCCTGCTCCCTTGATGTTGGCTCCCATGCTGTTCAGGAAATTCGCTACGTCAACGACATGTGGTTCCTTCGCAACGTTCTCAAGAATGGTCAGTCCATCTGCCATCGCCGCTGCCATCATAACATTGATCGTTGCACCTACGGATACTACGTCAAAGTAAAGATGTGTACCTTTCAGTGTCTCTGCTTCTGCAAGAATCTTTCCATGTTCAATCTCAACTTCTGCACCGAGCGCACGGAATCCTTTCAGATGCTGATCAATTGGTCTGCTACCGATATTACATCCTCCCGGAAGCGCAACCTCTGCCTTATTGTACTTCCCGAGCAGAGCCCCAAGTAAATAGTAGGAAGCCCTGATCTTCTTGATGTAGTCATAGTCTATGCTAAAATCACCGATTGTGCTTCCGTTAATCTTCACTGTATGTCTGTCAACTCTCTGGATCTGGGCTCCGATGCCCTCCATCGCCTCTAAAAGTACATTAATATCATTTACATCTGGTAGATTGTCAATTGTCACAGTCTCATCCGTCATAATCGCTGCTGCAAGAATTGCAAGTGCTGCATTCTTTGCGCCGCCAATCTCCACTTCACCTACGAGCGGACTGCCGCCCTTGATTATATATTGCTCCATATCGCACCTCTATTGTTCCATTTATTTTACTTCATCTGATTTTCAAGTGATCGTTATCGCCCCTTCTGCCATCCTAACTGTCGAATCCCTATCTCTTATCTATGGGACAATAACCTGTAATTTCTTTTTAGTCCACGGAGTATTATAGCACATATTTCTTATTTGTAAAACAATTTTCATTCTCTCTGATCGGTCCGACGCCCAGTCCTTCTGTTTTCAGCCCCGAAATTTGCCTCTTCTTTGTCACTCTTTTTTCTGCTTAATACTTATCATGTCAAAAGAACTCTCCAAATATACGATACCGGAACGGTTTCTAAAATTTTCATTTTCTCGTTTTGTCCCGCATCTCTATAGTATTTTACCATATTTTTGTCTCTCCGTCCAGCGCACACTTGTTCTCATGTCCCGCTCATCTTTCTTGCACGCCGCACATTCGTCCGCAGACAGCCGAGGAAAAATTTTTTCTTCTATGTTTCAGCATACAATTTTCATCTGCACTTTAATAGTATCTTCTCCCTCTTTTTCTGTGATCACTTCTCCTCTTAAACAATTCCTGGAATAACAGAATCTCAATAATTTCCCTGAGATGTTGATCTCTATCCCTCCGATTTCTTCCGTTTTGCTGACGCCCCATCTGCAGATACTGCTGTTCCACATCTTCTTCATCTGCCATCTCCAGTTCCTCTTTTTCTTCCCGCATCATTCTGTCATATACCCGCCTGCACATCAAACGGAGCTGAAGCTGGTCAGGATATTCATCATACATCATGCTCCCCTCATATTCCATCCGGTCGCACTCATCCTCTACATAAGGCAGAACCTTTTTTGCCGTCTGTGGATACATACTTTTCATATACTCAAAATCGTAGCGTTCAATTCTTTCGTCATCATACTGAAGCGGCATAGGATATGCCATATAATATGGTAACCGATAATCCATAAAAATACCTGCGCTTTCCTGTTTCATCTAATTTACTATATGAAAAAATATCCAAAGCGTGAAAAATACAAAAAAATACGTTCTGAATGAAATCTACTCTCATTCAGAACGTATTCTGTTTCGTCAATCTTTGTTATTTTACTGCGTTCTGCCTTGCAATCGCTTTCTTTAATGCGACTTCTGCACGGAGTATGTCAATTCCGTCCTTCTTTGCAAGTCTCTCTTTTGCACGCTCTTCCGCTTTCTTTGCACGCTCTACGTCAATCTCCTCCGGCCACTGTGCATCTTCTGCAAGTACCGTGATCTTATCCTTCTGAATCTCAACAAATCCACCGAGGATTGCTGCTTTCTTCACTTCCGATTCATTGTGGATCTTCATAACGCAAGGCTCTAAGATCGTTGTAAGCGGAATATGGTTCTGATATACACCCATCTCTCCTTCGACCGATACAAATTCGAGGAATGTCCCCTCGCCTTCGTAGAATACTTCATCCGGAGAGATGATCTTCAATTCAAATCTCTCTGCCATAGGAACTCCCTCCTACTTCACGCGAGCAAGTACGTCATCAATATTTCCTGCGTTCAGGAAGTAACCTTCCGGAATATCATCGTGTTTTCCTTCGAGGATCTCCTTGAATCCCTGAACAGTCTCACTGATCGGTACATAACGTCCTTCAAATCCTGTGAACTGTGTCGCAACGAAGAACGGCTGTGATAAGAATCTCTGGATCTTTCTCGCACGGGATACAGTAAGCTTATCGTCTTCGGAAAGCTCATCCATACCAAGCATTGCGATGATATCCTGTAATTCTTTGTATTTCTGAAGAATTTCCTGCACACCGCGGGCTACATTATAGTGCTCTTCGCCTACGATATGTGGATCAAGCATTCTTGATGAAGACTCCAGTGGATCTACCGCCGGGTAAATACCAAGCTCTGTGATCGCACGGGAAAGTACGACTTTCGCATCCAGATGGGCGAATGTCGTAGCCGGAGCCGGGTCAGTCAAGTCATCGGCAGGTACGTATACAGCCTGAACGGATGTGATAGAACCGTTCTTTGTAGATGTGATACGTTCCTGAAGAGCTCCCATCTCTGTCTGAAGTGTAGGCTGGTAACCTACGGCTGAAGGCATACGTCCAAGAAGCGCTGATACCTCTGAACCTGCCTGTGTGAAACGGAAGATGTTATCGATAAACAGAAGTACGTCCTTTCCACCTTTGTCACGGAAATACTCTGCCATTGTCAGACCTGTCAGACCAACTCTCATACGAGCTCCAGGTGGCTCATTCATCTGTCCGAATACCATGGCTGTCTTATTGATAACTCCTGATTCTGTCATTTCGTAGTAGAGGTCATTTCCTTCACGGGTTCTCTCTCCTACACCTGTAAATACAGAATATCCACCATGCTCTGTTGCAATGTTTGTGATAAGTTCCTGGATCAATACTGTTTTACCTACACCGGCACCACCGAACAGTCCGATCTTACCACCTTTCTGATATGGACAAAGTAAATCGATTACTTTGATACCAGTTTCCAGCATTTCTGCTTCGGTTGCCTGCTCCTCGAATGTAGGCGCTTTTCTATGAATCGGTTCATATTCCACGTCTGTCGGAGCCGGTTTCTCATCGATTGCTTCTCCAAGTACGTTGAAGATACGTCCTAATGTATGTTCTCCAACCGGTACTGTGATCGGCGCACCTGTCGCAACCGCATCCATTCCGCGCACAAGTCCGTCTGTCGGACCCATGGCGATACATCTTACTGTATCATCTCCCAGATGCTGCGCAACTTCTACAACTAACTTTTCGCCATTGGATCTTGTGATCTCAATCGCTTCGTTAATCTCAGGAAGCTGGCCCTCGGCGTATTTTACGTCCAATACCGCGCCGATGATCTGAGTGATTTTACCTATATTTCTCTCTGCCATCTTTTCACTCCTAATCTGTTTTCCAATACTACAATGCCTCTGCACCCGCGATGATCTCAGTCAGTTCCTGAGTGATCGCACCCTGACGGGCTCTGTTATATTTCAATGCCAGGTCTTCGATGATCTCTTCTGCGTTGTTTGTCGCAGAATCCATCGCCTGCATACGCGCACCATTTTCACTTGCAACGGCCTCTACAAAGGCTCCGTAGAGAATGCTTGTCATATATTTTGGAACAAGCAGTCCGACTGCCACTTCCTCCTCAGGCTCAAAGTTCATCAGTGTCAGTTTGTCCACAGAACTTTCTCCCTCTTTTTCCTCCTCTGCGATTGCAGCGGTGTCTACCGGAAGTAATTTTGTAAGTGTCGGAATATGACTTACAGTATTCTTGAAGAATGTGTATGCCACATAGATCTCACCGATCTCCCCTGCCGCAAAATCAGTCAGAAGTCTTTTGCTGATCGCCTGTGCATCACTGTAAGAAGGTTCTTCGATCACGTCAGAGAAATCTTCCACGATCTCATATCCCTTTCTCTCCAATGCTTCTGCACCTTTATGTCCGACCGTATACAGACGGATATTTTCTTTCTCGATTCCACTTCCAGTAATCAGTTTCACGATATTAGAATTGTATCCGCCTGCAAGACCTCTGTTTGATGTCACAACTACGATTCCGACTTTCTTAGAGTCGCTCTTCTGCAAGTATGGATGCTCAATGTTTCCTGCTTTTGCAAGCATGGAAGTCACCGTCGCATACATGCATTCGAAATATGCTTTTGAATTTTCCGCGCGGGTTCTTGCTTTTTGCAGCTTTACAGTAGAAATAAGTTTCATGGCTTTTGTAATCTGCTGTGTACTCTGCACACTGCTTCGACGTCTTTTAATCTCTCTCATTGATGCCATGATATAGTTCTCCTCTCACCTGAATGGTAATCGCTACCGCACTAAAATTCTGCTTTAAATTCATTGATTGCTTTTACAAGTGCTTCTTCTGTCTTGTCAGAAATTACTTTTTCTGTACGGATTGCTTCTGGAATTTCCGGATATTTTGTCTGAATAAATTCAAACAGTCCTTTTTCAAAACGAAGCACATCTTCTACCGGAATATCCAGCAGATGTTTCTGTGTTGCCGCATAAATGATGATAACCTGGTATTCTACCGGCATTGGCTGATACTGTGGCTGCTTTAACATCTCTTTGATGCGGGCACCCTGTGCAAGACGTTCTGTCGTATCTGCATCAAGCTCAGAACCGAACTGTGCGAAAGAAGCAAGCTCACGATACTGTGCAAGGTCGATACGGATCGGTCCTGCGATCTTTTTCATCGCTTTGATCTGTGCAGAACCTCCAACACGGGATACGGAAATACCCGGGTTGATCGCCGGTCTGAAACCAGCATTGAACATCTCTGTCTCGAGGAAGATCTGACCATCTGTGATAGAGATAACATTTGTAGGGATGTATGCAGATACGTCACCTGCCTGTGTCTCAATGATCGGAAGTGCTGTCAGAGAACCTCCGCCTAATTTGTCAGATAATCTTGCTGCTCTCTCTAACAATCTAGAGTGCAGATAGAATACATCTCCCGGATAAGCCTCACGTCCTGGTGGACGACGGAGCAGTAAGGAGAGTGTACGGTAAGCTGTCGCATGTTTGGACAAATCATCGTATACTACGAGAACGTCCTCTCCATTTTCCATCCATTCTTCACCGATCGCACATCCTGCATATGGTGCGATGTACTGAAGAGGTGCCAGCTCACTTGCTGTAGATGCAACGACTGTTGTATAATCCATTGCACCATGTTCTTCAAAAGTCTGAACGATATTTGCAACAGTAGATGCTTTCTGTCCGATCGCAACGTAGATACATTTTACGCCCTGACCTTTCTGATTGATAATTGTGTCGACTGCGATCGCTGTCTTACCGGTCTGTCTGTCACCAATGATCAACTCACGCTGTCCTCTTCCGATCGGCACCATGGAGTCGATCGCTTTGATACCTGTCTGTAATGGAGTATCTACGGATTTACGAGAGATAACTCCGGAAGCAACTCTTTCGATCTGGCGGAAAGATGTTGCCTGAATCGGTCCTTTTCCATCGATTGGCTGACCTAACGCGTTTACTACACGGCCTAACATGCAATCACCGACCGGCACTTCTACTACACGGCCTGTTGTCTTTACAGTATCACCTTCGTTGATGTTTCTGTTATCACCTAAGAGAACCGCACCAACGTTGTCTTCTTCAAGGTTCAATACCATACCATATACTTCTCCAGGGAACTCTAACAACTCTCCCTGCATTGCATTTTCCAGTCCGTGGATACGCGCGATACCATCGGCTACCTGAATAACCGTTCCAACATCAGATACTTCTAACTCTGATGCATATCTTTTAATCTGTTCTTTAATGACAGAGCTGATTTCTTCTGGTTTTAAATTCATGGAGCGAATCCACCTTCCTTCTATTTTTTGCGCTCTAGTGAATCTGGATCTTTCTCAACTGTTTTGATAATTCATAGAGCTTCGTCTTAATACTGCTGTCCACAACACGGTCTTTGATACGGATCACCATGCCTCCGATCAGACTTTCATCAACATCGTAATTCATCTCAAATGTCTCATACTGTGTTGTCTCAAGCAGACGTTTCTCGATATCACTTTTCTGTTTGTCGCTCAGCGCAAAAGCTGTCGTCACATTTGCGATACCGATCTTCTTTTCTTCCTTTACAAGTCCGATAAAGTATTCAAATACGGACACTGTATCCGGGTAATGACCTTTTGTGATCAATAATGTCATCAGTCCAATGATCTCGCGGGATACATGACCGCCGAATGTTTCTTCGATGATCTTCACTTTATCTTCTTTGATGATCTTCGGATGATTCATTAATCTGCTCAGTTCTTCGTTTGTGCGTAAAACTTCCAGCACATCCTGAACCTCTGTGAAGAACAGATCCATCTTGTTCTCCTCAACAGCAACGGCAAACAATGCATCACCATATGTTTTAGAAACTAACTTAGCCATGTACGTTCACCCATTTCTTTTAATGTTTCATCGATTAGACTTTCCTGTACATTTGTATCGATCGAAGCCTTTACGACTTTTCCTGCCATAAGAGAAGCAATTGCTACCATCTCCTGCTTCATCTCATCCAATGCACGTTTCTTCTCTAATTCAACCTCTGCGTTTGCACGCGCTATAATACGGGCTGCCTCTTCTTTCGCTTCTGCAACAATCTGTGACTCTGTCTTCATCGCTTTCTTGCGGGCTTCGCTCAGGATGACCTGCGCTTCTTTGTCCACTTCTTTTAACTTTGTCTCATATTCTTCTTTGAATACGACAGCATCTGCTCTCTCTTTCTTTGCAGTATCCTGTTCTTCCTTTACCCGTCTCTTACGCTCATCAAGCATCTTTCTGACCGGTTCAAATAACAGGTAGGACAACAGTGTGAAAAGTACGAACATCGCAATTGCAAGTGTACACGCATCGAACAGCAGTTGTGCATCCAGGTTAAATAAACGTTCCAAGGTTCAGCCTCCTTCCTTCTATTATTTTCATCTCTTCCGTTTTTCAATCTGCTTCTGTACGGAATCTCTTTTTTATAACTGACCTAATAATGGGTTAGCGAATAATAAGATCAGCGCGATAACAAGACCATAAAGACCTGTTGTCTCTGCTACGGCCTGTCCTAAAAGCATTGTGGATGTGATGTCTGATTTTGCTCCCGGGTTTCTACCAACTGCAGATGCACCATGACCTGCTGCAACACCCTGTCCAATACCAGGTCCGATACCTGCGATCATCGCAAGACCTGCACCGATTGCTGAACACGCTAAGATTAATGCTTCGTTTGTAATTTGACTCATAATAAATTCCTCCTGTTTTACAATTCATTTTCGTAAAATTTCCCTGCCTGCTAAGAGGCTGATTATTCTGCTTCCGGTAATTTATCATTGATAAATACCATTGACAGCATACAGAACACATATGTTTGAATACATCCTGAGAAGATGTCAAAGTATATGTGCAAGATACCTGGCCATCCGATTGCGAACTTCGATAACAGGCCATATAAAAGACCCATGATAACTGTTCCGGATACAACGTTTCCGAACAGACGCAATGAAAGCGAGAACGGTACCGCGATCTCACCGATCAAGTTGATCGGGAATAAAATTGGCAGCGGTTTAAACAATCCGGTGAATGCTCCGACCTTGTTGTAACGAATGTTATTATACTGGATCAGTATAAACGTTATCACACCAAGTGGAAGTGTTACACCGTAATCCGCTGTCGGTGGACGAAGTCCAAGAAGCCCTGACAGGTTGCTGACGATCAGGAATAAAAACAGCGTTCCGATATAATTCCGGTAAGGGATTCCATTTTTTCCCATGCTGCCTTTTACCATGCCGTCCAGCGCTTCCACAACCATCTCTGCAATGTTCTGCAATGTTCCAGGTTCCCCTTCGGTATCCCGGAGCTTACTGCGGACAATGAGTGCAAAAATGATAAGAAGTACGCACACAACCAGTACACTGACATGTGTCGTTGTCAGCCACAGTTCCTGCCCAAACAAGTGAAATTTGACAAGCCCGTGTATCATAAAATCAGGTCCGTCTGCAGCTAAAATTCCTAAGCCAGTTCCCACATGATCACCCTCCTTTACTTAGATTTTTGGAGTCTTACAAATACTCTGTGCGTCCACGGCTGGAGATACGCCGAGATCTTCAGACTCATAACGCCGATCAGCGCCGCAATGATATTGCCTACCTGAAAGTAAGCTGTCACTCCAAATACGACTGCAACAACAAAAAGACGGATCACATATGTCTTACGCATATGCTTCGGTGCACCCTCTTCCCCAAAGTCAAGAGCATCCTCGATCGACCGCTTCATATGTATCATCATACCGAGTGCCGTTGCAATTCCGATCCAGAGACCAACCGCAACAGACAACGTATTATCCGTCACGACCAGACAGATGATCTGTGCCAGAATTCCATATACAATTATGCCAGCCGCCAGTTCCTTCACTGTATTGTCTGCACTATTCATCTTGATGTTCCTCTTTCTCTTCTGGATCTTCATTTGCATGTTTTGCCAAGTAATATGTGTTGCGTCCTCCGGCCAGCACACCCATGATCACCAATGGGATAAACAGTGAAATGGAGAACTTTTTTTCCAAAAACACCGCAAGAAAAACGCACAAAAAAATAGGGGTGATCATACTTAATCCAAGCTGTGTAATAAGTGCAAATGTACGATACACACTTCTTTTATACTTCATAACTCGATCCCTACTTTCAATTCATATTTTCCTGTCCTTTTTATTATAACATTTTTAGGGTTCTTGTCTAGGTTTTTTACAGTTTCTTTATTAATTCTGTCTATAATTTTAGTGAATCTTCCTATGATTATATATCCCATTCTAACCGGTGTAAATGCCCCTCTAAATTCATTCCTGCGAACTGATTCTGACGAAGTGCCTCATAAAGTACGATTGCCACAGAATTTCCAAGGTTCAGTGAGCGGATATCCCCTACCATCGGAATACGGATACTGTCTTCTTTATGGTGGACTAAAATCTCCTCCGGGATCCCTGCGCTCTCCTTCCCGAACATGATATAACAATCCGGCTCATACTTTACATCCGTATAGACATTTGGCGCCTTTGTCGTCGCCATATAGATCTTTGCCCCCGGATTTTTCTCCAGAAAATCATTGTAATCAATATAGGTTGTCACATCCAGCTGATCCCAGTAATCCATACCGGCCCGTTTGATTGCTTTTTCATTTAGTCGAAATCCAAGCGGTTCGATCAGATGCAGGCGTGTGTTTGTTGCCACACACGTCCTCCCGATGTTTCCTGTATTCGCCGGGATCTCCGGCTCAAATAACACGATATTTAACATTTCTTCTGCCTCCTTTATCTCTTTTGCTCCCTCAGACGTTCAATAAATCTTTCCAGCCTTCCAAGCGCCACCTTCAGATCTTCCAGAGAATATGCGTAAGAAATACGGATAAACCCTTCTCCACTTGCCCCGAAGGCAGTCCCCGGCACAACTGCCACCCGCTCTTCCTCGAGAAATCTCGTGGCGAATTCTTCTGATGTCATTCCAAACTCGGAAACATCCGGGAACACATAAAATGCTCCGTACGGCTCAAAACATTTCAGCCCGATCCTTCTGAACTCATGCATGAGAAATCTTCTTCTCTGATTGTAAGCTTCCCGCATCTCATCAACTTCCGGCTGACAGTTTCTAAGTCCTTCGATCGCTGCATACTGGCTGTTTGTCGGCGCACACATAATCGCAAACTGATGGATCTTAATCATCTGCTCAATAATCTCCGCCGGACCACACGCATACCCAAGCCGCCACCCTGTCATCGCAAACCCTTTGGAAAATCCATTGATCATGATCGTCCGCTCCCGAAGCCCCGGAAACTCTGCGATCGATACGTGCTCTCCCTGGTAGCTCAATTCTGAGTAAATTTCATCCGAAATCACAAACAGATCATGCTCTTTTACTACTTCCGCGATCGGTTCCAGATCCTCCCTTGTCATGATCGACCCCGTTGGATTATTTGGAAATGGCAGGACAAGAATCTTTGTGCGAGGTGTTATTGCCGCCTCCAACTCCTCTCTTGTCAACTTAAACTCATTTTTATTTTGAAGAGGGATCACAACCGGCACACCGCCTGCAAGTACCGCACACGGAAGATACGATACATAACTTGGCTGTGGGATCAGCACTTCATCACCTGGATCGAGCATTGCACGCATTGCGATATCAATTCCCTCGCTCCCGCCGACTGTCACGACTACCTCTGACTTTGGATCGTATATGACAGATGTTTTTCTCTGAATATAATTACAGATTTCTTCTTTTAATTCCTTCAGCCCAGAGTTTGATGTATAAAATGTCCTTCCCTTTTCCAGAGAATAAATTCCTTCCTCCCGGATCCGCCAAGGTGTGTCAAAATCCGGCTCCCCAACTCCAAGAGAAATGGCATCTTTCATCTCATTGACGACATCAAAAAACTTACGGATTCCCGAAGGCTCTATTTCTACTACTTTTTTTGCTAACGGATTCCTCATTACGGTGTCACCAACATCCTTTCTGATTCTGTCTTTGCCACAAGTACTGCTCCATGATCTTTGTACTTCTTCAATACGAAATGGGTCGCTGTGCTCAGCACGGCATCCAGCGGCGCCAGTTTTCCTGACACAAATTCAGACACTTCTTTTAAAGTCCTTGCCTTCAGTGTGATCAGAAAATCATATCCCCCCGAGATCAGATACACCGCATTGACTTCCGGATAGTTGTAAATTCTCTCTGCAATCCTGTCAAATCCCTGATTTCTCTGTGGTGTCACTTTTACCTCGATCAAAGCAACCACCTGCTCCTCACCGGTCTTCTCCCAGTCGATCAGCGTATGGTAGCCACAGATGATCTTCTCTTTCTCCATCTGCGCGATCTCATTTGCAATCATCACCTCATCTGAGCCGAGCAGTACTGCTAACTCCTGCAGATTTATTTTGCTGTTCCTTTCAAGATATTTTAAAATCTCTCTTCTCATTATACTTTCCCTTCTTTCCTGTCCTGTTCGATAAATGACTCATAGATCCTTGCAAGCTCATCCGGCTGAGGTCTGTCCAGAAAACGCCGCTCGCTTCCCCCAGACAACACGCGCTCCTTCCGGTTCGTCGCATGTCCTATGACCGCTGCCTGCTTTCCTGCCTCCTGAAGTTTCTGCACAAGCGCCTCTCCATTCTGTGTAAAGATCAGAAGACTTCCCACTGACGTCATCTGATACGGATTCAAGCGGAAATATTCGCAGATTTCTACTGTTTCCTGCTGAATAGACATCTTCTTCATATCTGCTTCCAGCCCTACATCAGCTGCCTCGGCTGCTTCCCACAGTGTCGCCAGAATTCCTCCCGGACCGATCTGATAGATTGCCGAAGCGCCATGCTCTCTGGCAGTCCAGATCTGTTCCAGCGCAAACAATTCCTGCTCCATCCCTTTGATTCGATTCAAAAATGCCGGAACAAATCTCTTCGCCAGCTCTTCTTCTTTCCTGCCTGCAACCCGCAGCATTCCCTCAAGCCCGATCCATCCTGCAAGCACAATATCCTGCCCTGCTTCTGCTACCATCTTTTGAGGAATCTCTTCTTCCGCCGTTCCAACTGCATTGACATGCACAATCGCCTCGCAGATGGCGGGACTCACTTCTGCCTTGGCACAGAGGATCTGAAGATTCTGCCTCTCTGCCGCCTGCTCCATCCATTCTACCATCGCCTTCAATCTGGATTCGTATGCATAAGGCGGAAGCTGGATCTGCACATCCACACCGATTGGATCTGCACCTCGGGCAGCAATATCATTTACCGCTCGCGCCATCGCAAATATGCCGATACTTTTCGCACTTCCATACACGGAAGTCCCGGAAAAAATCACCGGAGCCGACTCTTTTACGCGGATCCCCGCACACATTTCCTCAGAAGCCGGTTCAAACATCGACTCATCTCTGACAGTATGTAATTGTTTTAAAATAGAACGCTTCAGCACAGTTCCTGACACATTCCCTATTTTCATGCTTTCCCAGTCCTTTCTTTTGTTCTGCCCATCATCTGTTCTCTGCTCCTATATGATTAGAACAAATATGGCACAACTCCGGTCAGAATCATTGCTACAATAATTACGATAATGATCACCGATGCAATCTTTCGAAATTTCTTATTATAAAAATTCATTGTTCTTCTTCCTTTCTTCCACCAACTACTCTTGCACATTTCTTCCCTTCCTGCCGGAAGATATTTCTTCATTCTATACCGTTTCTTCCTCTTTTGCAAGAAACCAAAAGCGGATTTTCCCGAATCTTTTTCTAAAATACTGTTTCTTCTTCCATCTCACAAACTTCTACCACACGCGCCTCATAGTTCAGTGGATTCCGATTCTGATAATCAAATAAAAGTACCGTCTCTCCTCTGGCAGCATCTTCGGTCACTCGATAGCCAAACCGTTCGATATGTGTCATCTTCCGCAACTGTCGTTTGTCCCATTTTTCATATCCGACAAGATACTTATGTGCTTTTGCTTCTTCATCATAAAATTGCTGCTGCTCTTCTTTTTTCACCGTCTCTTCTCCTGCAAATGCCGGTCGGCTTTTTGCATTTTCCCTGAGATAAAAATCAAAAATAAGCAGTTCCCGATACAATTCTTCCCTCTCCGGATCTATCCTCTTCGCAAATGCATACAGAATCTCATACCGTGTCACCCTCGCGTGACTTAAAAAGGTCTGTCCCTCTTCATCATAATATGCGCCCAACTGCTCATACATTGAAAAGGAATCCGGAAATGCCTTTTCAAGCGCCCCAAGTGTGTACGAAAACTGTCTGCTGTTATAGTAAACTTCTACCATCTCTTCCACCCTCTTCAGGCGAAGCACATCGCTGTAAGGAAGCCACTTTGTGTAAAGCACTTCATACGGTGGTCTGCTCTTATACACAAGCCCATACTGTTCCTTCTGTTCCTCCATATAGGAGCCTTTCAGTACTTTCAGAAAACCTAACTGTAACTGTTCCGGTGCAAGCGCATAGACATCGTTGAAAGAGCTTCGGAAGCTCTCGTAATCTTCATACGGAAGCCCCGCGATCAGATCCAAATGCTGATGGACATTTCCGTAAGCATTGATCTGTCTGACGATGCGTGCCACCTCTTCAAACTTCATCGTCCGGCGGATCTCCCGGATCGTCCTCGCATTGGTAGACTGTACGCCGATCTCCAGCTGGATCAGTCCCGGTCGCATCTGACTGATCAAAGAAAGTTCCTCCTCATTCAGGAGATCAGCCGACACTTCAAAATGAAAATTCGTAATCCCATTGTCATGCTCAATCAAATATCTCCAAATCTCCATCGCATGTCCGTGCTTACAGTTAAACGTCCGGTCTACAAATTTCACCTGCGGCACTTTTTCATCAAGGAAAAACTGTAATTCCTTCTTCACGAGCTCTAAATCACGGAAACGCAGGCACTTGTCTACTGAAGAAAGGCAGTAACTACAGGAAAATGGACATCCTCTGCTTGTCTCATAGTAAACGATCTTATTCTGAAAATCTTTCATGTCATGGTAGACAAATGGGACTTTGCTCAGATCCATTACCGGGCGCCATGGATTCTCCAGAATCTGCCCTTTTTCTCCCCGGTAAGTGATCCCGTCAATCTTCTCCAGACTTCCACCTTCCATATAATAATGTACCAACTCCCGGAACGTCTCTTCCCCTTCTCCCTTCATCACTCCGAATACTTCCGGAAGTCTCTGAAGAACTGCCGGACTGTCATAAGATACTTCGGGGCCTCCGATCCAGATTGGCACTCCCGGAAGAATCTTTCCTGCCTCCCTCACAAGCTGCTCTACATAATCCAGATTCCAGATATAACAGGAAAAGCAAAGAATATCCGGTTTCTTCCGATACAGATCCATCAAAATATTATCTACCTGCTGGTTGATCGTATACTCCGCAATTTGTATCTCTTCCCGATATTCCGGCACATACGCCCGAAGACTGTACACGGCCAGATTGGAATGGATGTATTTCGCATTGATCGCTGTTAATAAAATGTTCATATACGCCTCTTTTCTGCGCCAACTGTACCTTGCGGCAAATCTGCGCCTGAAATATTGTTTTATTTTACTATATATTGTACTTTTTCGCAATTCCCAGTTGACATTTTCACATAAACAAGGTAAAATATAGACTCGTGCAGCCGGGGTGTTAGCGGTACCTTGTACCCACAATCCGCTATAGTGGGGGTGATGTTACACGGAGGGCTTATGCTTGTGAAGCTGCCCTCGGAAAGTGGCGTTGAGGCTTGGGTCTTACGCGACGGAACTCTGTGAACCGTGTCAGGTCGGGAACGAAGCAGCACTAAGCAGAGACCTCCGGGTGCCGTAAGGGTGCCTGGGCTGAGTTAACTACCGAGGTAACGTTCGGGAGGTAAGTTCGAAGTGTAACGCACGAAAAAATATGAACTTACTTGCGGTGAGTGTCTTTCAGATGCTCACCGTTTTTTTATTTCCTCATTTACACTAGATTTCTCCGGTGGTAAAATACAGATAGACAAAATCTTTAACACAACGAATGAGCAGAAAGAAGGTTATCAAATGAAGGAATCACTCACAAAAGAAACACTGGAAGCATTTCAGAATGATTTCCGCGCAAACACACTTCACACTGTTGCGAAAAATGCCGTCACTGTAAATGGACTCTTAAAATCATCCAGAAACAGCGAGGCAGCCCGCAGCACAAGACACGAATTTTCCATCTCCCTTGAACAAGGAGAGATTACCAATCAGATGCAGAGTGGACGCTGCTGGATGTTCGCCGCACTCAACACATTCCGCTTTGAAGTCATGAAAAAACTGAATCTCGAGACATTTGAGCTGTCACAGAATTATACTTTATTCTACGACAAACTTGAGAAAGCAAATTATTTCTTAGAAAGCATTCTTGACACACTTAAGGAACCTGTAAATGGAAGACTGATCTCCCACCTTCTTACAGACCCGCTCGGAGACGGTGGTCAATGGGATATGTTGTGCAGCATTATCCACAAATACGGTCTCGTCCCGAAGGATGCGATGCCGGAGACAGCCTGCTCTTCTGCGACACGCGAAATGGCAGGATATCTGACAAAAAAACTTCGTGAATTTGCCTGCACCCTCCGCAAAGCGGACGAATCCGGGGCTTCTATCGATGAACTTCGCATGCAGAAAGAATCTATGATGAATGAAATCTACCGCATCCTCTGCATCTGTCTCGGTGAACCTCCGAAGACATTCGATTTTGAAGTGCGCGACAAAGATAAGAACTTCCATCGCGATGCACAGATCACCCCGCAGCAATTTTACGAAAAATACATCGGTCTGAATCTCGATGACTATATTAGCCTGATCAACGCTCCAACCAGCGACAAACCATACCACCGCAGCTACAGCGTCAAATATCTTGGAAATGTCAAAGAAGGACGCCCGGTTCGCTACCTAAATCTGGAAATTGAAGAGTTAAAGAAAGCCGCAATCGCACAGATGCAGGACGGTTCCCCGGTATGGTTCGGCTGTGATGTCGGAAAATATTCCTGCGGCGAGAACGGTGTGATGGATCTTGACCTCTATCAGACGGAAGAGCTTCTCGGTACCACCTACCATATGACAAAAGCCGAGCGTCTGGACTATCATGAGAGCCTTATGACACACGCAATGACATTTATGGGTGTGAATCTAGACGAGAACGGAAACCCAGATCGCTGGCGTGTCGAGAACAGTTGGGGAGAAAAATCCGGTAAGAAAGGCTACTACGTCATGAGTGATGCATGGTTTGACGAATATATGTACCAGGTTGTTGTCCATAAAAAATACCTTCCGGAACAATTTGTCAAAGAATATGAATCTGAACCGATCCTCCTCGAACCTTGGGATCCAATGGGCTCACTCGCATTATAATTTTTAAAAAAACAGAAGGCACTGGAAAGTTATCCACGTACCTTCTGTTTTTTTGCTTTCTTTTCCACAAATCGCCCTCTTATTCCACGGAGTTTTCCTCCGCTTTCTTTCTTGCCTTTTCTTCTCTCAGCTCCCGAAAGAAAGATTTCATCAACTGACTGCACTCCTCCTCCAACACTCCAATCTCCAGTTCTACTTGATGATTGAACTGCGGCACTTGCAGCAGATTAAAAATCGACCCTGCACATCCCGCTTTTGGATTCATACATCCGACAACAACTTTCTTCATCCTCGACTGCACGATTGCTCCCGAACACATCTGACATGGCTCCAACGTAACATACATAGTACAATCCTCCAGCCTCCAGTCATCCATCTTCCTGCTCGCCTTCCTGATTGCGATCAGCTCCGCGTGGGCAAGCGTATTCTTGTCAATCGTCCTCCGGTTATATCCTCTTGCAATAATTTTATCCTGATATACGATCACACAGCCAATAGGCACTTCTTTCAGCGCATATGCCTTCTTCGCCTGCCGAATTGCCTCTTTCATGTACTTTTCATCCTGATTCATCTTCCTGTTTCCTCTGCTCTCTTTCTACTGTCCTTTTTCTACTTTTCTGCACCAATATCCAAATCTCTCATAATCATTTCGCTCTTGCTCAGAAAGTGTGACCGGCAATCCTTCTGCTTCCCGAAATTCCAAAAAACCAAAGCACTCTGCCGCCTGCCGCTCTCTCCGGTGATAAATCCCCGGCACACCAAGTATGCAGTCATCCCCCTCCTCGATCAGAAGCAGATGATGATAATTGTAGTAACCATGCAGCAAAAAACTGTTGTTCGCCAGCTTCCACTCTCCGCGCGCAAGTTCCCCCAGATCATTTCTCCGAATTTTCCTGCATTGCAGGCGTTCCTTTCCACCGCACTCCTCATCGTCTGTCTGTCCCCCTGCACACGCACACTGCTCCGGATCAATCTCCTGTTCCAGCACACTTTCTTCCGCAAAGCTTTCTTCCGCCTCTGCGTCCTTTTCTTCACTTGACTTTTCTGCTATCTCTTCTTTTTGGCTTTCTCTTCTGACGCATCCGGTAAAATTTACTTTTACCGGCTGCCATACCGCCGCGTAGAGAACCTTCTCTTCACACTTGATCAAAATCCCATCCAGACCATCCAGCCGTTCCTCTGTCTCCACCATCTGCGATACACTCCCATGCACGATCGGAAGCTCCCCAAGAGAGACTATTTCACAACTGCCATGTTTCATGCAAAATCCAAAAATCTCCAATTTCTCATTTGCATGTTCCACGATTCCTTTCGCACTGATGCTAAAAACAGCTCCGTCTCTTTTCTGCTCTGCCCGGATAAAGCCAACATTTCTCACTGGTACAGATTCTTTATATTCATATAAATAACAGATTTGCTGTCCCATATTTCCGCAACATCCCTCAACTTGTCTTTTTCTTAATCTATGCACAAGCCAGGGAAAAAAGAACCAGAGCGTGTCTGAACTTCAGCTCCTCTGTACCTTCAAACACGCTCTGTCCTTCTATGAAACTAAAAATTTCTCTGTCAGTTCTTTAAAGCACTCACACTCTGCGATCTCTGTCACACTCTTCTCTTCCTGCTCCAAAAGCTTTCCTAATTCTACAATGTATTGTGGAATCTCACTTGCAAGCATTACTCCCTGAAGTTCTCCCATATGTGTATCTGCTCCGGAAACAGAACCTCCTACGAAAAGCTGGAACGCATCTTCCGACCGATCTCCGACTTTTACTTTTCTTCCCGCAAATCCAATCTCTGCCACCTGATGCCTTGCACAGCTGTTCGGACATCCACTGATCTGAATCATTGGCAGCCGGCTTTCGCAAAGTCCGGCTTCTTTCACTGCCGCAAGGATTCCCCTGCAAAGCTTCTGGCTCTGCAAAATTCCCATTTGGCAAGATGGAGTTCCGACACAACTCAGTGTACGTGCAACCGGTGTCTGCATCATATGCGCCATCATCGCCTGAAGCTCTTCCGCCTGCTCCCGTGTCAAGTTGCGGACATACATTTCTTCTTCCATGCTCAATCTAATCTGAGCCGCTTCCACTCGCTCCACAAATGCTGCGATCTTCTCAAGATCCTGCGCGGCAAGCTGACCACATACCGGGTGAAGGATCACTGTATAAAGACCTTCCTGACGCTGTGCGATGCAAGTACCATTCAAGTCTTCACAAGAAGACATTCCTTCTGCCACAACCGGCGCAATCTCCTCGAACTGATGTGTTTTTTTCACTTCTTCCAGATGTTTCTCAAAACATTCTAAGAACGCCTCTGTCCCCATTCTTCTCGGAATAAAACGCGTACGTGCCTTCGCCTTATTCTCATAATCCCCTTCTGCAATGAACAGCTGGATCATCGCCTCAACGTAATACAGCACTTCCTGTGGACGGACCAGTGACGGGTAAGTAACTGCTACTGCCGGACCTTGTCCCATCCCACCGGCAAGCCACATGCGGAACATCGGAATCCCCTTCTCAGACACTGCCATAAATCCCATATCATTGATAGAAGCAGCCGCCGTATCTTTCTCATCCGAAGAGAATGCCACCTTCAATTTTCTCGGAAGCTTGTATGAAGGAGCATTTCCAAGGAAATAGTTTCCAACCTGCAGCGCATACGGTGTCACATCAAATTCCTCTGCTTTTTCCACTCCCGCAAGCGGAGACAAGGAGACATTCCGCGGAAAATTACCGCCGCCTCCTCTTGTAAACAGATCATGATCGATCCCATCTTCCATAATATCGCATACACTGTCAATATCCAGATCATGAAGCTGCACTGCCTGTCTCGTCGTCAAATGTACTTTCTCCAGACCATACTTGTGCACATAAGAAAGAATCAGATTTAAGTGTTCCTTGGAAATCAATCCCGACGGTGTCCGCAGACGGATCATAAAGGACTTCTGATCCTGCTGCGCATATACACCCATCCCACCCGAAATACCTTTAAATTCTGCCTTGCTGATCTCCTTCTCCAAAAATCTGTGTCCTGCTTTTCTAAATTCTTGTACTTCACTTTTTTAAAACTCTTTGTAACTTTCCATATTTGCTCCTTTTCCTCTTCTCTTGCCGGATTACACGAATACTGGTGGTTCATAGGCATCCCCCATCGTCACTTTCTTCTGTTCTTCCTTCCCAAGAAATGCCCATTCCGTCATAGTCTCCCACCCATGGATACTGCGGTCATACACCTGCACATATCCAATCTTATCTGCGTGTACCCGGACTGTATTTGTATCATATTCTCTGCCTGTATACGGGTTTACTTCTCCTTTGTCACGGTCTTCCAGTTCTGCGTCTGCCGCCGCTTTCACCTTCATCAATTCCTGCTCATATCTCCTCTCCAACATCGTCTTACCGCTGAGCTTCTTTTGCAGGTTTTCCGTCCGGTCTTCTTTTTGCGTATCGATTACCTCTATTTTCACTTTGTTCACACTCGCTTCTTTTCTAAAAAATTTAAGGATATGAAATCTATCGCCAATTCTTTGGGTTCTATTTTATCAGACAATAGAAAAAAGGTAAAGAGAACAGAACGTAAATTCTTTATGACTTCCTCTTCAAAAAAAGCAGCAGTATAAGTGTAGTTTCCCCTTATACTGCCTGCCTATACAAGTTTCTATGCCTATTTTTACTGCCCATTTTCTGTCTGCATGCGAATTTTTTCTCTCTGCCATTGCAGACATTTCCCCTTGGGAACGATTCTTAATAAGTTTCTCCCAGGTATTCTTCCAGTGTCACACCACTGTCCATAATCTTCTTTGCATCTTCTTTTCCGACATACCGGTAATGCCACGATTCATAGATGATCCCTGTCTCCGAAATCTTATCCGGTGGATATCTTAAAATAAATCCATACTTATAGCAGTTCTCTTCCAGCCATTTTGCCTCTTCGGTGTCTGCCTGAGCTTCATCCAGCATCCCGTAAGAAGAAGATACAATATCCGCAGCAAGTCCCAGCTCATGTTCACTCGTTCCCGGGTATGCCACCGACTTTCCTGTCTCCTCAAATGCCTCCAGATAGGTCATTCCCTGATCGATCCACTCCTGCATCGTCTGATTATAGATTGCCTTCTGCTCCTCGATCGTACGATATGCCGAGCAAATCTGAGGACTAAGTCCCGCTTCTCTGGCCGCTGCAAGCATCTCCTTGAGCGACTCTGCTGCTCTTGCATCAAATGTATAACCATTCTCCACTTCTGCAAGTTCCGGTTGATAATTTTCATCCAGCGGATGTGTATTATTCACCAATGTCAAATTCCACTCTTTTTTCTTCTCTTCATCGACAGCGTTCTTCTCTTCCTTATCCGAACTCTGCTTTGCCGCTTTGGCTTCACTTTCTTTGACTGCCTTCGCAACTTTGGCATCAACTGCTTTTGCTTCTGTCCTCTTTCCAACGAAAATACCGACAGCTCCTCCTGCTACGAGCCCTGCCACAAGTGCGATCCCTGCGAGAGTAATCGCAATCTTCTTCAGCATTTCAAACTTGCGCTTCTGATTCCTGTCCTTCCTCGCCAGTGCTTCATCATCTATCCACATAATTTTTTCCTTTTCCTGCTGATTTTCCTGTAACATTTTTATTATACCATGTTTTTTCGTTTTTTTAAAGAATCGTGCCGAAAACTTTTCATGGGAACTTCTGTAAACAAAGCTCCTCACCGGCTTCCCTTACTGTTTCATTACCTTTCCTCTAAGCCTGCCCCATACTTCTGCCTGAAAATAAATGTATGCTCTGTCAAAAATAAAAATACCGGCCTGTCCCGCTGCTGCCATAACGAAAAACAACGTCTTCGTCATCTTCTTGGCAACCAATAAGGATGGAAAAAAATACAATGCCGGAAGAAACATACTATTAAATACGAGATATTTCCACACCCACAAAATTATCTTTTTCTTCTGAATGCGTTCTGCTTTCGCAAGCGCTTCCCATCCGGCCTCCGCCAGCAGAAGATAGATTCCCATTGCCGCAAACGTCACACAGTACATCTTCTGCGGAGAAACGATCACACCAAGCAGAGTACATGCCGTAAGAAATGCTGCGCCGTAAGCAATCCCCCACTCTCTGACCACTATTCCAACACAAAATGCCGCTGCCGCCAGCAGAAACAGGGTACTTGTTTCAAATATGCTCCCCAGCACGATCAGCACGACTGCAAATGCAGCCAGTACTCCTGACAATGCTATTTTTCTTGCATTTACATGCATGAGCAAAGATCGCCTCCCATACATTCACACATCTGATCCGCACACCACAGATCACAACACATATTTCCAGTTCCAAATGTCGGTCTGCCATAACCATATCCGGTGTTCTGATAACGCTGTCCCCTCCACTGGAACTGATTGACCAGATTTGTATATTCCGGATTGCCCGGCTCCATCGATGCTGCACGCTGCGCATGCTCCATTGCCACAAGATTATTTCCCACACCATAGTTGGCAATCGCACTACAATAATACCAGCGCGCATTCTGATTCGACATGCTTGACAGTACATTTAAAGCTTCCCGGTAATGTCTTGCATTGATATAATTGCATGCCGCCTGCATCTTCACATCATCCTCACTGCCGGAAGAATAAGATTGACCACTAGAATATCCTCCAGAATACCCTCCGGAATAATTTCCCGCATAGCCTCCAGAATATCCTCCATTCTCCCTCTGCTTCATAATCTGGTCATAAGCTTCCTGCACTTCTTTAAACTTCTCCTCCGCCAGATCAGAAAGCGGATTGTTCACATAGGAATCCGGATGATACTTCCGGATCAATTCTCTGTACGCTTTCTTTACTTCATCATCGGAAGCGCTCGACGGCACTCCCAGCACACTGTATGGATCTGTAATCATAATTCTCCTCTGTCTTCTCCTTTTATTTCTTCCTCTAATCTACTCTTTCCTGCCGTGTCCTCGGCCGCAGACTTTTCCTCAAACTTATTCCAGACGCCAACGTACAGAATATTTCGCAGAATATCTATGTTTTCCACACATGGCAACATTTCAAAACAGTTGCTGCACTCTGCAAGGATCATCGTGAGCATCTGCCTGCATCTCTCCTCATATCCTTCTTCGTCTGCCATCTGCAAAAGCGGATTATAACTGCCCTGCGCCCGGTCTTTCTCCAAGTCGTCATAGGCATCTAAAATATAAATAAATTTCCCAAGATAAAACCCCATCTTCCAGAGATTCTTCGACCAGACATCTTTTCGAAATAAGAAAAGTTCTCCCATCAATTTCCCAAAACAGCCTGAAACCGCATCGATATCCGTCTCGCCCGCCTTCTCATAATTCTGAAGCTTTGCAAGGCATTTCCGGATCACTCTGCATTTCTCCGGATACTTCTCTTCTACCTGCCGGTACAATTTCCGGTAAGTATGAAGTCCTACAAGCGCCGTCTTGCTCTTCTCATCCTTCCAGTCATCTAGAAAATGGTAATACGTCAGCACAATGTTCATATCCGCTGCATATTCTGTAATCTCATTGAAAAGCATGTCATGCTCTTTTAGCGGATGCACCATACACCGATGCTTCTCATGAACCGTCTCCGGCTCATACAAGGAAGTGAGCAGCGTCACAAGAAATGTCATATCATATGTGAGTGTAACCTGACCTCTGAGTCCATGTCGTTCTTCCAGCACATGACACAGTCCACAGTAGTATGCCTTATATTTATAAAAATCTTTCATCTTCATCTCCGGCTTATATGCCGTCACATATCCGAACATTTCTGTCTCCTTTCACTCCACTGTTCAGCATTATATCATAACTGCATTCTAAAATGTTGAGAAATTTCTTAAAAATCTATGAAAAATATCGAAAAGAAGCACCGCCCCCACAATTCAAAGATTGCAAAAACAGTGCTTCCTGACTGCGCGATCAGGGGTTCGAACCCTGGACACCCTGATTAAGAGTCAGGTGCTCTACCAACTGAGCTAATCGCGCATTTTCTTTATTTTGTTTTTGTGTTTCCTTAACACAAGTGATATTATATAACAGTTTTTTAGAGAATGCAAGTAATTTTTTAAAATTTTTCAAATTTTTTGCGTGGTCGGAGATCACATTTCTTCCGTATAATCTCCGACCGTCCGCAAACTATTTCTCAGACAATTACTCTGCCTGCTTATGCAGTGTAAATCCTCGTCCCATGACTTCATTGACCTGATTGATCACAATAAATGCCTGCTTATCAATCTCAAGCACAAGTTCGTTCAGCTTCGGCAATTCTCTTGACGATACGACCGTCATGATTGCAAAAGAATCTTTTCTGAGATATCCAGACTCCGTCTTGAAGAAGGTAGAACCTCTGTCCAGTTTCTCCTGGATCACTTTATTGATCTCTTCGTAATGATCGCTGATGATCTTCACCTGCATTTGTGTCTTACCCATAAGAAGCACTTTATCTACCAGTGTTGAATAAATCAGAACAAGTAAAATTCCGTATAAGATCCGCTCTTTGTCTCTGAAGGACATCTGAATGATCAAAATTGTAAAATCAAATACATAGAGCCCAATAGATACCGGAAGTCCGAATTTCTTATTTAAGATCAGCGGTGGGATGTCCATACCTCCGGTGGAAGCGCCGGCTCTGATGACAAGCCCAACTCCAAGTCCCAGCATCAGTCCTGCAAAAATACTTCCGAGCAGAAAATCATCCGTCATATTTTGAATAAACTGTACTTTTTGAAACTGCGATAAGATCCACGGAAAATAAAACGTACTGATCAGCGCTGTGAGCGCAAATGATTTCCCGAGAATCAAGATTGCCAGGATAAACATTACTATATTAAAAATTGCAACAGACAATCCGATCGGCAGACCGAAATAATGTTCCAGTATCAACGCAATTCCTGTTGTTCCTCCTGTGATCAAGTCATTCGGCAATACAAATGCGGCAATTCCGCAAGAATAGATCGTATTTCCGATCAGCACCCACATAATTCTTTTTAAGCTGAAGACTTCTTTTAACTCTGCTTTTGTCGCCTCTTTCATGGTCCCACTCCTTCTCTTTAATCATTTAGCCGGATAAAGTGAAAAGAAGCAAGCCTTCCCGACCTGCTTCTTTTCTCTATATTCACTTCTGACTTTTCCGACTCTTCTCATGACAGTATACCTTCTTCTGCTTTTCTAAAGTATACTCTATCATTTTCAATTCAAATATTCAAGAACGAAATCGGACTTCCCAAAATTATTTTCGGAAACGATCCTACTCTTTCATCCGCTTAATCACTTTCAGACGGGTAAATTCTTCCCTCTCCTTTTCCTCCAGCGCATTGGAAATAGAATACACAAGCGCTGTATAAGTCGGTATTGTGATATTTTTTAATGCATTGGCACGTTTCTGTGTCTTCTTAATATTTCCCGCAAGGCGGTACGCAGCATTCTCTACCATCGACAATTTGATCGTCAGATCTTTTACCTGCTTAAAGGCCTCACGCGCCACATCAATGGATTCTTTTGTCGTACTGAAAGAATAAGTCGGCGCCTCCATCTCCGGCGTATAAGTGACCAATGGAATTTCTGTTCCCATAATACTTCGGCTTTTGATCCGGATTGATTTTTCAATTGGAACGGTGTAGGCAATCTGAGATACGAGATTGATCCCATGTTCGATGTTCGCACGCTGCAGACATTTATAAGCATATGTGAATGTCGAATCAATTTTCTCCTGAATCTCTTTTGCCTGATCAATCAGATCCATCAGCTCACGGATCAGAATATTTCGTTTCTTGTCCATCAGCTCATATCCCTGATTCGCAAGTGCCAGAGAATTTTTTGCAAGAATCAGATTTCCTTTTGTGGGAAATGTACGTGGATCCATAACACACTCGGCTCCTTTCCAGATATTCTAATCTTCTTCTCTTTCTTTTTTTATGCTTCCTTCTTCTCGTAGAAGCGTTCCAGAATCTTCGTGTCAATTCGGTCAAGCTCTTCTCTTGGAAGCATGCGAAGCAGTTCCCATCCAAGATCCAGTGTCTCCTCGATCGTCCGGTTTTCTTCCATACCCTGTCCGATATATCTTGCCTCAAATTCCTTACCGAATTCGAGATATTTTTTATCAATCGGCGAAAGTTCATCTTCACCGATAACCGATGCAAGGTTTCTCGCCTCTCCTACTTTTGCATAAGAAGAGAACAGCTGATTTGCAAGATCCTGATGATCCTCCCTCGTATATCCTTTTCCGATACCATCCTTCATCAGACGGGAAAGAGATGGGAGGATATTGATCGGCGGATAGACAGACTGTCCATGAAGGTTTCGATCAAGAACAATCTGCCCCTCGGTAATGTATCCTGTAAGGTCTGGGATCGGATGCGTAATATCATCGTTTGGCATTGTCAGAATCGGGAGCTGTGTCACAGAACCGTTGACACCTTCCACGATTCCGGCGCGCTCATAGATTGTTGCCAGTTCGCTGTATAAATATCCTGGGAATCCCTTTCTACTTGGAATCTCTCCTTTGGAGGAAGATACTTCTCGCATCGCCTCCGCAAAAGATGTCATGTCTGTGAGAATAACAAGAATGTGCATGTTCTTCTCAAATGCAAGATACTCTGCCACAGTCAATGCTACCTTCGGTGTGATCAGACGTTCTACTACCGGATCATTTGCGAGATTCAAGAACATCGCAACGTGATCGGCAACCCCGCTCTCTTCAAATGTTCTGCGGAAAAATTCTGCAACATCATGTTTCACACCCATCGCTGCAAATACAATCGCAAACTGTTCATCCGAATCATCTCCCAGAGACGCTTGTTTTACAATCTGTGCCGCCAGCTGGTCATGCGGAAGTCCATTTCCGGAGAAAATCGGCAGCTTCTGTCCGCGGATCAGTGTGGTGAGTCCGTCAATCGCGGAGATTCCTGTGCGAATGTAGTTACGCGGATATTCTCTCTTTACCGGATTTAACGGAAGTCCGTTGATATTTCTGCGGAGTGTGGAAGTGATCGGTCCGAGATCATCGATCGGTTCTCCGATACCGTTAAATGTACGTCCCAGCATATCCGGTGACAATGCAACTTCCATCGGATGTCCAGTCAGCTTTGTATGCGTATTAGTCAGGGACATATTTTCTGTCCCCTCAAACACCTGGATCACCGCTTTGTCTTCGTAGATCTCGACAATACGTCCGATCTTTTTCTGATTGCCCTCTACAACAAACTCTACGATTTCTTCATAGAAAGCATTTTCTACGCCCTCAAGTACGATAAGAGGGCCGTTGATATTACTCAGTCCTAAATATTCTATTGCCATGACACAGCCTCCTTATGCGTTCTTTTCCATAATACGGTCATAAAATTGATCGATGGCTTTCATATAGTCATCAAACATTTCCAGTTTATCATTCGGGACATCATACTTGATCGCAATGACACGCTCAAAGATGTCTTCCTCTTTCAATACCGAGATTGGCATTCCCATCGTGATCAATGCCTTTGATTTATCATATAAGTGAAGGATGACCTCCATCATCTTGAACTGTTTCTCCAGAGAGACACATGTATCATCTGCATGAAATGCATTCTGCTGTAAAAATCCAAGACGGATCACTTTTGCGATCTCCAGTACCAGCTTCTGATCATCTGGAAGCACATCGCTTCCGATCAGTTTTACGATTTCCATCAGACTGCTCTCCTGATTGAGAAGTGCCATCATCTGATTCCGGTAATCAATAAATTTATCTGAGACATGTTTTGCATACCACGGTGCAAGATCCATCAGATACTCACTGTAACTTGTCAGCCAGTGGATCGCCGGAAAATGTCTGGAGTATGCAAGACTCTTATCCAGTCCCCAGAAGCAGCGGACAAATCTCTTTGTATTCTGTGTGACCGGCTCAGAGAAATCTCCACCCTGTGGAGATACCGCACCGATGATCGATACAGACCCATCTGTTCCATTTAAATTGTGCATCATTCCGGCACGCTCGTAGAATGCAGAAAGTCTTGATGCAAGATAAGCCGGGAATCCTTCTTCTGCCGGCATCTCCTCCAGACGTCCTGACAACTCACGAAGCGCCTCCGCCCAACGAGAAGTGGAATCTGCCATGATCGCGACATCATATCCCATATCACGGTAGTACTCTGCAAGTGTCAGACCTGCGTAAAGACTCGCCTCACGGGCAGCCACCGGCATGTTGGATGTATTGGCGATCAATGTTGTTCGATCCATCAACGGATTTCCTGATTTCGGATCTACAAGCTGAGTAAACTCTTCCAATACCTGTGTCATCTCGTTTCCACGCTCTCCACATCCGATATAAATGATAATGTCGGCATCCGACCATTTTGCGATCTGATGCTGTGTCATTGTCTTTCCAGTACCAAATCCACCAGGCACACAGGCTGTTCCGCCCTTCGCGATTGGGAACATCGTATCCAGAATACGCTGTCCGGTCACAAGCGGCTTGGATGCCGGAAATCTGTGATGTGTCGGTCTCGGCACACGAATCGGCCATTTCTGTGTCATCGTAAGGTCGATCGTCTTTCCGCTCTCCAATTCCACCGTCACAAGTGGCTCATCGATCGTGTATTCTCCATCTGGCACTACCTTTGTGATCATTCCGCTGATATTTGGAGGAACCATACATTTGTGCACGATCGCCGCCGTCTCCGGAACTTCCGCGATAATGTGTCCGCCGTGAACCTCGTCCCCGACAGAAACCGTCATATGTGTGCTCCATTTTTTTGTCTTATCAAGTGAGTCTACGCTGACACCCCTGCTGATATATGCACCGGAGTTTTCAGCGATACGCTCCAACGGTCTTTCAATTCCGTCAAAAATGTTGTTCAGGATTCCTGGTGCCAGTGTGACAGAGATCGCATCTCCACTCGCCTCAACCGTTTCACCCGGCCGAAGCCCTGTCGTCTCCTCAAACACCTGGATCGTTGTCCGTTCTTTATCAAGGGCGATCACTTCCCCGACAAGTCTTTCCTTCCCAACATATACCATTTCCGACATCTTAAATCCCGTGTTTCCTTTCAGGTAAACAACCGGACCATTGATCCCGTAAATCTTTCCCGTTCTAAGCATTTTCTTTCCCTCCTAAAAACAAGAATTTCTCGTATTCTTCTGCAAGGGACGCCTTAAAGGAGTGATCGATCAGAATGTTCTTCGCATGGATGACTGCCCGGATCCCTCCGATAAAGTCTTCTCTGCTGACGGTCAAGGAAGCTCCCGTGCGCTCTTCTAATTCTGCTTTTTTATCTTCATCTGTCGGATTAATATAAATCGTCACCTGTTCCCCGCCGGCAAATGCCATTGCTTTGTGGATATAAGAAGACAGAAGTTCTGTGTACGCTTCTGTCTGCATGTATTCATCTACAAGAACATGCACTCTGCGGAACAGTCTGTTCTTTAACTCTGTCTGGCATTTTCCCTGCTCACGCTTCAGATCAATCTGGGATTTTGCCATGGCTTTGTTGACCTCATGCTTTGCATTTGCCGTCTCTGCCTTCAGCTTCAGTTCTGCCTGTCTGAGTGCAGTCTCTGTATGCTCGTTATAAAGTTTTTCCAGCGCTTCTTTGTGATTCTGGATGATTGCATTTCCCTGGGCTCTCGCCTCTTCCATCGAAGCTGCCTGCAAGTTTTCAATTTTTTCTTCTAAAGTCATGTCATCGCCCTCTGTTTCATTATAGTTTCAGCCCGATGGCTTCATTTACATAGGATGTGATAAAGTCCTTCTTACGGCCGGTTCCGTGCCTGTCAGGGATCTCCACGAGCAGAGGCATCTTTCTCTTCAATTTAATATCATCAATGATCTCCGGAAATTCCCGTCCGAATTTTTCGGTCAGAAGGACAATTCCTACTTCCTTATCTTTGATGACATTCTGAAGCGCCTCATAGAGTTCGCCGCGCTCATGCACGACGACTCCGTCTACACCCGCAAGACGCATCCCTGTGTAGGTATCTACATTATCACTGATCAAATACATCTTCATCGGCTTATAATTTACCTAAGATCATGAAGGAGATGATCAGACCATACAGGCAGACACCTTCTGCAAGACCTACGAAGATCAATGATTTACCAAGTACGCTAGAATCTTCACTGATTGCTCCAAGAGCAGCACTAGCAGCACTGGCAACGGCGATACCACCACCGATACATGATAAACCGGTAACAAGAGCGGCAGCGATATATCCAAGACCTGTTGCGATAGAAGCAGAAGTAGCAGCTTCTGCAGCCTGTACATTTCCTCCGAACATCATGATCGATGCCACAAGAAATGCTCCAAAATAGAAGAATGCGTTTGTTCCGATTGCTCTTTTATAACGCTTCTTGTTTTTCTCTCCGATCAGATAATATCCGAATGGAAGAATGATACTTAATACTAAAGTTGCGATCAGAATTAATTTTGTTGCTAATGTCATAATAATAGCCTCCTAATGAAATTTTCCTATTGTTTCTTAATGATTTTGTATGGTTTAAATTCTCGTCCATTTCCTTTGTAGAAACGACTGAACATCTCATAATACTCAAGACGGAGTACCTGGATCCCTACGATCAGCCCTTCCATACCGCATACGAACAGGTTACCGAGTACAACGATCAGCCAGTTCGGTGTCCCGGCCTCAGCGCCTGCAAGCATCAGGACCACTTCCATCATCGCCGCATGGCTGACAGCAAATGCCCCGATACGAACAAACGATAATGTGTTTGAGAAATAACTCAGTAATGTTTCAAATAATTCGAAAAATCCTTGCACAAAGAACATCACTTTTCCTTCTGTCATCTTCTCAGTGCTCTTTTCAATTTTCTTTGCCAGAGGCTCTTTCAATACCATCAGAATCAAAGGCACTCCAAACATCACTGCCATCACGATTCCTGCCGGTGTCTTATGCCCTGTCATAAACAACACAAGAACCGCTGTCACAGAACCGTAAAATACAAGTCCGGCAAGTCCGTTCGCATCAAACCATGCGTTTTCCGCATCGTGTGCCCTGAGGGCATTGATAATGTGGAACACCATCGATAACAGGATAATTCCCATACCAAATGCAACTGCGACAATAAATACTGTATTCAGCTTTCCAATAAATGGAAGATTCGTCATATGGGAGATTGGCCTTAACCATTTTGCCTCGATAATATCTTCAAATCCGAAAATACTTCCGAACATCCAGCCAAAAAATGTAGAAAACAGTCCAGCGACAGATACAATTCCCGCAAGGTTCAGTTTCTTCCACTTATAAAGGATTGCTCCTCCAAGGAACAGACAGAGACCCTGTCCTACATCTCCGAACATCGCACCGAAGATAAATGTATAAGTCAGTGCCACAAAGATCGTCGGGTCCATCTCATTGTGTGCCGGCAGTCCATACATCTTGATAAACATCTCAAACGGCTTAAACAGCTTTGGATTCTCAAGCTTAGTTGGAGGCGCTCCGAAGTATCCAGAATTATCCTCCTCTACAAAAATAAAAATATTCGGATCATTTTTCACTTCTTTCAGAAGAGATTCCACGTCTTTTTCCGCCATCCAGCCACACAAAATGTAAAAGTCCTCATGCTGATCTTCTACACAAGCAGCAACCTTTCGGACATCGAAGTTCTCACAGAGCATCTCAAGCCGGTTTCTCGCCTCCAAAAGACGTCCGGCCTTCTTTGACAGCGTCAGCTTGATCTCGTCATCAATCCCATTGATTTTTGCTGTGATCTCCTCAATCTCTCGCTCCAGCTTCTGGTAGGCTTCCTCTGTATTTCCCTGATATTCATCCGGCAGATAAATCCGTTCAAAATGCAGCGACTGGAAGATCGAATCGGTCTTGTCGGCTGCCTTATTCGCTACAAAATACACTCCGTATACATAGCTGTCATCTTTCCCGCCTTCAATGAACAATGCATCCATGTCACTGTACACATATTTTTCAAGGCGATGGTAATAATCCACCGGAACCCTTCCGAACCGAAACTTAATATAGCGGAACTGAAGAACATTGTGCAGGTTAAAATTCAACGGACGGAACGGTGCAAGTGCAAGCAGACGTTCTCTTAACATCTCCCGCTCTACCTTCCAGTCATTTTCCTTTGCACGCAGTTCCATATAATCATGATTCGCATCGCGCACTGTGTGGAATATCTCCTCAATGGAAAGTTCCGGTGTATCTTCCGGCTTCTGATCCTTGACATACAAGGCGAGCTGTTTCGCCTTTTCCAATGCTTCCCGGTATGGATTGATCTCCACAAACGGCTGAAGATTCTCTGTAGTTTTCAACTCAGAAAGCGCATTTTCCAGTTGAATCTCATATTTGGAAAGATACTGGTCAGTTACACGGTCGATGTCATTTTTCGGTCCTGTAATACTTATGAACTTCATCTTTACTATCATTTCTGTATAACACCCCCTGTATAATCTAATGTTTCTTTCGGCGTCAATCCATAACGGATACATTCTAATGTACTGGTCAATCGCTTAATCTCCTCTTCTTTTAAGAAAAGGTATGTGTTAATTGAAGCAATGGAATATGGATTCCGTCTTTCATCCACCGTATATAACCGTTGGATACATTCAAAATAGACTCTTTCTATCGTATGATGATCATCGAAATCATATCTTTTCACATAATATGTGCTGGCAACATGCGCGATGAACTCCTCCACCGAAGCAGTCTCCACCAGCTCTTTCATCGTATCCCGATGAATCTTGAAATGAATCGGGATGATCATCGAATAAATATCTGCCGGCTGCATCTTAAAATATTTCTTTGCGCGGTAGATCCACTGAAGATTCAGAAGGTCGATCTTAGAACCAATATCTCTTGTAAAGATCTCTAATTCACTTTTCTTTAAGACCTTTTTCTTCTCCTTCCACAGCGTTGTGTAGTAATACAGATCCAGTGCCAGATCATAATCAAACAGTGTGGACGCATTGGAATCTCTAAGCTTTCTGAGCGGTTCATAATACTCAGTTCCTTGCAAATTGTCCACGAACTCCTCAATCGTTCTGGAAGTAATCAGTTTTTCAATAGAAATCTGTGAATATCTGTCAAAAAAAGTTCGCTTATAATTCAAATCAAACGGCTGTTCATAATGATTAAAAATAATCCGCAGACAATAATTGATCAGATCGACTTCATACCTCTTCAGATATAGTTTCAAAAACTTCCGTACTTCTATTCCCGAAAAACGGTACAGTCTTGAATAATCATCATAGAGTGACTGAACTAATATCTTCTCTACGTCTCCGCGGTGAAGTTTGTTCTCATCAATCTGGGCAAAATCATCTGCATATGCCGAGTGTTTCTTCAAATAAGCGACTACTTCTGGTACATTGTGGAGCGCTGATATTTCCTCAAAATCTTTCTCAGACAAGAGTCTCGATCTCATAGCACGTATCTTTGTAGTGATCCCACTATATACAAGCAAATTTCCCATGTCTTATACCTCAGTTATACGTTTTATAATCTCCTGCGCATACCGCTCATGCTCCAACTCATATTCTCTCTTGTATGCATTGATCGTTTTTGCACTTTCTTCTCTGAGCCGTTCCAGCTCGGAGTCCATGCTGCCCTGCATACCGGCACGTATTTCACTTAGTTTCTTTTCTGTATCCGCAGCGAGTTCCCGGTCAAACTTGTCCGTTTTTTCCTTCATCTGCTCATCAAGTATCTGCTTCTGTTCCTCTGCATGCTGCACGATCAACTCTGCTGCAGATTCTACTTCTGACAGTTTACTAATAATCGAATCCATACTCTGCCTCCCTTTCCTTATTTTATCTATTGTATTATCATACTCTCATTTTCGAAAATATCCATCGGGAAATTTAACAAATTTATTTTTTGACATAAAATTTCTTTTGTATAATTTCACACTTCCACTGATGCGATTTTCTTTGCTTTTTCACACAAAAATGGTATAATAAAATCCGATTTGAAACAGAAGGAGAAACGATATCTATGAGACTTAGAAATATACCGCATGCAGATGATGTGATTTTAGCACATGCTGCTGCGATCAAAAATGAGACAGAACAGAAGGGAAACTGGCATACACTTTTCGGAAACAACCACCCGATCCACATCGAGATCGGTATGGGAAAGGGACAGTTCCTGCTTACCCTCGCAAAGAAATATCCAACGATCAACTACATCGGGATTGAGCGCTACTCCAGTGTTCTTCTGCGCGCTCTTGAAAAGCTCGACTCCGAGGAGTACGAAGGACTGACGAACAGCCGCTTTATCTGCATGGATGCTGCAGATATCTCTGAGGTATTTGAAAAAGGAGAAGTGGAAAAGATCTATCTGAATTTCTCAGATCCATGGCCGAAAGCACGCCATGCAAGAAGAAGACTGACTTCCAAAGAGTTTTTTGCCCGCTACGATCGTGTGCTGGCAGCCGACGGCACAGTAGAATTTAAGACAGACAACCGTCCGCTCTTTGACTTCTCTTTGGAACAAGTGGCCGAAGCAGGATGGACATTGAATGCTCACACTTTCGACCTTCACCATGATCCTGTCATGAATGAAGGAAATGTAATGACGGAATATGAACAGAAATTCTCATCCATGGGCAACCCGATCCACAAACTGATCGCATCACGCAGTTCTTTCCAATGCATATAGTAAGAAGAAAAGGAATCTTTTTATGAAATGCTGTAACCGTATGAAATGTAAGATGAACTGTTATCTGTATGACAAGCCATTTCTAAAGAAAAAGCTCTGCGCGCTCCGCAGATCCTGGGTGGAAGTATATCACATTTTAAATGCAAAATGCAGATGTCCCGGAGGTGATCCACATGGCTGCTGCTCTGGAAAATAATTTTTTCCATTCCTATATTTTCAAAGAAAAACAGCCTGTACTTGTCGTCTTTTTTGCGACATGGTGCCCCAAATGCAATATGATGCTTCCTCTTGTCGATGAGATTGAGAACGACTTTGCCAAAGACCTGAAAGTAGTCCGGATTGATACAGAAAAATATGAAAAACTGACAAAGGAATGCGGGATCGAAATCGTACCCACATTCCTTCTTTTTTCCCACGGAGAAGCGCTCGGTATGATGAGCGGGATTCTTTCCAGACAAGTCTTAAAAAAACGTATTCTGGAGATGCTCTCCTATACCCGTTCTTAACCTATTAAAATTCAAATACTGCCACACCATATGGTGGAAGATCGTAGCCGATGGAATACGGTCTTCCATCGCATTCTTGTTTCTTCGGTTTATAGATCACCGGACGTTCTGCACCGGTTCCCCCATACTGCTTCTCATCACTGTTTAACACTAATCTCAGCTGTTTTCTTCTTGATACTCCCACGCGGTAATCTGGTCTTGCCACCGGTGTGAAGTTACATACAAACAGCAAATTCTTTTTATCGTCTTTCGAATGTCTGATAAAGCTGAAAATACTTCGCTCCCTGTCATCTGCATTGATCCACTCAAACCCTTCCGGCATAACATCACATTCATACAATGCTTTGTTCTTCTTATAGAGATGGAGCAAATCTCTTGTAAATGCCTGCATCTGCCTGTGCTCTTCCTCCGCAAGCAGGTACCAGTCCAGCTCTCTCTCTTCACTCCACTCCCGCAGCTGTGCAAAGTCTTGTCCCATAAACAATAGCTTCTTGCCGGAATGTCCCATCATAAATGCATATCCCGCTTTCAAGTTTGCAAACTTATCAAAGCCAAGTCCCGGCATTTTATTGATCATAGAACATTTCAAATGAACAACTTCATCATGAGAAAGGACAAGTACGTATTTCTCACTATAAGCATAGCTCATCGCAAACGTCATCTGATTGTGGCACCCTTTTCTAAAGTACGGATCCAACTTCATATATTCTGTAAAATCATGCATCCAACCCATATTCCACTTCAAGCTGAATCCAAGACCATCATACTCTGGCTCTGCAGTCACTTTCGGCCATGCTGTCGACTCTTCTGCAATCATCATCGTCCCTTGATTCCTTCCAAGCACAACAGAATTTAAGTGCTTGAAAAATTCTATCGCCTCCAGGTTCTGATTTCCACCATATTTATTGGCAATCCACTGTCCATCTTCCTTTCCATAGTCCAGGTAAAGCATCGAGGCAACCGCATCCACTCTAAGCCCATCCACATGGAACTTTTCCACCCAGAACAGTGCATTGGCAATCAGAAAGTTCTTTACCTCCGCCTTGCTATAATCAAAAATCTTCGTACCCCAGTCCGGATGTTCTCCCTGCTTTGGATCTGCATATTCAAACAATGGTGCCCCATCAAAATTTGCGAGGCCATGTGCATCTTTCGGAAAATGTGCCGGAACCCAGTCGAGGATTACCCCAATCTTATTCCTGTGGAAATAATTGATCATATACGCAAAATCTTCCGGTGTTCCATAGCGGGAAGTCGGTGCGTAATACCCGGTCACCTGATATCCCCAGGATCCATCATATGGATACTCTGCAATTCCCATCAGTTCAATATGTGTATATCCCATCTCTTTTATGTAGGCGGTAGCCTCATGGGCAAATTCCCGGTAAGTATAAAATCCATCTTCCTCTTCCCTCGGATGACGCTTCCAGGAACCGATATGTGCCTCATAAATCGACACCGGCTCATGATTGTGATCCCAGGTTTCTCTGTCTTTCATCCACTTACTGTCTGTCCACTTCAAATCTTCGATATCTACGATTCTGGAAGCGGTACCTGGTCTTACTTCCGCATAATTTGCAAATGGATCTGCCTTGTATAAATACTCTCCTTCTTGTGTCCGAATGCAGAACTTATACAACATCCCTTCTTTTGCTTCCGGCACAAAACAGTCATAAATTCCAAGAGGTTCGTGTCGCTTCATCGGACTGGCTGTTCGATCCCACTGATTAAACTCACCAATGACAGATACCTCCTGTGCATGAGGCGCCCATACTGCAAAATAGATTCCTTCTTTCTTTCCCTTCTTTGCTTTGTGCGCACCTAGCTTTTTATAAATTTCATAATGTGTACCCTGTCCAAACAGATATTGATCCAGCTCTCCTATTTCATACGACATTTTCGTATTCTTTTTCATTGCTTTTCCCATATCATTCACCTTTCCAGTCCATTTACTGATATTTCTTTCATTATACTTTAGACCCATACAAAAAGAAAGAGTTTTGACAATTTTTCACCTTGCCAAAACTCTTTTTTTGTAATTTTTCTCCAAAAATCTTCTCTTTTTTTCTTGAAAAATTACCTTTTCTTTTGTATCCAGACTCTTTCCCGTCTTATATATTGAAATCTTTCTCAGACAAGATCACGCGGTCTGCGTCATCTCTTCCTTTTCCTAACACTCTCTTGACGATTTTCTTGACATTTGTCTTCTGCACATGTTCAATCGCCTCGTCCATGATCTCTTTGACTTCTGCTACTGTCACAACATGATCCTCTCTCTGGAGCATATCGATCCGGCTGTACAGTGCGAGAATACCTACTTCATCAATCTTGAATCCATTTTCCTTTGCATATGTCTGACCAAATGTAACAAGCTCATCATTGATAAAGATCGGCACTTCCAGACGAGAGGTGAATTTTCTTCTGAATTCTTTATTAGAAGATAACAAACGATCCAAAGGCTTTCTCTGCTCCTCCAAAACAATCAGAAGTTCTCCGGTATCTCTCTCCATAGCCTTATTCAGCCGCTGAACTGTCTTTTCATTCATTCTTCCGGCCTTCTCAATGATCAGAGCGCCTCCATATAACTTCGATACGATCTCTTTAATCTTTTTCTTATTCAGAGAATCTCCGGTAATGATCGCTACTTTTCCCTGCTTTAATTTTCTCTGTTTCTGAATTGCTTTTACCACATCCACAGCCAGAACCGTCTTACCGGAACCTTTTCGTCCAATGATCAGCAAGTTTCCTGTCTTTGACGTTCCCTGTCGATTCGTACACTGCTTATCCTGCTCTAAAACATCTACCAGCTGTTCGCTCATTCCTCTTACCGGTACAAAATAAGAGAATAATTTCTTCTGCTCTTCGGTCAATCCGGCACGAAGTCCCACTTCACTCTGTGCTTCCAGATCATATTTTGCCTGAACAGTAAATCCGGTTGTTCCCTGTCCAAAAGTTCCCGTAGCTCCCAGTGCATTTGCGATCTCATCTACTGGAATCTTTCCTGTCTTACCAGTTGCTGCCGCTTTTGCCACTTCAATTCTCGAAAGAGGGATTGTCTCATTCAGAAGGTCAAAATCATCGTCGTCTTCGTCCTCCTCCGATTCCTTTCTCTCTCTTTCAAAAGCTGCTATTTCCTCTTCAAAGTCACGGATATCATATCCATCTTCTACTTCTTCAAAATCATTCGGATCAAATCTATCTTCGTCATCATCTTCCGGATCCATCTCTTCTTGTCCTTCTGACAGATCTCTCGAAATTTCTTCCTCTTCGTACAGTTCTGTCTCCTCGTGTACTTCCGCTTCTTCCGACAGCACCTGAGCGGCATCCTCTTCCGACATCTCTTCAAAAATACTCTCCGGTTCCTCGATCACTTCCTCCTCAGATTCTTCAATCACCTCCACCGGCTCTTCTGTCATCGCCTCCATCTCCTGTTCATCCCATTCAGGAATATCCAGTTCTTCAAACTCTTCGAGTTCCTCATCAATCTCATCATCAAAACATTCTTCAAAATCTTCTTCTGCAAATGTCTGCTCTTCAATTGGTTCCTCGATGACTTCCGGTTCCGCTTCCTCTTCCATAGGCTCTGAAGAAGATGCTTCCTCTAAAGCTTCATCCTCTTTCTTTCCTTCCAGCTCTTCCATCAGTCGGCGGACATCCTCCGGAGTTGCTGCTTCCGGTTCGGACTTCAGTTCCACAATCTCCTTGTCGGCCTCTGCTTCCTGACGTTTCTGCTCGATGACTTCCATGACTTCTTTCTGCTTTTCTTCCCAGCTTGCAAGGATTTCTTCAATCTTCATCTGACCTGTCACTTGCTTTTGAAGCTGTGGTTCCTTTATTGCTTCCTTCACTTCCCCAGTCGGAATCGTTGCAGTAGACGTATCCAACTGGTTCTCTCTTAATTTCTGAACAAACTTCTGGCTCGGCGTCATCGGTCCGCCAGGTTTCTGATCGTATTTCTCCTGCTGTAAAGGTGTCAAAGGCTTATACTTCATCTTCAGTTCCATGGCCTGATACACATATTTCCCTTCACTGAACCAAAGAATCAGATCATCGCACTCCTCCAGACATTCCGTGATCATCCCTGCCTCATCATACAATTTTGCAAGCTCATACGCCCACTTTTCTATATATTCTGCTTTCTTAAATTCTTCTAGTACTTCAATCTGCTGTGTAATTGGAGCATTCTGTGCTTTCAGAATCTTGTAACGTAAAATATACTGGTTCGGATCTTTCGGTGCGACTGATACAAATTCCTCATAGCAGTCCATCGCTTCCGATGGCTCTCCAAGCTTGAGAGCTAAAATTCCAAGCCGGTATATAATCTTTCTACTTCCCGGGGTGCGATCATATGCGATGAATAGGACATCGCGGCTTTTTTCATACTTTTCATTCTGCTCGTAAATCTCACTTACAGAACAGAGCATAGACGCATTCTTTACTTTACGCCAATCAATCGTATCTGCAATCTCCATCGCCTTCCCATATGCTTTTTGTTCCATATACTCGAGCATCTGCTCTGTCTTTACGCGATATTCATATTTATCCAATACAATCACCTCATCTATTATAATTTACTTCCCATTCTTATATTTGCTTACTCCAATACTATCATAGTTTATCACACCAACTCCATTCTGTCAAAAAAATAGCCATTATAATTTTCTTTGAAATTATAATGGCTATCTAAATCTTATCTTTATCCATTCTATTTATTCTCAGCGGAGAAGCTAACACTTTCTGTTCCTGCCGGCCTTCATTCTTTTCATAATCAATCTTTAATTGATTTCGATTTTTCTTAAGATCTCCGATTTCCAAATCTTCGATACCATTTCTCGTTCGTTTTTTATAATCGGATTGCTTTCCTCCTTCAAATCATTTCATATCAATACCCTTTTCGCTACTCATATAAAATTAATTCTCTCTGTACCGATTATATATATTGTTTCTGATTTTTTATTAGATGTTTCTTTACACATCCTCTAAACTCTCCGAACTTCTGTGGTCTATTTTCCTTATTCAATATGTTCTGCAATTCTAAATCATATGGTAGCTTTTCTTTCTCCGATTACTTTCTTCATTATTTTTTCATCATCGAACTATCTATGATAAAGGCCGTTCTCGCAGGAACTTTTATTTGCCCGACCACTCACATATTGAATTGTAAACGATGTCATATCCAATGGTAACAGCCTCCTTCCGATCATCTATCCTCTGAAATTTCTTCAAGTCTTCATAAATCAAAACTCTCATTTTTTCTTTTATATTCAAGTATCCGCTTCCGGTTATCCGAAATATTTTCAAAAGTTCCTTTCCCGTCTACTTGTCATATTCAAATTCTTCTAGAATCTTTAGAAAATTTTGTATGAAAATTACTTTTTTTAATTTCTTTGGATTTCTTTTGTTGAGTTTATAATACATTATATTTTCTGTTTTGTCAACAGCTTTTTATATATTTTTTTATTTTTCTTTTTATATAATTATATTTTCTGTTTTTATCTTCTTTTTGATTTTATTATCAATTAATTTTACTTCTATTCCGTCACAGACTTTTTGGCATACACTTCCGGTTTTTGATTGTTAACTTTATTTCTAAATATGTTGACATTTAGTTTTCCTCAAATTATAATATGCTTCATATGGGATACACAATATATTTGATCTCCATAAATTTTAGCAAAAGAAAGGAACTTACAACACTTATGAATCCAATACCTTCAGCAACTACCAAACATCCACAAGTCCGGACGCACCTGCTTGTACGGATTGCACTTGTTACCGCAATCACCTGTATTTTAGCGCCGCTTTCCATCCCGCTGCCATTTAGCCCGGTTCCCCTCTCTCTGACCAACCTGGTCTTATACATCAGTATCTTTATACTGGGATGGAAAGCCGCCGCTGTAAGCTATCTCGTCTATCTTCTCCTCGGAGCTATTGGTCTTCCTGTCTTCTCCGGATTCGCAGGAGGTCTCGGAAAACTCGCAGGACCGACCGGAGGCTACCTTGTCGGAATGATCTTTCTCACAATCCTCTCCGGGTGGATTGCAGAGCGATTCTTAAAAAAACCTGCAGTCATCTTGATCGGAATGCTGCTCGGCTCCGCAGTAAACTATCTGTTTGGAACTGTCTGGCTCTGTGTACAACTCCACCTATCCTTTGCAGAAGGTCTGATGATCGGAGTAGTTCCTTATCTCTTTTTTGATATTACAAAAATATTGATTGCCCTCTTCGCCGGTCTTACGATCCAGAAGCGGTTGAAAGCTCTGCTTTTATAAGCCGTTTACTTTTGTCAAAGTTCTTGGAAGCGCGTCTTTGGAATTTTTCCACGGTTCGTCCTTAAATCGATAATCAAACTTATCGACAAACCAGCTAAGGTCATCCCGCACGCGCTTCATATTTTCCAGATAGAGCTGATTCAATTCACTGATAAAGGAATCCAGCAAAGCGCCACCAAGTCTTTCCGGCGCCATCTCATACAGCATCCCGTAATGTTTTGTACAAAATCCTTTCGAGGAGGCAAACAATTTCCGGAATTCTTCCTCTTTCTTATACAGATGAAAGATTGTACCTAAATAATCATGGAAAGTCTTCTCGATCTTCTCGCAGACAAAGCAGGATTTCTCCAACTGCCCGATATAAGCAGCCAATCCTGATGCTTCTGTCTTTTTCTTGAAAAACGATGCCTGCTTTACCGGTTCTTTCTGCTTTTGTTCAATTTCTTTGATAAAAGAATCCATATGCGTCTTATAGATCAGTGCAAGTCCCAGCCGATCCGGCATCTCATTTAACATCGCCGCATGTCTTTTGCAAAATCCTACTTTATCACTCTCTTCCCTGCGCTCACTTACCATATAAGTAGATGGACGCAGTGTATATTCAAGAGCATCCTGTTCCAGCTTGTGGTAAATACTGCAGAGAGGACATTCACAGTCCTCCCGAAACGCATCATTTACCGGAATCGTATATAACTTCTCTTTCATCTGTTTTTTCTCCTCATAATCTAATCAGGATCCTATAGCACTTACCTGTTCTGGTCCCTGTAATAGTTGATCAGACAGCCTTTCTGGATGATTTCTCGCTCATTCTCCGTCATTTCTCCCAACCGGAATGTAACCTCCACCAGATCATCTTTTACAATGTAAGCTGTAATCTTGTTTTCCTTTTGTTTGATTTTTTCTAAAATATCCGGGAAGAAAATATAGTCTCCATTGTGAAACGCTAGTTGTTCTTCCTTTTCGTCTGTCAAAAGCGGGAGCATACCCCAGTTGATCAAGTTTGAGCGATAACGCTTGGTAGCATACTCTTCTGCAATATTTGCCCATCCGCCAAGTACTTTCTGACAGGAGGCTGCCTGCTCTCTCGCAGATCCGTCGCCCGGCTTCACTGCAAATATCGTACTTCCGATTCCAAGTGTCCCCTCACCTGCCTGCGGATATCTCCTGCGCACAACTTCCATCACATCCTTCAGCTCTTCCAACACTTCCAGCGGACATTGTCCTTGCTCAATTGCTTTTTGTGCCTTCTGCACTTCCTTCGCTCTGCCTACATATGCCGGATCTTTTCTCGACAAGGCAAATTCTGCCAATCCAAGCGGATTGGACCGATAGGAGGAAGTCTCTCCAGACGGAATCAGTTCGTCAGTCGTCGTGACTGGATCATGAATCTCTGATACTACCTTCAAAAGGAGATGTTCCGGAAGCGGCGGCATCTCCGGCCAGTCTTTAATGTTTGGTCCAAGTTTAATCTTGGCCGACTGATCTGCAATTCCTTTACTGTCAAAGACACGATTCGCATAAATATTACTATCAAAATGATACTTCGGCATCTGATATTCTCTGTCCATCACATCTGCCGCCGATGTAAGGTATCCCTTATTCGCCGCAGTTGCCGCAATCGATCTTGCATCCATCAAAGCTACAGAAGCAATCTGTCCACTCTGTAATTTTGATCCCTCCCGATTTGGGAAGTTTCTTGTAGAATGTCGGATGCTGAGCGCCCCATCTGCCGGGGTGTCCCCTGCACCGAAACACGGACCGCAAAATGCTGTCTTCACAACTGCCCCGGCTTCCATCAATTTTGCAACAGCCCCATTCTTTACCAGCTCCATGTAGATCGGTGTACTTGCCGGATACACACTGAGTGTAAACTCATCTGCTCCGATTCCACATCCTGAAAGAATCTCGGAAGCCGCACAGATATTTTCAAATCCTCCACCTGCACATCCGGCGATGATACCCTGTTCCACATAAAGCTTTCCGTTCCGCACCTTATCCTGCAATGTAAAATTCACATCTTTACCAAGGCTCACCAACGCTTTCTGCTCCACATCATGAAGAATCTCGCTCAGATTCTGATTCAGTTCGCGGATTGTATAGGCATTGCTTGGATGGAACGGCATCGCGATCATCGGCTCAACCTTGCCAAGATCTACATATACCATTCCGTCATAATAAGCTGTCTCACCTGGTGAAAGCTTCTCAAAATCCGCTTTTCTTCCGTGAATCTCAAAAAACTCCTCTATGACAGCATCTGTTTTCCAGATAGAAGAAAGACATGTCGTTTCTGTCGTCATCACATCAATTCCGATTCGGAAATCCGCACTTAATTTCTCTACTCCCGGTCCTACAAATTCCATGACTTTATTATTCACATATCCGTTTGCAAAAGTCGCCTTGATAATCGCAAGCGCTACATCCTGTGGACCCACACCGATTGACGGCTGTCCATCCAGATATACCGCGATCACCTCTGGCATGCGGATGTCATATGTTTTATTCAGCAGCTGCTTGACAAGCTCCGGTCCTCCTTCGCCAATTGCCATTGTACCGAGCGCACCATAGCGTGTATGGCTGTCAGAGCCGAGGATCATCTTGCCTCCGCCTGCAAGCATTTCCCTTGCATACTGATGGATTACCGCCTGATGCGGTGGAACATACACTCCTCCATACTTCTTCGCGCAGGTCAGTCCAAACATATGATCATCTTCATTGATCGTCCCACCGACCGCACACAGACTGTTATGACAATTCGTCAACACATACGGTATCGGAAACCGTTCCAGTCCCGATGCTCTTGCCGTCTGAATAATTCCCACAAAAGTGATGTCGTGCGAAGTCAGTTTATCAAATTTGATTCTGAGGTGCTCCATATCCGGAGACGTATTGTGTTCCTTCAGAATGCGGTATGCAATCGTCTCCTTTGCCGCTTCCTCTTTGGAAACAGCATGTCCCACCTTGCCTTCTATCTCCCTTACAGCATCTGCTCCATCTGGCACAATCTCTGACCCATTTAACAGATACACTCCTTGATTATATAATTTCACCATACGCAGTACCTCCTGTACATTTTGCAGTTGTCTGATTTTTTTGAGTTATATGGATTTATTATAGACTTATCTGTCATTCATTTCAATAGCGAATATTATTTAGATAATACAAACCTGGGAAAGCTGCTCGATCTCATACAAAATGTACTTTTACACCGAACTGCAAGGGAGCTTCTTTCTCCCCAGCCTTTGACAAATAGACAAAAAAAGAGACCAAAACCTCTTTTCTGAGATTTTAGCCTCTGCATTTCTTAGTCCTGAACGTATGGCATTAAAGCGATATGTCTTGCTCTCTTGATTGCTACTGTAAGAGCTCTCTGATGTTTTGCACAGTTTCCTGTGATTCTTCTTGGAAGAATTTTTCCTCTTTCAGAAACATATTTTCTTAATTTTGCTACGTCTTTGTAATCGATTTCGTTGTTTTCTTTACCGCAGAATACACAAACTTTTTTTCTTCTGCGTCCGCCTCTTCTCTTCATTGGAGAATCAGCTTTGTTACCTTTATCGTAAGCCATTGTGGTATTACCTCCTATATTTATACAAATCTACTCATTGTATCGTCTAACTGAATGGTAATTCTTCATCAATTCCATCTGGAATGTTCATGAACCCATCTCCAATATCTGCACTTGGAGCTGGTGATGGACTTGGACTTGCCTGACGGTAGCTTCCCATGCTGCTTTCGCTTGCAGCTTTGCTCTCAGCAAATTCCTGATCTTCTACAACAACATCTGTCGTGTAAACTTTCACACCATCTCTGTTTGTGTAACTTCCTGTCTGAATACGACCACTTACAACAACCTTTAATCCCTGGCGGAAATATCTCTCTGCAAACTCTGCTGATTTTCCGAAAACTACGCAGTTGATAAAGTCGGCACTTGCCTCTCCGTCACGTTTAAAGCGGCGGTCTACTGCTAATGTATATCTTGCAACAGCAGTTGCGCTGTCACCTTGTGAATATCTCACTTCTGGATCTCTTGTCAGACGTCCCATCAAAATTACTTTATTCATACGATTTATCCTCTTTTCTCTATGCTTCTTGTTTTACGCATAAGAATCTGATAACGTTTTCCATGATACGCATTCTGCTCTCAAGCTCTGCTGGAACAGTAGAATCAGATTCGAAGTGGATGAAATAGTAATATCCTTCTTTCATTTTCTGAATTTCGTAAGCTAATCTTTTCTTACCCCATTCATCAACGTCTGTCACATTTCCACCGAAACGAGCGATAAGCTCTTTTACTTTTTCGATTACTCCTGCTCTAACGTCATCTTCAACTTTTGCGCTGACTACAACAGCTAATTCATACTTGTTCATGTTCTTGCACCTCCTTATGGTCTCTTGGTCCCTGAACCTTGTCAGGAACAAGGAAATATCGTTCGCGGACGCTTGTCTGCAAACAACAATATATCACAAGTCAATACTATACCATAAGATTCTACTGATTTCAAGCATTTTTTCTGATTTCTTTTGTGTTTTTTTCTACCGGGAATTCTTCTTTTAACTTGAACTATTTTTATGCATTTAGAAATGTGTACAAACACTGTAAAATCAAGCATTTGTATTAGATTTGTTTTATTT
>NZ_SLZV01000014.1 GCF_004346095.1 Faecalimonas umbilicata | reverse complement strand
AAATAAAACAAATCTAATACAAATGCTTGATTTTACAGTGTTTGTACACATTTCTAAATGCATAAAAATAGTTCAAGTTAAAAGAAGAATTCCCGTTCGTATTATATTATACTACTGCTTGTAGGAAGGAAACTTCTTACAACCCCTTATTAATTATTTATACTCCCCTCAAAAGACCGTTGGCTCCCCCAACGGTCTTTTATTTTGCTATTTCAGGCTTATTCTCCCCACTTTTCCCCATTTTTACTATTTTCAGATTCTTCTCACCGCCTGTGATTTTCTACGATTCGCAGCACAATCCAAATCACAAGAAGAGGAACCAGCACAGGTGCCAACATACTGATCAACCCAGTGAGCAGCGAAATTACAAGCACCAAAATCAGCACAATCCCGACACAAACTGCCGCTATCTTCCATCCGGTAATTTTCTTAATCTTTATCTCCGGTGTTCCAAATGGTGCCTCCTGCTCTGCCTCTTCATAATCGGCATATGTGTATTGATCCTCCGTTTCATTTAAAGGAGAGTCAATGATAGACCTTGCGATCACCCACGGATCCCCGAGAAGATCCATCACTTCCTTCTCTGACTTTCCATTTTTGACTTCCTCTGCAATATAACTTCGGTAATAGTCCACATGCTCTCTGACTTTTGCCGGATTCATCTCCGCTTCCAAAGCATGCTCCAACTGTTTTAAAAATTCATGTCTATTCATCTATTTCCCCCAGATTTCCTGTATCTACTTGACACTCCCACAACAAATGCCGAAGAGAATGCCTTCCATGCAGTCACAGTCCCTTATGACAAACAGTCCCCCGCCAGGCAGACCAGGCGGGGGACTGTCTGATGTTTCTTATCTTCTTTCAAAATAAAGAATAACATAAACTTCTTTTGAATCCAATAGGAACATCCTTAATATTTTATTAAAAGAATCTAAGAATTTTTACAATTTCCACTATTCTATCTTCACAACAAAAGATCTATACTATACCTCAAACAGAAGGTCTCCATAAGATGGCATCGGCCAAATATTTTTATCAACAATCATCTCCAACTGATCGACCGGACGGCGCAAATGCTCCATCGCAGGCACAACATGACGTTCAAAAAAGCATGCCTGCTCCATTCCTTCCTCTTTCTTTGCAGCTTCTTCTGTTACTTTCTCCAGCTCTTTTAGCGCATTCTTTGTTTCTGCAAGAAGATTCGATGACTGGGTAAGAAGTTCTTCCTGCACATCGATCACCGCTACTGCACATGCCTGACGCACTTCATTGATAGACTTCGCAAGCGATGTAATATAGGTGATCACTGCCGGAATGATATGTTTGCTTGCAATATCAATCATTGCTCTCGCCTCGATATTTACCGCTTTGGCATATGCCTCATATTTGATTTCCGCTCTTGACTCTAATTCTGCTCTTGTAAATACACCGAATTTTTCAAAGACTTCAACCGATTCCTCTTCTACCAATGCCGGAATCGCATCTACCATTGTTTTTAAATTCGGAAGTCCTCTCCGTTTTGCTTCCTCAACCCACTCATCTGAGTACCCGTTTCCGCTGAAAACGATTCTCTGGTGTTCGTAAGCATATTTTTTGATCAGATCATGGACACCTCTGTCAAAATCTTCTGCCTCTTCCAGATAATCACATGCCTCCGAAAATGCTTCCGCCACAATTGTATTTAAAATGACATTTGGCGCTGCAACCGAATCTCTGGAACCAACCATACGGAACTCAAATTTGTTCCCAGTAAACGCAAATGGTGAAGTACGATTTCGGTCTGTTGCATCTTTCGTAAAATCAGGAAGTGTCGACACACCAGTGTGCAATCGTTCGCCTTTCAGACTATGTGTCGCTTCCCCGGTACTGATCAGCTGCTCCAAAACATCCTCCAGCTGTTCTCCAAGAAAGACAGAAATAATTGCCGGCGGCGCCTCATTTGCCCCGAGACGCTGATCATTTCCCACATCTGCTGCCGACTCTCTCAAAAGTTTCGCATGGCGGTCTACCGCTCTTAATACGCAAGTGAGTACAAGAAGAAACTGGATATTATCGTGCGGCGTCTTTCCTGGATCCAGCAAATTGATTCCATCATCAGTCGTCAGCGACCAGTTATTATGTTTTCCTGATCCATTCACTCCTGCAAACGGCTTTTCATGAAGCAGACACTGAAGGTTATGTTTGTATGCCACCTGCTTTAATGTCTCCATGACAAGCTGATTATGATCCACTGCCACATTGCACTGTGCATAGATCGGAGCAAGTTCATGCTGAGCAGGAGCCACCTCATTGTGCTGCGTCTTTGCCGATACTCCTAGCTTCCACAGTTCCTTGTTCACATCTTTCATAAACGCTGCAATTCGTTCTCTGATCGCACCAAAATAGTGATCGTCAAGTTCTTGTCCTTTCGGTGGCATTGCTCCGAACAGTGTTCTTCCTGTGAATACAAGATCCTTCCTCTTTAAATACTTTTCCCGATCTACAAGAAAGTATTCCTGCTCTGCCCCTACCGATGGGATTACTTTAGAAGAGGTCGTATTTCCAAACAGACGAAGGAGCCGCATTGCCTCCTTATCGATTGCCTCCATCGAGCGCAGCAGCGGAGTCTTTTGATCGAGCGCCTCTCCATTGTACGAACAGAATGCTGTCGGAATGTATAAAATTGCTCCATTTCCCTCTGCATCTTTTTTCACAAATGCAGGAGAAGTACAATCCCATGCCGTATATCCTCTCGCCTCAAATGTGGCGCGCAATCCTCCGGAAGGAAAGGAGGAAGCATCCGGTTCCCCTTTGACAAGTTCCTTGCCCGAGAATTCCATCAGTACTTTTCCGTCCTGCTTCGGTGCAGAAATAAATGCATCATGCTTTTCTGCTGTCGCTCCTGTCAGAGGCTGGAACCAATGAGAGTAGTGTGTTGCCCCCTTCTCGATCGCCCACTCTTTCATCTCATGTGCGACAACATCAGCAATGGAAGTCTCTAACTCCTTTCCTTCCTGAATCGTCTTCTTTAATTCTCTATATACTTTCTTCGGCAGACGTTCCTGCATGACAGCATCATTAAAGACATTTTCCCCAAAGATTTCCGTTACCTTCATTACTTCGCTCATATTCCCATCCTTCCAAATATTTGTTTCGCTTTTGTTTTCGTTTTCAAATACACTTTAATACGATACTCTAATTTCAGAAAAAAAGCAAGGTTCCTAACACTTGTAATTTCTTATAAATATTGATAAGGAAAAAAGATCGGTGCAGTCACACTGATCTTTTTTCCGAAATCTCTTTTCAATTATCTCTGAACAATTCTTCTGCAAATATTAAGCTTTGTTTACAGATCCGAATAATTCCATTTTCTCTTTTACAGTTGCTTTGATTGCTTCTGCTCCCGGAGCTAATAATTTACGAGGATCGAATCCTTTTCCCTGAAGGTCTTTTCCTGCTTCCACATACTCACGAGTTGCTGCTGCAAATGCTAACTGACACTCTGTATTTACATTGATCTTCGCTACACCAAGGTCAATTGCTTTTTTGATCATATCTTCCGGAATTCCTGTTCCTCCGTGAAGTACAAGCGGCATTGCCCCTGTAAGCTGCTGAATCGCATCTAATGTCTCAAAGCTAAGTCCTTCCCAGTTTTCCGGATATTTTCCGTGGATATTACCGATACCTGCTGCAAGCATTGTTACGCCTAAATCTGCGATTGCCTTACATTCTTGAGGGTCTGCACACTCACCTTTTCCTACAACTCCGTCTTCTTCTCCTCCGATAGAACCTACTTCCGCTTCCAGAGACATTCCTTTTTCAGCACAGATTGCTACTAACTCTTTTGTCTTTGCAACGTTCTCTTCGATCGGGTAGTGAGAACCGTCGAACATAATAGAAGAAAATCCTGCTTCGATACACTTCATACATCCTTCAAAGCTTCCGTGGTCTAAGTGAAGTGCTACCGGAACAGTGATGTTCAGTTCTTCTAACATTCCATTTACCATACCTACTACTGTCTTATAACCTGTCATATATTTTCCGGCACCTTCAGATACTCCGAGAATTACCGGTGAATTACATTCCTGAGCTGTTAATAAGATAGATTTTGTCCATTCCAGGTTGTTAATGTTGAACTGTCCAACTGCATAGTGACCTGCTTTTGCTTTTTCTAACATTTCTTTTGCTGATACTAACATGTTTCTTCCTCCGCTTCTTTTACGTTATTTCACATGCCCTATTATACCTCATATGTAAAAAAAAGGGAACCTTTTTATCACAGAAACTTTCCGGTCGTATCTTGCCTGCTGTTTTAATTAAAATAGAAAAATAAGTGGATGTAATCATAAGTGTAATCATACGTCCGCTCTTTCTTTCCTATGCTCATCTATTTTTTAATAAACAACGTCCCATACAAAGAAGCCCTCACGCATAAGCGATCAGGCTTCGATCAAATAAAATTATTTCCGTTTCTTTAAGATTGTTGCAAGAGCAACTCCGAGTGAAGTAATTCCTACTCCTGCAACCGGAAGTGAGGAAGCTGTGTCACCAGTTTTTGGTGTTGTTCCCTCTTTCTTTGTTTCTGCTGCTTGTGTCTGAACATTTTCCTTATTTTCTTCTGGCGTTGTTGGTACTTCTGGTTTCTGTTCCGGTACTTCTGGTGTTTCTGCATCTGGATTCTCTGGCTGTTCCGGTTTCTGATCTGGGTTCTCCGGCTGTTCCGGCTTTTGATCCGGGTTCTCTGGCTGTTCTGGCTTTTGATCTGGGTTCTCCGGCTGTTCCGGTTTCTGATCTGGCTCTTGTGATTCTCCATTACATACCCAATGTCCCTCTTCCGGGTGATTGATCACCTCATCATATGCTTCTTTTACAAGAACTTGTTCATCCCATGCCGGTTTTGTTTCAATCCAGATATCCTTTTCTTCATAAATAGGCTCCTCACCAACTTGTACATCAACCCATTTAGCCTTTATTGTTATACGGAATTCACCACGATCCGCATGATATACGATATGTTCCCCATACTCTTTAGATAAACCGCCTTCTACAGGATCTTCGTAAAGGCCTATATCTATACCACCACATGTTTGACAAATTGCATGCTTCTGTTTTTCGTAAATAGGCTTAGTACCTACTTGTACTTGTTGTTTTTCATAATATCCTTCAGCTTCATGATGAACCGTCTTGTATTCTGCTTCATGGTGAATGGTTTCCTGCCACGCTTCCTTATCCACTACCCACTCGCAATTATCCCCATGTACATGCTCTTTTTCGCCTGCTATTGCTGATACTTTATCCATCGCAAATACTGTTCCCGTTCCTGCAACACTCAAAGACATAGCAGCAACCAGCGCAACAACAAATTTCTTTCTCATTTGTATCTCCTCCTAAAATTTGCCTTCATGAATCTAAAGACAATATTTAAGAACCCGAATTCTATCCCCTCTTCTATTATCCTTAAATCCAACGCATTTATAACTCACTCCGAGTTATATTTTTATTCTAACTCGCACCGACTTGAAAGTCAATCCTCAAATTATTTCTATAATAAAATCAATTTGAGGTGATAACTTTGAATTATGCGGAACGAATGAGGAATTTAAGACAAGATAACGATCTTTCTCAAAAGAAAGTAGCTGATATGCTAGGAGTTGCTCAAACAACTTATTCTCAATATGAATTAGAAAAGCGACCAATGCCTATTGATTATCTGATAGCGTTATGCAAATTTTACAATGTATCTGCTGATTATATGCTCGGATTGTCAAATAGAAAAAACCCGTAATATTCTGTCAGTGTAACGCTTGCCCCGATGCCCCACCGATCTGTTAGAAGCCGTCGCTTGGGGCATCCTGCAAAACGCTATTTTTTGAATGTAAACAAACAAGGCTATTTGCTATCTATTCATGCCTTTCAACAATTCCTGCATGATTTTCATACCCGCTTGTAGACCAAGCGCAGTATAAACTTCGGAAACCTCACTTGCCATTTCATTTGCTGAATCTATCAGTTCTGAAACTGTTTTGTTTTCATGTTCTCTTAATACCTCTTCATTTTTACTATAACTTTCTTCTAACTTTTTGTTATAATCTAATTCTGGCTGTTTTGCCTCGATTGCGGATCCATAGAGCAAATACTCTGTAATACCTTGTATAGTTGCACGTCTTAAAATTTCTTTTGTAATGTCCATTGTAAATCCAACCTCCATATTTATAACTAACTTTTCTTTGTGAATACCACTATCTTTTATAGAAAAAATGTTAGTATGTTTTCTTTCCTAAATACAGCAATTTCCACCGTCTCAAATACAAAGAAGTAAACAGATATCAACACAAACATGCACTCGCATTAACTACTCGTAAATTTGTGCGTTTGGTCTTTGTACTGCTCAAAGGCAATCTCCTATATATTTCAGCAGAGTAGAAGAACTTCTACTTGCTGATAATCTACACCCTGCTCATTTTAAAAAAATATGATTAACAGGGCTTAGGTGGATATTTTTTGTCTTCGTGAGATATATGAACGATATTTGATTTATTATTCATTTCTCACTTAACATCACACTGCTGGACTATGAATAATATAAATATTATATTTTTGCTTTATCCTACTTGATACTACTGGTCGATACTTGATAATACTAACGATATATTTAAGTTAAAAAGGAGACTTTTAACATGAAACCATTAAAAACAAAAGTGAGTATCACTCTTGACGAAAACGTGATTCAACCAATCTGAAGGAAAACAAAATTTTATAGCCACACACTTTGTACGCTGGCTTTCAATACCGATTCCCTTTCTGCTGTATCATTCACTTTCAAACCGTTCATTTTCCAAAATGTGAATTTGCAACATAATAATTCACACTATATCACTCTCATTTTATATTGCTCATAATACAGCCGAGCGGAAAACAGGCAGCAATCAAGCTGACACCAAACCATACTTCCCGGATTTCAGTATGATTCTCCATACATATCCTAAGATTCAAAAAATACAAATATTTAAAGCTCGTCTATCGGTTAAACATTTTTCATTCACTAATGACGTAATACAAAAACTGTTTATCTAATTTGGGGTAGTGGAATAAATGGTTCTTAAAAACTCCCATATTTTTTGAAAGCTTGCTTCCTCTCCTATACTGTTTTCCAAAACTTTTTCTTCATTGTTCTTTTTTACATCCGCCGACTAAAATACTGCAATTTTAGACGTAATCTTTTTACCGGCAAATCTCTTTCATCCAATGCCTGTGTAATCAATAATCTATTTTCCATAATAGAACTTTCTCCTACAAATATATTTGTATTATCTGTAATCAAAAAGTTGTTCCTTGTTTGATATTAGGATACCATTTTCACTCTGAAACCGACATCAATCCATAGTTGGAACAAATTCAATTTCCATAAATTTTCTCGACAGTAGATTTTTTATTTCCAGTTGCAGCATGATTGAAAAATACGTTTCCGTATGATATTTTCATTGATACTTTCCTACCTACTCAAAAATGTATTTTTTAATAAGAACAGAGAGGCGCTTTGGGGAATGAAAGCAATTGGTAAATCGTGCTGATGACAAAATCATACTATCGTCTACCTGGCGGTTTGATTAGATATACCTGAACACCTATATTCTAGAAAATGTTTTTTCGCAAACGGGAATTTCGACTTTTTAGGGTTTTGCAGAATAAGTTTCGAGAATTTGGATTAAAATTGGGGGATCGAACTCCACTCTCAGAGAACGTGCATCGCGACAATGAAATCGATCAATAGCTAAGAGAATGATATGGGAAACCGGTGGAAAGTTTCGTAATTTTGGATAATCTAAATGAAAAACACTTACGACCACACGAGGAAGTGATAAGAATATCCAACAGGACTAGTTTATTACAAAAAACATGTAGACTTAGCGTTGAAACTATTGAAAAGTTTCTCACAAGACAATCATCGGATTCCCATAGACAATCAATATCCACGGATATGAACACAAAACTACAGCAACCTACTCAAAAGATTGTAGAAATTTGAATCTAACAGGTAATGTGTACGGATATGAACCTACAAATCTTGGAAAATTAATCAAAAATAGGCTGCTATCTGGTATCTATACTATTCATTAGCTGATCATTAATAATACACAAAAGAGTACTGAAACTGCTGGATCTAAGAAGAGTGTTGTTCCACAGGCTCTTCCACCAGAAAAATTACTCCTCTTTGATATAAAATTTTATAACTGCTATATATAAATCAAGGTGAAAAGCTAGTTTTAATCAAGCCTTTCACCTATCATTATCATAGAAGATCTTATTTATAAACTTTTTTCATAGTCTAATTTCCCTATTTTACGCTATATACTTCTTGAAACCACTCAAAAATATCCTTATTTTCTCCTATATTTTTTTGAAAATCAAATTCCTCTAACATTTTATTAATTTCGCTGTCCTCCAAAACTATTTCTATCATTCTGCTCACTTCTTCAACTCTTCCATAATGAAATTTATTATGACAATTTGAGCACAAGGATAATCTATTAGTCGGTGAATCTATAATATCCTGCAATTCTGGAAATTTTTTAGCTACACATTGTAGAATAAAGTGATGATATTCAAAGTAATCTAATCCATTCCTCCCCACAAATGTCTTATGTCCATTTCCATCTTTTCCACAAAAGAAACATTTTTTATTAAAATGATTCATTAATACTTCAAAATCATTCTCTCGCATACCAACTTTAAAACTTTCTTCTAATGTTTTAATCAAATCTTGACTGAAACTTTTTTTACTGTTTTTGTCAGGCCAATTTTTTCCTCGTGGATATTGAAAATTATTATCTCTTTTCCTCAAGTCTTTTAAACTCAAAAATAAATTATTTTCTAGTAGCTCTTTATGTAAAGTTGAAATAGAGCCAATAGAAAAACCACTTATCATCGTCGTTTCTTTTAAACTCCTATAAACCTTATTTTTTTCTATCGGATAGGGCTCATCTTCTATTTTTCCCCTTAGCATAATTCTGCTTAGCTTGACGTTACTTTCTGACGGTAAATTAGTAACATAAAAATACACCACATCCCCTTTTTTTAACGATTTAGCCATAGTATTTTCGACAGTCCATTCACCGTTTTTGTTCGTAGGTTTTCCAGGTGCTTCCCACATGATTTTTTTATTTTCATCCCACTCCTCTTTCATTTGTTCATAATTACAGGTTCTAAAATCCATAGGTATAAGCCAAAAATTGTTCATATCCAAACCTCCATCATTAAATAGATAGTATCAAAAACTACCCCTTTTTTACAAATAATTTTTTAGTTACCTTTGATCTCTAGAGAAATCTGTCATTGAAAAATTGTTAATTATCCCTCTGGGCCTAAACTAAACAGAATTCGTCTTCAATTTCTTCACTACACTCATGAAACTGAGAACAATAGACTCTGTTAGGTCGCGTAGACGCGTCTAGTACGTCTTCCAACCGTCTAACATAAACTTGATTTTCAGCCATGTATTTAACCTGAAAAGAATCAATCTCTTCTTGGCTTGGGACTCTCAAAGATTCTATTAAAAACCAAGTATTTGCAGCTATATTCTCATATTTCTTCACGCTCCATAAAAAACTATCCTTTGGAATGCACTGGCTTGAATCTTCCTTTTTCAGATTATATTTCAAAGATTTGATAACATCGGCAACAACATACCGCCTGCAGTTGTTTTCTTCGAAAAAAAGAATCAACTTTTTGATCTCCCGGAGTTTGCTTTCTTCAAAAATGACCCCCGTTGAATAATAGACTCGGCCAGATAACTTCAGTTTTTTAAAATGCTGATTGATGATATCCCGAGGGACATCTCCACCATAATTCACCACTCTTAATGCAACTGCTTCTGTTCGCACACTAAATTCCTCCTTTTTTAAATGTAGTTTTTAAAGCAACCCATCTGACAAAACTGCTATCACTAGCTTTACTGACTTTACTGACTTTTATTATATACATCAACAATCTGTTTGTCAATACTTTTCGAAAATTTTTTCATTTTTAATCTATGACAAACAATCTTTTCTTAACAAAAATACCGGATTTCAAAGCAATCCGGCATCTTCTACTCCCTCTTCATTTCCCTCAAATACTTCTCAACTTCCTCATCTTTACACTTCTGCAAAACATAACTTCTCGCATATCTTAAGTATCTCCTCAGTTCCTCTTGCTGCCCTCTCGGAAGAAAAGAATACCACGAAGGTAATACAATGTCATCTCCTTTCTCCCTGTTACATTTCTCACAAATCCCGACATAATTTCCTTCTTCATTTACAGTCATTCCACACGATTTCGGAATAAAATGATCCTTTGTAATCTTCCCACCACATCCGCATCTTGCACAAATGTACTCTCCTTTTTCATTCTTCACAAAAAACATCTATCCTTCCTCCCAGGGATATCTTATATCAGACATGTGATCATCTCATATGACAGTCCCTCTAATTCTTTTTCATGTTCTCCAAGTGTTATCCACCAGTACGTTTCCACCACACCTTCCGAAAAATGTTCTTTGGGATAATCCTATCGTTTTCTTCCGTCTTTATCTGTCCCACTCTCTTCTTTCTTCCTTTTATGAGGTGAATCGAATCCCCCCACGCTAAACATGTATTCCAGCCATTTCCTTTCTATGCCCATATTCTCTCTTTTCCACAGACACCTTGTAGCTTGTATTTCCTGATTAGAAAATACTTTATTTTAAACCAGATAAAGCGAACTGCTATTTCTTCATCCACGAATGTCTTCTCCATCCAGTGGCTTTCACCCCCTCTAATCTACCCATAAAAAACTGTACCAGCCCATCAAAGACTGGAGAACATTTTTCTATTATACAACATAATCTTATCCATTTCTCCATCTACTCCTGTTTTTGAAAGATCCCTTTCATTTCATACTGATTGAGCGGAATGATTTTTTCATATAGAACTGTATGCTTCATGTCTATTTCTTCATTCATATGATAATGTCCACAAAACCAATGTTGATACTGCAATTTCCCCTCTATTTCCTCCAAATACCCTGTCAGAATATCTGGGAAATAACTTCTGCCATAAGTTCCACCACCATAATACCTTTCTTCTATTTTATCTTGAATCCGATTTGATACACAGTGCGTAATCACATAGTCTACTTTATAATTGATTTTTTCCAGATTCTCCTTTCCCTCTTTCATCTCTTCCTCTGTGGGAAGTTCCGCTTCCCACCATGAAATATTTTTCACCCGATATGGAAGGTAGGATCGATTTGCCCGCTGTCTCTTCACCATAAATTCCGGATCATCCAAATCTAAAATTCCTCCTTGAATATCATGACTTGCAGCTCCTCCAAATGTGAAAAATCTCTTTCCTTCTATCTCAAAGACCTGCCCTCGCTCAAGTAGGATTACTTTATCCCTGACAATATGTCTCGCCATTCCTCCATGCCAAAGTTCCTTTGGATACTCTTTTATCATATCATAATTCTCATGGTTTCCACTTACCCACAGGGTTGTGTATGTTCTTTGCTCAAAAAATTTTAAATTATATTGAAAGGTCCTATCTTTCGCCCACAACAGACCGAAATCTCCACACACAATCATATAATCGCCTTTTTCCAAATGATAAGGCATCTGTTTTCTTGAAAAACGCCTAAAATTTGCATGGGTATCCCCTGTAATATAAATCATTGTTGTCACCTCTCCACTGCTAACCTGTACTATTTTTTACCCCTAATATTTCAATCTTCTTATCATGCACATAAATACCAACTTCAAGTTCTGAATAGAGTAATGGAGCATAGCCTTCTCTCTCAAGATAGTCATATAGTTCTGTTAATCACTCCTCAAAATATTGCCCATAAACTTCCTCCCCATAGTGACTCATAGACTCATCTTAATATGTCACTCTAGTTCTTCTTGTGACTTACATCAAGCATATCAAATTTTTCTGATTTCCACATTCAATCACAAACTGGACACTAAAAAATGGTTTATACACTTTAAAAATATTTAAAAATATTTTTCCTATCCCCTTGACAAAAAATACCCTATATGCTACACAATCTAATACTCCAACTACCAATTGGAACAACCATAAAAATATTTTTTATACTCTCTTTCGAGTTTTTTCTCCCACCCGTATACTATAAGTGTGATCACAACAGAACTACTAACATATTGTTTTCAAATAAGGAGGATTTAAAATGACACCAGCAAAATACATGACAAAAAAGGAGAAAAAACTCTATCGAAGATATTTATCAGAATTACATATAACAAACTTGTATCAACTCACAAAATTACTCATCGATATATTGTCATGCAAAAAAGATACCGAGAACTATATCACTGTCAACGAATACTTCAAAGAAACCGTCGACCAACTTTTTGCATATGCTTTGCAGCCTAAAGAAGGGTTTGTAATGGGAAACGATTCTTCCTATTCAAAAAAAGGACTTGTTTCATTATGCACATATGCAATGGCTACACTAGATATGGCTATTCCTGCTGCACGCAGCAGTATTTTATATTTATTGGATACGGTCGAAGACTTTCTTGGAGAACAGCATTATCAAACTTTAAAAAGAAACTTATGTAATTTCTCAAAACTGATTTCAGAAAATGAATTTTCTTCTGCAGAAAATATCGACACCGGAAAAGACTCCGATGTCAAAATGGAAAATGATGATGAAGTCTTTACTCCTTATTCCCTATTTCCTGCAGAAGATTTAAAAGACTTCTTATCTGATGATTCTGAAGAGGAAGATGACTTGTACTGGGATAAGGAAGAAGCGGATGGTCTGAATTGGAATTGGGATGAGGAAGATGATGATGATATCAATAATGATTGTGAAGGTGATTTTGATGACGACTTTTGTACCTTTTAATTATCCTCAGATAGATATGATAAAAACTGGGGAAAATATTCGTTCTCTATGTGAGGAAAATAATCTTTCTGCTTGTGCAATTGAACGACTGTTTAATATCAGCAATCAGTCTGTTTATAATTGGTTTTCCGGGAAGTCTCTTCCTTCTCTGGATAATTTGCTTGCCTTATCTTCACTCCTAAATGTGCACATGGAAGAGTTACTTGTTTATTCCGCATAATTTCTTGAGCATAAAAGTATAAAATTTTTTCTCCTAAATAAAATACAAAAGGTTCTACTCTGATAAAATAAAAATCATAGAAGAACCTTTTATTATAGCAAAACAAAAGGATCCACTATATCTAGTGCAGAACCTTCCGTAAATCTGAGAAAACGTAAGACAAATATTATATATCTTCCAGCAAACAAAAAAGACGAAAAACCCTTTCATTTTAAAGGTCTTCCGCCAATTCTAAAAGTGACTCCAAGGGGAATCGAACCCCTGATTCCAGCGTGAGAGGCTAGCGTCTTAACCGCTTGACCATGGAGCCATTTGTTTGGTACCTGTATAGTATAGAACACTTTTTAGGATTATGCAAGTCTTTTTTTCAATTTTTTTCAAATTTTTTAAACTTTTTTGTTTTTCTATTTTTTGCTTCTATACTCGAACAATTCTTATCTATCGCCCAAACCTTCCCTTTATAGATTTCAACAGCAGAAACCAGGCGCTTTTCGCCCCTCGGCTTCTGCTGCTGATTTTTCCTACATTCCTCCGGCAAACATGGACATATATCCCTGCACAAAGATAAACAAGATTACCGCCGGAAGAACAAATGTAAGGTACAACTTCATCGGACGGCCACCCGGGAATTTGATTCCGGTTCCGGTATTGGCTTCTTTCAGGAAATGATCCCATCCCCACCCATATTTTGTCACACAGAATAACAGATAGATCAAAGATCCGAGTGGAAGTAGGTTGTTGCTGACAAGGAAATCCTCAAAATCCATAATATTCTTTCCAAGGATCTGTATTCCAGACCAATCTGTCAGACCAAGTACACACGGAAGTCCTAACAGGATCAAAAGCGCACCATTTATGAGCAGAGATTTCTGTAAGGACCACCCCCACATTTCTCTTGCAAATGTGATAATGTTCTGGAACACTGCGATAATCGTAGAAAATGCCGCAAATGTCATGAACAGGAAGAACAGACTTCCCCACACTCTTCCGCCTGCCATCTCGTTAAATACGTTCGGCAATGTGACAAATACAAGTCCCGGACCTTCTCCTGGATTGATTCCAAATGCAAAACATGCTGGAAAAATAATCAGGCCAGAAACAATCGCCACTGTTGTGTCAAGTAAACCAACGCTGATGGCCTCTCCAGTCAGTGCTCGTTCTTTCCCGATATAGCTTCCGAAAATTGACAGTGCCCCGATTCCAATGCTCAGTGTAAAAAATGCCTGTCCCATGGCTGCAAAAATCACAGTACCGATCCCTGCCTCTTTCATCTTACCGAAGTCCGGTACAAGATAAAAACGGAGACCGTCCATTGCGTTTGGAAGTGTTAGTGACTTCACCGCCAACACCGCCATAATTACAAACAGCGTAGACATCATGATCTTTGTGATTCCCTCCACGCCTTTCTGAAGTCCAAGCGAACACACACACAATCCTGCTATTGAAATTAATAACATCCAGAAGATCATCGCATTTCGATCAGATGTAAATGTAGCAAATACCTGCTCAACTTCCTTTGGCTTCAGTCCTGTAAATTCTCCTTTGAGCATCTTGAAGAAATACGCAAGCATCCATCCACCGATGGTTGTATAAAACATCATCAACAAATAATTACCTGCCATTCCAAAATAACGGTAGCAATGCCATTTTGTCCCTTTTGGCTCTAATTTATTGAAGGAAGTAGCAATACTTCTCTGGCTCGCCCTCCCTACTGAAAACTCTGCAACAACAATCGGCAGACCAAGTATAAATAAGAAAAACAAATATACAAGTACAAATGCTCCCCCTCCATATTTTCCCGTAATATATGGAAATCTCCATACATTACCAAGACCGATTGCACAACCGGCTGAAATCAATACAAACCCCAACCGGGATGAAAATTTTTCTCTCTTTTCCATTAATCCTCTTCAATTCCTTCCTCTAATTGTAACGTATCTGGTTCCTTCATCAGAGATTTGACTTTATCGATAGGCACCATAATCTTCAATTTCTGTCTTTGGTTCTCAATCATCACTTCATCATGTTCCCCTCCGAACTCACCATCCAGTGTCCACGGAATCTCTTCCAGAGACTCCAGTTTCAAGCTGTTTGCCTTAAATGTATACATATGTTTTGTATCAATCTGTTCGATCAGAATCGCTGCGATGATCTCCTGCAATGCTAACGGATTCTTTGGCGTCTTAATCAGAGTCACTTCAAACTCTCCGTCATCAAATACAATACTCTTTCCAACCATATTTCGGAATCCGCCGATCGACCTAGAATTTGTTACCATCCCGAAGATAAATTCATCTTCGATCACCTGATCATCATGCGTCACTTTAATCCGGTAAGACGGCACATTATAAAGGCGCTTCATTCCTTCCAGCACATATGCAAGATGTCCGAGAACATTTTTCACTTCCTGCTTTGTCTGATAGGAAACATCTGTAAAAAGCCCGAATGCTGCGATATACACAAAAAAATCGTGGTTAAATTTCCCGATATCACACGGAAAGACAATTCCATTCACTGCCGTATCTGCAGCCTTTAACATATCTTTTGGAATATGTAAACTTCTGGCAAAATCATTCGTCGTACCAGTCGGGATATAACCGATTGGAATCTGTTCTTTTCTCTTCATCATCCCGGTTACGACTTCATCAAGCGTGCCATCTCCACCGCTGCACACAACTAAGTCATATTCTTCCTTAAAGTGACGCACTTTGTGATATCCATCCCGGTACTTCTGTGTCGGATAAACGGTCACTTCGTATCCTGCTTTCACAAAAATATCAAGTACATCTGACAGTTTTGGCTTGATCAATCCCTTCCCTGCGTTCGGATTATAAATAAATAATAATTTCTTCATCGCGTTCTCCTTTCTACTATTTTTATAGGATAAAAAAGAGCATATCACATGCTCTTTTTCCTACCTCTTTTACTTTACATTATTTAAAAACAATTCAATACCCTGAGCTGCCTTTTCTTCGTCCTCACCTTCAGTAACTACTGTCAGCTCTTCTCCGCTGTGAACGTTCAGGCTCATCATTCCCATAATGCTTTTGGCATTAATTCTTTTTTCCTTGATCTCAATATAGATTTGGCTTGCATATTGACTTGCTTCCTGAACAAGCAGCGCAATTGGTCTTGCCTCTAATCCATTGTCAAGTTGAATTGTTACTGGTTTCCTAATCATTGTGTACCTCCTTGTTCGCTCTTACCTTCTCAGCGATCTCACTTAACTTTCTTAGCCGATGATTCACACCCGACTTCCCGACCGGCGGTGTCAGTGCGTCACCTAGTTCCTTCAATGTTGCTTCCGGATAGGCGATTCTCGCAAGAGCAACCTCTCTTAATCCGTCTGCTAATTTTTCAAAACCGATCTCATCTCTGATATATACAATATCTTCCAGCTGTTTGACTGCTGCGGAAACGGTTTTATTAATATTGGCAGTTTCACAATTTACCTTTCTATTCACGGTGTTTCTCATATCTTTTAAAATACGAATATTTTCAAACTCCATCAGTGCAACATGTGCCTCCATGATATTTAGCATATCTGAAATCTGATCTGCCTCCTTGAGGTAGACAACATAGGATTTCTTCCTAAGCACAATCTTGGCACTCATATGCAGACTGTTCATAATATACTGTAATTGCTTCGCCTTGTCTTCAGTCGCACATACCACTTCAAAGTGGTAAGATTTGTAAGGATCACTGATCGAACCTGATGCAAGGAACACTCCCCTCAGAAATGCTCTCCGACAGCATAGCTGACGAATCACCACATTCTTTACAATAGAAAGTTCCTCTCTAATTTCACCCGTATCATCCAATAACTTCACTGCCTGAAGCACTCTCACTGCCTCTTCGTGCCTTGCAATAATAACGGAATAAAAAACACTTCCTTTTTTAAGGTTCTTTCGAATAGAAGTTTCAGTACATATATTAAATGTTTTTTTGATTAATGTAAAGTACTTTCTTGCAACAGTTATATTTTCTGTGTGTACCGTCACCCGGTATCTATCCGAACTGGAGATGGAAATTCTCCCGCAGATACTTATGATCGCCGCAAGTTCTGCAATTTGACAATGCCTTGCACTGCTCATATGCGTGGACAGTTCTTCTTTTACTTTTGCTGAAAATGACATTTTTTCCATTTATTTTACTTTTCCCTGTGAATCTCTTTCAATATCCCGGTGCTCTACCTTTACTCCATATCTGTCATCCTGCTTCAAAAACTGATACAGTTCATTTGCCAGTGTAACAGACCGGTGCTTTCCCCCGGTACATCCAATTGCAATGACAAGCTGATTCTTTCCCTCTATAATGTAGTTTGGAATCAGAAAGGTGACCATATCTTTTAACTTCTCTAAAAATTCCTGTGCTTTTGGTTCCTTCATCACATACTCACTGACCGGACTGTCATTTCCACTCATCGGCCGGAGCTCCTCTATATAATATGGATTCGGAAGAAAACGCACATTGAATACCAGATCTGCATCATTAGGAATTCCATACTTAAATCCGAACGACAATACTGTAATATACAGATTTTTAAATTCTTTATTCTCTACAAAAATTTTGTTGAGTTCACCCTTTAGTTCCCTTGTCAGCATTTTACTTGTATCTACAATATATGTTGCTTTGGATTTTAAAAACTTTAATTTCTCACGTTCCAGTTCGATCCCCTTATCCAGCCGCTCATTTCCTGCGATCGGATGAGTCCGCCTTGTCTCCTGATATCGCTTGATCAGCACATCATCCCCTGCCTCAAGAAACAACACTTCATAAGCAAATCCAGTGTCATCAATCTTCTTTAACACTTCTTCTAATTCTGTAAAATTCCGCTCATCCCGAATGTCAATCCCAAGAGCCAGCTTATCAATCTCTGAATTGGCCCCACTCAAAAGACTTGCCAGAGCCGGAATCACAGGAATCGGAAGATTATCTACACAAAAATATCCAACATCTTCCAGCATCTTCAATGCAGTGCTCTTTCCCGCACCGGACATTCCCGTAACGATCACAAATCTCATCTTAAAATTCTCCTAACATCTTTACTTCCGGTTCCAGTGTCACCCCGGAATTTGCCTTTACGCGCTCCGATACCTGACGGATCAGTTCCCGTACTTCCGCCGCTGTCGCATTATCCTTATTGATCACAAACCCACAGTGCTTTTCTGATACCTGTGCGCCTCCTACTTGAAATCCTCGTAACCCTGCTTCCTCAATCAGCTTTCCGACAAAATATCCTTCCGGACGTTTGAAGGTGCTGCCTGCACTTGGATATTCCAACGGCTGCTTTGTCGTGCGCTTCTCTTTGAGTTCATTCATTTTTTCCCGGATTTTTTCTTTCTCCCCATGTGCAAGATGGATTACCGCTTCCAGTACAATATACTGATTTTTCGCAACCTTGCTTGTGCGATATCCCATATCCAGTTCCTCTCTCGGAATCGTGAGCAGTTCTCCTTCCTTTGTCAGAACTGTCACCTGCTCCAGTACATCTTTCATCTCACCGCCGTATGCTCCGGCATTCATCACTGCGGCTCCTCCGATTGTTCCCGGAATTCCGGAAGCAAACTCAAATCCAGCCAGCGACTCTCCTGCTGCCTTTGCTGCAATTGCCGATAAAAGCGCGCCTGCCTGCGCTGTCACAAATTCTCCTTTTACAGAAATCTCACTCATGGATTTGTAAATCTGTATGATAACCCCTCGGTAGCCCTGATCGCTAACAAGAAGATTACTTCCATTTCCTAAAATATAATATGGTATTCCTGCCTCTTTGCATAAGAGAATAATCTTCTGTACTTCTTCTGCACTCTCCGGTGATACAAAGTAATCCGCTGCTCCTCCGACACGGAACGTCACATGGTTTTTCAACGGTTCGTCGGTCAGCACATTTTTTTCTTCAGTCAGCTGTATCAATGCGTCATAAAATTCTTTCTTCATGCTCTATCTCCTGCTTCTATCTATATGCATCATTCATTCTGTTCCTATTCATCCTGTCTCGAAGTATTCCTCCGGGCAGTATCTTTATCATACTATAAAGCCCCCGCAAATTCAATGTACACTTGCAAAATCTCCCGAAATACGGTATATTAGAAGCAAAATGTAAAGCAAAAAAGGAGTGAACTTATCATTGGACTCGAGTGTCGTCATACAATTAATTATTTTAGCCGTACTGATTCTTTTATCAGCATTATTTTCATCGGCAGAGACCTCTTTGACAACCTCTAACAAACTAAAAATTCAATCACTGGCAGACCAGGGAAGCAAGCGCGCCCGCATTCTTCTAAAGATTTCAGAAGATTCTGGTAAAATGCTGAGTGCGATCTTGATCGGGAATAACCTCGTGAACAATGCGGCAACCGCGCTCACGACGTCTCTGATCATTCAGCTATTCGGAAATTCTGCGGTCGGTATTGCGACCGGTGTGATCACTTTATTGATCTTGATCTTCGGAGAAATTTCTCCAAAGACACTGGCAACGATCCATTCTGAAAAGATGGCGCTGCTCTATGCACCGCTGATCCATTTTCTGATGAAGATTTTTACCCCGGTCATTTTTATTGTGAACAAGCTCTCTATGGGAGTTCTGTTTCTTCTGCGTGTCAATCCGGATCAGAAGGTCAACACAATGACCGAACACGAACTTCGGACTATCGTGGATGTCAGCCATGAGGACGGCGTGATTGAATCAGAAGAAAAAGAAATGATCTACAATGTATTTGATATGGGAGATGCCAAAGCAAAAGATATTATGGTGCCTCGTGTCCATGTGACGTTCGCTGATATCAACAGCACTTACGATGAACTGATCGAGATTTTCCGTGAGGACAAGTTTACAAGACTTCCAATCTACGAAGAGACCACTGACAATGTCGTCGGTACAATCAATATGAAGGATCTTCTGTTATACAATTACAATGACAAGAAGGAATTTCATGTCAGAGATATTTTAAGAGAAGCTTATTTTACTTACGAGTATAAGAGCATCTCTGAATTGCTCGTAGAAATGCGACAGGCTTCGATCAATATCGCCATCGTCCTCGATGAATATGGAGAAACTGCCGGACTGATTACCCTCGAAGACTTACTCGAAGAGATTGTTGGCGAGATTCATGACGAGTACGATGAGAACGAAGAGGAGTTTGTCCGTCAGATCAATGACCGGGAATATATCATTGAAGGTTCCATGAATCTTGACGATCTCAACGACAGTCTCGGATTAAATCTTTCCTCTGAAGACTACGATTCCCTCGGTGGATTCATCATCGAACATCTTGACCGTCTTCCTGAACAGGGGGATGAATTGACGACAGATGACGGAATCCGGCTCGTCGTGGAGGCACTCCAGAAGAATCGTGTAGAAAGTGTTCATTTATATATTCCGGAAGGATTCTACGATCGGAAAGAAGAAGACTCTTTCGACTTTTAATCTAACAAAAATGTTGCTGCAATATGGTATCTTACCATTTTACAGCAACATTTTTATTTTCTATGCTTTCACCTATTGTTCTCCCAGATTGAGAATATCATTGATCTCTTCTTCCGGCATATCCAGAAAGGCAGATACTTCTTCTATCGTTACATCTCTTCCTGTTTCCTCTTTCAGTTTCTTGATATTATCATCTAAATCTGTATACTTCTCTAAAAGCGTATGGTCTCTTCGCTTCACTTCTGTCTGCTCCTCGATCAGCATCTGCATTCCCGCGCGTACTTCCTCCATAATCTTCCTATGCGCTTCCTCCACGGATTCCAATTCGTCCAGTGCAAGCATCAGGCTTACATTTCCCTCCTGGATCAGATCTCCGAGAAATACTTCTTTGTGATACATCTCTTTCGCTGCTTCCACAACTTTCTCCAAATACAGCTCGATCAGTCTTCCCCTTGCAAGTGCATCTCCTTCTATCGATGCTGCAAATAACTTTTGTCGCTCGCCAGCTTCCTCTGCCTTTATTGTTTTGATTTCTTCCATATAGCGTGCGAGATAACGCTTTTCTTCCTCTGTATAGTGCTCCTCTGCCTGTTCTTCTGTCTTCTCAGTAACAGTTCCTCCCTGTTTTACATAGCCTTTGACTGCTACTTTCTGCGACAGCAGATAGTCACAGACCAACTCCATCTGTTCTCTGGAAAGTCCGTCCTCTGCAAAATATTCTTCTACTTCTCTTACCGAAAGTACATTCTGCGCTCCCTGAGCCTTCTGAAGAATTCCTCCTAGTTTCTCACGAAATTCTAATCTATCACTCATACTTTTATCCTCTTTTCTGCTTTGTATATTTCCCTATTCTACCTATTTTCCCTGCTTTTGTAAAGCATTATGCTCTATTGCCATGTAGTTTCACTGCTTAATGGATCACAATCGTTGGATATCCTGCCCATTTTAACCGCTGTTCCATCTGCGCTGCCTCCTGCAAGGTCGGATAACTTCCGACCACTACACGGTAAAACCCATTAGAGTCTTCAATTCTTGCGGGATATTCCTGCTCCTGAAGCTCTCTTAACAAGTTATTTGCATATACCTGATTCCGGAATGCTCCGACCTGGACACGGTATCTTCCTCCTGCTCCTCCGGCAGTTCCACCACTTCCCGGCACGGTTCCGCCACTGCTGCTCTCCAAGGTATCAAGAATACCTGACGCGATCGCCTCTGCAATATCCTGAAAATTATCATCAAACAGCTGATTATCTGTGTCTGAATTGATGAACCCAACTTCCACAAGAACTGCCGGCATTTTTGTTCTGCGCAACACGATCAGATTCGGTCTTGCCTTGACCCCGAGATTCACAAATCCAATCGATTCCAGCTGCTCATTGATATTCTGTGCCATCTCATACTTAATCCCAGATTTGTCATAGACAAGTGACTCTACCCCTGATACTGCGTTGGCAGTCGGATAGGAATTCCGGTGAATGGACACAAAAAAATTTACTCCGGCTTTGTTCGCCTCCATTGCCTTCTCATACGGCGACTCATACACATCTGTTGTCCTTGTATACTCTACGTCTAATCCGTTATTCTGTAAAATCTGCCCGATCGCTAACGTAAGCTTCAGTGTATCATCCTTCTCCTGTCTACCGTTATATACTGCTCCCGGGTCACGTCCACCGTGCCCGGCATCTAACATAATTGAATATGGCATGTTTCTACTCCCGATAAATTTCTTTATCATTATTCTATGCAGAACATCTCACTTTGTTTCATCTACCGCCTCTCTCTTGCCCGTTCCCTTTTGTATCTTTGCTCCATACGCCGCCTTTTCTCCACAGCTTTCAGCTTAGTCATGATCGTTGTATAAAAACTCAGATAAATCATTCCTCCGATGGCAATGGCAAACAAAAGACTGATCAGATTAGATCCGGTAACAAGCTCCAAAAGATAATAAATCCCACCTGCTGCCACTCCCATCGGAATAGATGCCAGAAGCGGACAGAGATAGGCAGTTCCCCATGGGTTTTTATAATGAATGTACTTCTTCATTGAAATATCATTTAAAATACAGATAACAATTGAATAGACAATCGTTGCCACCAGCACTGCATAAATCCCAAGTGAAGTCAGTTGAAGAAGCGCAACAAGCAGCCCGACATTGATGACCAATGCGATCGCCGCATTCCACATCGGCAGATTTGCCTTGCCGATTCCCTGCAGAACACCATTCGATACATTTGAATTTGTATTAAAAATAATCGTTACTGCGCCGATGAGCAGCAAAGTGCCGGCGGTTCCATTCGTATTCGGAAACAACAGCCTTGTGATCGGATAAGCCAATACTGCAAGCCCTACAGCCGCCGGAATTGAAATAAACATCGATAACTGAGTTGCCTCATCGATCTTCCTTCTGGCAGCCTTTCTCCTATGCTGTGCATACAGTGCAGACACCTCCGGAATCATCGACGTAGGCGCCGCTCCAGCAAGCGTCAGAGGAATATTGATGATCGTAAGAAAATAGACTGAATACTCACCATAGAGTGTACTCACCACCTCCGAATTTACCCCTTGCCTGCCTGCCAGTTCTGAATACATGACACCGTTTATATAACCGTTGATATTATAGATGAACGAACTGAAAATAATCGGTGTTACAATCAGAAATAAAACACGGAAAATCTCTCGATAACTATCTTCCTTCCCAGTCTGATCTGCTCTCACATGCCGTGCGATCTGTTTTCGGTTGACCTCATAGGCAGCTGCCATAAAAAGCAACGCGATCAATACGCCGGCTCCGGTTCCAACGGTTCCTCCTGCTGCCCCCCATTTTGCAATTCCTTCTTTTGTTCCATCGGAAAAGAAATGGATAAAAAGCCATGCCGCCCCAATGCTGACTGCTGCATTGAGGATCTGCTCAATAATCTGGGAGAAAGAAGTCGGAAGCATGTTGCTATGCGCCTGAAAATATCCACGGTATACCCCAAGGATCCCTGATAAGAAAATCGTCGGCGCTAATACCTGAAGTGCAAGAGTCGCTCCCGGCTGATTACTTGGAATCATGTATTTTGCTCCAAACAGACAAAACAGCGCACTTGCACCACTTAAGATCATTGTATAGATCAGCGCACCTCTGAAGAACTTCTGTGCATTCTTATATTCCTTAAATGCCAGCCGTTCCGCAATCACTTTCGATACTGCCTGAGGAATGCTGAAAGATGCGATCATCAGCAAAATCAGATACGCATTCTGTGCAAGCCCATAATAACCAATCCCAATTTCTCCAACAATCTCCGACAGCGGGCTTTTATACAGTAACCCGATCACTTTTGAAATTAATGCCGCAATCATCAAAAAAGAGGCATTTCTCAATAAATTATTCTTTTGTGTCATCCATTTGCTCCTATCTCTCCTAATACAGAAAAAGTGTCATACTCCTTTTAGTATAACACTTTTTTACCGAAAAGCCTCTATATTTTTCTCATATCATATCCTGTTTTGCAAAAGTCATTTTCTTATATCCCTGATCCTTTTGCAAAAAGTATATAAACTGCTCTTAAAAGATCTCAAGAAGTTCCTGAAACTGCCCTATTTCTGCCTCAGCATCCGGCGCCTCACCGAACCCGTATCCCGCAAATATCATCGGTACCTTGGCAATCTCACACGCTTCATAGTCCCCGAGCGTATCTCCGACATAGACCGGAAAATCTAGTCCATTTCTATCTGCAACGCTTCTGATATTCTCTCCCTTTGGACGTTTTGTGTTCCCAAAGCATTCCATATCTGTCACAAACTTGCCAAGCCCTGTTTTCTCTAAGAATAACTCAATGTAACCGCTCTGACAGTTGCTGACAATAAACAGAGGATACCTCTCCGCCAATGTTTGCATAACTTCTATTACCTGTGGATAAGTAATGTCCTCTTCACTGGCAGCCAGCGCCTCGTGCTCATATCGACAGCATCGCTCCAGGATACGCTCCCTCTGTTCTTCTGTAGCCTCGGGAAGAATATTTCTCGCAATCACATCCATCGTCTTCCCGAATAATCCCTTCAAAATCTCTCCAGTTAAATGAACGTCTGTGATCCCCTCTTCTATGATCGCCTGATTCCATGCACCTGCCACGATCTCTGTCGAATCCCACAGCGTACCGTCCACATCAAAAATAATCCCATCTGCTCTCATTTCCATCTCTCGTTTCTTCTCCCTTCCCGTTCCAGTAAATATCGCTTCACATCATCCCCACATCCAAATCCAGATATATCTCCATTCTTATGGATCACACGGTGGCATGGAACAAGGAGCAAAATCGGATTTCGATTATTTGCCTGTCCGACTGCGCGGACTGCTTTCGGATTTCCTATACCTGCTGCAATCTCTGCATAACTCCTCGTTTCCCCATATGGGATTTTGCGTAACTCTTCCCATACTCGCTTCTGAAACGCTGTCCCTTCTGCCTTGATTGGAATTGTAAAATTCCTTCGCTCTCCCGTGAAATATTCCTGAATCTGGCAGTACGTTTCATATAGAACATCCGAATGCAGATGATAGCGATGTTCGGATTGCTTCTCCGATAACAAAATAACATTTTCCGTTTCTAAAAAAAGATTTGTCAGATATCCATCTGCTTCTGAAATTGTCAGGATACCGATTGGACTTTGAAATGTGTAAGACTGTTTTAACATTTTGTAGTTATCCCTTTTCTCTCTTACTTAAAATACAAAAATATTTTATCATACAAACTGGCAACCTGTCATGCAAAAAGGGACTGCCTTACGGCAATCCCTCAAAATTTATTCATCTTTTAATTATTCGATGATTGTAGCAACTCTTCCTGATCCTACTGTACGTCCACCTTCACGGATAGCGAAACGTAAACCTTGTTCCATAGCTACTGGATGGATCAGTTCGATAGACATTTCTACGTTATCTCCAGGCATGCACATTTCTGTACCTTCTGGTAAGTGGCAAACACCTGTTACGTCAGTTGTTCTGAAGTAGAACTGTGGTCTGTAGTTGTTGAAGAATGGTGTGTGACGTCCACCTTCGTCTTTTGTTAATACGTAAACCTGAGCTGTGAATTTTGTGTGACATGTAACACTACCTGGTTTAACAAGAACCTGTCCTCTTTCGATTTCTGTTCTCTGAACACCACGAAGTAATGCACCGATGTTGTCACCAGCCTGAGCTTCGTCAAGAAGTTTACGGAACATCTCGATACCTGTTACAACAACTTTACGTGTTTCTTCTTTGATACCAACGATTTCAACTTCGTCAGATACGTGAAGTGTACCACGCTCAACTCTACCAGTTGCAACTGTACCACGTCCTGTGATAGAGAATACGTCCTCTACTGGCATTAAGAATGGTTTGTCTGTTGCACGTTCTGGATCTGGGATGTAGCTGTCAACAGCTGCCATAAGTTCCATGATCTTGTCTCCCCATTCTCCGTTTGGATCTTCAAGAGCTTTAAGAGCAGATCCCTGGATGATTGGAGTGTCATCTCCTGGGAATTCGTATTCGTCTAATAATTCACGAATTTCCATTTCAACTAATTCTAATAACTCTTCATCGTCTACCATGTCACATTTGTTCATGAATACTACGATGTAAGGAACACCTACCTGACGAGAAAGTAAGATGTGCTCTCTTGTCTGAGCCATAACACCATCTGTTGCAGCAACAACAAGGATAGCACCGTCCATCTGAGCAGCACCTGTGATCATGTTCTTAACGTAGTCAGCATGACCTGGGCAGTCAACGTGAGCGTAGTGACGGTTCTCTGTCTCGTACTCAACGTGTGATGTAGAGATTGTGATACCACGTTCTCTTTCTTCTGGAGCTTTATCGATGTTCTCGAAATCTGTTGCTGTGTTACCTTCTACTCTTGCTGCAAGAGTTTTTGTGATAGCAGCTGTTAAAGTTGTTTTACCATGGTCAACGTGTCCGATTGTACCAATGTTAGCATGTGGTTTGCTTCTTTCAAATTTAGCTTTAGCCATTTTGAATAATCCTCCTTATTATATGTCTTCTTAACGAAGACAATTCTATTAGTTTCAGTTTAACTCGACTACTTCGATTATATTTCAAATCGCATTGTTTTTCAAGCCTTTTTCTGATTTTTTTATATCAAACAACCGAATCTGCCCAAGAAAATCTCAGAAGCCATATCCGGTTGTCAGATACGATATATTTTACGGTTGATTAAGCGTTTTTGTTAGATAACACTTTCTCCTGTACGTTCTTCGGAACTGGCTCATACTTCTCAAAGAACATTGAGTAGTTACCACGTCCCTGTGTCTTAGAACGTAAGTCTGTAGAGTAACCAAACATCTCAGATAATGGAACATATGCACGAACAATCTTACCACCGCCGAGGTCGTCCATACCTTCGATACGTCCACGACGAGAGTTGATGTCACCGATAACATCTCCCATGTATTCTTCTGGCATTGTTACTTCTACCTTCATGATTGGTTCAAGTAAAACTGGTGCAGCTTTTGCCATAGCTTCTTTGAAAGCTAAAGATCCGGCAATGTGGAATGCCATTTCACTTGAATCGACTTCATGGTAAGAACCATCATATACAGTAGCTTTGATACCTACTACCGGGAATCCGCCAAGTGTACCAGACTTCATAGCTTCCTCGATACCTTCTCCAACCTTCGGGATGTATTCTTTCGGAATTGCACCACCGACAACTGTTGACTCGAAGAAGAATGTCTCTTCACCGTTGACGTCTGTTGGTTCAAATTTAACTTTACAGTGTCCGTACTGTCCACGTCCACCTGACTGTTTTGCATATTTGCTGTCTACATCAACTGCTTTTGTAAAGGATTCTTTGTAAGCAACCTGTGGTGCACCTACGTTTGCTTCTACTTTGAATTCACGAAGAAGTCTGTCTACGATGATTTCAAGGTGAAGCTCACCCATACCAGCGATGATTGTCTGACCAGTTTCCTGATCTGTATGAGCACGGAATGTCGGGTCTTCTTCTGCAAGTTTTGCTAAAGATTCACCTAATTTACCCTGAGAAGCTTTTGTCTTTGGTTCAATCGCTAACTCGATAACCGGCTCTGGGAATTCCATAGACTCAAGGATTACCGGGTGCTGCTCGTCACAGATTGTATCTCCAGTTGTAGAGAACTTAAATCCGATCGCTGCTGCGATATCTCCTGAGTATACTTTGTCAAGCTCTTCTCTCTTATTTGCATGCATCTGTAAGATACGTCCAACACGTTCTTTCTTACCTTTTGTTGCATTTAATACGTAAGAACCTGAGTTCATTGTTCCAGAGTAAACTCTGAAGTATGCTAACTTACCTACGAATGGGTCAGTCATAATCTTGAATACTAATGCTGAGAACGGTCCTTCATCAGATGATTCTCTTACAACATCGTTTCCGTCTTCATCAATACCCTGGATAGCAGGTACGTCAAGTGGTGAAGGCATGAATTCGATAACTGCATCAAGAAGTTTCTGAACACCTTTGTTTCTGTAAGCAGTACCACAGCATACCGGAACAGCATCACAGTTACATGTTCCTTTTCTTAAAGCTGCTTTTAATGCTTCTGTTGAAGGTTCTTCTCCTTCCAGGTATTCCATCATTAAGTCATCATCTAATTCACAGATTTTCTCAACTAATTCTGTACGGTAAAGCTCTGCGTCTTCTTTCATATCTTCCGGGATATCTGTGATGGAAATATCATCACCTTTATCATCGTTGTAGATATATGCTTTCATTTCAAATAAGTCGATGATTCCTTTGAATTCATCTTCTTTTCCGATTGGAAGCTGGATACAGATTGCGTTTTTACCTAATCTTGTTTTGATCTGTTCTACTGCTCCGTAGAAGTTTGCACCTAAGATGTCCATCTTGTTGATGAATGCCATTCTTGGTACGTTGTATGTGTCAGCCTGACGCCATACGTTTTCTGACTGAGGCTCTACTCCACCTTTTGCACAGAATACACCAACTGCACCGTCAAGTACACGGAGTGAACGCTCAACCTCTACTGTAAAGTCAACGTGTCCCGGAGTATCAATGATGTTGATACGGTGCTCTAACGCACCAGCTTTTGGCTTGCAGTTTTCCTGCAGTGTCCAGTGACATGTTGTAGCAGCTGAAGTGATTGTGATACCTCTTTCCTGCTCCTGAGCCATCCAGTCCATAGTAGCAGTACCTTCGTGAGTATCACCGATTTTGTGGTTAACACCAGTATAGTAAAGAATACGCTCAGTTGTTGTTGTTTTACCAGCATCAATATGAGCCATAATACCGATGTTTCTAGTTCTATCTAATGGATATTCTCTTCCAGCCAAGACTTTTTCCTCCCTTAGAATCTGTAATGAGCAAATGCTTTGTTAGCCTCTGCCATCTTGTGCATGTCTTCTTTCTTCTTCACTGATGCACCTGTGTTGTTAGCTGCATCTAAAAGTTCGTTTGCCAGTCTTTCTTCCATTGTCTTCTCTCCTCTTTTACGAGAATACAATGTGATCCAACGAAGTGCTAAAGCCTGTCTTCTGTCTGCTCTTACTTCGATCGGTACCTGATATGTTGCTCCACCAATACGTCTTGCTTTTACTTCAAGCACTGGCATAATGTTGTTCATTGCTTCTTCGAATACTTCAATCGCTGGTTTCTCAGCTTTTGCTTCGATTCTTTCAAATGCTCCGTATACAATCTTCTGAGCTACACCTTTCTTACCATCTAACATGATGTTGTTGATAAGCTTTGTAACCACTTTGTTATTGTATAATGGATCCGCTAATACGTCTCTTTTTTGAGTATGTCCTTTACGTGGCACGGTCCTTCCCTCCTTAATCATTGTTTTGAAATGTTCAAAATTACTTAATTAATTCATCGGTACTCACATGTGTCTTTCTAATGATAATGTGTTCGTGCGGGACTTACTATCTCTATCGATATAACCCGCAACCTACTGGAATCATAGTTCTGTTTGTGATACGATTTTTGTTACTGATTCTTATTTCTTTGCGTCTTTCGGTCTCTTAGCACCGTATTTAGAACGCGCCTGTCTTCTCTTAGCAACACCTGCTGTATCAAGTGTTCCTCTGACGATGTGGTATCTTGTACCTGGTAAGTCTTTTACTCTACCACCACGGATCAGAACAACGCTGTGTTCCTGAAGGTTGTGTCCTTCTCCTGGGATATAGCTTGTTACTTCGATACCGTTAGAAAGACGAACTCTGGCAATCTTTCTAAGAGCTGAGTTAGGCTTCTTAGGTGTAGCTGTTTTAACTGCTGTACACACACCTCTTTTCTGTGGTGCAGATGTGTCAGTTGCTTTCTTTTTTAAAGAGTTGTAACCTTTCTGAAGAGCTGGAGCTGTAGATTTCTTTACAGATGTCTGACGTCCTTTTCTTACTAACTGATTAAATGTTGGCATTCCTTTCACCTCCTATGATATTTCCTGTTCTTCTTTTCGCGAAGAACTCCTGGTTGCTGAGCTTTTATTCACTCTTTTTGTGCATAAAAAATATACATATTCCTATGCACGCTCTATTAGTCTATTACGATTTTCCCCAAATGTCAAGCACCCAGACAAAAAAAGCAAAAAAAAGTCGCAATCCTGCAAACTTTTTTCTGCTTTCCCTGCTTTTCTATAAAAACATGCACCAGATCGGCAACGTCACGAGCGACAGAAGCGTAGATACAAACAGCATTCCCGCAGCGCACTGTTCATCCCCGCCATGTTTTCCTGACAGAAGTACTGCTGTAATCGGTGTCGGCATCGCTGCAATGATCACTGTGATTCCCCGAAGAAGCGGATCGATCGGAAGTAGTGCCGTCAATCCAAACACAATCCCTGGCACAACAATCAGCCGGACAAATGTGTAAAAGGCAACGGACTTGGTCAAAAGTCCCTTCGGATTCATTTCGGCAAGCATCATCCCTACCAGCATCATACTGAGCGGTGTATTACAGCTGCTGATCCCCGAAATAGTATTTTCCAGAAAGGTCGGAAGGCTGATTCCGCTCCCCATCAGAATTGCCCCGGTATACACCGCCACAATGCAGGGATTGGTCATCACTTTTCGAAACAGGCTGCGTTTCCCTGCTTTTTCTTCCTGCCCGCTTCCTTTCATAAACACAGACATTCCAATCGTCCACATCACGATCCGGACAGGGATCATAAAAATAGATGCATAAAAAAGTCCGCTGCTTCCGTAAATCCCCTCAATAATTGGATTTCCTAGGAAACCGCCGTTTGACACGATCGTCCCATACCGAAGTGTCTTCTGCCTGTAATGTGGTTCTTTTCGGTAGCATACAAAACTCGTCACAATACTGACTACATTATATCCAATTGACAGGAATAATACGATCGCGCAGGAAACCATCATCCCCCAATCCCATTCCATAAAAAATGAATGAATAATATTAAACGGAAGTGTGACAAAAAGACAGAGGTCTACCATGTTCTTCCGCCCCTCTGTGCCCACAATCCCCTTTTTTCGGATGCAGAAACCAATGATCACAAGAAGAAAGATCATCAGCTGCATATTCAACATATTTTTTACTACCATCTTAGATAATTCTCAATGCTTTATCTGCTCGATTCAGCACTTCGCACCCTTCTTCTGTCACAAGAACAAGATCTTCGATACGGACTCCCACTTTCCCTTCAAGGTAAATGCCCGGCTCGATGGAGAAGATCATTCCCGGCTTCAACACGTTTTCATTCACAGAAGAAACATCCCCCGCCTCATGCACTTCTTGTCCGATGCAGTGTCCTGTGCGGTGTGTAAAATATGGTCCATAGCCTTTCTCTGTAATGTAATCTCGGGCTGCTTTGTCCACATCACAGAAACGCGCACCTGGTTTTACTGCCGCAATCGCCCTCAGATTTGCCTGAAGCACGGTATCATACACTTCTCTTGCCTGCTCAGAAGCCTCACCGATAAAGACGGTTCTCGTCATATCAGAGCAATATCCATCCTTCTTACAGCCAATATCAAGCACAACCGAATCTCCTGTTTTGCCGACACTGACCGTATCTGTCATATGATGTGGATCTGCCGCATTTGCCCCATAAGCACAGATTGGCTCAAAAGAATATCCTTCTGCACCCAGTTCTAGATATATCTTCTGCAATTCTTCTGCCAACTCTTGTTCTGTCATCCCCTGATTCACAAGCGGTATCAGTCGCTCCACTGCCATATCATTCAGTCTGGAAGCTTCTTTCATTTTACAAATCTCATCTGCATCTTTGATCTGCCGAATATCGTCCAGTACAAAAGAAGCATTGACAAACGCACTTCCTGCTTCCAGCTCCATCAGACGAAGTAAAAATTTTGCCGGCCAAATCTTGTCCACTCCTACTTTTTTCTCTTTTTCCACATATCGTGCAAGGATTTCCACACTGTCCTCCACATCATCAAAATAGATGACATCCACTCCAACTTCTCCTTCCTGTGGGAAAAGTTTAGATAGGATCAGCTTGTGATCTCCATTCTGGTTCAGATACAGTACTAGCATCCTCTCTCCCGGCAGGATCATTCTTCCTGTCAGATAGTAGATCGATGCAGGATCTGCAACAATCATTTGTTCCAGTCCTGCGTCTTTCATCGCATTCAATACACGGTTCAGCTTATCTTGAAACATTTTTCTTCCTCCTGCTATCTCTTAATTTATGTCTGGCTGGTTTCCCTTTCACTAATAAATTCTCCCAGCAGAACCCTCTATTTTTTATTATATTCTCTTCTTCTTTCTACTGTCAATTCTGATCTTTTCTGTCCGTCGGACAAGTTCCGGCACAACCGCTGCAACCGCCTCATCCACATCCACTTTGTCCATTTCTTTTCTTTCGAAACTGCTGTCTGATAATCAAAACAACCAGCACAGCAACTCCAATTCCTATGATCCAGTCAACCATACATGTCTCCTTCTTCAAACCTCTTATGTAATATCCAGCAGAACGTCTTCCGCGTAGCAAAAGAGGGCAAGACTTTTTCAGCCTCACCCTCCTCTTTTATTCTTCTATCGAATTAAATAAATCCTCGACCAATACATCTTGTGCTTCCAGCTCTGCTACACTTTCCTCAGATAATGTAAATGTCTCAAAGTCTTCTAAAGAAATCTCATCTTCCATTGCCATATCTGTATCCAGTTTTACATCACGGTATTTTCTCATACCTGTTCCTGCTGGAATGAGTTTACCGATCAATACGTTTTCTTTCACACCGATCAGATGGTCCACTTTACCTTTGATTGCCGCCTCTGTCAGGACTTTTGTTGTCTCCTGGAAGGAAGCTGCTGATAAGAAGGAATCTGTTGCAAGAGAAGCTTTTGTAATACCAAGCATTACCTGAACACCTGTTGCAGGCTCTTTTCCTTCTGCGATCATCTTCTCGTTCACATCGTCAAATTCAAGTACATTTACCATTGTTCCTGGTAAGAATTCTGTATCACCCTTTTCCTCGATGCGGATCTTCTTCAGCATCTGACGTACAATGACCTCGATATGCTTATCGTTGATTTCTACACCTTGGAGACGGTATACGCGCTGTACCTCCTGGATCATGTAATCTTGTACTGCACGGAGTCCTTTGATCTTCAGAATATCGTGTGGGTTCACACTACCTTCTGTCAGCTCATCACCTGCTCCTAACACTGCTCCATCCTGCACTTTGATTCTGGAACCGTAAGGGATCAGATATGCTTTGGATTCTCCTGTCTCGTTGTTTGTCACAATGATCTCACGTTTCTTCTTAGTATCATGGATGGTTGCAACTCCACCAAATTCTGTGATGATTGCAAGACCCTTCGGCTTTCTTGCCTCAAAAAGCTCCTCGACACGAGGAAGACCCTGTGTGATATCGTCACCGGCAACACCACCGGTATGGAATGTACGCATCGTAAGCTGTGTACCCGGCTCACCGATTGACTGAGCGGCAATGATACCGACTGCTTCTCCAACCTGTACCGGTTCTCCCGTTGCCATATTTGCACCGTAGCATTTTGCACAGATTCCGATGTGTGACTTACAAGAAAGAATCGTACGGATCTTCACTTCTGTAATCTCTCCGCCCTGTGCATTCACACCGTATTTCATGATGTTCTCTGCACGTTTCGGTGTGATCATATGATTTGCTTTTACAAGCACATTTCCATCTTTGTCACAGATAGTCTCGCAGGAATAACGTCCTGTGATACGTTCCTGTAAGCTTTCAATAACTTCGTTTCCATCCATGAATGCTCTTACATACATACCTGGAATCTCAGCACCTTTTTCCACACAGTCTACTTCACGGATAACAAGTTCCTGTGATACGTCAACAAGACGTCTTGTCAGGTATCCAGAGTCGGCTGTACGAAGCGCTGTATCAGAAAGTCCTTTACGAGCTCCATGGGCAGACATGAAGTACTCCAATACGTCAAGACCTTCACGGAAGTTTGACTTGATTGGGAGCTCGATCGTACGACCTGTTGTATCTGCCATCAATCCACGCATACCTGCAAGCTGTTTGATCTGCTTGTCAGAACCACGGGCTCCGGAATCTGCCATCATGAAGATGTTATTGTATTTATCAAGTCCTGATAACAGTGCCTCTGTCAGCTTATCATCAGTCTCTTTCCATGTCTCTACAACTTCTTTGTAACGTTCTTCTTCTGTGATCAGACCACGCTTGAAGTTCTTTGTGATTCTATCCACAGTATCCTGTGCATTCTGAATCATCTCCGGCTTCTGCGGAGGCACTGTCATATCAGAAATCGAAACAGTCATGGCTGCTCTTGTAGAGTACTTATATCCTGTCGCCTTGATTAAGTCTAATACTTCGGCTGTCTTTGTTGCACCGTGTGTATTGATTACTTTTTCAAGAATCTGCTTATTCTGTTTCTTTCCTACATGGAAGTCTACTTCCAGAAGCAGTTCATTTCCCGGAATGCTTCTATCTACAAATCCAAGATCCTGTGGGATGATCTCGTTAAAGATAAATCTTCCCAGTGTAGATTCTACATTTCCAGTCTTCACTTCACCGTTTGGCATTGTCTTTGTAACACGCACTTTAATCTTAGAGTGAAGCGTGATCACGCCATTTTCATACGCGAGGATTGCCTCATTTAAGTTCTTAAAGTACTTTCCTTCTCCCTTTGCTCCCGGTCTTTCCTGTGTCAGGTAATAGATACCAAGTACCATATCCTGGGACGGAACTGCTACCGGACCACCGTCTGAAGGTTTCAGAAGGTTATTTGGAGATAAGAGTAAGAAGCGGCATTCTGCCTGTGCTTCTACAGACAACGGAAGGTGCACAGCCATCTGGTCACCATCGAAGTCAGCGTTGAACGCTGTACATACAAGCGGATGAAGCTTGATCGCCTTACCTTCTACAAGAATCGGCTCAAATGCCTGGATACCAAGTCTGTGAAGAGTAGGGGCGCGGTTTAACATAACCGGATGCTCTTTGATCACGTCTTCTAAGACATCCCATACTTCCGGCTGTAATCTCTCAACCATTTTTTTTGCGTTTTTAATATTGTGAGCGGTACCGTTTGCTACAAGCTCTTTCATTACGAACGGCTTGAACAACTCGATCGCCATCTCTTTTGGAAGACCACACTGATAAATCTTCAGTTCCGGTCCTACAACGATAACGGAACGTCCAGAGTAGTCAACACGTTTTCCGAGCAGGTTCTGACGGAAACGTCCGGATTTACCTTTCAGCATATCGGAAAGTGATTTTAACGGTCTGTTTCCTGGTCCTGTTACCGGACGTCCGCGGCGTCCGTTATCAATCAGGGCGTCTACTGCTTCTTGAAGCATTCTCTTTTCATTGCGGACGATAATGTCAGGCGCACCTAACTCTAACAGTCTTCTCAGACGGTTGTTTCTGTTGATGATTCTTCTGTAAAGATCATTTAAGTCAGAAGTAGCAAAACGTCCACCATCAAGCTGTACCATCGGACGTAAATCCGGCGGAATAACCGGGATCACAGTCATGATCATCCATTCCGGTTTGTTTCCGGAATCACGGAACGCCTCTACAACTTCCAGACGCTTCACGATTCTTGCACGCTTCTGTCCAGTTGCTCCTTCTAATCCTGCCTGAAGCTCTACATATTCTTTCTCAAGATCGATTGCCTGAAGCAATTCCTGAATTGCTTCTGCTCCCATTCCGACACGGAAATTATTTCCCCATGCCTCTCTTGCATCCTGGTATTCCTGCTCAGATAACACCTGTTTGTACTGTAAGTTTGTCTCTCCCTTATCCAGTACGATATAGGAAGCAAAATACAATACTTTCTCAAGTGTTCTCGGAGAAAGATCAAGGATCAGTCCCATACGGCTCGGAATTCCTTTAAAATACCAGATGTGAGACACCGGAGCGGCAAGGTCAATATGACCCATACGCTCACGGCGGACACTCGCCTTTGTTACCTCTACACCACAGCGGTCGCAGACAACGCCTTTGTAGCGGATTTTTTTGTATTTTCCACAGTGGCATTCCCAGTCTTTGCTTGGTCCGAAAATTCTTTCGCAGAACAGACCGTCACGCTCTGGTTTTAATGTTCTATAGTTAATTGTCTCAGGTTTTGTAACTTCTCCCCTTGACCACTCTAAAATCTTCTCAGGTGATGCCAATCCAATTTTAATTGCATCAAACGTCATTGGCTGATATGATGTTTCATTATTTGTGGCTGTCATTTGTGGCACTCCCTTCTTCTATTCTTCGTCAAGAATTGCTTCAAAATCGATGTCATCAGTTGCATCAAAATCCGTCAGATCCTCCTCGATGTCCACAAGTTCTTCTCCGTCAAACTCCTGTTTGCTGAACCCGTGTTCCCCGTAAGATTCTTCTTCTGAATTATATCTTCTGTCTCCTTCGATGATTGAATGTAAATCCGTCTCACCGTAATCGATCGTCTCCATGATCTCTACTTCTGTCTGGTCTTCTCTGAGTACTCTGACATCAAGTCCAAGTGACTGAAGTTCTTTTAAGAGTACTTTAAAGGATTCCGGAATTCCTGGTTCTGGGATGTTATCTCCCTTGATGATCGCCTCGTATGTCTTCACACGACCGACAACGTCATCTGATTTTACAGTTAAGATTTCCTGAAGTGTGTAAGATGCACCGTATGCCTCCAGTGCCCAAACTTCCATCTCACCGAATCTCTGTCCACCGAACTGTGCCTTACCACCTAATGGCTGCTGTGTTACCAGTGAGTAAGGACCAGTAGAACGTGCATGGATCTTATCGTCTACCAAGTGATGCAGCTTCAGATAGTGCATGTGTCCGATCGTAACCGGGCTGTCAAAATATTCTCCGGTTCTACCGTCGCGGAGACGAACTTTACCGTCTCTTGAGAGCGGAACACCTTTCCAGAGTTTTCTGTGTTCTCTGTTGTCTGACAGATACTGCATAACTTCCGGCAGCAACTCTTCTTTATGTTTCTGTTCAAATTCTTCCCACTCAAGATTTACATAATCATTTGCAAGATCCAGAGTGTCCATAATATCATTTTCGTTTGCACCGTCGAATACCGGCGTTGCAATGTTAAATCCTAATGCTTTCGCAGCAAGACTTAAGTGGATCTCAAGTACCTGTCCGATGTTCATACGTGAAGGCACACCAAGTGGGTTCAGCACGATGTCAAGCGGACGTCCGTTTGGAAGGAACGGCATATCTTCTACTGGAAGTACACGGGAAACAACACCCTTGTTACCATGACGTCCGGCCATTTTATCACCGACAGAGATTTTTCTCTTCTGTGCAATGTAAATGCGGACTGCCTGGTTCACTCCAGGAGATAACTCGTCACCATTTTCTCTTGTAAATACTTTTGCATCTACTACGATACCGTATTCTCCGTGAGGCACTTTCAGGGAAGTATCTCTTACTTCTCTCGCCTTTTCCCCGAAGATCGCACGGAGCAGTCTCTCTTCCGCTGTCAGTTCTGTCTCTCCCTTCGGAGTTACTTTTCCAACAAGAATATCTCCTGCGCGCACTTCTGCACCGATGCGGATGATACCTCTCTCATCAAGATCCTTGAGTGCATCATCTCCAACACCCGGGATGTCGCGTGTGATTTCTTCCGGCCCTAACTTCGTATCACGAGCTTCTGCCTCGTATTCTTCGATATGTACAGATGTGTAAACATCATCCTGTACAAGTCTTTCACTCAGAAGTACAGCATCCTCGTAGTTGTATCCTTCCCATGTCATGAAACCGATCAGTGGGTTCTTACCAAGAGCCATCTCTCCGTTTGATGTAGATGGTCCATCTGCGATTACCTGACCTGCTTCTACTTTTTCTCCTTTGACTACGATCGGTCTCTGATTGTAGCAGTTACTCTGGTTACTGCGAAGGAATTTTGTCAATTTATATGTTTTCTTTGTTCCGTCTTCATGTCTGATCGTAATCTCTTTTGATGTAGAGCGCTCCACAGTTCCTGCCTGCTCTGCAACAACACATACACCAGAATCGACAGCGGCTTTCACTTCCATACCTGTTCCGACTACCGGCGCTTCTGTTGTAAGAAGCGGCACTGCCTGACGCTGCATGTTGGATCCCATCAGCGCACGGTTGGCATCATCGTTTTCCAGGAAAGGAATAAGTGCTGTCGCTACTGAGAACACCATCTTCGGAGAAACGTCCATGTAATCGAACATCTTTCTCTCGTACTCCTGTGTCTCTTCACGGTAACGACCGGAAACATTTTTGTGAAGGAAATGTCCTTCTTCATCCAAAGGCTCATTCGCCTGTGCTACATGGTAGTTATCTTCTTCATCTGCTGTCATGTAGATAACTTCTTCTGTGACAACCGGGTTCGCCGGATCTGTCTTATCAATCTTACGATACGGAGCCTCGATAAATCCATATTCGTTAATTCTCGCATAGGTTGCAAGAGAGTTGATCAAACCGATGTTCGGACCTTCAGGAGTCTCGATCGGACACATTCTTCCATAATGAGAATAGTGAACGTCACGCACCTCGAATCCGGCTCTGTCTCGTGACAGACCACCTGGTCCAAGTGCAGAGAGACGTCTCTTATGTGTCAGCTCACCAAGCGGGTTGTTCTGATCCATGAACTGTGAAAGCTGTGAAGAACCGAAGAATTCTTTCACTGCTGCCGTTACAGGCTTGATATTGATCAGAGACTGTGGAGAAATACCATCCAGATCCTGTGTAGTCATTCTCTCACGAACAACTCTCTCCAGTCTGGAAAGACCGATTCTGTACTGGTTCTGTAACAGTTCTCCAACCGCACGGATACGTCTGTTTCCTAAGTGGTCGATATCATCGTCTGTTCCAAGTCCATACTCTAAGTGAATATTGTAGTTAATGGAAGCAAGAATATCTTCCTTTGTAATATGTTTCGGAATCAACTCATTGATGTTCTTGCGGATTGCATCTTTGAGTTCTTCTACATCTCCTGCAGTCTCTTCCAGAAGGCCTGCCAGTACCGGATAGAAGACTGCCTCTGTCACTCCAACTTCCTTTGGATCGATATCTACGATCGCCTTTAAATCTACCATCATATTGGAAAGAACTTTGATCTTACGTTCTTCTCCCTGTACCCATACATATGGAACTGCTGCATTCTGGATTGCTTCTGCAAGTTCCCTTGTGATGAGCTGTCCTTCCTCTACAAGCACTTCACCTGTCAGAGGGCTTACAACTGTCTCTGCCGCTTTCTGTCCAGAAATACGGTTCTTCAGTGCAAGTTTTTTATTGAATTTATAACGTCCAACCTTTGCAAGGTCATAGCGTCTCGCGTCAAAGAACATGCTTGTGATAAGGCTCTCTGCACTGTCTACTGCAAGAGGTTCACCCGGACGGATCTTCTTATATAATTCCAGAAGACCTTCCTGATAATTCTCAGCCGTATCTTTTCCAAAGCTTGCAAGAATCTTCGGCTCTTCTCCGAATAATTCAATAATTTCTGCATTCGTACCAAATCCAAGTGCACGAATCAGCACTGTGATCGGTACCTTTCTTGTTCTGTCTACACGAACATAAAAAACGTCATTGGAGTCTGTCTCATACTCCAGCCATGCCCCACGGTTAGGGATAACTGTTGATGAAAATAATTCTTTCCCGATTTTGTCATGGGCAATCGCATAATAAATTCCAGGGGAACGAACTAACTGGCTTACGATAACACGCTCAGCACCATTGATTACAAAAGTACCGGTCGCTGTCATGAGCGGCAGATCTCCCATAAAGATTTCATGCTCGTTGATCTCATCTTTTTCCTTATTATAAAGTCTTACTCTGACTTTCAGCGGTGCTGCATAAGTTGCATCACGCTCTTTACATTCCTCGATCGTATACTTCACATCATCTTCGCATAATGTAAAGTCTACAAACTCCAGACTCAAGTGACCGCTGTAATCAGCAATCGGAGAGATATCGCGGAATACTTCTTTTAATCCCTCATCCAGAAACCACTGGTAAGAATCCTTCTGGACTTCGATCAAATTCGGCATCTGCAATACTTCTTTTTGTCTAGAATAGCTCATACGGGAACTTTTTCCATTTGTGATGGGACGAATTCTATTTTTCTCCATTGACGTTTCACTCCTTGTATATTTATTTGGTTGCGTTGTATTTTCCTTGAATATACAATGAAAACAAGCATTTATGAGTGTTTTCATATGCGCACTACGGGCATTATTATCCACAATAGCGCATTTTTAACTGTATCATGAAAACTTTCTGTTGTCAAGTGTTTTTTTCAGCAATTTAAAAAGGGCAGGACTTTTCCTCCCCTGCACATCCCCCTATACATTTTCTCTGAAAAATCGCTCTGCATTTTCAAAAAAGATTTTATCTACTACCGCTTCTTTGATCCCTCTTTTTAACATCTTCTCTGCAAGTTCTGCATATTTCACAGGCGTATTTAACGACAAATGGATATCTGCTCCATCAAAATCACTTCCACATGCGATCACATTTTCTCCACCTAACTCCAACATGCGGTCAATATGCCGATACACGTCCTCCTCTTTCCCCTCTCCTGTATCACTTAAAAACGGTTGATGAAGATTGATCCCTACCAATCCTCCTCGCATAACCATTTCACAAAACTGTTCTTCTTTCAAGTTTCTCGGATGCGAACAGATTGACCGTAAATTCGAGTGAGTTGCAACAAACGGACGCGCAGCCACTTCACAGACTTCATCAAATCCTCGATCATTTAAATGAGAGACATCTACAATCATTCTCCTCTCTTCCATCTTTCTGATCACTTCTTTTCCAAACGGCGTAAGCCCTTCCCCGGTATCATGTCCTGACCCAAGCTCATTTTTTCCATTCCAGACAAGCGTCATGATTTTTACGCCGCTCTCCGCCAGATCATCTATACGTTCTATCCTTCCTCCAAGCGCCGCACCACTTTCTACCGCCAAAATTACCGCGCACTTTCCTTGCCCGGTAATCCGTCTGATATCTGCTCCACAGTTGATTTTTTCCACAACTTCTGCCTGTCTCTGCAAAAGCTGATCCAAATATTCTTTGTACTTGAGAAAATATGCAAATGCCTCCTCTCCTCGGACTTGATCCGGAATAAAAATCGCCATCGTTTGGCAAAAGCACCTGAACTTTTCCAGCTCACATAATGAGAACTGTGTTTCCGAACAGAAAAAATCTGCCTTTTTCTCTCCCAGGGTAACAAGCGTATCACAATGCAAGTCAAATAATTTCATATTTCTTTCTCCTATTTTCAAAACTTCTTTCCATATGCTTCTTTCTGCTATCATACGCTTTTTCTAGCATATTTTCTACTCTTTCCGGAAACTTCCTACTCTCTCTCCAAAAACAATATATGCTCTCTCCTCAGATGCAGCCTCTTCGGCACACCTTTTTCACCAACATCCCAGAGTTTCTTGGAAACTTTCCACACAACTGGAGTTTTTGCACGTTCCGATGTAAAAAACTGTACATGATACTCAAATAAATCCTCTTTCACTTCCGATTTGTAAACCGGAAATACAAGTTCGCCGTCTGACTCTGTACGCTCTGTTGTAAATTCATGCGCCCGAATCCCGATTGCCTGTGCACCGCCTACGTTTCCCATTCCAGCAGGAATCACCATATCCCATCCCGGCACATACAGGTGTTTCCCGTCTTTCCATACAATCTCTTCAATATTTTTACATCCGGTCAGCTTCGCCGCAGCTACTTTCTGCGGATGCTCAAACAACTCTTTGACCGTTTTTTGGATAACAGCTTTTCCGCCATCCATCACCAGCACTTCTTCACTAAAACGATAAATTTCATCCCGACTGTGCGAAACTAAAATAACAGTGCCCGGATAATCTTGAAGCAGTTCCAGGCATTCTCTCTGTGTCTGTTCCTTCAAATAACTGTCCAATGCAGAAAAAGGCTCATCCAACAGAATCATATCCGGCTCATAAATCATGATCCTCGCAAGCGCCGTCCGCTGCTGCTGGCCTCCTGACAACTGCCCCGGAAGTTTCTTTTCCAGTCCCTGCAAGGAAAATCGTTCAATCATGTCCCGCACTTTTTTTTCTTTTTCCTTTTTTCCACAACGAAGTGCAATCCCAATATTCTTTTCCACAGTCATCGTTGGGAAAAGTGCATAATTCTGAAACAAGTAACCGACATTTCGCTCCTGCGGCGGCATCCATATTTTTTTTGCAGAATCAAAAAAGACCTTCCCCGCGGATTCTATCTTCCCGGTTTCAGGTCTTTCAATCCCCGCAATGCTTTTTAGTGTAAGACTCTTTCCACATCCAGATGCTCCGAGGATCCCGATTCTTCTACTTTCCGACTGAAACTGCACATCCAGCTTAAAATCATCAAATTCTCTATGTATCCTTACTTCTATCGCCATACTACCACCTCTTGATATGTCTCATCCGTCTTCCAAGCACAAGATTCAACACGAAGATCATTCCAAACGCGATGACCATCACGATCCCTACCCATACACCTGCCGTCAGATAATCACCATCCTGAATGACCATCGCGATCTTCTGTGAGATCGTCCCTGTCTTTCCCGGAATATTTCCCGCCAGCATCGAAGTCGCCCCATATTCTCCGAGTGCCCGGGCAAATGCCAGTATCGTTCCCGCTGTAACTCCCGGACCTGCGGTCGGCATAACTACCGTCCAGAAAATACGAAACTCTGACATTCCAAGTGTCCGCGCCGCATGGATCAGATTGATATCGATCTGCTCAAATGCCGCCCGTGCATTCCGATACATCAGCGGGAATGCGATCACCGTCGCAGCGATCACACATCCGGCCCAGGACTGTACGACTTTGATGTCAAAATTGCCATATAGAAATGCCCCAAACGGTCGCCGCACGCTGAATATGAGCAGCAGGAAAAAACCTGCAACCGTGGGAGGAAGCACCATCGGAAGTGTCAGTATACCATCCAGAACCGCTTTTATTCTCGGCCCCGCCTGCACAGATTTTCTAGCCGCGTAGATTCCTAAAAAAAACGAGATTACTGTCGCAACCACACCGGTTTTCATAGAAATCCAAAGCGGACTCCAGTCCAGTTCTGCCATGATCCTTCTGACTTCTTCCATGTTCCCTTCCTCCTAATACGATACTCTCTCTATTCTACCTGTGTATCAAAATAATAACTTTCAAAAATCGCTTTTGCTTCGTCTGAGACGACATATTCTAAAAACTCTGCCGCCGCTTCTTTCTGTGCATCATCCGCTTCCTTATTTTCCACCTGACAGATTGGATAAATGACATTTCCCGTCAGATCATAACTGACTGTCTGAAGTACCTTTACCTGATCCTCATAGCCGTATGTATCTGAATAGTAAGTTGTCCCAACCTCACAGGAACCTTCTGTGACAGCGATCAGAACTTTGCTGACATTATCCTGCTCGCTGATTTCCACGCCTCCGAGTGCTTTTGACACTTCCTCTGTCCGAATCTTTGATACATCCTCTGTCTCCGGAAGGATCTCAAGGCTGACAAGCGCTTCTCTTGTATACTTTCCAACCGGTACACTTCCCCCGGCAAGGGCAATGCTCTTTGCCTTGTCCAGATCCTCCAGTCCGGTAACCTCGGTACCGCTGTCCTTTCTTGTAAGAAGGACAACCTGATTGTTCACTACATTTTTTCTTGTCCCATCCACAATCAGCCCGTCTGCCTCAAGCTGATCCATTTGCTTTTGCGCTGCGGAGAAAAAGATATCGCATTCGTATCCTTCTTCAATCTGTGTGAGAAGTGTCCCCGAACTATCCGCATTGTAAGTGATCTTCACTTCCGGATGCTCTTTCTCATAATGTTGGGCTAGTTCTGTCATGACCGTATTCAGGCTGGCCGCGATAAACACCTGAATCTCCGTCTCTTCTTTCTTATCGGAATCCGTTTTTTCTTTTTTCTGCTCTTCTTTTACTTGAGCCTGTTCTGCTGCTTTCTCATTCTTTTCGGCACAGCCCGTCATTCCAACTGCAGCTCCGACCAACAGACACCCTGCAAGTACTCCAGCGCCCGCCCGTCTTACTTTTTCCCTTTTACTTCTTGTAAAAATCTCTCTTAAACACATAGGGGCTGCCTTCCTTTCTCTTGCTGCTCCAACAATCTAATCTCATCTCCGACTTTAATATGTCCTCCGTGTATTACCTGTGCAAACACACCTTCTCTTGGCATGATACAGTCTCCCATTTTCTGAAAGATCTGGCAATGACTGTGGCATTCTTTCCCAATCTGTGTCATTTCCAAGATCACTTCGCCAATCTGGAAGCGCGAACCAACCGGAAGATTTTTAAAATCGTACCCTTCCGCGATAATATTTTCTCCGAATGCGCCAAATTCCACATCCGCCCCCCGCTCACGAAATTCCTGAATGCGCTCCAACGAAAGCAGACTGATCTGACGGTGCCATTTTCCCCCGTGTGCATCGCCAACAATCCCCCAGTCTACTTCAATATCTGCTTCCTGCACTTCGCTTTTTTGAATTCCTCTGACATCGCTGGTACAGATTCCTCTGATGATTCCCATATTATCCTCCTATCCGGGACATTTCCCGCTTTTCTGTGATTTCCTCTTTCTTTTCAAAACAATGTGCTTCCGGTTTCTCTGAAATTGCCTGTACAAGCAGCCGCCTCACTTCCTCCGGCTGATGGTTTCTGACCGCTTCTTTTATTGAAATCCCGGTATCATAACACAGGCATGGCTTTATGAAGCCTTCCGCTGTCATCCGTATCCGATTGCAGCTGTCACAGAATTTTCCGTGCAATGCGCTAATAAATCCAACACTTCCCTGAAATCCTGGTATCTGGTAGTATACTGCCGGTCCATTGCCATGCCCAGAAAATGCTCCTCGCCCACCGCTCTGCTGCTTCTTTGCTTCTTCTGTCATTTCGCCATATTTTCCACGGATCTTTTCCAACAACTCCTGATTGGAGACAGATGCCTTCCTGCTGCCGTGCCCAATCGGCATCATCTCAATAAACCGTACATCGATCGGTGTTTCCTTTGCAATCTGGAGTAACGCTTCCCATTCTCCCTCATTGACGCCCTTTTGAAGTACCGTGTTGATCTTGACTTTCAGTCCAAGCATATGTGCGGTACGGATTCCTTCCAACACATCCTTTAGCCTGTCATATCCGGTGATCTCCGCAAATTTTTCTGCGCACAGCGTATCCAGACTTACATTGACGCCGTCAATCCCCACCTCTTTTAATTCTTTCGCATACGCTGCAAGGAGAATCCCATTTGTCGTCAACGTCACCTGCTCTGTGTACGGCAGTGCTTTCAGCATACGGATCAGTTCCATACAACCTTTCCTCACAAGTGGTTCCCCTCCGGTCACCTTGAATTTTGTAATTCCAAGTTCCGAGGCAATCCGGCAGACTTCTGCAATCTCTTCCAGTGTAAGGATCTGCTCCATCGGAATGCTTTTAATCCCATCCGGCATGCAGTAGCGACATCTCAGATTGCATCGGTCCGTGATGGAAATCCGCATATAATCAATGACTCTTCCATACGAATCTTTCACCTATTCGTCCTCGCTTTCCAAAATAAGTGTCCCACTCTTGCCCCCGGTCTTTCTGCACAGCCGGATATCGGAAATACGCATTGCCTTATCCACCGCCTTACACATATCATAGATTGTAAGCAGCGCGATATTAACTCCCGTCAGCGCCTCCATCTCCACGCCGGTTTTACCGACCGTCTTTGCCGTGCACGCCGCCTCGATCGCGCAGCTTTCCTCCAGATATGTGAATGTGATCTCCGCTTTAGAAAGATTTAAAATATGGCAGAGCGGAATCAGCTCCGATGTCTTTTTGGCTCCCATGATCCCGGCAATCCTTGCCACACCGAGGACATCGCCCTTCTTCATTTCTCCTGCTTTGACAAGCGCAAAACATTCCGGACTCATATAGATCTTTCCTTTCGCTGTCGCTTCGCGCTGTGTTTCCTGCTTCTCGCTGACATCAACCATCACAGCATGGCCACTCGCATCAAAATGTGTAAATCCGCTCATTAATATCCTCCTTTTCCGAATCCGCAGTTTGGAAATGTACAGACCGGGCAGGACAGACAGAGCCCGCCTTCTCCAAGTGCGTAAAATTCTTCTGCCTTGATCTTCTCTCCTGCCAGAAGCCTCGGAAGCACCAGATCAAAGATGGTCCGTTTCGCATACATCACGCAGCCCGGCAATCCGACAACCGGTCTTTCTCCCTCATAGTAGGCGAGAAGAAACATCGCTCCCGGCAGCACCGGCGCTCCGTAAGTGACGATCTCTGCGCCTGTGTTTTTAATCGCAAGCGGCGTGCGGTCATCCGGATCGACGCTCATCCCCCCAGTACAGATGACCATATCCATCCCGGCATCCAGCATCGCCCGGATCACAGCTGTGATCTGTTCATGGTCATCGCTGCAGATTTCATGCATTGCGACCTCCATGCCATATTCTGCCAGCTTCTCCTTGATCACCGGCGAAAATTTATCCTGGATCCTCCTCTTGTAGACTTCACTTCCAGTCGTCACAAGCCCGATCTTCTTCTGCACATACGGAAGAATGGAAAAAATCGGTCCGCCTTCTGTCACTTGTTTTGCCCGCTCCATCTTTTCCTTCTCGATCACAAGCGGAATGATCCTTGTCCCCGCAATCTTCTCCCCGGCCTTAACCGGAAAATCTCCATGTCTTGCAGCAATCATCATCTGCCCAAGACTGTTGACTGCAAGAAGCTTCTCTCTGTCAATCTTCAGCACGCCGTCACAGTCTGCAATCAGTTCAATCTTCCCTTCTTTTACCTCTGAGCCGTGCATCGCTTCCCCTCTGCAAATCTCGTATAAAACCTCCGCCGCCTCATTTTCATGAAGCATCGTGTCATCATTTTCCCACACATAAATATGTTCTTTTCCGACACTTAACAGTACGGGGATATCTTCCTCTTTGATCACATGCCCCTTTCGGAACACGGCATCTTTTACGACACCCGGAATGATCTGTGTGATATCATGGCACAAAATCTGTCCGACTGCCTCTTCTGTTTTACATAATTTCAATTTTCTCACTCCGTTCGTTATGTTTTTATTTACATATCGAAATACATCATATATAATTTTCTTAGAAATTACAAGGAGTTTTTGAAACTTTATGAAAACAGGTGCGATTATTTTAGCGGCAAAGAGAGGGAAGCAGGACAGCACTTTCCTTCCACTTTTGGAACTGGATCACGTCTCTGTCATCCGCCGCGTGATCCTGGCTCTAAAACGGGCAGGAATTTCCCCAATCACCGTGATCACCGGAGAAGAAGCCGACCAGGTGGAAAAAGAAATATCCGGGCTGCAGACAATCTGTCTGTACAGTCCTCAGTATGAAACACTCTCCATGTTTGACCAAATCTGTACCGGGCTTGACTACATGGAGGATCTCTGCGACAGCATATTTATCCTCCCTGCCAAATATCCGATCCTTCTGTCACAGACTTTGGAGATCATGCTGTCTGAGGATGCCCCCTGTGTCCGCCCAGTCTTTGAAGGTCACCGGGGACACCCGATCCTGCTCCGGAAAGAATTATTTTCAGAAATACTGACATACACCGGGGAAAACGGACTGCGCGGTGCGCTGCGTCAGCCGTCCGTCGCCGCCCGCACAGCAGAAGTTTCCGTCAGCGATTCCGGTATCATTTTATCCGCAGACACTGTAGATTCCGATACTGAACGATTCAATAAAAACGAGACACTTCCAATCTATGCCGTCGGAGAATTTCAGCTTTGCCGAGAAACCCCATTTTTCACATCCGAGACCGCCCGGTTCCTGATGCTGATCGAGCATACCGGCTCCATGCAGACTGCATGCCGACATATGCAGATTTCTTACAGCAAAGGCTGGAAGACGATCAAGTCCGTCGAAAATCATCTCGGCTTTTCCCTGCTGCACACAAAAACAGGCGGGGACAGAGGCGGTTCTTCCTCTCTCACGAAAGAAGGAAAAACATTTTTACAGAATTATCTACACGCAGAAGAACAGCTTTCCGCCTACGCCTCAGAGCTGTTTCAAGAAATTTTTATCGAAAAAAAGATCAACTCTTAAAAACTTAAATCGGAGAAAAAGATTAAATCTTAAAAGCCGAGATTCGAGAGAAAGATTACATCTTAAAAATTTAGATTGGAGAAGAAGATTCCCTCTTAATAACTTAGATTGGAGAAGCTTATGAAAACTATGAAAGAACTTTTTGAAATCCTTTTAGAAAACGGAAAATCGGGAAATGATTGTATGATCGTGACTGTGACAAAAAGCTCCGGCTCTGCCCCCCGCGGCGCCGGCTCCCGCATGATCGTCCTCGCTGACGGAATGTCCCACGGAACGATCGGCGGCGGCTCCATTGAATACGAAGCAACGAAACAAGCGATTCTTGGAATCCGGCAGCAGACTTCTTTTTTAAAAAGCTTTGTCTTAAGACCAAATGATGCTGCCGATCTCGGAATGGTATGCGGCGGTCAGGTCACTGCCTATTTTCAGTATGTCTCCCATGAGAATACCGTCTTTCTAGATCAGTGCCATTCACTGCTCGCCAACTGGGATCGGGCAAAACAACTCTGGCTCCTCCTCGATCTGACGGAAGAATCCAACTGGACCTTCCAGTATATGACCGATGCCACAGACGCCTCACTGCACAATTTAGCAGATTCTGGATATGCATTTCCAGAAGAGCCGTCCGAATACAGTATTGACGGCCGACATTATTATATCGAGCCACTTGTCAAATCCGGGACTGTCTATGTCTTCGGAGGCGGTCATGTGGCGCAGGAACTTGTTCCGGTACTGACACATTTGGATTTTCGCTGTGTCGTCTTCGATGACCGAAAAGAATTTGCCAACCCAGAGCTATTCCCTTCTGCCTGCCGCTGCATCACCGGAAACTTTGAACAGCTGTCAGAGCTGATTGATTTTCATCCGGAAGACTATGTCTGCATTATGACACGCGGACATCTCTGTGACTACATTGTCCAAAAACAAGTGATGCAGACCCCCGTCTCCTACATCGGCGTCATGGGAAGCCGACGAAAACGCGAGACACTCCGCGAAAAACTTTTGGCAGATGGATTCACCGAGGAAGAGATCGATCGCTGCAAGTCCCCGATCGGTCTGTCCATCAATGCCGAAACCCCTGCCGAAATCGCAATCAGCATTGCCGGAGAATTGATCGCAAAACGCGCAGGCAAGCCACTTTAATATTCCACTCTAAAATACATTTATTACAAAATCAATACGAACTAAATCTAATTCACTTCATACGTCCAGTGGAAGGAATCTTCGAGTTTTCCCCACTGGATACCAGTCAATGTATCATATAATCTCTGTGTGATTTCTCCTGTTTGAAAATCATTGATGATGATGCTTTCCCCTTTATAACTCAATTCGCCAATCGGAGAGATTACCGCCGCTGTACCGGTTCCAAAGGCTTCCTGTAAAGTCTTATTTCTTCCTGCTTCCATTAATTCATCAATCGCTAACGGACGTTCTTCTACTACATAGCCCCACGATTTTAATAATTGAATTACAGAGTCACGGGTTACTCCCGGCAAAACAGTTCCATCACACGGTGCAGTGATGATTTTTCGGTCAATGATAAACATTGCATTCATCGTCCCTACTTCTTCTACATATTTTCTTTCTACCCCGTCCAGCCACAGCACTTGCGTATAACCTAACTTTTCCGCTTTCACCTGAGCCGCGATACTTGCGGCATAATTCCCTCCACACTTCGCAAATCCTGTACCGCCTTTCGTAGCTCGCACATATTCATCTTCTACATAGATTTTAACCGGATTTACTCCCTCCGGATAATATGCTCCAACAGGAGAAAGAACAATCATAAATTTATACGCATTGCTCGGATGTACTCCCACTGCGCTTTCCGTTGCAAACATGAATGGACGAATGTACAAAGAGGTTCCTTCTATCGTTGGAATCCACTCTTTTTCACGGGAAACCAAAGTAGCAATTGCATCCACAAACATTTCTTCCGGCAATACTTCCATACAAAGACGACGATTAGAATTTGCAAATCTTTTTGCATTCATGTCTGGGCGGAATAAAAGAACCTTTCCTTCTTTTGTCTTATATGCTTTTAAACCTTCAAAAGTTTCCTGTGCATAATGCAAAACCATGGAAGCCGGATCTAATTGAATTGATCCATAAGGCTCAATTACTGCATTGTGCCATCCTTTTTCTTTCGTCCAGTCCATAGTAAACATGTAATCTGTAAAATAGTTTCCAAAACCTAAAGCATTCTCATCCGGCTTTTCTTTTAATTGTTCTGTAGGTATAAATTTCACTTCCATTGTAACTCCTCCTAAAATTATTTAGTTATCAGATTACACCTTTTTCATCTTTTTTGTCAATAACTGTTTGACTTTTTCATCTTTAACATTGATATGTAGTTTAATTTTATTTTATTTTTAAAAATAATTGACACCTTAGTGCTTTTACTGTAATATATACACAACACATGAATACAAATGCAATATCAAGATAACTCTTTTTGCTTTTTCTTCACAAAAAGCTTTCAGTACTGGGACAAAATAAGAAATAAGCAAAAGTTAAACTGCATTTTTATGCAATCTAAGTAGTACTACAAAACAAATCTGTGATTTCGTCTTCGTTTCCTTCCCTTGGGAGTCTAGACGAAGTTTTTTATTTTTATATTCATGCTGTTATCAAAAAGGAAAATGTAAAGGAGGAACTGTATGAATGGATTATTATTATTAGGAATTACGGTCATTGTATTAATCGGAGCTTATCTGCTGTATGGTCGCTACTTAGTAAAAGAATGGGGAATTGATGTAACTGCAAAAACACCCGCAGTAAAAAAAGAGGATGGGGTTGACTATGTCCCTAGCAATAAATGGGAGGTCTTTGCCCATCAGTTTTCTTCTATCGCCGGCGCCGGACCTGTCACCGGTCCTGTAATGGCAATGATGTTTGGCTGGCTGCCTGCATTCTTATGGATTATAGTCGGAGGTATTTTCTTTGGAGCCGTTCAGGATTTTGCCTCTCTTTATACTTCTGTAAAATCAGACGGAAAATCCATCGGTCAGATTATTGAAGTGTATATCGGAAAAACCGGAAGAAAGTTATTTTTCTTATTCTGCTGGTTATTTACATTATTAGTCATTGCAGCTTTTGCAGATATGGTTGCAGGAACTTTTCATGGTTTTAGCGCTGACGGCTCCAAATTGCAACCAAATGCTGCGGCTGCTTCTATTTCTATTCTCTATGTTTTTGTGGCGATTGCATTTGGATTATTTTTACGCAAAACGAAAATCGATGGCTGGAAACAAGCCATTTTAGGAATCATACTAATTGTCGCTATGCTTGCAACAGGAATTGCTTTTCCTGTTTATCTCCAAAAACAAAGCTGGTTATATTTAGTGTTTGTTTATATTTTCTTCGCAAGTGTCACTCCTATGTGGCTCTTAAAACAGCCGCGTGACTATTTGACTACCTTCTTATTTGTAGGAATGATCATTGCAGCTGTCATCGGAGTTGTGATTTCAAATCCTACGATCTCAACACCGGTCTTCACCGGTTTTGTCTCTGAGAGTGGAAGCTATTTATTCCCGACACTGTTTGTCACCATTGCCTGCGGTGCAGTAAGCGGATTCCATTCTTTAGTATCAAGCGAGACGAGCAGCAAACAGATTCGAAATGAAAAAGACATGCTGCAAGTGGGCTACGGCAGTATGCTTTTGGAATCTCTGTTAGCTGTATTAGTAATTGTAATTGTAGGCTCTTTGACAAATTTAGCAGACACCGGTGTATTAAATAATGATCTGGCCGCTATGGCATTGGCAGACACCGCTACTCCTTTTACGAAATTCTCCGTAGGAGTAACGGGATTGATCAGTAAGCTTGGAATGCCTCAAGAATGGGGATTATGCATCATGACTATGTTCGTTTCTGCTTTGGCTTTAACTTCCTTAGATGCTGTTGCACGTATCGGAAGACTCTCTTTTCAGGAATTATTTGAAATCGAAGAAGGCAAAGCCGTTTCACCGGCTGTAAAAGTTCTGACAAACAAATACTTTGCAACAATCATCACACTGGCCGGCGGATATCTGTTAAGCTTAGGTGGATATAATAACATCTGGCCACTGTTTGGTTCTGCAAATCAATTATTAGCCGCTATGGTATTGATTTCTTTATCTGTGTTCTTAAAAGTAACAGGCAGAAAGGGATTCATGTTATACGCACCAATGACAATGATGTTAGTTGTGACCATGACATCCTTAGGAATGAGCGTGTACGCCATCTGTAAGAAATTATTCGTAACCGGAGGATTTGCCTTCTTAACAGATGGATTACAATTATTCTTTGCCCTTTTGCTCATGGGTCTCGGCTTGCTGATCGCATTCTCTTCCGGCAAAAAACTTGTGAAACGCAATCCTCAACCGAACCGAGCTTCACTTGTCCGGGAATAAAAATCTTCTGTTGTAAAAAAGCAGGGTTTGTCACTTTGAGACAACTCCTGCTTTTTTCAACCGATTGAACTTCCCACATATGGAAATCCACAAGTCACATTTCCTTTTTCTATCTATCCTTACCTATTTAAAATTTTCAGAATCATATCTGCGCTTCCCACATTATACCCTGCAACACTATAGATTCCTCTCATTTCCTGATCAACAATGACGATCAATGGCAGTTTACCGGGCTCCAGATACATCCTTCTTGCCAGCACATCCATATCTGCTCCAAAATCATCAACAAAGAACTGGGCATGCTCCAGCTCTGCGAGTGTCTTTGCAAGCGTCGGATCCTTTTTTACTTCCATATCCCGAACTACAAAATACAGATTCGCAGGCAGTTGATTATATGCCTCACTCCTCTGTCGAATCTCATTTAAAATATGCTCGGTCGGCTCTTTTCCTTCTTCCAGCCAGAGGAAGAGCCCTTTCTTTTCTTTTACCAGTTCCGAAAGATAACATGGCGTTCCGTCTTCTTTCTGCACTGTAAAGTCTGTGATCGCATTCTCTTCCAGCATGTCTTTGACATCTGCCTCCTTCTGTTCGAGAACAATATGCCGTTTTTCCCCTTCTTTCAATACAAACACAAACTGTTTGGCAAACACATTTCCATTTGGCAAACGGTTCGCTGTGAGAATCTTATACTGTCCCGGGAACAGAGGGATCTCCCCATAGACCGGAAGCCCGTTCTCATCACTCAGCCGCAATGTCTGATATTTCGTTCCATCAAATTTCGCGATCGTCCAGTTCTGATAGTATGTCCATGTCTTTCCTTCCTGCTGCTCGACAACAATCCCTGCTGTCCGCACTTCCGACTGTCCTTCATACTCTTCCAATGCCACAAATGCACCATCTTTCCACACTTCCAGTATCCGATCAGATGGATTCAGACGGGCAGGGATTCCAAGTGTTCTTAATATCTGCACACTTACTACCCGTTTGGTCAGTGCACTTCCATATCCGGTGGTGAGTGCGCCCTGTGCAGAAGTGATCAGATTTCCATACTCTAACTGCTCATCGGACTTCAGATGTGCACAGACAAATTCCCACACATACTTTGGCTCCTCCGCCATCTTCTGCCTCTCTTCCTCCGAGAGCCATGACAGCAGAAACCTTCGGAATGGACGAATCATCTCATTATCCACGCGCGGACATAAGATATACGGTACAAATAACTCTTTGTCCCATTTTCCCGCAAAGACTGCCGCCTGCCTGCAATGTTCTTCTAAACTATCTGCGGTAATATCCAGATAATCTTTTTCCCGAAGACTATTTAACAGCTCCATCTTGAGTGCAGGTTCCATCTCCTTTTCAAGAAATTTTGCAATCTCCCTCTGATTTCCACACGCAAACTTCATAATCTCCACTGCACGCGCCCGAAACCGTTCCGGCATACATTCGGCTGCCTTTACCGCCACCTCTTCATCATAAAAAGCCGCTTCCTTTGCCATGCGTTTTTTGGTCGCTTTTCTGCTTTTTTCTCTTCCAAACAAAATTTCTTCTTCCGACTGCACGCAACGATTGACCGGAGAATCTTTCGGAGCGGTCACGATCATCTCCGTCCATACATCTAGCTGACAGTCTGTCTGCCCCAGTCTCAGTATACAGCTGTGCTGCTTTGCCACATCTACGAGTTGTTCCGCATAGGCTCCATCCTTGTATGCAGTCACCTGCAAAGTGCCAAATCCAGTCTCCAACACTTTCTTTCCCTTTGCATCTGTACGGGCACAGGCAATTTCTCCAAACTCTGCATAGTTCAACACTTCAAAGCGGATCTCTGCTCCCGAAGCCGGAGTATCATCAGCATTGAGCACCGTCACTTCCACATTGGTCGTTTTTGCATACGTTTTCAACTGATTAGCCACAAGAGCCATACCTGTTCGTCCGACCAGCTCTTCCTTCGGTCTGACCGGGAGCAGCCAGCGGGAATGTACCATCATTGCCCGGGAGGATGCATTCGTGAACCACCCCTTATTCAGAACTTCCTCCGGCTCACACGCTCCCAGAAACTTCCACATGCCATCGCTCCAGACTTCCACCCACGCATGATTATCATCACAGTGAGACCAAAGCGGAACATACACCTGCCTTGCCGGAATCCCGACACTTCGGAACACAGATACTGCAAAGGTGGACTCCTCCCCACATCTGCCATATGCGGAACGGTACACGCACTCTGCACTTGCAGTTCTGTCATCTGTCGTGCGATACGTCGCCTCCTCGGCACACCAGTAATTGATCTCCAAAATCGCCTTCGCCATCGAAAGCCCCTCAATCCTCTTATGCAACTTTTCATAGAAAAATGGCCGACACGGTGTCAGATCTTCATTATTTACTCGATGGTGGAGTATGTAGCCCGCAAAAATCTCCTCCGGAATCGTTCCCGCAAATGGACCTGCCTCCCATAAAAACACTCCATGCTTTGCATAAGATAAAAACAATTCCGCCTCATAATCTGCCGCATCACTGACCGGCATCGAAGCATAAAGACATTTCAGCGCCTCCGCCTCATCGTCACTGCATTTGGAAAGGGCAGTCTCCACCTCTGTTCTCCTCTCTCCAAGACGGTTCAGCTGCGCTTCAAAGCTACGCTCTATCTCTTGCATAAATTTTTGTGTAAACATATCGTTTCCCCACCTCTCTTTCAGCATCTTTCATCTGTTTTCGCCTGCTCTTTTCTCATTATAGCACCTCATTTTATGACTCAACAAGATACTTTTTTTAAAGTTTAAAGCACTTTTCCCCATATGCAAATAAGGCTGCCACCCTGCATTTTCTGCAAGGATGACAGCCTCATCTTATTTTATTGTAGTGTTTTCACAATACAATTATTTTAAGTTAACTTCAGCACCTTCTGCTTCTAATTTAGCTTTGATTTCTTCAGCTTCTGCTTTAGAAACGCCTTCTTTAACTACCTTAGGAGCTCCGTCTACTACTTCTTTAGCTTCTTTTAATCCAAGTCCTGTGATTTCACGAACAACTTTGATTACTTTAACTTTAGATGCTCCAGCAGAAACTAATTCTACGTCGAACTCATCTTTCTCTTCTGCTGCTCCAGCTCCGTCTCCAGCTGCTGCTGCAACTACAACACCTGCTGCTGCAGATACACCAAATTCTTCTTCACATGCTTTTACTAATTCGTTTAATTCTAATACTGATAATTCTTTGATCGCTTCGATCATTTCAGCTGTTGTTAATTTTGCCATTTTACTTACCTCCATAAAATTTGCTTTATTTTCGTTTTTTGATTTTTATAGATTATTCAGCTGTTACTTCAGCTGCTTCCTCTGCTGCCGCTTCTACAACTTCGCCATCTTTTTCAGCGATTTGTTTAATAACACGAGCAAAGTTTGTAATTGGTGACTGAATGCTTCCAAGGAATTTGGAAAGTAATTCGTCTCTTGAAGGAATCTTCGCTAACTCGTTTAAAGCTGCGCTGTCATAAACAGTTCCTTCTACTACACCAGCTTTTAATTCTAATGCTTTTGCGTCTTTTGCAAATTTGCAAAGAATTCTTGCCGGAGCTGTTGCATCGTCTTTAGAAATTGCGATCGCGCTTGGTCCTTCTAAGTAAGAATCAAGTTCAGCGAACTCTGTTCCCTCGAATGCTCTTCTCATCATTGTGTTCTTGCAGACTTTGTAGATTACACCAGCTTCTCTTAACTGTTTACGTAACTCAGTATCTTCTGCTACTGTTAATCCACGATAATCAACTAAAACTGCTGACTGAGCACCCTGGATGTCTTCCGCGATAGCCTGTACGATCGGTTGTTTTAACTCAACTTTTGCCATGAATGGTATACCTCCTTATAGATTTATACCGCCGATATAAAAACCTCTCTGTCAAAAGACAGAGAGGCTAGAAAATTCATATTTAGAATTTACATCTCCTCGGTAGGCGTTTTCTCCTTATGCCTTACGGCACCTACTGTCTTCGGCAGTTATTGCTCTGCTATTATAGCATCTTTATATATTTGATGTCAATAACAAATTAAACTAATTTTGCTGGGTTTACTTTTACACCAGGTCCCATTGTAGAAGTAAGAGTCACGCTCTTTAAGTACTGTCCCTTAACTGCTGCTGGTTTTGCTTTGTTGATTGCATCAATAAGCGTCTGGAAGTTGTCCGCTAATTGTTCTTCTGTGAAAGAAGCTTTTCCTAATGGCACATGGATAATGTTTGTTTTATCTAATCTGTACTCGATTTTACCGGCTTTGATATCTGCGATTGCTTTTGTAACGTCCATTGTTACTGTACCAGCCTTCGGGTTTGGCATTAAACCTTTTGGTCCAAGTACACGTCCTAAACGTCCTACAACACCCATCATGTCTGGTGTAGCAACTACAACATCAAAATCAAACCATCCTTCGTTCTGGATTCTTGGGATTAAATCCTCTGCTCCAACGTAATCTGCTCCAGCTGCTTTTGCTTCTTCTGCTTTTGCGTCTTTTGCAAATACTAAGATACGAACTTTTTTACCTGTTCCGTGTGGTAATACAACCGCACCACGGATCTGCTGGTCAGCGTGACGTCCGTCACATCCAGTTCTGATGTGTGCTTCGATTGTCTCATCGAATTTTGCTACTGCAGATTTTTTCACTAATGCTACTGCTTCTTCTTTGTCGTAGAGATTTCCTCTCTCGATCAACTTAGCAGCCTCAATATATTTTTTTCCTCTTTTCATATTAAATAACCTCCTAGTGGTAGTATCGGGAGCTAGCCCTCCCACATTAACTGTTTACAATCTTCTTATTCTTCTACTTTAACACCCATACTTCTGCAAGTTCCAGCTACCATGCTCATAGCAGCTTCGATTGTTGCAGCGTTTAAGTCTGGCATTTTTGTCTCAGCGATCTGTCTTAACTGTTCCTGAGTAATTGTAGCAACTTTGTTCTTGTTCGGTACACCTGAACCAGATTTGATGTTACATGCTTTTTTGATCAATACTGCTGCCGGTGGTGTCTTTGTTACGAAGCTGAAGCTTCTGTCATTGTAAACTGTGATCACAACAGGAATGATAAGGTCTCCCTGATCTGCTGTTCTTGCGTTGAACTGTTTTGTAAATTCAACGATGTTTACACCGTGCTGACCAAGAGCTGGACCAACCGGTGGTGCTGGTGTTGCCTTTCCTGCTGGAATCTGTAATTTAATATAACCTTGAACTTTTTTTGCCATTTTTCAGTACCTCCTTGTGGTATTCGCGGGGATTTCCCTCCCACTCGATTTGTTAAGTGATAGTCTTTGTTCCGTTCCAAAGACCATATCTTATTGTTACATCTTTTTAACTTCTGTGAAACTTAATTCGACTGGTGTTTCACGACCAAACAATTCAACATTGATTGTCAAACTCTGTTTTGCTGGGTTTACTGTCTGAACTGCTCCGACTGTTCCTTCCCATGCTCCGGCAACAACAGTGATTGTATCGCCTTCCTCAAAATCAACGACAATGCTTTCACTCTGGATTCCGAGCGGCAGCATTTCCTCTTCTGTGAGCGGAACCGGCTTAGATCCCGGTCCTACAAATCCTGTCACGCCTCGTGTATTTCTTACGACATACCATGTGTCATCATTCATAATCATGTGAATCATAACATATCCAGGGAACATCTTCTTCTGAACCGCTTTCTCGGCACCGTTCTTCAGCTCGATCACTTCCTGCATCGGAACACGGACTTCAAGAATCTGGTCCTCCAGATGTCTGTTTTCGATTGTCTTATCAATGTTGGCTTTCACCTTGTTTTCATACCCGGAATAGGTATGAACTACATACCATTTTGCCTCTGACATAAAATCACCTTTCATTATTGCTAACAGTTCACATATCCGTTCCTATTTCACCAATAAATCAATACCGTATTTTACGATAACATCGATAACTGAAATCAATGCCCCTAAAAAAACGGACACTGAAACGACTGCTGCCGTTTGTTTCGCAAGTGTTTTCTTGTCTGGCCAAATAACTTTCTTAAACTCAGATTTCATGCCTTGAAACCAGCTTGTCTTCTGAGCTTTTTTCTCGGATTTTTTCTTATCCTTAGTTTTTTCGCCCATAACATTCACTTCCTTTCAACGACTATTTCGTTTCTTTGTGTAATGTGTGTGATTTGCAGAACTTACAGTATTTTTTTGTTTCCATGCGTTCCGGATGAGATTTCTTATCCTTTGTCATGTTGTAATTACGTTGTTTACATTCTGTACATTCCAATGTGATTCTTGTGCGCACAACTTCCACCTCGCTTTTTTTAAATTGAATTCTGTGTTACATGGTAGTTTGCGAGACTACCCAAATTTAGGCATAAAAAAAAGACCTACTTCCATTCGCCAGTATAGCTTACCATGCACCCTGCGGATTTGTCAAGTTTTTTTACTTGATTTTCCGCAGGATATACTGAAGTGGTCTAAAAAAAATAAGAACTGTGATAAAATTGCCGATTCCATGCAGAATGTCAAACGGAATCCCGCTGATCCACCATGCAATTCCGGCTCCAATTCCTCCTGTCACTGCATACGGAACCGCACACAGCATGCCGAACGCCAGTCCGAAAAATCCACTCAGAACCGCCCACAGAAGCAGGCTGTTGTTCTTTCTGAATATCCGCACAAGAAGATATAAAATCGTCCACACATACAGATACATGATCCACCACACCCCGAAGCCATAGAGGATTCCCTCCAGAAGCGCAAATAGATAGATGATCACTACTGTACGTTTTTCAAATACAAGTGTATAAAGAATGATCAGAAGTGATACAAATTCGATATTCGGCAGGAAAGAAAAGGCGACCTGGACTATGACCAGAATCGCCGCAAGAAATGCGTTTCCAACAAGCTCTCTTGTTTTCATTGCTACTCTCCTACTGTATATGCAATCTCAAATGCATCTCCGTCCGCTACCGGTTGCTCTGAAATCCCGTAATTGCAGTATTCACCGTTGACAGAAAAGCCCCAGTAGGCACCGTCTTTCTCAAAAACGGCTTCCTCACCGTTTACCGTATCTACCATAAGACCATACTCACTGTCTTCCCCTGAATAAGTAAGCCCTTCTTCTTTTGCGTCATCCATCGCCTGCTGAAGATATTCTGCATCTGTCTTGATCTGATACTCTTTCTTTTCTCCATCTTTATTTACAACTGTGATCGTCACCGACTTGCTTCCTTCTTGTGCCTGCGGCCGGAACATCATGTAAGCTCCTGCAAGTAAAGCGATCACAACTACAAAGACTGCAAGGGCAATCCATATTTTTTTATTCTTTTTATCTTTCATCTTTTTTCCTCCTTTTGAAACTGCTTCATCTTAACATTTTCAAAAGCTTCCGTCAATCCTCTTTCTCTGCCACCACAACACCGAATCTATGCTACATTTCTCCAAATTCCAAATGCACACAAAAAAATCGTATATACAACTAACAGCTTTTCATTCCATCCTGGCATCTTTTTCCCTCTTTTTACCCGGATCCACTCTGCAGCAAGTTCTCCCAGAAGAAACGGACTTGTCACAAACAAAAATGGATTTGCCCGAAAAGCCCCCACAAAATCCTGCTCAGAAATACATAAAATCAGAGTGGTTATCCCACATCCCGGACAATACCACCCTGTGATCTTACGAAATATGCACGGAATCCCGATCCCTGTCACCTTCAGCCAACAAAAATAGATCACTCCGACTGCCAGCACGGTCCATATTGTCCCTGCTTTTTTCTTCATCTTGCTCTTTTCCTAAACCGTTCCTAATTTCCCACCTTCTTATTGACCGTATCCTGGATCAGGCACAAGTCAACAATGCTCAGTCCTAAAATAGCAATGACAATATAGAGAATACCGGAACTTGAATTCACTCCTTTGATCTTATCGCCGCGCTCTCCCATCTTATACAGCCAGTAAAACTCATAGATTCCACATGTGACGATAGAAAGTAAGATTACCATTCCGCTGGAAGTTGCATTCGGCTCTCCGGCAAGCTGATTGATCTCATCATTTAATTTAATGATCCAGTATAATCCATAAAGTCCACATGTGACAATCGTCAAAATGACACTTAGCGGAATACTTCTTCTCTCAATCCCATAACTGCCTCCTCCGTAAGGTCCCGGCATCTGACCATAACCTGCGGCATTATTATTCTGAAAGCCATTATTCTGGCAGTTCATATTTTGCCCGTTCTGTCCAGACCGATTTTGGCCATACGTTTCCTGAGACTGATGACTGCTGTTGTAGTTGTTCCATGGATTCTGCTCCTGCTGTGCATTCGCACTATCTTCTGCACTCGCACCGCAATATACACAGAACTTCATTTCCTCTTCCAATTGTGCACCGCATTGCTGACAATATTTCATAGTAATCCCTCCTCATAAAAATATGGTTTCATTTTATCATACTCCTCCCCATTTTTCTACAAAGTCTGCTGATTTTTTTCACGCAACACATGTTTCTTGTCACATAGAATCCCATAGTGATTCCCATGAAAAAAAGCCCTACACCACAACTGGCATAAGACTTTTTCTTTCATGACATTACTTATACTTTTACTTTAACTACAATTTTCTTCACCTGGCATGCTCCGTTTTTTGTCATTCTCCGTGGTGCATGACCATCCTCCGGAGGCACGATCGCAAAATCTCCTGCTTTTAAGACGATGGAGCTGCTCTGATCCGGCTCTTCATAGAAAATCAGATCTCTCTCTTCGTCATATTCCATCGCAGGAGTCAGACTATCCAAAGGCTCATAACCGAAGACTTCCTCCCCCTCTGCGACATATTGAATATCGAAATATTTGCGATGTGCTTCAAACAGACAGTCTTCCGGTGTCATTGTCGTATAGCTCTGCACGTTTGCATAGATCTCTTCCCCGTCGATCAGAACGTTCCCGACAGGCAGTGCCAGAAGATCCGTCTCCCGCAGAAAGCGGAATGCCTTCTGAAATTTCTCATCAAGATAATTATATTTTTCAGCGTATTTCATTGTTGTTGTCAGCATGATTTGCCCCCTGTCTGTCCGGCTCTCAGTCCAGACAAATATTCTTGTTTTCTCTTTTTTCCTGCAGTTTCTGCTCTTCTGCCCGCAGACTACACACTTCCTCGTACAGCCCCCACGCAGCATTTTGATCATAAGCATACACAAGCAGAACATCGAGCATATAAGGCGATACCTCGATCCCTGTCATCTGTGCCGCAAATGCCATTGCCGCAATCTCAGACAAGCAGACGATCGACGAACGGTTGGAAAACGGACGGCGCCACAGCTCTACCTTCTCTGTGCGGGTATAGATTTCTTTTTCATGCCGCTCTTCTACCGCATGAAAGAGCTCATGGGAAAGCAGTACCGAGGTCAGTTTTTCTGCCTCTAAGAGCGGACAGCCGCACACTTTGTAGATATGCTGTGCCTTTGCGATACAGTCTGTAAAGATTGTGATTTCATCCGGCTGGACAAACTGTGCAAACAACACGATTCCCCCTCCTGTCGGAGTCTTTTTCTTTAAAACTTTCATTCCCATACGTTCTGCCAGAAGTTTCGGATCGTTTGTCCCATACTCTTTGGCAACTCGATCTGCCCATTCTCTTCCGCAGGCATTAGCTTTTGCGATATAACGATATTTCTGCTCTCTTGTAAATTTCCCTTCCAGCGGTTCCCGTCCAAAGGCATACATTCCCCAGACCGTTTCCGATATCTCTGACAATTCCTCTGCCATCTGCTCCGGCTCCACCTGAGGATACTGCGGAACCACATAAGAAGTGCCTTTTAGGGAAAATGCATCTACCAAACGATTCCACTTTTCTTTTTTTCTGCTTCCTTCCATATAAAAGGCACTCCTTTCTCTTTTACAAACTGTTCTTTGCTCCCACGATGATCACATCCTCTCCCGGATTGATCATCTGCATCTCTACTTCCATCAGCATCATAATCTTATCCAGATCGATAGAACCTGCAAAGTCCATGACTCTTGCGCCGGCACAAATATAATAGTCCGGTCTTAAGATCGCATCCTGCTGATAGATCGCCAGTTCTTCCCAGAGCTGGGAAACGATATTACGGTAGCTTCCCGCCTTGCAGAGAACTGCTTTTGCATCATTTCTCTGCACTTTGATAAATCCTTTTTTATCGAGGATACGGACTGGATGTTTTCCTTTTCGTTCCATCCCAAATACATAGAAGTTCTTTGTCGCACATTCTTCTTTGACTTCTGATTTGGATGCTTTTAAATCTTCTGCCGCAAGCTCGCATGCTTCCCCCGGCGTACATTCTTTCAGTAAGTCTGTTGTCTTCACTTCTGTAGATCCAAGTGCGATTGCAGTCAGTTTCGATGTCTGCGGATCGATTTCAATGTGGACATCCACGCTGTCAGCTGCCGCACCACTTTCTACTGCCTTGTCAATTGCTTCCGCCTTGATGGAGCGGATATCTTCCGGTGTCGGATTTGGCACAACACGCTCTACAACATCACGTACCATCGCGAGCGCAACACCAATAGAAGAAATTACTTCCGCATTTTCCGGAATCGAGTAACGAAGTCCCATTTTATCTGAACAGAACCCGATCAGAGATGCGGCACCTCCGCCGACTCCGACAAGACTGATCTGATCTTTTTCCAAACGATATTTTTCTGCCAGATCCATGATGATCGGCTGAATCTTTTCGTAAGCTCTTGTCAGGATCTGCGTTGCGACTTCTTCCACTGTTTTTCCCATGTAATCCGCAAGCGGCTGCATTGCTTTTCTTGCCGCATTGGCATTTCCATATGCGAAATATTCCGGCTTGATCAGTCCAAGGACATTTGCCGCACAAGTATTTGTGATTGTGATCCGTTTCCCACTCTTCAATTCAATCGCCACATAGTCATCCGGATCTCCTTCCTTCGGGCTGAAGAAGACAACTTTCGGATCTACGATTTCTTCTTCCGGAGTAAATACGGCATAATCCATCCCTGCGATATGCGCCGAACGTGGTCCTACATCTTTGATACCGCCTCTATCCGCACGTACCATACTTCCACCTGCCACACCAAGCACACGCACATCCAGACTGCTGATATAAGTTCTGTGTCCTCCTACAACGGAGTAATCGATGGCCGGACGTCCGTCTTTGATGACACCGATATTCGTTGTCGTACCACCTACTTCAAAATATACACCGTTAGAAGCACGCAGATACATCAGACTTCCCATCACAGAGGCTGCCGGTCCGGAAAGCATTGTCAGTACCGGACGTTTCTTCATCTCGCTGATCTCCATAACACCTCCGTCACCTCTCATGATCATCAGAGGCACTTCCACACCTGCGCTTCTGACACTCTGCTCTGTAGAATTAGCAGTGTTCAGCATTTTCGGCAGGATAGAAGCATTGATCGCAGCTGTCCGTGTACGGCGTGTAAGTCCGTAAAGCTTTGTGATCTCACTTGCCGCCGTCGCTTCGAGCCCCATATTTTTCGCAATCGCACAGATCCCTGTCTCATTTTCCATATCGTCTACACCGTAAGATTCACTGGCAACAATTACCTGCGCCCCTTCTCCTACGAGAGATTTGATCGTATCTGTCACAAGCTGGTCAGACAGTTTCTCATCACAGATGAAGCGATTGTGCAGACGGATAAATCTTCCGGATCCTAAATTGATGTCTTTCATATTTGTCTGTGCTTTTGCAAGCCATCCGCCTACCCCTTTCGGCCCGACTCCGACTACACCTACATGCGCTACATCACCCTCGATCAACGCATTGGTTGCCTGCGTCGTAGAGTGGGCAACGAAGATAACATCTTTCGGATCGATCTGGTTTTCTTTCAGACAATTTTGAAATGCCTGAACAACACCGGCTGCCACACCTGCTTTGTCATCGTGCGATGTTTTCACGGAAGACTTTCCGATGATCTGATGTGTTGCATTGTCGATCGCAACTGCCTTTGTATGGGTTCCGCCGACATCTATTCCCATGCGTACTTTTCTATTACTCATTTTCACCCTCTCCTTAACCAAACATGATATATGTGATTGCCTGCATAATTGCGCAGATGATCCATGCAACCGGCAATGTCTTCTTCAAATGTTCTCTTGTAGAAACTTTTGCATAGCTTACACCCCATGCGATCCAGCTCTGTGTCATACAGATTGATACATTCATCGTGATTGAAGGAATGACCATCAGTGCATACAGATATGGAGTGGAAAATCCGATTCCTTTTAAAATTCCGAGCGTAGCTGCCCCACATCCAAATAAGGTAAACGGTCCACGGAACAATCCAAGCGGTGCCAGTACTGCAAATGCGATGCTGATGATTAGTGTGTTGTTCGGAATAACATTTCCAAGCAGTGCATTGAAATACGGAACACAAAGTTCTGCTGCTTTGTTGAACATCGGGATCATCAGAAGGAATCCTACAAGCGGAGCAGTGTCTACTACACCGTCATAGAAATCTTTATTCAGCACACGGCATGCCCCGCGGAATGTCTTTAATCTTCCACAGATGATCAGTGCGTAGAAGCTTCCTATAATAAATCCAAGAATGATCGGCACATTGAAAATAACAAGCAGAAGCACCGGAAGAATCGGAGCGATCAGAGCCGGTGTCGGCACATATCCCGGACGGGCTTTTCTCGCCGCCGAAGCACTCCACGCATGTACTGTCTTTTTCTTTCTCAGTGTAAATGCACACATTGTGATTACTAGAACAAGCTGTACTGCAAGGCCGATCACCGCCCATCTTAAGCGTGCAGGATCATCGTATGTGATCAGTTGTTTTCCATCCTCCCCGAGGAAGAATGCGAGGAACTGACCAGAAAGCACCGGGTTTAAATACATTCCTGCACCGACACTCATCATGAACGAACCGATGGAAAGCGTTTTCGGAATTCCAAGACTCATAAGGATCGGAAGAATGATCACACCGATCGCAACTACTGCACCTGCTCCGAATAATGTAGAGAAGATGGCTGTTGTCACAGTTGACAGAAGCACACATATAACGATCGGTTTATCTCCACCAAGCTCTACGGCTTTTCGAATCAATGCATCCGCAATTCCAGTTTCTAACAGCACACGGCCAAACCATGCGCCAAACACAACATTTACAAGTACGCTTCCCCATCCTTCTGGTCCTGACTGGAATACTTTCGTGATCGCATCTACGAAAGAAATATCCGTCACTCCCGGGTAAGCCGCTATAAAATCAGGATTTGTTGCAAATGTATTTCCAATGAGTGGGAGAACTGTCCAGATGACTCCCATAATGAGCATACCCATCATCAAATTTCCGCCGCGAACCGCGTAGACTGCCAGTCCGACAAATGAGATGAGCAGCAAAATACCAATGATATATTCCATAACTTTTCCTCCTAGTATCTGTCACTTTACATTTTCAGAACAGATTCCCATACTTCCTCAATAACTGGGATTCCATGTTCTTTGTTGTCACGAATGCTGTTCAATTCCAGTTCACCCGGATAGAAGACTTCTCCGCCTTCGGTAACCGGCTCCGAAGATTTGATATCTGCAAGAATCTCGTCCACAATCTTATCTGTCTCTTCTGCTGTCTGGAATTTTGTCGGATCGACTGCGATCATAATCTGTGTCAGCCCGACTTCATCTCCGAATGTTCCGATTTTCTGTACTGAATTTCCATTTGTCAGAACCGTCGCAATCAAATCTAACATAATAGAAAGTCCACTTCCCTTCCAATATCCCATCGGAAGTACGCGCCATGTCTTCTCAATCTCTGCCGGATCTGTTGTGAGTTCTCCCTTTGTGTCATATCCACCCGGAACCGGAAGCTGCACACCGCGCAGACGACAATCTTCAATCTTTCCGTAAGAAAATTGTGACACGGCACAGTCTACCATTGCATGTTCTCCATTTGAGCGAGGAACTGCCATGATCAGCGGATTATTTCCGATCTTTCTGTCTGCTCCACCCCATGCAGGCATATTCGGCATTGTGTTAGACCAGCAGATTCCGATGCATCCATTCTCCGCTGCCAGCCATCCATAAGTGCCTCCTCTCATCCAGTGATTGTTATTTCCAAGAGCAACACATCCGATTCCATATTCTTTTGCAAGTTCACATGCTCGGTCCATTGCACGCTTTGCATTCAGCGGACCAAATCCACGATGTCCATCCCATCGCTCAATCGCACCCATACTCATCTCGCATGTTGCGCGCGCATCTGGATCGATCTCTCCTTTTTCCAGATAACTTACGACACGCGGAAAGCGATTGAGTCCGTGAGAAAACACACCAGCCAGACTGTTCTGTGCAAAAATCACTGCTGCACTCTCTGCATCCTCTCTCCGAAATCCTTTTTTCTCTAATACACGTGCAAATTCCTGCACCATCACATCATATTGAACTCTCATTATGTGATCTCCTTTCAACTTTCTGAAACATTTTGCCTTTTACAATTGTCAATTTCAAAACAAACTAATTATTTTTTGAAACTTTGTAAAAGCGCTTTCCTTATTTTTCATTATAGTTATCTATCATATTTTGTCAATATATGTGATGAAAAACAACTATTTTCGTCATTATGTCTGTTTTTTATATTTGTTTTAGTGCAAAATAACGATTTATTTTTAACATTTATTATGTTTAGGAAAGGTTTTTAAATCATTTTTAAGAAAGGGCTTTCACAATATCTTGTTCTACATCAGGAATTTGTCGCACCAATGGCATTCTCAAAGATATTCAAAAACAAAGAATTTACATAACTAGTACATTCATGGTAAACTTTTATAAACTATCGCTGTCGCAGAAACTGTCTACAGGCAACAACCTGCCATGCAGCGAACAGAAAGGAGACTACTACATGAAACTTGTATTTTTAGATGCGAAGACAATCGGCGATGATCTTGACCTCTCCCAGTTTGACCAGTTCGGAGAGGTTGTCAAATACTCTTTTTCTACTCCGGAGGAAGTTCCCGGGCGCGTTTTGGATGCCGATGTGATTATTGTAAATAAGATCCTGATCAACGAGGCTTCGATTGGAACTGCAAAAAATCTTAAATTAGTCTGTGTAACAGCTACTGGCACGAACAATCTTGATAAAGAGTATTTAGACAAACGTGGCATTGCATGGCGGAATGTTGCCGGATACTCTACGGAATCGGTTGCACAGCACACCTTTGCCATGCTGTTTTATCTTCTGGAACATTTGAGATATTATGACGATTATGTCAAAAATGACCATTATACAAATGATACGATCTTCACACACTTTGAGAAGACCTTTTATGAACTGAAAGGCAAGACATGGGGAATCATTGGTCTTGGAAATATCGGTCGAAGAGTTGCCTCCATTGCAAACGCATTCGGAGCAAACGTGATTTACTCTTCACCTTCAGGCGCGGCTCCTCAAGAAGGTTTTCATCAAGTTTCCCTTGATCTGCTCCTTGAGACTGCCGACATTGTATCCGTACATGCACCGTTAAATAAGCATACGGAAAATCTCATCGATTTTTCGGCATTTCGAAAAATGAAGAAAAGCGCTATTTTCTTAAATCTTGGTCGCGGTCCGATCGTCGTGGAGAAAGATTTGAAACGGGCGCTGGAAACAGATGAAATACGAGCTGCCGGTCTAGACGTTCTGTCTGAAGAGCCCATGCGCACAGACAATCCGCTCCGCGGCTTTTCTGACAGTAACCGCCTTCTTATTACTCCTCATATCGCATGGGCAAGTATCGAAGCGAGGACAAAATTAATGAACATTATTGCAGAACAGATCAAAGAGTTCTTCAGCCTATAAGGCCTGAAGAACTCAGACTGTCTTTCCCGCTACAAGTTCCGGCTGGATCGTGCAGGAAGAATATGCATCTGTCTTCTCGATCAGACTTGTCAAAAGCTGTACACTGAACATTGCAACAAGTTCCGGTTTATTGTCAATCGTTGTAAGTGTCGGCTCACAGATCCTTGCATATTCTGAATTATTGTACCCTGTCACAGCCACGTCTTCCGGAATCCGGTAACCTTCCTGCAAAAGTGCTTTCACTGCACCTGCCGCTGTAATATCTTCTCCACAGACCAATGCCGAGAATTTCTTTCCGCTTTGGATCAGCTCTCTGACTGCCCGCATTCCACCTTCCAGATCAGATGTTGTATGTAATACCTTCTTCTTTGCCTCAGCAATTCCGGCATGCTGCAGTGTATCGACAAACCCTTCCCATTTGAGCCGGGCACTGACAGTATCCATATCCTTTACATAATAGATATCTCTGTGTCCTTTTTTGAGCAATTCATTTACCGCAAGTGCAATTCCATACTTATCGTCTACAAGAACCGAATAGGAATTAGCCATTTCCAGCTTTCCATTTGCCAAAACAACCGGAACCGTCCGCAGAAGCTTTTTAATTTCCGGTTTCTTACAGATCGTATTAAACACAGATCCGACTAGAACGATTCCATCTACCTTTTTCTCCAACATCGTCTGCAGATATTTCTCTGTCTCCTCTGCCTCTCCACCTGTATTGCAGAGAGTAACTTCATATCCTCTGTGACTTAATTCCCGCTCAATCGTGTATGCCGTCCGAGCATAGTGCGGCACACGAATATCCACCGTAAGCACTGCAACCGTACGCATAGACTTACTGACCATGCCTCGTGCAATGGCACTTGGTGTATAGTGATTGCGTTCAAGTACCTCCTCTACTCTCTCTCTCGTCGCAGGATTTACGTTACCCTTATGATTGAGCACTCTCGACACCGTAGAGATTGAGACTCCTGCTTCTTTTGCTATATCATAAATGTTCATGTTTCTTGATTCCATTTCCTCTCCTTATTACATTTCCCCGTGAAAGGGCTTTCTAAAAGCATACGAGATAAAGTATATACTTGTCAAGGTATTCTCTTGCTATTACACTACAAGCACATAGATGTTTTTATTCTCATTTGCCTATATCGTTTTAAGACTTTAACACACTGAATACGAGTCTGTCCAAAATCCATGATACTGTACTTAGAACCCAAAAAACGTCCAAAAGCTTGTAAACACACAAGCTTCTTGGACGTTTTGTTTCTTCTCAATCGTCAATAATTAAATTAATGGTATTATAGAACCCTCTACTTTTTTAATTCCGTCTTCTTCTTTCCCTGAACCAGCTCAGATCCAATCGCACCTACAACGATAATGACCGCCCCGATCATCTGCAAAATAGTCAGATGCTCATGGAACACAAGGAATCCAACCAATGTCCCTACAACAACTTCCAGCGCAGATAAAATACTCGTTGTTGTCGCCTCTACATACTGAGTAGATTTCACACATGCCACATTCGCCACCATCGTACAGAGGATTCCAATCCCAAACAGATCCCACAAAAGATTGGTCACCGGAGCCGCCGCAAAATGTCCTGCAACTGCACCAAAATCCATTCCAAACAACAGAACCACTGCCGCTCCAAGAAATCCGTAGACAAGCAGTGTATCTCGGTCATAATCTTTCGCGAAAAACTTTGGAAGCAAGATCTGCAACGCGACACCGATTCCATTGACCACTCCCGCAAGAATACCGATCGCATCCAGTTTGATATTTCCTCCTCCGATCAGATTTGCCACAAGTATAGCGCCAATCAGACAGACAAAGATCGTGATAATCTTGCTTTTCTCGAGTTTTTCCCCAAACATAAACCTTCCAAGGATTGCAACCCAGATTGGGCTCATAAACATCAGTACTGTCGCAACCCCAACCGGAATTCTCGATACTGCCACACTATAGCTGACAAAGCTGATACTGTAGGCGACTGCCCCATACACGATGCAAATAATAATCCCTTTCAGATTGATTTTAAGCGCTGCCGGCTTTGTGATCAGAAGGAATACAAAATACGCCGCCCCCGCCAGAGCACATCGAAAGAAAGAAATCTCAATATTGGAAAACTGGTATTTCGAGAGATCTCTCACGAAAATCCCCATAATCCCCCACATAACTGCAGTGATCACTGCCAGTGCAATCCCTTTGCTGCGCTTATTCATGACTTGCCTCTCCTTCTCTTACGTTCTCTTTTTGCACTTCTTCTCTGCGATAGACTACTTCATTTTCTTTCAATGTCATAAGCACCTGGATATCCGCAAGTGCTTTCACATCTGTCTCCAGAGGATTCTTATCAAGCACGACAAAGTCCGCATATTTTCCAACAGCGATTGTTCCTTTTTCCTGCTCCTCGTGATACTGGTATGCCGCATAACTTGTGATCGCTTTCAGCGCATCAAGCACCGGGATTCTCTGATTTTCCCCAATCACCTGACCGGTTCTTGACACACGGTTCACTGCACAGGAAACTGTCCGCATCATATCTGGCGGAACTACCGGTGTATCCTGATGAAATGTAAACTTCATTCCATCCTCAAGCGCATCTTTTACCGGTGAAATCTGGCTTCCCCTCTGCGCTCCAAAATTTTTGATATGGATATCTCCCCAGTAGTAAGTATGCGCCACGAAAAAACTCGGAATCATCCCGATTGCTTTCATTCGCCCCAGCTGATCTTTTCTGACAAGCTGCGCATGTACCATCACTGCACGGTTGCTGTCTTTCTCTCCTCTTGCTTCTAATTCTTTCTCAAACTGTGAGATATATTGTTCTGCCGCCGCATCCCCGTTACAATGTGCGAGAAGCTGCTGCTTTTTATCCAAAGCGACTGCAATATACTCTCTTAATTTCTCATCGCTGTGGATCGGATATCCACAGTATGTGTCGTCTCCCTCGTAAGGTGTTGTCATCCACGCTGTTCTTCCCTGCGGAGAACCATCAAGGAACACTTTAAAGCCGCCCATTTTAAAATGATCTTTATACTGTCCCGCATATTCCGGCTCCGTCTCCGGCAAGTCTGCTGCAGTCATTACATCAGCATAGCCAACGACATCCAGCTTCAGAAGTCCTGCACCCGATGCATACTTTAACAGCTGAAACAACGGCTTTGCAACCATTCCATCCTGTACCGTTGTCACCCCGTAGCTTGCATACATCTTCTGCGCTTCCCCGATCAGTCGCATCAACTCCTCCATCGATGTCATCGGAAGCTTTTCCTGGAATGCCAGAAATGCCTTCTCTTCCATATAACCATCCGGTTCTCTCGTTTCTGCGACTCTTCCGTAACGTCCACCCGGACAGTCCTCTGTCGCTTCCGTAATCCCCTGAACCTCCAGTCCACGGCTGTTTGTCACACCCATATGAGAAGATGCATGGATTAAGAGAACTGGATTCTCACTGCTGATCTGATCTAACACCGTCTTATCCGGATGTCTTCCTTCTGCAAGAAAGTTCTGGTCATAATTACATCCGATGATCCATGCATCCCCCGGCAGATTTCTCTTTTCTTTAAACGCTTTCATCAATTCTATGATCTCTCCGAAATCCTTGCAAAGAGACAGATCACACTGCGTCATCGCATTGGCTGCACCGACAAAATGAGAATGTGCATCAATAAATCCCGGCATCAGCACCGCACCGTTCAGATCAATCATCTCATCTGCATCCTCCCGAAGCTTCAACACGTCCCCGGCTGTTCCGACCGCCTTGATCCGCCCATTCTCCACACACACTGCCTCTGCATACAGTACGTCATCTTCCATGGTCAAAATCGTTCCATTTGTATAAAAACTCTTCATAAATTCTCCTCTTCTTTTATTCTATTTCAATATACTTTTTCTTCTTTCCTCTTCCGACAGCCGCAAGTGCGCCTGTTTCGTCCTGCTATGTTCCTCTCTCTAAATCGAACTCTATTATCTGTCAAATTTCATTCATCGTCAAGTGAAAAAAAACTAAACTTTTGAGGACAGATCCATCAAACGGAAGATCGATTCTGCTGTCTTTCTCAAATCTATTTTCGTTGTCGCTTTTAGTTCCTCAAATGACAATGCTCTTCTATTAATCCCAAACATTGCACTGACTCCCATCTCATACAACAGATCTGCATCTTCTGTGACTGCCCCCGCAAGTGCGATCACCGGAACCTGATATTTCTTTGCCCGTTTCGCTACCCCTGAAATTACTTTTCCATAGGAACTCTGTCCATCAATCTTTCCCTCCCCAGTAATTACCATGGATGTATCTTTCAAAACCTCCTCAAATGTGATCGTATCCAGCATAACATCAATTCCACTCATCAGCTTTCCCCCAAGAATCGCTGCGATACCAGCTCCCATTCCTCCAGCAGCTCCGCCTCCTTCTAATTGCAAAATTTCCTTTCCGGTCACCTCATATATTTTCTCTGCAAAATGTCTCAATCCGTCATCTAATCTGGAAACGTCCTCCGGTTCTACCCCCTTCTGTGGTCCAAATATTGCAGTTGCTCCGTTTGCTCCGCACAAAACGGTACTGACATCACACATAACCAAAATTTCCGTTTCCTTTATTCGTTGGTCAAGCTCTGACAGATCAATTTTTTTAATACAATGCAAAGTATTCCCAACCGGAATAAATTCTTCTCCTCTTTCATTCAAAAATTTAACTCCCAATGCCGCAAGCGCACCAGCACCCCCTTCGTTTGTAGCACTTCCCCCAAGTCCTAATATGATTTTCTTCACTCCTCCCTGAAGCGCATCTAAAATCAACTCTCCAACCCCATAAGTTGTAGCTTCCCCGGCATTTAAGCGCTCCCCTGCAAGAGGAAGTCCTGCCGCTGCTGCCATTTCAATGACTGCTGTTTCTTTTATTTTTCCATAAAAACTTTCCACCTGCTCGCCATAAGGTCCCCTCACCTTTACTTGTTTTTTCTCCCCATCTAAAACAGAGAGGAAAGCATCCACGCTTCCCTCCCCTCCGTCCGCTATTTCCATCCGAACTGTTTCCACATCCGGCCATCTCTTTTTTGCCTCTTCCTCAATAATTCTGCCTGCCTCCTGGCTGCTGATCGTTCCCTTAAAAGAATCTGGGATTATTACAATTTTCTTCATATGATCGCCTCACTACCACATTGCCTTCCTGAACTTATCACGATTCCTACTACTATTTTTATTTTCTACTTTTCTCTTTATTCAGTGGATTCCAGCCTCCCCGCAGATATCGCAGGATAAACAAACTTCCCAGACAGACATTATTAGCGATCATGCATCCCCACACTGCATACAGTCCAAGATGGAATACTTTGACACAGAAGAATGTTCCTAACACTCTCACACACCACATACTGAATAGCGCATAGTAAAACGGCTTTACCGTATCTCCTACCCCATTGAAAATTCCCTCGAGGATAATCAATACACCAAATAGTGGCTCTGATACTGCAACCATACGAAGGACAACCGTTCCAAGTGCAATGACATCACTTTCCTTCGTAAACAGCTGCAAAAGCTGTGGTGCCATGAAAAACAAGAGCGCTCCGGATACAGTCATAATCACAAGAATGATCACGATCAACATCCTTGTCAATTCGTGCAGCCGTTTCTGGTCTTTTGCACCAATGGCATTTCCTGCCAAAGTAGCTGCTGCGGCCTGCATTCCATATCCCGGGATGTAAAACGCCTGTTCTACTGTCAGTGCAATCGAGTGCGCCGCAAAAGCCACTGTTCCAAGTCCTGTCACAAGCGATGCAAACACGACATGACCAAGACAGGTAGCCATGCGTTCCATCGCAACCGGAAATCCAACGCGAATACAAGGTTCCATAATTTCCCTCTCCGGGCGGATTTCACATCCCGCCGGAGATACATATCGGTTTTTATAAAGTGCGATCGTCATAAAGATTCCGCCAACTACAAAGGAGACTGCCGTTCCGATTCCGGCTCCGACTGCCCCATATCCGAATCCAAACATTTTCACACTGGCTCCACCGATTTTGATCATTCTTGTATCATAGATAAAAAGGTAATTCAGGACGATATTCACAAGATTCATACAAACATTGACATACATTGGTGTCTTTGTATCTCCCACTGCCCGAAGCAGCGCTCCGAAAATAATGATCGCACTGCGGAAGAGCATCGGAAGGCAGATGATCGCAAAATAGAGGGACGCATCCTTTTTGATCGCCGGATCTACTCCCATCCACGTTGGAAGAATCGGACTGACAGCAAGTGTCAATACCCCAACTCCGATTCCGGTCACCACGGTAACGATCACTGCCTGCACAGATGCCCTCTTCACATTATCAAATGCTTCTGCTCCCATTTCCCTTGAAATAAATGCCATAAATCCAATTCCCATTGCAAACAACGGTCCGTTCACAAGCCATGTGACCGACGTGCTCATCCCGACCGTTGCCGTGGCTTCTGCGCCGATTCTTCCGACCATCGCCGCATCAATATACTGTACAAGTGTCTGCAGCATCTGTTCCAAAAGTGTCGGCCATGCCAGCGCCAGAATCGTCAGAAAAAGTGCTTTGCGATGTCCTGCCAAAGCCTGACTTCCACTATGATTTTCTCTTGATTTTTCTCTCATTTTCATCTCCCTCTCCTTTTTCTCTTTTTATTCCTTCCCCCCGGACATATTCCTTTTGTTATCTGCCTCTTGTTCTTTTAATAACTCCAAGACATCCAGAAGTGTATTGTACTTTTTCCAGACATCCTTCATCGTCTCCTCATCTGGTTGTACAAGATCAGGGATCATAATCGCCCGCAGACCTGCCCCTGATGCAGATTTCACACCCGCCGGTGCATCCTCCAATGCTACCGTCTCCTCCGGCACTGCCTGGATCACTTCACAGGCAGTCCGATAAATTTCCGGATCCGGCTTCGCATTTTTTACCATATCCCCGAAAACACTACCGTCAAAATACGAGTATACTCCTGCTTCTGTCAACAAGTTCACCGCATGTTCTCTTCTCGAAGACGAGGCGACCGCAAGCTTATACCCATTCTCTTTTGCATAGGCAATCAGCTCTTTCACCCCCGGTTTCATCGCCAGACCTTCAGATGCTACGATTTCTTTAAAAAATGCTCTTGTCAGTTCATTAAACCTATCCATCGGAAAATCTTCCCGGATGGCTGTGCGAAAATATTGTTCTCTTCTCACCACATTAAATCCAATCGTATGATAAATATGTTCTCCCATTTCGGGAATTCCGAGCACCTCTCCTGCTCGGTTCCAGGAACGCTGCACAACGCGCTCTGAGTCAAAGATCAGTCCGTCCATATCAAAAATCAATGCTGTTATCTTCTTCTGTGCCATATGTCTCTCCCTTATTCTCTTCTGTTTTGTCCTTCCAAAAATGGTCAGTATATTCCTTTTCCACAACAACTATATCATATCCAGAAAGTGAATAGCAATATCTCAGCAATTTCCTCCGCAAATAAAAATTGTTCCTGTCCACAACTGAAAACAGGAACAAAAAATCCCTGAGCAGATTTCCGCTTATCGCCTTGTCTGCCCAGGGGGGATTTTTCATCCGGCAAAATCGGTCTTCCCTTCTCTGCCGTTACTTTCTTCTATATACGATTCACATTCTTTAAGTCGGCTGCCACGTCTCGCCGATCAAGAATCGAACTCGACCGCTTTCCCTTCTTCATCTTTGAGATAATTAATGACTTCTTCCAACTTGTTGACAGCCTCCTGTTGTTCCTCCCAGTCATTTCCACGCATTTCTTTGTTTACGATGCATTGCTTCACATATTTTAACTGTCTGATCAATTCCTGATTCATACTGACGCCCCCTTCTTGTGCGTATCGGTTTTATTTTCTGTATCTTTCCTATATTTTACTACTTTTTTCTGAAAAATTCCACCTTGTTTTTCTGAATCTTTCTTTAAGATTGTGGACAGGTGCTATCCGCCGCCCTAAACTATGCATGCTAAATTTTCTTCATCATACGGTACAGAAGAATAGAGGCAACAACTGCTGCCACTGCCTCTGATACTGGAAATGTCAACCACACTCCCGCAACTCCCATCACCTTGATCAGCATCAAAGAACATGGAACAATGATGACCAGCTGTCGTAACAGAGATACGATCAGAGACGCAATTCCTTTTCCCATCGACTCAAACACACCGGCAAATACTGTTCCCAATGCAGATACAATAAATCCAGTTCCGATGATCCGAAGCGCCTGTGCTCCCATCTTCTGCATTTCTTCTGTGGCACTGAACAAAGAAAGAACCGGCTCTGGAAATCCCATAAACAGAATCGTTCCCACTGCCATAATGACCGCTGTCACCAGCACACTGACCTTAATTGTCTCATGAAGTCTCTTCTTGGCCCCTGCTCCATAATTGTAACTGATGATCGGACGCATTCCTTGAATGATTCCATTTGCCGGCATATAGACAAACATCTGAAGTTTAAAATACACTCCAAGTACCGCAACTGCTGTCTGGGAAACAGCTCCTAAAATTCCATTTAAAACACCGATCAGGATAGACGGAAGGGACATCATCACGGTAGATGGAACCGCTACAAGATACAGCTGTCTGACAATCCTTCCTTTCATGCGGAATCCCTTCATATGAATCTGAAGTCCTCCACTGTGTCTGCAAAACAAGATGATGGATAACATGCACGCGGAAAACTGTCCAAGAATCGTCGCTGTCGCTGCTCCCCGTACTCCCATCGCTGGGAATCCAAACAGTCCAAAGATCATGATCGGATCAAGGATAATATTCACAATCGCTCCCACCCCCTGCATGATCATCGGTAAAAACATATTTCCTGTCGCCTGAAACATCTTTTCAATCTCAATATGAAAGAGCGATCCAAACGAAAGGCAGATCACAATATAAGAATACTGACAGGACCACTCCAGCACCGTCGGATTATCTGTGAACATCTGCAAAAATGGTTTTGTAAAAAAGATTCCAAGCAAAATAAAAAATATCGAATGAATACCTGTCAGCACAAGCCCATGTGCCGCCGCATCATTTGCCTCCTCACTTTTTTTTGCTCCAAGATTTCTTGCAATCGCTGCATTCGTTGCTACACCAAGTCCTACCGCCACGGCAAGTACTAAATTCTGAAGCGGATAAGCGAGAGAGACTGCTGTAAGCGCCTCCTCTCCCAGCTTAGCTACAAAAATACTGTCTACGATATTGTATAAAGATTGAATCAGCATCGAAATCATCGGCGGAACAGACATCCCCATCAAGAGAGGAAAAATTGCTTTCGTTCCCATTTGATTTTCTGATTGTTTCATTTAACAACTCCTCCTTTATCTTTTCCTTTTTTAGTACACAAAAAGGCTATAAATCTTTTCTGTTTAAATCAGAAACAGAAAAAATTTATAGCCCATCCGGCACTTTATTTTACACCGTAACAGAATAGCACGGTTATTTCCACTTGTCAATTCTATTTTTAGCCTTGCAGCTATCCGCTCTTTTCCCTTGCAAGATAAAATTATCCTTTTTCTTCTCCATCCCTCGACTGTTGGAGATTTCTTAGCATCTTCTTTGCTGCCCGTCGAAAAATTTCCAATTCTTCCTCTGTCAGTCCATCTTGCAGCTTAGATTCTACATATCGGATATCCTCATCCACTGCCGCACTTGCCTCCAGCCCTTTCGGAAGTACTACTATTTTCTTCAATCTCGCATCATATTCCACCGGAACCCGTTCGATATATCCGTTCTTCTCCATAAGCTGTAAGATACCCGTAGCTGAAGATCTTCTTAAATTAAACTCTTCCTCCAGATCCTTCTGAAAAATCTCCTGTTCTCTTGGCTGTCCCAAAAGATAATGCAACACCCGTCCCTGCACTCCGGTCACACCTGTCTTTGAGGCAGAACTGTCAAATTGTCTCTTGATCTGATTTGACAAAATGCCGATTATTCTGCCAATCGCAATGTCCCGTTCCATATTATCCTCCATTTGTTAGTCCCCTAATTATTGATTATAAATTGACGCTCCTGGAATGTCAATATACGGCGGTAGGTGTTTTCCGAAAAAGGCAGCAAATACTTTTTAAAAGAGTACAATCATCCAAAGACGAATTGTAAAAATTCACAAAATCTGTTATAATTTTATCAAATTTTGAGGAGGTTTGATATGGAATTACAACGTTCATGTAAAGAAGCAATCGCTTCTTGTTTAGATCAGAAAACTTTTGCTGTTGCCCACTTATACAATGATGAAAAGACCATGGATGTACATATTCACGAAAGCTATGAAATTTATTTTTCTATTTCCGGCGGCAAACAGTTTCTCATTGATAACCGGTTCTACAGCATCGAACCAGGGGATATTTTCTTCATTAATCAGTATGAAAGCCACCATTTAACTTATATTGACGAGAAAGTCCATGAGCGGATTGTTTTATCTATCTTTCCAGACTTTTTAAAACAGCTTTCTTCTGGGCAGACCAATCTGGATAACTGCTTTTCTTCTCGTGATGCTTCCAATCCAAACCTGCACAAGCGCTCTCTGAATGCCGAGGAGCAAAAGCTCTTTCAGTACTTCATTCATAAACTTGTCAGCACAGACGGATTCGGCGCAGATCTTATAGAGAAAGCCACGTTCACAGAATTAATGGTATTTTTGAATAAAATTTTCTCTGACAACAACCTCCCTGTCACATCTTCTTTTCGCTCGACGCAGCACCAACAGGTTGACCGGATTCTGACTTATATCAACCAGCACATTCAGAATCCACTGACAATCGAAGAACTCTCCGAAAATTTCTATCTGAGTCCTTCCTACCTGTGCCGTATTTTCAAATCTGCGACCGGGACAACGATCAACAAATATATTACTGCCAAACGAATCACGATCGCAAAGTCATTGCTTGCTGAAGGGAAATCGGTCAATGAGGTATGTGAAGAATGCGGGTTCAACGATTACAGTAACTTCCTGAAGACATTTACAAAGGCAGTCGGCATCTCACCGAAGAAATACTCTCAGTTTTCTTCTTAATGTTCTGAGCGGCTTTAGACACACAGCATCCTGCAAGCACAAATAGAACCGCAATCGAGTAGGAGGCTAATCATTAATTGATTAGCCGACCTCTCACACCACCTAGCATACCGTTCAGTACTAGGCGGTTCCTTAGTTTTCACAAAC
>NZ_SLZV01000013.1 GCF_004346095.1 Faecalimonas umbilicata | reverse complement strand
TGTGATTTATCACTGGAAATATAAAATGGATGAAATCAGTGAAGAGGAAGCGGCATCCGTTTGATATAGCAATTATTTAATATTCGTTATACTAGCCCTTTAACTGTTAGCAGTGAAACAGGAGAAGAAGGATTTTTTTCAATTTTTTCTCGAAGATGCCGAATGTGTGTCATGAGGGTAGTTTCATACCCTTGCCACATTTCACCACAAGCAGTTTGGCAAAGAGTTCCTATTGTTACAATGTGATTGGCATTATCTACAAGTTTTAATAATATATTGTATTCTTTAGCAGTCAAAGGAATAATTTTATTTTCACGATGTATTTCTGCCTTATCAATATCTATGAAAGAATTTTCTAATTCTATAATTCGTTTCTCTGTAGGATAACTTCTTTTTAAAATAGCTTGAACACGTAACAATAGTTCTTTAGGCAAAAATGGTTTGATTAAATAATCGTCTGCGCCCAATTCAAAACCAGAAAAACGATCTTCGGCTGCATCTTTGGCGGTCAGCATAAGAACAGGAAGTTTACTAAGGGCTCTGATTTCTTGCAATACCTCAAAACCGTCCATACCAGGTAACATAACATCAAGGATAACCATGTCAGGTAGAGTTTCTCTTATTATTTGTAAAGCCATTTCTCCAGATGATGCGGTCATTATTTTTGTATAGCCTGCTCTTTCAAATATTGTTTTAATAAGGGTGAGTAGTTCTTGTTCATCATCAACGATCAGTATAAATTTATCATACATACATTTTTATCTCCTAAAATTTTATAGTTTAAATTATTATACATCTTACGGAAAAAGAAGTATAGAGAAAGAGGAAAATCTCAAGGTTATCTCAAGGTTACTTCAAGGAAATCTCAATGTAGTTGGTATATAATTACAGTATAAAAAAAGGAGGTATAAAAAATGAGTGAATATATTATTCAAACCAATAATTTAACAAAACAGTATGGAGAACAAAAGAGTGTTTCTGCAATGAACTTGCATGTAAAAAAAGGAAGAATTTATGGGTTGTTGGGACGTAATGGAGCAGGAAAAACGACTACAATGAAAATGCTGTTAGGATTAACAAAACCGACATCGGGAAGCATAAAAATATTTGGGAAAAGTATGGAAACCAATAGTAAAGATATTTTACCGCATATAGGCAGTCTAATAGAATCACCAGGATTTTATCCTAATTTGACTGGGACTGAAAATCTTCGTATTTTTGCGGAGCTTAGAGGATTAAATAAAAGTAAGTGTGTAAGAGAGGCTTTGGAAGTTGTCGGTTTGCCCTATCGTGATAAAAAGTTATTTGCGGAATATTCACTTGGAATGAAACAACGACTGGCCATTGCATTGGCGGTTATGCACAATCCCAATTTGCTGATATTAGATGAGCCTATTAATGGTTTGGATCCTATAGGTATTGCAGAGGTACGTTCGTTTATTAGAGAGTTATGTGATGTCCAGGGAAAAACTATTTTGATTTCCAGTCACATATTGTCAGAGATAGAATTACTGGCAGATGATATAGGGATTATTGATAAGGGAATTTTACTTGAAGAAGAAAGTATGAAAGAATTGGCGAAAAAAAATAGTCGCTATGTCAATTTTATGGTATCGGATAGCCAGCGCGCAGCGGAAATTTTAAGAAAAGAATTTGAATGTGATGACTTTCAAATATGTGATAAAAATAGACTCCAATTATATAATACAACAATCCCTAGATCAGAAATTACTTATGTTTTTGTAAAGCAAGGATTGGAAATTACAGAAGTTCATTTATGTGAAGAAACATTGGAAGATTATTTTAAAAGGGTGACCGGAGGTGAAGGAATTGCTTAAATTAGTTAAGGTTGAATTTCAAAAACTGAAAAGAAAAAAGTTTATTCTTTTAGTAACTTTAGCTGCATTTATGTTTCCGCTTCCATTGGCTTATTTAATGACAACACCAGCTATGATGGAGCAATATATTGATAAAGCGGACGCATTTGACGGACTATTCAATATGGTATTGGGGTATGGAATCCAATTTTTATTACCCTGTATTATCGGAGTAGTAGCTGCTATGTTGTTTTTTATTGAACGTGATAATGATACATTTAAAAATATTAAAACAATTCCATTATCCAGTACGCAAGTAGTTACAGCAAAAATTATAGTGCTATTTATCATAGGCGTTGTATTTTGCATAGCATCAACGGTAGCAACAGTTCTGGTTGGTATGTTTACGTTAGATGTATATGGTTTAGGATACAAAATATTTCTGGCGGTTGAAACAGGAATATTTATTACCGCAGGGACATTACCATTGATTGTTATAGTAGTATTTTTTAGTCGTACTTATGTTTTCTCTGTTTTATTATGTATTTTTTATAGCGTTTTAAATATGAGTGCAACAGCACTTTTCGATGCATTACCTAAGACAATATTATGGTTACTTCCTACGCCGCTTACAACATTTTGGAGTGCTGGAGATATGAAAAGACATGGAATTAATATGAACCTTGAACAAATGAACGGATTAATTCCTTCAACTTTTCAAGTAATATTAATTCTTGGGATTATGGCAGGAATTTCAATACTATTAATTGATTATTTGTACAAGAAAAGGGGGGAATAAAATTGAGGACTATTGTAAAAACCGAATTATTGAAATTAAAACGTTATCATATTATATGGGCGGGGATAGCTCTTATGCTACTCTCTGTTCTATTGACACTTTTTACTTCTATGGCTAATGATGGATCTGTATGGGATTTTCGATACTTAATAGAGCAGGTAATCAAAAATAATATGTCAATGATTTTCCCAATGTGCATAGCTCTGATTGCTGGCTATATTATATCGCGGGAAGAAAAAGATGATGTTTTGAAGAATATTGTTACCATTCCAATTTCATTTAAAAAGTTGTTAGTAGGAAAACTTATTGTATGTGCAATGCTATCAATATTATTTGGACTTATTTGTACAATATTTACGTTAATTGCAGAATGTATAGTTGGTTTTCCTGGATTTACAGTAAATTTGGTAATTCAAGGATTAGTACAAATAACATTGGAAAATTTACTTTTGTATCTAGCGGTATTACCAATTATTGTTGTAACAAGCAGACTATCAGGCGGCTTTATGATAGGTGTCATTGTTGCTTTTGTGTATGGATATGGAGGTATGTTTGCAGCAGGAAATATGACATTGGCTAATATATATCCTATTACTGCAAGTCTGGGATTAATTGGGTATAGAAGTTATGATACATCCGTACAATGGAGCTTTCCGCTGTGTTTATGTAGCTTGATAATTATTGTCGCAATTTCTGCAATTTTAATTGCAACGATGAAAGAAAAGGAAAACAAAAAAACTCGTGCAAAAACAAAAAAAGTTAAACCAAAGAAAGGGTGGTAATAAGTGAAAAAAAGTTGTTTCTTTATTCTAATATCTTGCTTGTTATTGTCTGGGTGTTCGAAAGAGGAGGTGTTGGAAAAATATAATGCAGTAGTCGAAAAGGTGGGAGAAGTACAATTAACCAATGATATAAACCTACAAGGGAAAAGAGATTATGGGGAAGACCATTATACGGGGACGTATCAAGCAGAGTACAAAAAATTTTCTGATACAGAATATCTTTTTGGAGGAACAACAATAGAAAGAGCGGAAGGGAAGCAGGTTGAGTTGTTTTGTGACCTAGAAATAATAAAAGGAGAAGCTGAAATATTTATTATTTCTGGTAGCAATGAACCTAAAACTTTAATAAAAACAACAGGTACTTATGAAAATACAATAACATTACCAGATGGCAGTAATTATATCGGGATTGTAGGTAATGATTTTTCAGGAACAGTAAAAATAGAAGTGAAATAAAGATAGAAAAGCTAAAAATGGGTAAATTTGGAAGATACCGGTTTGGTTATACTTTATCTGAATTATCGTAATATTTACTGTAGTAAAAAGTACAGAAGAGTGGAATGGCGGTTATTCAATACTGCCATTCTTTTTTTGAAAATGCCTCTATGGGAATTATTACACAGGGAATCGAAAAAATTACATGTAGATGGGATAGTACATTGAATGTGGTAAAATATAATCATAATATGAGATCGGAGGTATATTCTATGAAGAAACTATTTAAAGTATTCAGCCTGATGCTGGTGGTGATAATGGCTTTTCCATTCTCTGTTATGGCAAGCGAAAATGACCAGCAAAGAAGTGATTTGATTGGTGCAGAAGAAGGGGATTTTGAAAAATTGATTGCAGAAATCCAGAGGATTAAGGCTGCTCACCCAGATTATTCAGAAGAAATGATCATGTCTTTTCTGGAAGCCAATCATCAAGATGTGGAAAGAGGGATTATAGATATTTGGAATGCGCTTACAGATTCAGAAAAGAAACTATGTATTCGTTATCCTTTTGATGCCCTAAAGGTAAATAAAGCAAAAAATATTGCTACTTCGCAGACAGAGGCAAAATTTGGAACGAATGGATTAGGAAACAGAAGTGATGCTTTTCGTCATGGAATTTGGAATGCTGAAATGACTGTTCTGATAGGAAAAGAAAGAGCTGAGTTATTTGCCACTGCTCATGAAGATAAAGATGTTACGGGAACAGAATCAGACGGATATCCCAAAACAGCACATAGAGATATGGATTTACATAACAATAAAGTGGGAAGAGAAATAGGAGAGAAAAATAAAGAAGCTTCTGAAAGTGAAATGGCGGATATTATTTATCAGGAAATATATTCTGCAACAACATCGTTTATATGGCTACATGAATAAGATCTGAGCAGTGCGATTGCACTGCTCGTCTTCGTATTTTATATATTTTGCGTAATTGATTACTTCTATTATTTGTATCGCTATAAATGAAATGGGGTAGCATGATAGTACAACATGATTAAGAGGTAGGCAATTATGGAAAGTCGCATTAAACAATTACGTGAGAAAAGAGGGTTAATACAGGAAATCCTTGCAGTAGAATTAGGGATAACACAGCAAATGTTGAGTAAATACGAAAGAGACGTTACGTTAATAAAAGTAGATATTCTGAAAAAGATTGCTGCTTATTTCAATGTAACAACAGATTATTTGCTGGGAGTTTCAGATGTAAAAAGGGATTTGAATGGGCAGATGAAAATGAATGAAGCACTAGACGAATATTATGATTTAGTGGAAGTGTATAAAGAGTTAGATCCATGTGATCAGGAGATGATTTGGTCAATTATACAAATAGTTAAAAAAACGGGTGAGAAGAAAAAATCGGCAAACATGCAGAAGAGAGTGGAGTAAATGTTAAATATAGCAATTTGTGATGATGATATTCAAATAACTGGAAAAATCGAAGGACTTCTCCAGGATATAGCTAAAAGAAATTTTGTTGATACTGAAATAGAAGTATTCTGGAATGGAAAGAATTTAGCAGATGCTATCGCAGCAGGTGAGAGGTATGATGTTATTTATCTGGATATAGAAATGGATAAAGAAGATGGTATTTCGGCAGCTAGAAGAATTAGAGCATACGATAAAAATGTGCGAATTATTTATGTTACAAGCCATGAAAGTTATATGAGAGAATCCTTTGAGGTAAGACCGTTTCAGTTTCTTGTAAAACCTGTAACAGATAAAATAATGGAAAAGTGCTTTAAGTCGGTATATGAAGACATTAATAGTGAAGATTTTTATTTTCGCTATAGTTATCAACGTATGAACCATAAAGTACCAATCAAGGATATTTTATATTTTGAAAGCAACAAACGGAAAATATTTATTGTAACGGAACAGGAAATCCTTGAACTGTATGGAAAACTTAATGAGATTGAAGAAACCCTTAAAACATGTAAAATTTCTTTTTTGCGGGTTCATCAGTCTTTTCTGGTGAATTATAAGCATATATCCGGACAATCTTATGACTCAGTAGTAATGGATAATGGACAAAAAATTTCAATCAGCGAAGACCGGAGAAAGATAATTAGTGAACAATATTGTTCTATGGAGGATACGTTTTATGTGGACGAATAGGGTATTAATGTGTGGGATAGATATATTGCTTTGCCTTTGGGCAGTATATTTATTCTTTTTTTATTTCGATATATTTTTTGTTCGGAAGAGAAAAAGGTATTTGTCGGTGATCGGTATAACGCTGTTCGTGATTTGGCAATTTGGAATAACAACGATTATTAGCTTTCCTGCCTATATTAATATTGCTGTGACGATTATGTTTACGTTTTTGGCAGTTATGATGACTTATGAAGGTAGATGGTGGAACAAAGGTGTATTTGTAATTACCTTTAATGCAATTTGGATGTTGATGGAAACCCTGTGCAACTATATTTTGATAACATACTGCCCTCAATATGCTGAAGTTCGCCAAGTAGGCTCTTTCGTTTCAAAAATATTTTTTAATGCAGTAATTCTTGCATTAAAGAAAGTGTTCACAGATGATGATATTAAGGAATTGCCGGTCAGATACAGTATTTTACTTGTGTTGATCCCAACAGGAAGCATTTATATCATGAACAATATATTTATGCTTGGATTTGCAAATAATAATGGGCGTACTCGCATAAACTCTACATTTACTGTACTTATTTTACTTGGCATGAACATATTGATATTTTACGTCTATATGAAGTTAGCTGATGATTTGAGGTTAAGAAGAATGGCAGCAGTATATGAACAGCAACTGGAATTATGCGAACGTCATCAGCAAGAAAGAGAACTTTCCATGTTGCAGTTGCGGGATATAAAACATAATATGAAGAATAATCTTATTTCCATTCTTGCTTATGCAGAAAATAAAGAATATGAGAAGATGACAGGCTTTATTGAAGAGATTATGGGAGAGGGCGGTATGATGATTGCCTCAATATCGAATAGTGGGAATATTGTGATTGATTCACTGATTGGATATTGGTATGTAACTGCCCAAAACAAAAGAATAATGTTTAAAACGGATATTTGTATTCCGATGATAATGCCTTTTAAAGGAGCTGATCTGAGTCTGATATTGGGAAATTTACTGGAAAATGCAGTGGAAGCAGCAGAGAAGGTTGAAGAAAACAGATATATAAATGTTAAAATGAAATTTGATAAAAATAATCTGTTATTGTTCGTAGACAATAGTTATAAAGGAAAGCTGTTAAAAACAAGAGATAACCGCTTGAAATCTACAAAGTCAGATGCAGAAAATCATGGAGTAGGTTTAGCCTCTGTGTATCGGGCAGTAGCAAAATATCATGGATCAGTGGTAATAGAGGATTCAGAACCAGGAAAATTTAAAATTCGGATAGTCTTATATAGTAATGTGCAGGAATAATTACATGAACACTCGGAATAATTACATAAAAAATAATGTGAAAGGAAAGAATGGTAAAATGGAAAGATAAACTTGGTATGCGGTATGGGGACTGATATATGGATAGCGTGAAAATATTGCTGTTTAGTGATGATGAGAAGCTGTATAACATTACTGAAAGGATTATTGGGAAAAAACATCAATTAAAATGGTGTACTTATCAACAGTTGGAAAGTAATAGATATCCAACGGCAGATGTTGTGATTTTCCATTTTACTAAAGAGATAATAGAGAGGGAAGGGGCATTTGCGGCTATTATAAAAATAAAAGGGAGCTTGGGACATTTAACGCCTATTCTGGCTATTAGCGAAGGGGGATCAATACAGGATATTTTTTCTATACTGAAAGCAGGAGCTTACGATTATATAGAAACAATAGATAACACACGAAAATATAAGAAAAAGATAGAGAACCTGATTTTATGGAATTGGTATATCAAAAAACATACATCAGCAAAAAAGAGGCAGTGTTGAGAAAGAACCGGAGAAACATTGCTTCTTTTTTTCTGCCTTTTTGGGAAAAATTACATCAATACTCGGTTTTTTTACAAGAGAACCAAATGGGAGCTTTTTTGTAGTAATGTATTGGTAAACAAATGAAAGGAGATTTTAATTATGAAATCTAAAAATTTAAAAAATCAGCCAGCAAAAGTATTAGCAAATTTATCTTTGAAACTTGGTAAAATGTCAGCGGACAGTGCTTGCTGCTATATTTATCATCAGCCAAAGATGCCAGAAGCATTGAAAAAAATGAAGAAACTTTAATTTTATGGGAAGATTATCGGAAAAAATAACAAGATACGTTATTGATGCCGGTGCAGTTTCAGAGGAATTGTATGCAGTATATCAATATGGATTTCAGATTGGATTAGAGATGTTCATTTGCCTATTCGTCTGTATGAGTATAGCGATATATTTGCATACAATCCCAGAATTCCTTGTGTCTACAGGTGTTTTTATGTTTTTAAGAACCTATGCCGGTGGTGTACATCTGAATAGCTTTAAGACTTGTTTTACATGCTCTGTTGCTGTTCAAGTCATGATTTTACAAATTAATAACAAATATCCATTAGAGCTGTTTGTGGCTTGGGGAATTATTTTGGTAAGTTCCATTTGTATATGGAAACTTTCTCCTGTAGAAAACATTAACCATGAGTTGGAAAGAGAAGAAAAGGAGCATTGCCGGAAAGTAACAGGTAAAATACTAGGAGTTATTTTAATTGCTGCTGGTTGTTGTACAGCATTAGGTATGAAAAAGTATATATCCTTGATTGCGTTGACAGCATTGACCGTTTTTATATCACAATGTATCGGTATTATAAAGTATAAAGTTGAAAAAGAGAAAAATTAGCGGGAATGATAGGGGGCTATTATTTCCGCATTTTTATTGTGTGTAGAGTTTTGAAATTATTGCTGGAACAGGAAATCATGGAGGTGGAAATGAATGCAAACCGTTTTTCCAGAATATAAATCTGAAATTGTATTAGGAAATGGTAAATTTCAACTTGATCCCATGTCATATACTGTTATTTATGAAGGAAAAGAAATCAGCTTAGCTCCCAGGGAATTTGAAGTCCTTTATCTTTTAGCCCAAAGACCAAACTGGGTTATCCCAAAGAAGAATATCTATTGTTCGGTCTGGGGGAGTAATTATTATGATGACCAGATACCTTATAAAACAGTGGAACACGTAGTATGGAAGATACGAAAAAAGATGGGGCATGATATTATAGAAACATTGATCAATGTAGGGTATAGACTAAAAAAAATGTAAAGGCAGGATAGAGTGAGTAAAAGTTTTTATATTCTGATTGAATTTTTGGAAAATACGCCATATAATATTGGCAACTATAAGAAAGTGCGCACATACATAATTGACTAAATATCATGCTGTAACCAGGAATTAAGATAAACTCTTACAGAGCTTTTGTGGATCATCCAAAGAAAAGGAGGCTGACTATGAACGTATATGAAGAAATAGATCAGGAAACAATGATGTTGCTTTTAGATTCTTTGTGTAAACGGACAGTGGAAGGAAAACAGATATGGGAAAATATGGAGTATAATCCTATTTCCTTTTTACAGAAAGATATTTATGAAAAAGAAGGTACCTGTATATCACAAATGTTTGAAGCAACGACAGTATTCAATGGTATTGAATATGAATTAGAGCTTTCAGAGTCAATCGAACTTCCGTCTGGCAAGGGAGATATTTTTGGAACCATTTCTTATGAAACAAAAGACGGAGAAGAGAATACGTATGATTTCTCTTTATCTTTTGATGTAGAGAAATATGATGATGCGAATGCAGAAGAATTGCAGGGTATTTTTGGAAACTCAATCATTGTACAGTTTACAGATGCAATAGTGGGAGTATTTGAAAATTCAGATGCGGTAGCGGAGGGATTTGCTTATGCAAGATACTTTCATCAAACAGGAATTGATCCGGAATGGGAAACCAATCCTCTTGTGAAATTGGGTGAGAAACTGATGCAAGAGCACGCAATGCTGGATTTTCATAAAATAGTATTGGATACAGATTATAGAAAAAGTTTATCGAAACGATCATGAACCTTCTATAAACAGGATATAAATTTTGGGGAAACCATTGATATTTCTTAGGGTATCACATATAATATAGTTAAGCCAAAAGGTTTCGTGTAGCGGCACGTAAAAGCTGTACTGTGCCCAGGCAGGGTAAATATTGGGACTATTTTATACTTGGAAGAGTATTACGCCCACACCAGGGAGATACGGTGAGTCCGCACCGGGGACTGAATGATACCGGCGACATTTCAGACATTCGGAAGGGTGTCGCGGCTGACAGCCAGCAGAAAACCGCTTTTTAGAACAAAGAGAATGATAAGAGAAGAGGAGGTGCTTTTATATGGCTACATCAAGTATTCTTACCAATGTTGTAATTGAAGATCCGAAAAAAGCAGAAGCATTTGTAGATGCACTTGAAAAGTCCAGTCAAGATCCAGTATGGAAACCTTCTGCACCGTCTATTCCAATATTAGATAGTGTAGAAGAATTACGCAGATTCCTGGGTAGGAAAAGGAACTAAGAGAGATGGATTATGCAGTTGTAAATATTTTAGATTATATGGAACTTATAGGAGAGGAGTCAGTAGTTGATGTCCTCTCCGGTTTTTCGTGTCCGAAGAATAAAGAAATAGAAAATTTTGTCCGTAATAATGCGGTAGAGTTTGCAAAACGGAAGATGTCCATTACTTATCTTTTGTTAGATGAGTATAGCAGGGTTTTGGCAATTTTTGCAATCACACATAAAGCAGTGCAAATTTTGGGGACAAATCTTTCTTCTACGTTGCAAAAAAAGATACAGCGGTATGCACAAAAAAATGAGAAGACAGATGAATATGCTCTTTCTGCTTTTCTGATCGGTCAGTTTGGAAAAAATTATCAGCATAAAGACGCACCCGTTCCAGATGGCGGAAAGATGATGGAAGCGGTATTGACCATTCTCAAGCATGTACAGCGTGAAATTGGTGGCGGCGTTGTATACTTAGAGTGTGAGGAAAAGCCGGAGCTATTGAATTTCTATCAGAATGAGAAAAACAGATTCCGGAAATTCGGAGAACGTTTATCAGAAAAAGAAAATGTGAATTATATTCAGATGCTACGAATTTTATAAAAAAGAATAAGGATACATAAGGTGCAGGTGATTCTGAGATAGAGGAGTCACCTGTATTTTTTATGCCTAAATGAAGAGATAATGCAGTGCTTTTTCGTAAATAGTGCAAAAATCGTTTTCAAGGCGTTCAGATATAATAAATCTCTAAAACAAAAAAAGGAAAGAAATGGTAATGAAACGGGGAAATCTTGCCTCCATAGTCCATTACCAGGGAAAGGATTTGTAATTATAATAGAGCCTGTAATCAACGAGGAGATAAAAGAATGCAGAATGAACTTTATATTGTAGCAGATGCCATAAAAGCCTTGCGGGAAGCCAGAGGGCTGACCCAGGAGCAGCTTGCGGAGAAAGCGGATATTTCTGTATCACATCTGGCAAAGATCGAAACACATGCCAGACTTATGGGAATGAAAACCTATATCCGTTTGCTGGAAGCTATGGATATTCCCATAAAAGAGCACTTTATACACATGGGAACAGCGAAAAAAGATATGATGCTGAAGGAAAAGATCTGGTATCTGGTACAGGATTGTGATGAAAGGGAAACCAGCCTTTTGATTTATTCCATAGAGGGAATTAAGAAAGGGCTAAAGGAATATCAGCAAGACAGCAGGAAGTGAGAATACAGATGGGGAGGAAAAGGGAAATGTTATCAAGAGAAAAGGTGGAAGCAGTATTATTTAAAATGGGAATGCCGGCCAATGTAAAAGGATTTGGTTATATCGTAGACTGTGTTCTGATCCTGGAGGAAGACAGCAAGATTAAAACCACATATCTGTACTTTAAGGTAGCCCAGCAAAATGGCACGACAGGGCAGCGGGTAGAACGGGCAATCCGCCATGCGTTTGATATTGTCCGAAGCTGCAGAGGTGATTATGATGTGGTGAACCATTATATCGGTTTTATCAACTGTGCCAATTCCCCTTCCTTATCCATGCTCACAATGAAGATACGGGAGGAAGCACTGGAAGTACCGGAACCAAAACCGGAAAAGAAAGAAGAGAACGTGATTACGGGAATTACCGAAGACCGGCTTTTGGAGTTGATGCGGCAGGCATATACGGAATTTTGGGCAGATATGATTATCCGGTTAAAAAAATAAAGAGAAATGCAGACCGAAAACAGTCTGCCAAAACACATCAGGGTTATGGTGTCTTTTGGCAGGCTGATATTTTCAGCCGGGAAGAACCTTGAAAACTGAATATCAGTATGGTGATATTTTTTTAAAACAAACGTGTCATTTCTGACGCTAATCTATAGAAATATCTTAAAGGACACAAAACATTTCGGCACATTCTATTTTGTATGATGCAGGGTCATGAGCTGTGCGAAGATACACTTGTCCGCAGTGGCAGCAGGTAAGGCAGAAAAGAAGCGGATCAAACAAGGAATCGTAGAAGATGAAGGAAAAGTGTGAGCAGCGCCCGGACATAGGCTGTGGGTGGCAGGCAGTCTGAAAGCCGAATGATAATGATACCTTTGCATAAAACACTGCAACCAGGGTAGCGTCTGGGACATGCTGCAGCGGGAAAGGGTGCTGCAGGGTGTCAGGTGGCCAGCCGGGCCGGTCCTACATGCTCCCGTTCACACCGGGGTGAGAAAATAAAAAACATGCTGGCAGGGAAAGCCCTGCCGGTATGGTGTGTAAAACAGGTTCATTTTAGGGCTATGGGGAAACCGCCGGTTTCTTTATAGCCCTGGAATGAAAACAGGAGCCAAAGAAAGAGGAGGCAAAGCGATGAATAGAGAGATGTTACAGAAACTGTTTTCAGAAGATAAAGAGGTCTTTCAGGGAGGAATATTATTCCCTGCATGGATCTGCAAAGGAAAAAAAGAGATAGAAAATAGGAACAGTCCCCAGCGGGCGGCAGTGTATCTGGATATTCCCATTCCATGTGCCGGGCTTTTGTATTATGAAAAAGAAAAAAGCCTGCACTACTGTGAACAGCAGACTTACCATGTGGTTACAATCCTGGAAAGTGCAGGGTGTAATGATTTCATAGAAAAAGAAAACTGGCAGAGGCTGGCAGTGCTTGCAGGAAAAGGCATGATTGATGTGATTGTGGTATCCGGGCTTAGCAGGTTATCCTATTGTCCGGAGGAAATTTTACAGACTATGGAACTGCTCCAGTCTTTCCAGGTGCAGATAGACTGTATCGGTTATGGGATTTTAGATTATGCCAGACTGAAACAGTATTTAATGCACACCTGGGAGAAACAGGAACAATTTGAGCAGGACTTAGATGCGTATCTGTGCAGTTGCTGTACCAGGGAAGGGATATAATGCTCTCGCGGGAAGAACTGCTGAAGATGCGGGAAATGACGTTTGAGGACATTGACCCGAAAGAGATACAAGATGTAGAGAAACTGAAGATTGATGTAAAAAAGAGCAAACCGGAGAAGGTCCGGGAAATCCTGGAGTCTGGAAAGAACCCTTATTTTCTGAAATATAAGGGGATCACCATAAAGATTGGGTTTGCTTCTACCAACCGTACCATAGAGGAAGCCATGCAAAGCCTTGTGCAGATGAAATGGTAAAGCCACGACAGGGATAGGGAAGAAAGCGGATTGTTGGCAGATTACAGGGTGGACAAACCTTCTGGACTATGGTAGGATGATGGCAAGGACCCAGTAGCCTCTATCATTTAGGGAATCGGCTGACGAATCTAAATGATAGGAGCGAATACAATGAAAAATCAAATACTTAAAAAAATCTATCGTGCGGTTGTTTACCTGCGCCTTTCTGACGAAGATGGTGATAACAGGGAAAGCGACAGCATATCAAATCAGAGGATACTAATCCATAGCTTCTTAAAGAGCCACCCTGAAATTCAGGTGGTAAAAGAATGTGTGGATGATGGATATACCGGCACAAACTTTAACCGCCCTGGTTTTCAGGAAATGTTGCGTATGCTGGAAGAGGGGGAAGCAGACTGTATTATTGTCAAAGACCTTTCCCGTTATGGAAGGGACTTTTCCGGTGTTTTACAGTATGTGGAACGTATCCTGCCGAAAATGGGTGTGCGCCTGATCCTTGTCAATGACAATTATGACAGCCTCACGCCAAATCGTGATTTCCTTACCCTGAGATTTAAAAGTTTAATCAATGACCTTTATCCTGCGGATACCTCCAAAAGTGTGCGCTCTCATTTGTATGTCAAAATGACAGCCGGGCAGTGTGTAGCGCCTTTTGCTTTTTATGGTTATCTGAAATCCGAAGAGGATAAGCATAAGCTGGTCATGGACGAAGTGGCAGCTTCGGTTGTACGGGATATTTACCACATGAAAATGCAGGGCTGCAGCCTAACGGATATATCCGAAGAATTAAACCGGCGTGGGATCTTGACGCCTCTTCGGTATAAGCAGGTATATTTAAAACAGAAATTAAAGACAGGATTCCGTCTGACGGAAAAACCGGTCTGGATGCCAACTATGGTGCGTCGTATCCTTCTTGATGAACGCTACACCGGAGTGCTGATACAGGGAAAAACCACAACGCCAAACCATAAAGTAAAGGTTGTGATCCACAAAGAGGAAGCTGAGTGGATACGGTATGAAAATGCCTTTGAGCCGGTTATCAACAGACACCAATATGAAGTGGTGGGCAACCTGATGAAAATGGATACCATGAGAGGGGCAAAGGGGCTGGCGCTTCTTTCCGGCCTGGTAAAATGCGGGGACTGTAAAGAAAGCATGGTGCTGAAAAGCCCGGATAAAGTCCACCACTATTATGTATGTTCGACTTCCCTTTATGAAAAGCAGTGCAGTTCCCATAGTATCAGTGAGAAAAAACTGGTAGGGGCTGTGACAGAGGCAATCCTGCATTATATTTCTGTTCTGGTGGAATTAAAAGAGATACTGGCGTATGTAAAAACTGCCGCAATCCCAAGACAGCGGCTTTTGGAAGAAGACAAAAAACTGGAGATGCTGGAAAAGGAGAGCCAGAGGATCTTAAACATTAAAGTAAAACTGTATGACAGTTTTGCAGAAGAAATCCTGGACCGGACAGAATTTGAAACCTTCAAAGCAAAGTATGACCAGTCTTTAGAAGAAATCCGGCAGGCAATGGAGTGCCAGCAAAGGGAAATCCGAAACCTGCAGGAAACCCTTGAAAAACAGCAGGAGTGGCTGGAATATTTTCTGGAATACCGGGACCGGACGGAAGTGGACCGCTTAATGCTGGTAAATCTGGTCAAGCGGATTGAGGTATATGAGCAGAAGCGCATTATCATTCATTTTTGGTTTGAAGATGAATTTGAAAAGGTATTGGGACTGCTGGAAACAGTAAACAGGGCAAAGCCGGATCAGCGTGTGGAAGCCTTCCTGAAAGGAAAGGGGGCGGAAGCAAGTGCCTAAGGTAAGCAAAAGAGGACAGAAAAGACAAAACAGTAAGCCGGAAATGAAGTATCTGAGAACCTATATTTATGTAAGGCTTTCCGAAAAGGACGGAGGGCATGGCAGAAGGGATTCCATTTATATCCAAAAACAGATTTGCGAAGACTACGCAAAGAAACACCCGGAAATGCTGGTGGTAAAAGTCTATGCGGATAATGGTGTGACAGGTACAACGTTCCAAAGGGACGCATTTGAAGAGTTGATGGAAGACGTAGCAAATAAAAAGGTTGATTGCATCATTGTAAAGGATTTTGCCCGGTTTGGAAGGGACGCCTTAGATGCTGTCGATTTGATTGACGTGATTTTCCCAACCTTAAATATCCGGTTTGCTTCCGTTATGGACGAATATGACAGCGCAAACCCGGCTTGTGTAGAAGACCGGACCACCAATATTTTGAAGCACTTTATGAATGATTATTATGCCAGGGAAGTTTCAGAGAAACTGGTACAGGCACACCGGCTGTCCAGGGAACGGGGAGAGTTCTGGGGTTCCAGACCTCCTTATGGATACCAAAGGGCAGAGGAAAACAGCAAGAAGCTGGTGCCGGAACCAGAGGAGGCAGAAATAATCCGGCAGATTTTTTACTGGTATGTGTTTGAAGAAATGTCAAGCTATGATATTGCAAGGGAACTGAATGGCAGAAAGATATTAGGACCGGAGGACAGCTATCAGAAAAGGAAGTGGGGAAAAGAGCTGGAAAAAAGGCGGTTATGGAGATCAGACGGTATCCGGAAGATTTTACAGAACCCCGTTTATATAGGTGCTGCTGTTTATGGAAAAACAAAACAGATGCTTGCGCAGAATATTCCCCTTCAGATGATACCAAAAGAGCAGTGGGAAGTGTGTGAAAATGCCTGGGAAGCAGTTGTAGAACGGGCAATTTATGAGAAAGCACAGGAAATTGCAAAGGAACGCTGGAGAGATACATTAGATAACTGGGCTGCAAACCCAAAAGAAAAGCAGGGGGCAGATGGTCCTTTTAAGGGAAGGATTTTCTGCGGACATTGCGGAAGACGTCTTGGAAGGGGCAGGAATGGTGGCAATGAGAAACATAAATATATGGCTTATAAATGCCCGTCCTTTTCCCTTACCGATCATACGGAATGTTTCCGGGCAGTAAATGAAATCTACATCAATCAGGCAGTCAAGGCAGCACTCCGCTATCAGATCCAGCTTGCTGTGGAAAGTAAGAAAACCTATGGTGCAGAGTTTTATCAGAAGCTGGAGCTGGAGGTAGCAGAAAAAATAAAAAGTGCCAGACAGAAGTATGAGAAATATGGAAGAAAACTGGAAACCTTGTTTGAGCATTATGCTACCGGTCTGTTGGACTGCAAGGAATATCAGGAGATTAAAGCAACCTATCAGGAAGAACAGCAAGCAGCCAGGCAGAATATGAAGCAGATACAGCTACGTGGACAGCATCTATTAGATCAGGTGAAGGCAAGAATGGACTGGACAGAGGAACTTCTAAAGTACCAAAGGTTCCAGAAGATAGAGAAAGGGATTGCGGACCGCTTTATTGAAAAGATTACGGTATATTCCAAAGACTATGTGGAAATCGTGTTCTGGTTTGGGGATTTATTTGAAAAAGAGCTGGAAAAAGAGCTGTCCAATATGGAAGGAGGTCTTCCGTATGCAGTATGATTTTCTTTTTGCTTATCTGCGTCTTTCCAGAGATGATAAAGAAAAAATGGAGGAAAGCAACAGCATTAAAAATCAAAGGCTTTTGATCCAGCATTTTGTAGAAAAACAGCCGGAATTTGCAGGGGCAAAGCATTTCTTCTTCGTAGATGATGGTTACAGTGGTACAACCTTTGACCGCCCGGAATTTAAGCGCATGATAGGGCTGATCACCAGGAGAAAACGGATCTGTATTATTGTCAAAGATTTGAGCCGCCTGGGAAGGGATACCATAGAAACACAAAACTATATTGAAAAAATATTTCCGTTCCTTGGGGTGCGCTTTATTTCAATCAATGATTTTTATGACAGCAGCCAGAAACCTTCTGAAAGAAAGGATACGGAGATTAAATTTAAGAACCTGATCAATGGGATTTATCCCCAGATTTGTTCCGACAATATCAAAAAAGTTATGAGGAAGCAGGCTGAAATGGGACAATATCATGGTTCAATCCCAACATACGGATATTGCTTCCATGACGGTGTGCATACAAAACTTCATCTGGATACGGAGGCAGCCTCCATTGTGAGAGGGATCTTCGACCAGAGGTTAGCAGGAATGAGTTATGCAGACATTGCCAGGGATCTGAACGAAAAAGAACTTGAAACACCTACGGTATATCTACAAAGGAAAGGCTGGGCACCGGAAACAAAGAAATCTGTACAGTTCTGGGACGGAAATTTAGTGAAACAGATTTTATTTAATCCGGTTTATGCAGGACTGACAGTAAGAGGGAAAACAGAAACCAGGGTTCCATCAAAAAGAGAGTGCCGGTATATTCCAAGAGAAGATTGGATTTGTGTAGGAGGAAGACATGAAGCGATTGTAACGGAGCAGGAGATCCAGAAGGTTCAGGATATGGCAGAGAAAAGCAGAAAGTATTATGGCCACACACCGTCTTCTGAGAATATTTTTGCAGGCCTGATCCGCTGCGGGCATTGTGGTCGAAAAATGCGGATACGGACAGAATACAAAGAAAAGCCGATTTATTGTAAAAGTGTTACGACAGCCCCCAATGCTTCCTGTTATCCAAAGAAATATAAGCAGAAAGAATTGGAAGAACTGGTGCTAATTATGATAAGACAGCAGGCAGCCCTTGCAGAGGATACCATAAAGCAGTTAAAGAAAGCCAATCAGACTTTGAATATTCCGAAACTCCGGTATCGGAAAAAGCAATATGAAAAGAAGCTGGCGCTTTGTAAACAGGAGAAAATGGAACTGTATGAACAATATGCAGAAGAACAGATTTCCCTGAAGGACTACCTGGCACGAAAACAAACCTGTATGGAGAAGACAGCAGCTTATCAGCAAAAGATACAGGAGATAGAAGCAAGGATTTTAAAAGGGGAGGAGGAAAAACAAAAGGAGAAATCAGAAGGATTACAACTTTTTGTAAAATATCAGGGATTGGAAGAGCTGTCTTATGAAATTCTGCATGAGCTGATTGAAGTCATAAATTTTTATGATCCGGAACATATTGAAATTGTATGGAAATACAGGGACGAATTTCTGAAAGCAGTAGGATAAGAAAGAACCGGGAGAGCTTATTGTCCTGGATTCCGGTAGAGAAAAAGATTTCATAAAAGAGGAGGAAAACGCTGCGGTGTCTTCCTCTTCTTTGTATTAGGAGAAAATTTGGCAAAGAAGATGGGGGAAGAGCCATGTATCTTGAAACATATTCTATGGAAGAACTGATGGAACTGATAGAAGAAAAAGGGTATTGCTCTGTGGAGGCAGTAGAAATCCTGAAAGAAATGGAACAGGCAAAAAAAGGGTATGATTTTTTACTCCGGGATTGTGAGGAAAAGTCCTGGAAAACAGACCAGGTGGTAGTTGATTATTACCGGCATCTCTTAGAAGAATTGCGGAAAGCGTTGCCTTATGATGCTATGGGAGGGCAGCACACGATTCCGATTTTGGTGTTGCAGGAGTTCCGTAAACCGGACATTGTAGAAAAAATCAGGGATTTTATTGGCTGTCAGACTGGAGTTTCCGACCATGATCTGTTACAGGAAATTCAGAAATTTATGACCGTACATCTGGACCCACAGGGAATTATCCTTTATATGGACGTATTGGGAAAACAGTCGGCGGTAAGGAATGTTTACAAACAGGGAGGACAAATGTGGTAAAAGAAAGAGTATTGGCGGTTCCGGATACAAGCATTTTTATTGCAGAACTGCCGGAAGCGACCAGAAACATTATACGGAAAGATTTAGAAGAACACGCAAGAGAACATCATTACCGGCTGGAATGGGATCTGGAAAATAAGGATTATATGGCAATGGGCCAGAGATTTTACGATATAGAAGGCATTTATATGGGAACATATCTGCATTTCTGTAAGGAAGGAGAAGATGTAGAAGCCTATGAAAGAAGCCTGAAAAGAAACATTTCTATCAAATTGTACCAGGACGAGGTAGAAAAGCTTTGCATGAAGTCTGGAGTTGTTGGATTATCAATCAGTGAACTGTTTGAAAACTTTGTTGCCGATTTGATTTGCGGTACACATACCAATGGATCTGATGAGCGCATGTATATCGAGCAGTGGTTTGAACGGTGTTATTTCAGTATTATGCCAGAGAAAACTTTTTTATCTTATCTGCTTGAAATGCAGGAAGTAGACAGCGTTTTGGAATGTTGGAAAATCTTGCAGGAATTGAAGGGTCTGGACGAACCAGACAGTTATGACAAAGAGGAACTGGAGATCCAGCAGAACACTTTGGAAGAGTATTTTCAGGAATATAGAACCTATACAAGAGAACCGGCAGAAGACCAGTTGGAAGCTGCTATGGAAAAAGTGTTGGAATGGAATAAAGAAAGAGAGCATTTATTGGAGGGGACTGTTCCAGAGAAGTCTTTGGGGCGGTAGCCGGATTGGAGAAAGGAAGAAAACAGTGATAAGTAATGCGGAGAGAATTGTGTTAAGAAATATGTACCCACCAGGGTGCCGGGTAGAATTGGAAGATATGGAGGCTGATCCGTATGTAAAACTGAGTCCCGGTGATTTAGGAACTGTACAGTTTGTAGATGATGCCGGACAGATCCATGTATCCTGGGATTGTGGACACAGCCTTGCTATGGTGTTTGGTGTAGATCATTGCAAATGTGTTATGAGAGAGGAACGTTTGCAGGAGATATTACAAAGGATACAGGCTATGCCATTTGAGAGCTTGGAAAAAATGGAACGGTATGTTATGGAAAAATTATCAGGGGTTTTTCCTAAAATCAGTTTTCAGAAGAAAGAAGGGCAGGAGGTTTTTGTAGATATGGGAGTTGCCGCATTTATGAAGAAGGGTCTTGGTGTGGCAATTCAATATGAAACTGACAGCCAGCAGCACATCTTTATAAAAAAGATGGAAATGCAGGGACAGGATATTAAAGGAAAATTTGTCTTTCAAATGCAACAGAAACAGCGGTAGATTGAGAACAAGGATAGTAGAAATAAATAAGATTGTGATGATTAGTAATATTTGATAAGATATAAATAAAATTTATAAGAATATCGGGGGAACGATATGAGGTATTGCTGTGAAAAATGTTTTTCTAATAAGTATTTAAAAGAATATATCTTATCGGAGAGGAATGTAGGAAAATGTGATTATTGTAATTCCAATGGAGTAAACATTATTTCTACAGGAGAAATAGGAGCCTATATCCGAGAGTGTTTAAAAAAAGCGTATGAAGATATAGAAAATGGTACAGGGGCGTATTGGGACTCAGAAGAGAAACAATATTGCAATCGGACAGGAAGGAGTGTAGCTCCTTATTCAATCAGAGATATTTTAGTAGAAGAAGAAAATGTTTTAAACGAGGCTGTTATAGATACGACTATATTGGAAGATATATTTTCAGATTCAGGGTTAAGTTTTGAAGAAAAAAAGCAAGGGGAATCAGATGTATTTGAAGATATAGATAATTGTAATTTGGTACTTAAAGATGATTTATATGGCCTTGAGGCAACAAAAATGTATTATACATGGGAATTTTTCAAGTATATTACAAAATACTATAATAGATTCTTTGATATAGATAAGGATTGCCAGAGAAGAGATTATTTAAAAGAATTAGTACCATATATTTTAGAATATGATACTGTTATAAAAACAGGAACGATTTATTATCGAGCAAGGAAATTGAACGATGAGAAATTACATGATCTGGATTATGCAGGGGTTTACAAAGAAATGGCTCCTGCACCCCCTAAATATGCAACAACAAATAGAATGAGTCCAGCAGGTATTTCATATCTATATGTTGCATCAGATAGAGAAACGGCATATAAAGAATGTCGATATAAAGATGCAACAGTAATGGTTGCTGAATATGTATTAAAAGAAGAATTGACAATTATTGATTTTTCTCAAGTTGCTTTTGTTACTACCAAAAGTATATTCAGCGAAGAATATGATCATGATTTACGTTGGATAAATAATTTTCTTGATGCATTTATTAAAGAGATAACCTCTCCAGTGGATGATAAAAAAGAAGATCATTCCTATGAATATGTAGCAACTCAGGTTATAGCAGAATATATAAGAAGCCTAGGATATGACGGAATATGTTTTAATAGCAGTGTAGGGAGAGGAAAAAGTTATGTATTTTTTTGTGGGCCAAACATGGAGTACAGTTCTGATGGATATGATTATATAGATGAATATTTATGGGATACTTATCCTAAATTGACATATTTTACGGACTGGTTTGATATTCAGAAGCTGGAATACAATTATGTTTTTCAAGATGGGGTTAAATATCGAGTGGAGAAGAAAATTGTTTTAAAAGACGAGTAATTCTGATTAACTCAAACTATTATGAAAGATTACTGAAATAGGCAGTCTTTCTTTTTGTGTAAATTCAATATTTTTTTTGGATATTACTTGACAGGATAGGGCAAATCTACACTGCTCAATATGCTTGGCGGTTTAGACCGCCCTACTTCGGGAAGTGTTACAATCCGGGGAAAAGAACTTCTGAGAATGAAAGATGAGGAACTGACGATTTTCAGACGAAGGAATATCGGGTTTGTCTTTCAGAATTATAACCTGCTTCCTGTCCTCAATGTGTATGAGAATATTGTGTATCCCATTGAAATTGACGGTGGCAGGACAGACACAGATTTTGTGAAAGAGATTATACATGAACTTGGTTTACAGAAGAAACTGAGGAATATGCCAAATAATCTTTCCGGCGGTCAGCAACAGAGAGTTGCGATCGCCAGGGCTCTGGCAACAAAGCCTGCGATTATTCTGGCAGATGAACCTACGGGCAACTTGGACTCTAAAACGAGTATGGACGTGATTCTGCTGATGCAGTCACTCAGCCATGAGTTCGACCAGACCATCCTTATGATCACCCATAATGAGGAGATTGCGAGGATGGCAGACCGTATCATTCGTATTGAGGATGGCAAGGTCCTTTCGGGAGGTGTGAGGTATGCACGCTAACCGAAATAAAAAAGCAGTAAAGCGCGTGGAAAAAGGGATGATGAAAGCAAACCGTATAAGAAATCTGTTTGCGGTATTTGCAATCATCCTCACCACGTTTATGATTACCACAGTGTTCAGTTTAGGTATTAACTATGCGGAGAACATGAAGTTAATGCAAGTACGTACCGCAGGGACCACCGCCGATGTTTCCCTTGCGATGCCGACCAAAGCCCAGGAGCAGCAGATTCGGGACTTGGAGTATGTCAAAACGGTGGGCACACAGTACATGGTGGGTTCTGTTGCAGAGAAGAATGAAGAGGGACGGGAACTTTCTATCGTGCTTCAATATTACGACAATACGGAATGGGAAGAACATTATCAAGAAGCAATCAAAGATTTAGAAGGGAAATATCCTTCCGATGAAAATGAAATCATGCTGTCAGAGGATGCCCTTTCACAGCTTGGTATTACGGAACCGAAGCTGAATATGGAAATCCCTCTGTCCTACTTAGATAAAAACGGTCAGCAGGAGAGAACATTTACATTGAGTGGTTGGTTTCACTCCTACACCAGTATGGGAATGGGATTTGTTTCCGAGACGTATTGTAAAAACGCAGGCTATACAATGGAGGGGGATGGGGTTCTCTCCTTGTCTATGAATAAAATGCCAGATGATTTTATGCGCATTCAAAGAGATGTGGAGTTAAATGAAAATCAATCTTTCAGCGGTGCAGTTTCGATGAAATCATCAAGCGGCTCAGTCATCGCAATGGAAATCCTTTTGGTGTTCTTTATCATCGGAAGCGGCTATCTGCTTATTTATAATGTCCTGTATATTTCCATTTCAAAGGATACCCGTTTTTATGGCTTGATGAAAACGATGGGAACAACGCAGGCGCAGATCAAATCGCTGGTGAAAAGTCAGGCAGTGAAGTTTGCCTGCATCGGGATTCCCATTGGTATTTTGTTAGCAACTGTCGTTTCCTTTGGAATTGTTCCCTTTGTTTTGAATCAGGGATTTGAGGAAGGCAAGTCGATGATGGATGCAGAGGTGTTCTTTCACCCGCTGATCTATATTCTGTCCATCCTCTTTTCAGCAATAACAGTTTGGATTGCCTGCAATGCACCGGCAAAAGCGGCTGCGAAAATTTCGCCAGTAGAGGCGCTGAAGTTTCAGAACTTTGCACCAAAGAAAATGAAAAGCAGAAATTCCACTAATGGTGGAAAGCTGCATGTAATGGCATTTCATAATGTCTTCCGGGATAAGAAACGTGCAATCCTTGTATTTATGTCTCTGTTTATGGGTATCACCATGATTTTAGGTGTAAATGGAGTCATAAGAAGTATGAATGCCGAAAATTTTATTAAAGCAACTATGGATTATCATTTTGAATACAGCGATATTCAGTTTGAGCAGCCGGAACAGATTAACAAAGAAGTACCGCAGTTTGACGAACATTTTGTGGACCAGATTAAGCAAATTGACGGAATTAAAAATGTTGATACTCATAAAACAGTCTGGGCAGGTATTGCCTTTGACGAGGCGGCGTTGGAAGCTTTTATGAAAATCAAATATGAGGACAGCGGCTATAAAGCGGATGGGAAATCCTATGATCAAATGCTTACAGCGCTAAGAGGTTATGCAGATGCTGGTGAGTATGGTTGTTACATTACGACATTGGATAATGATGAAGTTTTGGAAGAATACAACGCCAATCACCCGGATAAGCCGATTGATATAGAAGCGTTCAAGCGGGGTGAAACAGCAATTTCGGGAACGGATAACGATTATTATACGCCGAATGCAGCTTTAGCCGGGAACACGCTGACGTTGACTGCCGACAGTACAGATGGAAAGGCAACTGATTTTCTCATTGACGGAGCATTTCGATATGATGACTATGAGGATAGGCTTACCCAAGGAATTGGTAGACGTAAGCATATTGAGATTGTACCGAATATTATCTTTGTTAGCGAAGCAGGTATGGAACGCCTGACAAAAGAACCAATCATTTCAGCAATCGGCGTTGACATTAAGGATTTAAACGATTTAGAGCGAATTGACAGTGAATTACAGGCAATCAACAGTACATTAACTACATCGGAGTGGCAGATGAAATCAGCTGTTAATCAGAAAGAACTATTTGAACAGACGAACTACTCTTTGAGTTTGCTGGGAAATGGTGCGGCAGTATTGCTCATTGTCATCGGCTTGGTTAATTTCGTCAATGTGATGCTGACAGGTGTAGTAGCAAGGAAAAATGAATTTGCCATTATGGAAAGTATCGGTACCACGAAAAAGCAGATCAGGAAGATACTGACCTTAGAAGGCGGTATTTACGCTCTGATTTCTACTCTGCTGATCATGACCTTTGGCAATGCGTTTCTGCTACTGGTGGCGGATGCTGTTCCCCATCTAGCAAACTATGCGGTATTTGAATACCCGGTTGCTCTTGTGATCGGCTTGATTGCAGCAATCTTTGTAATCTGTCTGAGTGTTCCGGCGATTGTCTATAAAGCGATTTCGGACGAAACGGTGATTGAGCGACTGCGTGACTTTGATAACTAGGAGTTGGAAGAACAGGAGGGAGAACTTGAATGATATATTATTTGGCAATAACAATACAGAAGTAATCAAACGGTTATCCAAGCGGTATTTTAAGAAAAACAGAATCCGGAATCTTGCGGCGATACTGGCGATCATGTTGACCGCGTTTCTATTTACTTCCATTACTTCGCTGGTATTTAGCATGTCCTCCTCCGTTCAGCTTTCCATGCAGATGCAGAAAGGAAGCAAGGCGGACGGGGACATCCGGTATCTGACGGAAGAACAATATGAAGAGTTACAAAATAGTGATTTTATCAAGGAGGCAGGATGCAGGCGGTTTGTTGGCTTTGCATCCAACGCTTCCGGGCATATGGTTGAGATAAACTATGCAGATCCGGTACAGCAGGAACTGACATTCTGTACGCCGACACATGGAAAGGCTCCAAAGAAAGCAAATGAGATTGCTACAACAGATCAGGCGCTGGAGGCGTTGGGGGTAGAGGCAAAGGTGGGAGAAACCGTTCCGGTGGAATTTACCTTACGTGGAGAAACCTATCAGTATGAGATGGTTGTTTCCGGCTGGTGGGAAGCTGCCAATGATACCGGAAGCCTGCTGATTGTTTCTGAGCAGTTTGTGAAAGACAATCCGGAAATATTTGTAAATACTTATGCAGAGGACCGGGAGATTGCAGGAACGTATATGGCAGATGTGGTATTGAAGGATAAGCGACACATACAGAAGCAGTTACAGGAATTTGCACGTTCCGTGGGCGGAGAACCGGAACAGATGAATGCAGACAATTATATTGCCTGTTCACAAAATCAGGTGGGAAATGCCATGCTTCAGCCGGGCATGATGCTGTCAGCGGTTGTATTTGTACTGTTGTTTGTCGTGAGCGGGTATCTGCTGATTTATAATATTTTCGACATTTCCGTGATGCAGGATGTAAGACAATACGGTCTGCTTCGGACAATCGGAACGTCCACAAGGCAGATCAAAAAGATTGTGAACCGGCAGGCACTTTGGCTGACGCTGATCGGTCTTCCGCTGGGATTACTCTTTGGATTTCTGGTAAGCAGGATGCTTCTTCCGGTTGTGATGAAGTTTTTCCAGGCAAATGCTTTGAATGCCATGCAAGTGTCCGTGTCTCCGCTTATCTTTCTGATTGCAGCGGTATTTACAATTTTTACCGTAATGATCAGTACACGGAAACCGGCAAGAAAGGCGGCGCGGATATCCCCTCTGGAAGCCATCCGTTATACCGGGCAGGAAAAGAAGAAAACGAAAGAGACAAAACGGACACATGGAACAAAACTGTCCTATATGGCATTTTCCAATCTTGGCAGGAACAAACGGAGATCTGTTTTTATTGTCCTATCCATGCTGTTGTGCATTGTTTTATTTAATTCCATTATTGTGATCACACAGAGTATGGATGAAGAAAAATGGATTTCCCGTTCTACGAAAACAGACTTTACCGTTTACAATTCCGTGGCAGTCAATGGAGTTTCTCCATTTCAGTATCGAGAAGACGGACTCCCGGTTTCGGTAGTAGATCTGATCGATCAGCAAAAAGGTGTGGAAGAGGAAAGAATTCTGTACCGGAATACACGAGATGATAGTGATGTGACGATAGATTATAAGTTTGAAGATCTGGTTTGCATCGCGGAGGAGGCAGAAGAAGATTCTGTCAGCAAAGCGTATGAAAACGGATTGTCTCTGCGGGTAGTTCCGGGAACAGAAGATGGCTATTTTGGAAATGTGTTTGGTGTTTCGGAAGCATTCTGGGAGGATGTCACGATTTATGAAGGTGAGAACAATCCGGATGTTTTGAAAGAGAAAATGGAAACCGGAGATTATGTGATTGTCGGAACGATCATAGACCGACTGACCGGAGAGGCGGAAGAAGAGACGCAGCTGCAGCAACAGCTTCAAGTAGGAGATTCCATTACGTTTTCCAAAGATGGAAAAGAAGAAAAGACTTGTACGATTTTAGCAAAAGCAACGGTCGTGGCAACGGAATACGAAACCTATGCGGGTGCAAATGGAGCAGCCTACATTGGCGGCGATGCGCCATTTCTTTATATGAGTGACACAAAGTTCAAGGAACTTTATGAAGAGCCGACGATTTTCAGTTACAGCTTTAATGCAGAAGAAGGGGAAAAAGAGAATCTGGAAGGATTTTTAGCGGACTTTACGGGAGAAAATACTTCTGTTGCCTATACATCCACAAAGCTGTTACAGGAACAGCTTGCGTCCAATCGGAATATCGTTCTGCTGGTAGGCGGTATGATCGGAGTGATTCTGGCATTTGCCGGATTGATTAACTTTACCAATATGATGGTCACCAATATCATTACCCGCCGCCATGAATTTGCAGCCATGCAAAGTATCGGCATGACAAATCGTCAGCTCCGCAGACTGATTGTGGATGAGGGCGTATATTATGCGGCAGGTGCGGATGTAATCGGCGGTCTGCTTGCAGCAATTTTAGGAATGACAGTATTAAAGAACGTACTCAATTCCCCATCTATGTGGTATTTTACCCTGCGCTTTACACTGATTCCGGCATTTTTCATCGCAGTAATCTATTTGATTTTGGCGGCGATTATTCCGGTAGTTGTCTTACATTTCTTCAATAAAGGAAGTGTGGTAGAACGGTTGCGGACAGCGCAGTAGACAAGCGAGAAAAACGGAAGACGGGGGTGATGCAATTTTCAAGTTTGAAAGAATACGGATTGATTTAAACAGCAGACAGGTACACATTGATGCAAAGTTGATTGTTTTGCGAAGAAAAGAATTTGACATTTTATCATTTCTGGCAGAACATCCGGGCTGGGTGTACACAAAGGAGCAGATCTATGTGTCGATTTGGAGAGATGAGCACCCGGTCAATGTGGATAATGCAGTGACCTGTCAGATAAAACAGCTTCGGAAGAAGCTGGGGAATAATCCCAAAGGAACGCCCTATATCGAGACAGTTTGGGGTGTGGGATATAAATTCAATCAGGGAATGTAAGGAGAAAGCGGTACTGGGAATTGGGCAGTACCGCTTTTGAGTTTGAAAAATAAAGATTGTGATAAACTTGTTATTGAGGGCATATCTGACTATAATGTTACTAAAAAGAATGATCGATGATAGAAATGTGGATTGATATAAGAACAGTTGGGAGTGGAATTGTGCTATGAATAAGATTTTAATCATAGATGACGATAAAGAATTGTGTACGTTAATTAAACGGAGTGTGCTTTCAGAGGAAATCGAAGCAGATATTTGTAATTCAGGAAGAGAAGGAATTCAACAGTTAAAAGAACAGACGTATCAGCTTGTAATTTTAGATGTGATGATGCCGGGGATGGACGGATTTGAAACATTAGAAGAAATCCGAAAGGAATATAGTTTGCCGATTTTGATGTTTACAGCGAAAAATGACAGTGCATCTAAAGTAAAGGGATTACGAGCAGGTGCAGATGATTATCTGACAAAACCATTTGATATGGATGAATTGATTGCAAGGATTGTGTCTCTTATCCGCCGCTATACACGTTTTAATCAGCAGGAAGACATACAGCAGCTTACTTTTGAAGGTCTGAAAATTGATATTGATAACCGTTGTATTACAACGGAGAATGGAATATTTGAACTTCCGCCTAAAGAGTTTGATTTGTTGTTGTTTTGCGCGAAAAATCAAGGCAAGATATTGACGAAACAGCAGATCTATGAATCTGTTTGGGGAGAAGAGTATGTTTATGATGACAGCAATATTATGGCAATTATCAGCCGGCTTCGGAAGAAACTAGAGGTAACTCCGGGAAAACCGAAATATATTCAGACGATAAAGGGGATCGGATACCGGTTTAATAAGGAGGTATGAGTATATGCAGGTGATGATTGGTTTATTAGTTGGAGTATCTATCATAGCTATATTATCAGTCTGCTTTATTCTTCGTCGTGTAAAAAAGCAGATTATGGAAATGACAGAGGCATTGCAGGATGTAAAAGAAGGAAATGGAAACCGGCGAATTTTATCAGCAGCGAATGAGTTAGTTGCTCCGCTTGCTTATGAAATGAATGAAATCATTGTATCTTATGAAAACAGACTTTCTAAAGTAAGACAGTCAGAAGAAACAAATCGCCAGCTTATGACCAGCCTTTCCCATGATGTAAGAACGCCTCTCACGACGCTGATTGGTTATCTGGATGCAGCACATAAAGGACTTGTTACAGGGAAAGACCGTGATGAGTACATGGAAACTGCCCGAAGGAAAGCGTATGATTTAAAAGAATATATTGATGTGCTTTTTGACTGGTTTAAATTAAACTCTGATGAATTTGCTATGGAAATCGAGGAAGTTGAAGTTGCAGAACTGACAAGAAATATTTTGATCGATTGGATACCAGTATTTGAAGATAAACAGATAGAGTATAATATTGATATTCCGGAACAGCCATTCCGAGTAAAACTTGATGCAGACAGTTATATGCGGATATTAAACAATTTGATTCAGAATGTGCTTGCTCATAGTCAGGCAGACAGAATCGGAATAATCATGCAAAAGCAGAGTGGAACGGTACAGATTCTTTTAGAAGATAATGGTATTGGGATTGGGAAGGATGATCTGAAGTATATTTTTGATCGACTCTATAAGTGTGATAAGGGAAGGTCTGAAAAGGGAAGCGGACTTGGATTATCCATCGTATATCAGCTTGTAGAGAAAATGAATGGTAGGATAACAGTAGAAAGTGAAGAAGGAAAAGGGACAGCATTTACTGTTACATTTCCGCTGCTTTAGGACTCTCGCTTTTGTGGCGGGAGCCTTTATTTTATACGGATTGTTATCATTGTGTAAAAGAGAGAACGAAATGCAAGGTTAATGCAAGAGCTTTGCAAGGTTCATGCAAGATTGGTGTGATAGAATACTTCACAGAACAGGAGGTTTGAATATGAACAAGTACATTATTGAAACAAAAAATCTTACGAAGAAATATGGATCACAAAAAAGCGTGGCTGACTTGAATATCCATGTGCAGAAAGGAAGGATTTATGGGCTGCTTGGAAGAAACGGAGCGGGGAAAACAACGACTATGAAAATGCTGCTCGGACTTACAAAACCAACGTCCGGCGAAGTGAAAATATGGGGAAAATCTTTACAAGGAAATGAAAAAAAGCTATTGCCACGCATCGGCAGTCTGATAGAATCTCCCGGATTTTATCCGAACTTGACCGCAACTGAGAATTTGCGTGTTTTTGCTACACTTCGAGGAGTTCCGAACAATCATGCAATTCAGGATGCTTTGGATTTGGTGGGCTTACCTTACAAAGATAAAAAATTGTTTTCACAATATTCTCTGGGAATGAAGCAACGTTTGGCAATCGCACTTGCAGTTATGCACGATCCGGAATTATTGATTTTGGATGAACCGATCAACGGACTTGATCCGATTGGAATTGCAGAAGTACGTTCTTTTATTCGTGAACTTTGTGATCTGAGAGGAAAAACAATCTTGATCTCAAGCCATATTCTTTCGGAAATCGCATTGCTGGCGGATGATATTGGAATTATTGATCATGGGATCTTGCTGGAAGAGGAGAGTCTTGCAGAATTAGAGCAAAAAAGTAGTAAGCATATCCGCTTTACTATTTCTGATACCGCACAAGCGGCAAGAATTTTGGAACATAAGTTCCATGAAAATCAATTCTCAATTCAGGATGATCATAATTTAAGACTGCATAATCTTGATTTGCCGGTAGGAAAAGTTGTGACAGCGTTTGTAGAAAATGGACTGGAGGTATCAGAAGCGCATACTTGTGAAGAAAGTCTTGAAGATTACTTCAAGCGTGTGACGGGAGGCGAGGGAATTGCTTAAACTAGTGAAATGTGAATTTTTAAAGCTGAAGCGGAAAAAGTTTATTCCGCTGGTGATATTAGCAGCCTTTCTTTTCCCGATCCCATTGACATATTTAATGACAACTCCGTCTATGATGGAACGATATGTGGATAAAGCAGACGCATTTGACGGATTGTTTAATATGGTGCTTGGATATGGTATTCAGTTTTTGCTACCTTGTTTGATTGGTGTGATTGCGGCAATGTTATTTTTTATGGAACGCGATAATGATACATTTAAAAATCTGCGTACCATTCCAGTTACCAGTACACAAATGGTTCTTGCAAAAATACTTGTATTATTTTTCTTTGGTATCATTTTTTGTGTAGCGTCTACGATTGTAACGATTTTATGTGGACTTGGCACGTTAGAAGTGTATGGAATTGGATATAAGTTGTTTTTAGCAGTTGAAACAGGAATTTTTATTACTGCTGGTACACTGCCACTGATTGTTTTAGTTGTCTTTTTCAGTAAAACTTATGTTTTTTCTATTTTATTGTGTGTGTTTTACAGTGTGCTGAATATGAGTGCTACTGCATTATTTGATGCGTTGCCGAAAACAATTTTGTGGATCTTACCGACTCCATTAACTACATTTTGGAGCGCCGGAGATATGGCAGAGCATGGAATTAAAATGGACTTGGAACAGATGACAGGTTTGATTCCATCAACCTTTCAGGTAGTGATTATTCTTGGAATCATGGCAGTATTGTCTTTCTTCGTGATTGACAGATTATATAAGCAAAGGGGTGAATAAGCATGGTTCGTATCATAAAAACAGAATTTTATAAACTGAAAAGGTATCACATTCTATGGGCGGGCGTTGCGCTTATGTTGTTATCTGTTTTATTGACGTTGTTTACCTCTATGGCAAATGATGGTTCTGTATGGGATTTCGCATATTTAACAGAGCAGGTGATTAAAAACAATATGTCCATGATCTTTCCAATGTGTATTAGCTTGATTGCCGGATACATGATTTCCCGTGAGCAAACGGATGATACATTGAAAAATATTCTGACCGTACCGGTTTCCTTTAAGCGTCTTCTGACGGGAAAACTAATTGTATGCGGTGTGCTGTCTATCGTGTTCGGTTTGATATGTAGTCTGTTTACGGTAATTGCAGAATTGATTGTCGGATTTCCGGGCTTTCATTTTTCCTTGATATTACAGGCTGTTCTGCAAATTACTGCAGTAAATTTCTTTTTGTATCTTGCGGTTTTGCCGATTATTATTATCACATCCCGAAAGTCGAGCAGCTTTTTAATCGGTGTTATTGTTGCTTTTGTTTATGGATATGGCGGAATGTTCGCGGCAGGAAATATGACATTAGCAAATATCTACCCGATTACAGCGAGTCTTGGAATGATTCACTATCGCAGTTATGATGCAGCAGTTCGTTGGAATACGGTAACTTGTATGGTCAGTCTTGTTATTGTTGTTGCAATTTCCGCAGTATTGATTTTATGTATGAAAGAAAAAGAGCCGAAGCAAGTAAAGAAAAAGGCGAAAAAAGCTGCACCAAAGAAAGGGTGGTAATAATGTCAGTGAAGAAAGGTCTTGTTTTATTAACGTTATCCCTTTTGGGAGTTTGCACACTTTCCGGATGTACAAAAGATGAAGTCCTCGATCATTATAATAATATTGTTCAATCTGTCGGATCGTCAGAATTGACCGGAAACTTGTCTTTGCAAGGGAAGAAAGAAAAAGGGATCGATGATTATACGGGAAGTTATCAGGCAGATTATAAAGGTTTTTCTGATACAGAATATTTGTTTGGAGGTACTTCAATAAAACGGGAAGCAGGAAAAGAAATTTCGATTACATGTAATTTGGAAGTAGATGAAGGGACAGCAAAGGTATTTTGGAGTTCAGGTGCAGAAGAACCAGTAACTTTAATTGAAACGACTGGGAAATATAAGGATACTTTTACGCTTCCGGATGGCGGAAATTACATTGGGATTGAATGTGAAAACTTTACGGGAAATGTAGAAATAAGTGTAAAATAAAAATCTTTTAACCATTAGAATGTAGAAAACTTTTAAGTGGGGAGAGTCTAGAGGCGGGTGATACCATTTTCATTTTCGGATCGTTAGTCATTGATTTAAAATGCCGGAAGGTTCAGATCGCTTCCCGGCAGATCGCGTTGCGAAGAAAAGAATTTGACATTCTTGTTCTTCTGGCAGAGCATCCGGGATGGGTATATACGAAAGAACAGATTTATCGATCAATCTGGTGTGAGGAAGTACCGGTTGATGTGGATAATGCAGTGACCTGTCAGATGAAACAATTACGGAAGAAGCTGGGAGAGAATCCCAAAGGCACACCTTATATCGAGACAGTCTGGGGTGTGGGATATAAATTCAGTCATGGGATGAAGTAAGAGAAGAAACTGTATAAAAAACAATACTGTATTGTTTTGGGTTCTGCTTTTTCGTTGATGCTTATTGACTGTATTTTGGAATGACAGTAGTATAGAAGAACAAGAAGGAAAGTTGGTGATGAGGATGTGCCAAAGTAAGAAAAGAAAAAATGATGCTGTTCTCCACGCAAAGCCAGTTGAAAAGCGACCATTGCGTGGAGTAGAGAAGCGTCGCTGATCTTATATTTCTGGCTTTGCTGCTTAGAGTACTATAAGGAGGAAAGCTGTTATGAAATATGTGAATGCTAACACGGTTCTTCCAAGTGCATTAGTGGAAGAATTGCAAAAGTATATACAGGCGGAATATCTTTATGTTCCGGCAAAGAATGAACAACGTAGGGCATGGGGCGAACTGTCAGGTTATAGGGCGGAAATTTGTAAACGGAATGAAAGAATTGTTTCCGAATTCCGGGATGGAGAAACAGTTGCATCACTTGCAGAACGTTATCACCTTTCTGTATATGCTATTAGAAAAATCATTTATCAGAAGTAATTGTGGAGAGCTGCATTTTGTGGCTCTCTTTTCTATTATTTGGGTCTGCAATGTTTGGTGTATTGAGTCGGTTTACAGATGAGCATAAAATGAGAGTGTAAATATAGAAAGTGCAGGAGGACTGATAAAATGGCTGATGTGAGAAAAATATATCCGAGAAGTGGAGATAAAAAAACAGTTTATCTGAAAAATGTAATTTCAAATCCGAATATTATCGTAGGAGATTATACGATGTACCATGATACGATCCATGATCCGAAAGAGTTTGAAACAAATAATGTGCTTTATCAATATCCGATCAATGGTGACAAACTGAAAATAGGGAAATTTTGCTCTATTGCTTGTGGCACAAAGTTTCTTTTTAATAGTGCAAACCACGCGCTTGATTCGTTATCTACATATCCATTTCCGTTATTTTTTGAGGAATGGAATCTTGAAAAGGAAAAAGTTACAGATGCATGGGACAATAGAGGGGACATTGTAATTGGAAATGATGTTTGGATTGGCTATGAAGCGGTCATATTATCAGGCGTTACCATTGGAGATGGAGCAATTATAGGAACAAGAGCAGTTGTTACAAAAGATGTGCCGCCATATACGATTGTTGGAGGAGTTCCGGCAAAGCCGATCCGAAAGCGATTTGATGAAAAAGTGATCGAAGAATTGTTAAAGATCAAGTGGTGGGATTGGACAGAAGAAAAGATTGCCAGAAATATAGAAAATATTAAAAACGGTTGTATCGAACGGTTGAAATAATTCATAAGAATATTATCTACGAAACTTGACGGTGTAAAGATTAAGAAGTATAATGTTTACAGTGTAAAGTTCGGAGGTGGAATATGAAACATACAGCCTATCATCATAAAAATTTGAGAATTGAACTGATAGAGAAGGGGATTGAATTAGTAGAAGAATATGGTATGCAGCAACTTTCATTACGAAAGGTAGCGCAGGAATGTAATGTGAGCCATGCTGCGCCATACAGTCATTTCAAGAACAAAGATGATTTGATTCTGGCAATGCAGAGTTATATTACAGATCAGTTTACGGAACGATTGCAGGATGTGATTGCGAAGCATTCGGGAAAACCAGAGTTTCTCATGGAATTTGGAAAGGCATACGTTTTATTTTTTCTTCAGAATCCCCACTATTTTTCCTTTTTATTTACGAAAGGTAAAATGCAGATCAATTTAGATAATCAAGGGGAAAGTGACGAGGACTATAAGCCATTTTCGATATATAGAGAACAGGTAATGAAACTGCTGGCTCCATTGGAACTTTCAGAAGAAAAGAAACAAGACTATATCATTGCATTATTCGCTTATATTCATGGACTTACCTCTTTGGCAACGCTTCAAAATGTAAGATATGCCTCAGACTGGGAAGAGAAAATAGAAGATCTGATTTGCACATTTCCAGTAGGAAACGAGGTGACATCGTGTTAGGGATTTATTTTAGTGGAACCAGAAATACAGAATATTGTGTGAAATTGTTATCTTCACTTTTAGGAGAAACTGAAACAGTTTCTTTAGAAAATCCATCGGCAGCTAAAAAACTGGAAGAGAATGACACGATTATCTTTGGTTATCCGGTACAATTTTCCAATATACCGTATTTCGTTCGGACATTTATAGAGAAGAATGGTGAAATATGGAAAGGGAAGCAGGTTCTTTGTTTAGCTACAATGGGAGCCTTTAGTGGAGATGGTGCCGGATGTGCCGCAAGATTGCTGGAAAAGAAAGGAGCAGTAATCTTAGGTGGAGTACATGTGAAAATGCCGGACTCCGTATGTGATAGTCCGCTATTGAAAAAATCTTTTGAAGAGAATCAACAGCTTGTGGAAAAGGCGACCGAAAAGATTGAAAAAGTCGCTTCAGATATAAAAAGGCAGATATATCCGAAAGAGGGGCTGTCTTTTCTGGCACATGTGATTGGATTGTTTGGACAAAGGCTTTGGTTCTATCATAAAACAAGAGCATATACTAAAAAGCTGAATATTCATGAGAACTGTAATGGTTGTGGGATATGTGCTCAAAACTGTCCGACGCAGAATCTTTCGCTGCTTGACGGAAAGGCAGTTGCAGGGAATCGGTGTACGATGTGCTATCGGTGTATTAGTAAATGCCCACAAAAGGCAATTACACTTTTGGGGAAGAAAGTGGTTGATCAACACGTTATAACAAAGTATGTATAGGCAGGAAATAAGGCTTGATGTAAAGAGGGTGATACTATTTTCATTTTCGGATCGTTGGTTATTGATTTGAAATGCCGGAAGGTTCAGATCGCTTCCCGGCAGATCGCGTTGCGAAGAAAAGAATTTGACATTCTTGCTCTTCTTGCAGAGCATCCGGGATGGGTATATACGAAAGAGCAGATTTATCAATCAATCTGGTGTGAGGAAGTACCGGTTGATGTGGATAATGCAGTAACCTGTCAGATGAAACAATTACGAAAGAAGCTGGGAGAGAATCCCAAAGGCACACCTTATATCGAGAACGTTTGGGGTGTGGGGTATAAATTCAGTCATGGAATGAATGAGAGAAGCGGTACTGGTTAAAGTGATCAGTACCGTTTCTTTATGCGCAAAACGTACCAAATGCTTACCAGTTTCTTACCAAGTTTTTACCCATTTCTTTTATAAAATCTTTTTATAGCAGAAAGAGCAATAGTCAGCCAAAAGGAATCTTCGGCTGATTATTGCTCTGAATCGGAATTGCGTTTGCGGAGTAGTTCCAGCATATAGCGGGTAACTCGAAGAAGTTCAGCAGCTTCCCGGTCATTGCAGGATTGAATTTCCAAAAGCAGTTGGTGCTTGTTTGGTTCGTCATCCTTCAGTTCCGGGTAGAATAACTTATCTCCGGGAATTTTGAGAAAATTGACAAGAGGATATAGGCTGTCAAATTTTGGATTTCCACGGAAGTTTTCTATGTTTAAAATGGTTTTATCACCCAGACCGAGTTTTTCAGACAATTCAGATTGTGTGAGTCCGGTCTTTTCACGGGCTTCTCTGACTACAATTCCGAGATTTTCTCTTATTTTATCCATTACAATTCACCTCGTGTATAGTTTACAGTACACGTTATCGGTTATGAATATACCTGTAATGGACTAAAAATATGCAGTGCAATACATGAGAGAGGGATGTATGGGAGGAAAGGTTCCGGGGGATGTCATTGATAAACGATTAAAAAAAGTCAGTTTCATATAGAAAAATGTTTTGGGAATGCAGGTGTACTACAAGACGGTTTGATTCTGTTTTGTAATGCACCTGATTTTTTTGACTTTATTTGCCGCTTTAGCAATGCAGTTGAGGATCATATCCCTTTTTGATTGTTCTGAAACCGGTTCGGTTTCAGGAGATCAGAGGTCCGCCTTTCGATTTGAAATTTTCATAAAAATTTTCAGATCGGAGGAAAGGACATGGAAGGAAAACATCCAAAAAGAAGAAAAGATAAATACAATCCGTACAGCATTTGTGAAAGAAACGGAAGTTACTATATTGAGTTTTTAGACGGAGAGCATCAAAAGCATGAATTTGAGATCAGCCGGGAGCTCTATGAAGCATTTGACGAATTTGAACTGCGGGATATTTCATATCTGCATCAGTGGGACAAGTACATAGAGCATTCGGAACTTTGGGAGCATACGCTAAATGGACGGGCGGTACAGAAACCGGAAAGTGTGGAAGATGTAGTGTTGGAGAAGCTGCTTGTGGAAAGGCTGCACCGGGCAATACAGAAACTTCCAGAGATTCAGAAACGCAGGCTGATTTTGTATTTTTTTGATGGTATGACATATGAACGGATCGCAAAACTGGAGGGATGCACGAAGATGCCGGTGAAACGTTCGATTGACGTTGCTCTGGAAAAGTTGAAAAAAGAGTTAGAAAAATAGCGTTTCGCAGGCTACTTTTTTCTCTAAAAGTGGGAAACAAGTGAGGAAGATCATTTCCTGCCTGTTTCCCGACAAATGGTAAATGGGCGCACCTTGATAATTGGATATCCATTCATCAGGCACATTCCTGTTGTTATCGTGATGAGCGTAAGCTATATGAAACAATCCGCCATGATGTGAATGAGAGAAAGGCAGCGAAATCCCACGCGAAGAGAGAAGAAACGGTTTCTGTCTGATTTGTTTCATTCATGGAGCGAACAAGATTTGATTCTGACTGTCAGATTGCTGCTGGCAGGGCGATGACAGACAACAGGTATAATGATACTCCTGTCCGGTCATAAAGTCGTGTATGCGAAGAATTTCCAAAAGATATTTACTTATGGAAATGAAGATACCGCAACAAGTGAGGGCAGCTTCGGGCGATCCCCGGAGGGGTGCGATTCCCGTGGAACTGATTCGCAGTCAGTCGTTTGATGAGTTCCCGTGTATTTTTACACAGAAAGCCGGGGTGTCGGGGACAAATAGGCTTGATTTAGGCAAAGAATGGTAGCCGGAGGAAAGATCAGAAACAGTCATTGAGGATGAAGCAAGAAAAGATCGGGAATCCGGCTGATACATAAGTTCAGAGGCAGTATTCCGTATGGAGGCTGTCTCTGTTTCCTATAAGGAAATATCCGAGGACATTTAGACAGTGGAATCTATGAGGAGGAACGTGATGGAAGAAAGAGAAATCAGACGAGGCGATATTTATTATGCAGATTTAAGTCCAGTTGTGGGAAGTGAGCAGGGCGGTATCCGCCCGGTACTTGTGATCCAGAATAATACGGGGAATGCGTATAGCCCGACCGTGATTGTAGCGGCAGTTACAAGTAAACCGAAAACAAAACTTCCGACGCATGTGATATTGAGAGACCGGAAAGGATTGGAGAAAAATTCCGTGGTACTTTTGGAACAGGTGCGGACGATTGATAAAAGCAGGCTGAGAGAGTATGTGGGAATTTTGGATAGACAGCAGATGTTAAAGGTAGACAAAGCATTGCGGACAAGTACCGGCGTGCGAAAACTGGATAAGCCGATCCAGTTATGTCTCTGCCCGGTATGTGCAAAAGTCTTCTATGAATCGCCGGAACATTTTATCCAAAGGGCAGATTATGGACAGCGGAAGAAAGAAGTGTGTATGTTTTGTCAGAGCAGGAAAGGGTATGACTATTTAATAAGGAAGAAATATTTTTGAAGAAGAGAGGGATAATGTGGATAATGAGAAAATTTTATTGAATGTGGAAGAAACAGCAGAATACTTGAATTTGGGAAAAACAAAGACAAGGCAGCTAATGAAAGAGAATGAGAAAATCTTTGTTGTACGAATAGGTAATCGAAATTATGCACATAAAATGCTGCTGGATAAATGGCTTTTAGCGCAAATTAGGAAATAGGAAATGTCAAAGGTGTGAATGAAAAATTTGCACCTTTGTTTTATTTATAAAAGACTGCTAATTTGAGTGTGAAACAAATCACAGGTCTTATTTAGGAGGAATGTTTTATGGCTAGAAAATTACCAAAAGGAATACGAGAAAACAAAGGAACTTACGAAGCAAGAGCGATGGTAAACGGAGTCAAAATCTGCTTGTATGGTTCGGATTTAGATCATCTGATTGAAGAATTTCATCAGGCAAAAGAAAAGGTGAAGAATAGTATCGATTATCGAAAAACAATGATAACCTTAAATGAATGGTTTGAGGAATGGTTTACAGAAGTAAAGGCGCATAAAGTAAAAGAAACAAGTATCCATCCGATGAAGAACAATTTCAAAAGAACCTTTGGATTCTATATCGGTTCAAAAAAATTGAAGGATATAAAGCCATTGGATGTACAAAGAGCTTTGAATACGATGGAGCAAGAGGGAATTTCAAACAGCGCTATGAGAGAGGCACTGGGACGGTTGCGGGAGTGTATGGAATTTGCAGTCGGAAATCAGATGATTGCAAGCAATCCGTGTCTAATTGTAGAAGTTCCGTGGACATATAAAAAAGCGAAAGAAGAAATTGCCTTGACACAAGAAGAACAAAATACCTTATTAAATGAGGTAGAGGACAGTTGGTATAAAGAAATGTTTTATTTTATGTGTTTGACGGGAGTAAGAGTTGGAGAACTGGGAGGACTGCAATGGTCAGATATAGACTTTTCAAAGAAATGTATCACGATCAGGCGTTCTTTGAGCTGCAGCTATTGTAATGGAAAAAAGAGAGAAATGTTGGTCAGCCCTAAAACAGTAAATTCTACAAGACAGATTCCATTTTTAGGTGAAATGGAAGAAGTATTAAAATCACAGAAAGAAAAGCAAAAGCGGTTAAAAGCAGAATTGGGTGAACGCTGGAGAAGTGGGGAAGAGTTTTCAGATTTAGTATTTACGACAGGGATGGGAAGCCCTTGCAGTAGATATATTGTAGATAAAGAAGTGAAAAAAGTAATTAAGAGAATTCGTGAAAAAGAAGCAGTATTAGCAGTGCAGGAACAAAGAGAGCTAAAGATAATCCGAGACTTTCATCCGCATACGTTGAGACATACCTTTGCGACAAGATGTTTTGAAAATAAAATGGAGCCAAAGGTCGTGCAGTCTCTACTGGGACACTCCAGTATCAGTATCACGTTGAATATTTATACCCATGTATTAGATAATAAGATGGATGAAGAAATTAAGAAGTTTGGAGTAGCCAAAACCCAGAATGATCCTTATTCCGAAATCGATGTGGGAAAAGTACGAATTACAGCGAAAAGCCATTATTAAGGATGGGGGAGAAAAGTTTACTTTTACACAACAATAAAATACAATCAATGTGTGAAAGTAGCGAAAATATTAGATTTTCTCTATGAATTGATTGATGGAAGGATCGTGAATCATGTATAAAAAGAAGCAGAGTATCATAATATAAAATTGTAATTGCATTTTCTGCATGTTTCGTGTAGAATGTAATTAGAAAAGCTGTGCATCAGCGGTGGGTTGACACCTAAAATCTGATACGTTTTCCGAACGAAGGTGTCGGAGGTTGGCAGGCAACGGAAAAACCTGTTATTTTCCAGACATAGGAGCTGGAGGTTGGCAGACAACGGAAAAATCAACCATGAAAAGGGAATGTTTAGTGCCGCGGCATGAGCATTCCCTTTTCTAAACTTCACAAGATAAGGACAGAGTTATGGATAAAAGACGTGCAATACAGATTATGACAAAAGCGGCACAACTTTATAAGGAAAATCTAGAAGATCAAAAGGTTTTGTTTCTATATGGATTACCGAGAGAGGTAAAAAAGCAATTACAGGAAAAGGGAAAGATTTTATCGTCTGTACAAGGCTATGAGGTTGCTTTTCATAGATACAATTTTTTGCATTTGACAGGGGTTCGATTAAATAAGAAAACAACAGCTTCCGCAATTCATTTTTACCAAAAATGTCTTGATAAGAGATTGACGGAAAATGATTTTTCTTTTGCAAAAGATGGCTCTACAGGGCAGAAATTGGATATATTGGAGCGAATGATGCTGATTAAGAAAAATGTAACGATGATAGGAGAATTTACAGACAGAGGACCTAAATTGTTTACAGAAAAAGCTGCTGGAAATGTGTGCGGTTGTATTGGTTTTGTACAAGATAAAAATACGAAATTAAATGTGCCAAATACATTGTTGAAAAAGGATATTAGAGATGTAACAGCACAACCTACTTATAAAGTATTTGCTGTTATATCCAAACATTATACAGAAGATAGATATTCCTATCTTGCAAAAGTGGATAAGGGTTTTGATCTGAAAGAATATTATTTTTCAGAAATAATAGAAAATATGATTGATCGAGAAAATTTATAATAGAACATAGGGAATAGGTACTCATAACCCCATGAGACTGTTTTTCATAACACTTATTCCAAAATCAATACGGGAAAAGCAAGAATTACAGCGAAGAGCCATTGTTAAAGGATAGGGGAGAAAAATCCCCCAAATGGAGCGGTTTAATCCCCCAAAACAGAAAAAGAAGGGTGAGAAAAGTGGAAGAAAACTGGTTTTGGTGTCCCCAGATATATAGTTGGGGGAATTGGAACAAATGAGTAGTGACGAGAAGTGAAAATTACTGTATTTACTACATATTTAACAAGATATGAGGGTGAAATGTCACAGATCAGGCTGGAATGTAATTCAGAAGTTGCAAAACAGATGGGAAACTAATTTCCTAGATAACGTGAATTTTGAAACCCTTGAAAAGCTCAGAAAATGGGCATTTTCAAGGGTTTTTTAGGTTTGAGAGAAATTCATAAATTATCATAAAATAACGTATTTTATCAGTAGATTTGGGAAAAATTTTTTTGGGGGGGGGGAGGAGCTTCCCCAAATGCCATCTTAAACTTTGCCTTTTATATTCCCGCTATGCGCAACATCATAAACTTAAGGGGAAATTATCCCTATATCTGTTGCTTTTTCGGATATAAAAATTATATTTAAGGCAAAAAAGTCCATACTTACCCCCATGGAATTGTATGGACTTTTTAAAAAACTATTTTTTGATTGTTTTTGTATTTATTTGAAAGATTCTTTTTCGGTTCTTTTCTAGGCAGATTTCTTTTAGGTAAAATATATTTTTCATTTCTGCTTGCAGTTTAAAAAGCAAGTGCCCTCTTATTACAGCATTTTTTTCAAGAATTAGTTTTATCATCTGTTCTTTAAATAGTCCTATAGCAATATTTTCGTTTGTGTGCATAGGATATTTACTGCCCTTTTCACGACCTTTTACAAATACCTCCTCATCTGTTTTTTCGTATATCCTGCAGCATATTATATACCAACACTTGTGCATGAAAATCCTGATCTACATAGATAGTTGATTTTCCTGTTACACTTTCAAACTTCATTTTATTTTTAAGTGTATGACATTTCTTCTCTATTTCCCATCTTTGATAATACAAATCCTCCAGTTGTTTCTGTGAAAATTCAAAGGGGAGATTCGTCATAAGTGCCAATTCATTTCCAGAAGGAAGCGTAGAAGTCATGGTCCTCGTATTCGTACTTTCTTTTTCTTTCATACGTTCGAATCGCTCTGGATGCTTTTTTCTTATTTTATCTAATCTCTGATAGATATGCTGTAAAACAACCGTCTCATCAGTTGATTTCATATTTCTACGCTCAAATTTATAATCATTGGAAGAAAGGCGAAATAAGTAATTGATTTTTTTCGTTTCTAGAAAATCAATAAATTCGACAGATGGATATCCCCTGTCAAAAATAGCTAACACGGGCTGTTTGATATCCATATGCATTAAATGAGTTAGATTTTTCTTGGCAAGCTCCGTTTCACTGGTAGAAATATTTGAAATTTCAATATCCAGATAAAACTGATTCAAAATGTCATACATGCCACTTACAAGTGTCCGTACCTGCCCAAGTTCTGAGTGGTGATTATTACTTTTTCCAAAGCGCTCTCGGTTCTCTGTTGAATTCGGCACTTCTGCTTTACTTCCATCAATTGCCAGTAACAGATATCCATTCCAGAGCCTTGGCTCGGAAGAATGATAGAAATCAGCCATATATTCATCATCCAGATAAGAAAAAACTTCAGGATTAAGACGTTTTCGCTGTTGTAAATATCCTTGTTTCGACATTTTCATGGAAGGAACATCCTTTTGTATAAAATAGTTTCTCAATTCCAGCGTAGTAGTAAGCCCTTTTTTAGAAAGGCAGCACAGTAGGATATCTTTTAAAGGCATCTTTCTATTTCTTGAAAAAGTATTGCTGTTTATTTTTCTTGCACAATCTGCCAAAATAGAATCTGATAGTTTTTCAGACAGTTTTTGGATTCTTTCAATATAGGTACCTCTCATATACACCCCTGTCTAAATTTTATCATAAATAAAAGAACCTGCCTATCACAAAGCAGATTTCCTTAAGTTTATGATGTTGCGTTGGACGGTTGGTCATGCTTGTAAAATAGTGTATCTTCCCCAAATTTATCATAAGTTATCGCATGGAAAATAGGGATTGAGGAAAGATGAGGGGTAATTTATAATATAAAGAAGGAAGCAAGGGAATATGTGGCAGAATGTTTTGTGAACTAGTCCATTGGATCCTTAAAAAGCGTGAGATTTGGCAGCATTTAGTGTTGGAAAATGAAAAATTGATAAGCATTGATAAAGGGGGAAGATGAAATATGTCTAAATACAATGTAATTGAATTAAAGATACGAGATGGGCAACTAATAGATTTTGAGCAGAAAAGTGAGGCAGAAAAGAATGCATTAAGAAATCAAAATGCAATTTATGTTTATAGAGGAACGAAATCTCAGAAAATATATGTAGGGCAAACAAAAAATTTTGAAAAACGTCATAAACAGCATTATTCTGGAGTAGAAGAAAAGTTTTTGAATGCGGATTTTGACGAAGTAATAGTTGGCTTTTCAAGGGAGTTTAACCGTTCTGTATTGGACGATGTAGAGAGTAAGCTAATTACATATTTTTCTGCAGACAAGCAACATAAGCTAAAAACGATGGTTGATTTTAATCATAGTGATGTGGTGCTCAATCGAACTAGGGGAAACAATGTGAATGACTATATTGGGCGTGAAAAGGTTTCTTCGGAAATTATTCTGCCGTTATGGGAAAATATTTTTTATGAAAAAGGGTGGGTTGAAAATAAAACTATTGATGAACTTAGAACAAAAGAATTGGTAAAATATAGTCCGGTAAAAGTGCTGACAGATGAACAAGCAAAATTAATTGATGAAATCGTACATAATCCTCAAAAAAATTATGTGATTAATGGAGATGCTGGAACTGGAAAAACAGTTTTACTTACACACCTAGTTGCAAGTATGCTTATAGAGAGAAAGAGTGCTAAAATAGGAGTGGAGTACAGCCGAACTGGGAGAAAACAGGTGTAGACATTTTTAAAACTTATGGAATGGATAATGGACGATTATCTATTTTGACCTCAACAAAATTAATTACCACGAGAGAAAACTATGATGTGATTATTGTAGATGAATCGCATAAAATGTCTAGACGGTATGGGAAGCAGCATCCTTCATTCAATGCAGTATATAAAATATCGGAATTTGAAAATTGCCAATCTCATTTGGAGATTCTCCAACATCTTGGGAAACAAATTGTACTTATGTATGATGTTTTGCAGGGAATCAGGCCTGCAAATATCACTCGGAATATGTTTCAAAATCTGACAAAGAAATATGAAAAGAAGTTTTTGTCGACTCAGTTTAGAATCCAGACACCAAAAGGGAAAAGTTATACTTCAGATGATTATATTAATGGAATTAAGTATCTTTTGTATAAGGACACCGACTTGCTGGATTCCACACTTACAAATTATGATCCTCATTTTAACAGAGATGTATTTCGAGATAACGATATAGATGCATATTTTGGCTATGTAACAGAAAATCCATTACATAATTTAACGGAATGGATAGAAAGAGATAAAAATTTTAATCCGGAACACATTAATCGAATATTAGCCGGGTTGGTAGAAGCATGGAAACAAAGTGAAGGGAAAAATCCATCTATTATCCATTGGCAAGAAGGGAATATGAAGCGTAGGTGGAATTCGACACAAGAAAATTGGATTAATAGCAAAGAAGAGGATGCGGAAGAACAGATTGGATCAGTTTTTGCTGTACAAGGAATTGATTTAAATAAAGTCGGCGTACTAATTGGAAAGGATTTACAAGTGAATTCAAAAGGTCAGTTATTTGCAGATTCAAACAATTTTTTTAATACAAATGGAACTTTTACAGTTGAGGAGATGAAGAAAGAAGAAAATAAGCTTGAATTTACATTATTTGTTTTGAATATATACTATGTGCTATTGACGAGGGGAATTGACGGAATTCGTGTAGGATTTTGGAAGAATGATGCTTTTCGAAAGTATATGGAGGAAACACTGGAAATTAAAGAAAACTTGCCGTCTCTAGAATAGGCAGCATTTAAGTAAGAATATGAGATTATTGAAATGAAAAGGATATTTAAGGTAGGAGAGGTTGAAATGATGATACGAGAAACGATAAATCAAGTGTTAAAATTTAGAGATGATAGGAATTGGAAACAATTTCATAATCCAAAAGATTTGGCAGTTTCTATCAGTTTGGAGGCGGCTGAATTGTTAGAGGTGTTTCAATGGAGTGGCATGGATATAGAATGCAAAGAGAAGCAGGATAAAATCAGAGAGGAATTGGCGGACGTGTTGATTTATTGTGTTCTTATGGCAGATGTATGTGAATTAGATATAAACGAGATTATACAAGAAAAACTTAAGAAAAATAATAAAAAATATCCGATAAATAAGGCGAAAAATAATTCCAAGAAATATAATGAATTGTAAAAGAAATTAGGATAGAGCAAAATTCTAATGAGCCTGTGAAGAAATCTATGTAAATTAAACAATATAAAGGTCTTCTATGATGAATTATTAAATCATAGGAGACCTTTTATTATGGTGCGTGTCCGGCGAAGCTGGACTATACTTGTCGGTGCAAGTCCGGCCGCAGTAATCATCAGTGAGCCGTGCAGCTAAACTCAGTGTGTTACAGTAATGCAGGGTGCTAAGCGAGTGGATAAGGTAACTGTGATAAAGAGGTTCTCTGATTCATTCAAGTTTGTAGAGAGGGTAAGAGTACGAGAATGTCATGAAGGCTAATAACTCCAAAGAAAAAATTCGACAATTTCAAAACAAACTATATCTAATAACCAAGAAATGTGATAGCTAGAAGTTTCAGTAGGGTAGATGGTATCAGAATTGAAGATATTGAAGCAATGGAACATTAAGACAGAACTGGTAAATGGCGTGTATATCCTATCGGGGTGAATGAAAATTGCATCCGCCTACTCTACAGAAAATAAGGTAAGAATTTGATCAAGCATTGACAATAAGGGGAAGGTGTGATACTATAAAAAGCAATTAATTTAATATAGTAAAGTGGTCAATTACTAACGCGATAACGCAAGAGAAAGGAGAATGAAAAGCATGAAAAGGAATTTAGCAATATTTTTGATGGGAATGACAATTGCAACAATGGTGCTCGGGGGATGTGGAGATAAAGAAAATATTTCCAAAAAGGATGGCAAGCAATCTGAGAGTGTGGAGGATAAGAAGACATTTACAGTAGGATTTGATGCAGAATATCCACCATATGGATATATGGATGAAAATGGAGAATATACAGGATTTGATTTGGAACTGGCAGAAGCAGTCTGTGAACTGGAAGGTTGGGAGCTGGTGAAAAAACCGATCAACTGGGATTCGAAAGATATGGAATTAAATTCCGGCGCAATTGATTGTATTTGGAATGGATTTACTATGAATGGAAGAGAAGAGGAGTATACATTTTCTACTCCGTATGTAGATAACAGTCAAGTAATCGTTGTGGCAGAGAAATCCGACATGAAAACTTTGGAAGATTTGCAGGGAAAGAGCGTTGGCGTGCAGGCAGCAAGTGCTGCACTGGATCTTTTACAGAGTGAAGAAGAAGGTGGCCAGAAGGCACTGGCAGATACCTTTAGCGCTTTGAATGAGTTTGCGGATTATAATACGGCCTTTACAGAACTTCAGGCAGGTGCGCTCGATGCTCTTGCAATAGATGTAGGAGTTGCTAATTATCAGATCAAAACCAGAGGAGAAGGATACCAGATTTTGGAAGAAACTTTGAATACAGAGCAGTATGCAATTGGATTTAAAAAAGGAAATCAGGAATTATGCGATGTAGTCAATGCCGACCTGAAAAAATTGACAGAAGACGGAACGATTGCAAAGCTCGCGGAAAAATATGAGATTGCCGATATGGTAACTCTAAAATAAAAAAGATCCCTTTGAAAGAGGACTTCTTTTCAAGGAGATTCTGATAGGAGGAAGAAACATGAGTTTTGGGGTAATGTTGAGGCAAATGACAGCAGGGTTTGGACAGACTTGTCTGATTTTTGTCATGACACTGATTTTTTCGCTGCCTTTAGGACTGTTGGTCTATTTTGGAAGAGTCAGTAGAATCAAACTAATCAGCTGGATTGTGAAAATTTATATCTCGGTGATGCGGGGAACACCCTTGATGCTGCAACTTCTAGTATGGTATTTTGCACCATATTACTTGTGGCAGATGAATATTGGAGGATACAAGCTGACAGCAATTCTTCTTGGATGTTCTTTGAATTATGCAGCCTATTTTGCGGAAATCTATCGTTCTGGCATAGAGTCTATTCCAAAAGGGCAGTATGAAGCTGCTGCACTCCTTGGATATTCCAGACAGCAGACGTTTTTGAGAATCGTACTGCCACAGATGGTAAAAAATGTGCTCCCATCTGTGACAAATGAAGTAATCACACTGGTAAAAGATACATCTCTGGTATATTCATTATCTTACATTGAAATGTTTGCGGTAGCAAAACAGATTGCAGCAGCACAGACAACGGTTGTTCCATTTTTTATCGCTGGTGTATTTTACTATATTTTTAATTATGCAGTTGCATGGGGAATGGAATTGTTTGAAAAAAAGTTGAACTATTATCGTTAGGAGGTTTTCAAAATGAGTCTTTTAGAAATGAAACAGATCAAAAAAGAATTTGAAGGTACAACGGTAATTAAGGATCTTTCGCTCTCCGTAGAGGAGGGGGAGGTTTTGGCAATCATAGGGCCATCTGGATCCGGGAAGTCTACGTTGCTTCGCTGCGCAACAATGCTGGAAACTATCGATGACGGGGAAATACTATATCAGGGAAAGAAGGCAGTATGGATAGAGAATGGAAATCCAACCTTTCCGAAGAAGCAGGAGTTGAAAGAAATCCAGTCCTGTTTCGGTCTGGTATTCCAAAATTTTAATCTGTTTCCGCACTTTTCGGTCATAAAAAACATTGCAGATGCACCAATTCATGTACAGAAGAGAAACCGGGAAGAAGTTTACGAGGAGGCAAAAAAACTATTGGCAAAGATGGGACTTTCGGATAAAGCAGAGGCATATCCTTATCAGCTTTCCGGCGGGCAGCAGCAGAGAGTGTCGATTGCGCGAGCACTGGCCATGAAACCGAAGATGTTGTTCTTTGATGAACCTACATCTGCATTGGATCCGGAGCTGACCGGAGAGATCTTAAAAGTAATCAAAGATCTGGCGTCAGAGCATATGACGATGGTGATCGTGACACATGAAATGGATTTTGCACGGAAGGTAGCGGATAAGATCATTTTTATGGAGAATGGTGTCATCGCGGTGGAAGGAAATCCGGAAGAAGTCTTTGCATCTGATCATGGAAGAATGAGGGAGTTTTTGGGGAAATTGTCCATGTGATTCTTTGTAAGCAGCTTACTATTGGGTATTTTTTTAATGTGTTATTTCCCCAATTTGACTCATTTGAAAAAATTGAACTACACATTACAGATGATAAATGGAATAAATATTTGACAAATAACGAAAAGAGAAAAGATTGAATTATGAAAACTTTAGAATATGGTTCTATTGATAAAGGATGTTTTAATAAAGAAATTTTCAAACACATATGTGCAAACTATATTTATCTTTTTAAAAAAGAATGAATATGGAAACTTGATGTTTAATGTTTGTGTTGAGCCTCCTATAGTTAATGATCATATCAGAAAAACAACAATAGCTTTGAAGAATTACTCTGACACTGAGATAATTGAAGTGTAACAGCTGCATAGCGTCAATGTATAATAACATCAAGTATCACAGATCAGAAAGTCGTGATTAGGAATTTGATTTTTTATAGAAAAGACATTGACAAAATAACGATATTGCGCTATTATGAAATAGCGATATAAAAGAAAATTGTATATCCAATGTACAGCCTGTCGGTGCTCTGGCGCCGGGTAGGACAGTCGATCTAATATTCTTTATAAGGAGGACTTCAATATGTCTATCAGAAAAACAATGTATGTAAAAGAGAACTCATTTCGCAAACTTGACGATCCATTCAGTGATTTCACAAAGAAGTATGTATTTTATGTAAAGATTTGTGATGTCCCAGAAGGAATTCCAATGGCAACAAACCCTCGTGATCAGAAACTTACATCTGGTGTTGCACAGGCAATCAAAGAATCACTCGAAAGCAATGATGGATTTTTCCATCTGAAGAATAGAGGTATTGTTCTTTCTGCAAAGAGTTGTACATACAATAATAAGACAAAAGAAGTTACAATCAACTTCACCGATGATATGCTTCATGGGAACATCGATGGTGGGCATACTTATAAGATTGTATGTGATCATCGTAACGCTGGTCTTGACCAGTATGTACAGTTTGAAGTAATGACCGGTGTGGAAGATATCATTGAAAAGTTGGCAGAAGCTCGTAACACATCTGTACAGGTAGATGAAAAATCTATGGCCGAGCTTCAGCAAAAGTTTGACCCTATCAAAGAAGGATTGGAAGGAATGCCATTCTTCACAAGAATTGCTTTTAAGCAGAATCAGCAGGTATTTGATGATGAGACAAATAAGAGATTAAAGATGATTGATGCGCGTGAAGTGGTTTCTATTATCAACATGTTTAATATTGATAAGTTCGATGCAATGAATCATCCAATTAAAGCATACTCTTCAAAAGCGAAGATGCTAGAGTTATATCTAGAGAATCCAGAATCTTACCGCAGATATGTGAACATTATGCCTGACATTTTTGATTTGTATGACGCGGTTGAAACTGAGTTTGCAACAGCTTTCAATGAAACAGGTGGAAGATACGGACGTAAGAAATATTCTGGGTACAAAGATGGAAATATTATCGGTACATCTAAGTTTGGGCTTCGTGAGATTTACTATAAAATTCCAGATGGTCTTATTTATCCAGCAGTTGCAGCATTTAGATCTTTGGTAACATTGAATCCAGAGACCGACAAATATGAATGGAAGAACGGAGTGAATCCTATCTCAGTTTGGGATAGATGCAAGACAAGCATGGTCAGTCAAATTATGAATTTTGCATCAGCTATTGGTGATAATCCAAATGCGGTAGGCAAAGATTCTAATATCTGGAATCTTGCATATATGACAGTATTACTCCAGCAGGGAATGAACTAAAATGAAAAAGAAATATGTCGTAAAATTGAAAGTGAAAGAAGCATTAGATAAAAGAGAATTGAGTCAGAAGAAATTGGCAGAAATGTCTGGTATCAGAGAATCTACAATTAGCGATATTGTGAGAGGTACCCGTACCGTGATTAATTTTGAGCATCTTTCTAAAATTGCAGAAGCTTTGGAAGTAACAGACATTAGAGAATTAATTGATTTTGAATAGTTAATAACGATATAGCAGTCGAAGAGAGAGTTTCAGGCTGCTATGTTTCTTTACAGCATAATTAAGAATGGAAGAATTGAATGCGGTAAGAATAGAGGTGGCAAAGACCACAGACGAGAGGTCAGTGAGTTAGAAACAGTTCTGAGTAGTACAATTTAAATAGAAATGATGCACTCAGGCAGCGATGTGATATGCCCCTTGTCAAGTCAATGTCATTAAGTTAATTAAAAAGAGAATTAAAATATCAATCATACGATATTTTAATTCTCTTTTTTGTACCATACACATATAAAAAACTTGACAAATCTGTCAAAAAATGCGGGCTACGCCCCTTGAAATATAAATTTTGAGGAGGTTGCTCGATGAAAGCTACAGATGTTAAACAGATTTTAGAGAATATATTGTGTGAGTAGTGTCTGCTCCAGCGACATATGTGTATGAACCACAAAAAAACTTTTCACGCACACGTAAATTGCCTTTACATACAGTTATTAAAATGTTAATCGGCATGGGTGGAAATAGTTTGGGAAAGGAACTGTTAGAGTGGTTCGGATATTCAGAAAAAACGGTATCGGTATCAGCTTTTGTTCAACAAAGAAATAAAATTAAACCAGAGACTTTAAAACATATTTTTCAAACAATGGTATCTCAATGCGATAAACATACATTATACAATGGTTATCAATTATTGGCTATTGATGGTTCCGATTTAAGACTTCCCTCCGATAAAAGAGAAAGTTTTTCCTATATCCAAAATGATGAAACTACAAAAGGTTATAATCTATTACATCTGGACGCCTTATATGATGTTTTGCAGCACGTTTATGTAGATGCGTCTATACAATCAAAAATTGGTATGAATGAGCATAAAGCATTGGTTTCTATGATTGATGATTCCGCCATATCAGATAAAGTAATTCTTATTGCTGATAGAGGATATGAATCCTTTAATAACATTGCTCATTGTCAAGAAAAAAACTGGAATTATATCATTCGTTCAAAAGAATCCTATGGCATAAAATTCGAAGCTCCACCAAATGCGACTTTTGATATTGATCATCTTATCACGCTTACTCGCAGACAAACAAAGCAAACTAAAATTCTTATAAATAAAGATCCCAACAGATATCGTTGGATTCAGCCACACACGAAATTTGATTATATAAAACCTAAAGAGGACAAATTATATGATATACCTATAAGAATTGTCAGATTTGAAATTGCTGATTCTGTCTATGAAACACTATATACGAATTTATCTCGTGAAGATTTCCCAGTAGATATATTGAAAGAATTGTATCAATTACGTTGGGGAATAGAAACGGCCTTTCGAGAACTTAAATATAATGTTGGATTAGCAAGTATACATAGTAAAAAAACAGCTTTTGTTTTTCAAGAAATCTATGCAAAGCTCATAATGTATAACTTTTCAGCATTAATTGCTTATTCACAAGATGTACCCACTGGCAAACGCATAAATTTTGCCAAATCCATGCATGTTTGCTATCAATTCTTTAAAGAAAAGCTAAGCGACATTGTTTTAGCAAAAATGCTTAGTAAATATTTATCGCTAATACGACCTGGAAGATCTTTTGAACGAAATAAAATCAACAAAAATGCTGTGAGTTTTACATACCGAATCTCATAGACAGTTGTATTCATATGATATTGAACAGATGGCATTATGTCATCTGCTTTTATAGTACCATGATCAGGTGTTATGCAGTTTACCAGCCACATTAATTCAAGGTTGCGTTTTGCTTCTGTTTCCAATGCTCGGCTAGAACGAATCTTATTTAAATAACCATAGATATGAAGTTTTAATAAATCGGATCGGCGATAAGGTGATTGTCCTCGATTTCTACCGCTATACTCTATAAAACCCAGATTTTCTAAATCTAAGGATTCTACATAAGAATCTATTACTCGGACAGAATTATCCTTACTTATTAAGTCATCTAATGAAGTGGTTATCATTCTTGTCTGATATCTATCTGTGCCAACAATATATGCCATAATGAATCCCCCTACGATACTGTATTTGGTAGTTTTATTATAGCATTTTTCTTAATTGTTAGACAGTCTGATGTACGGTGGTGTGAGAGGTCGAAATTTCTCGCCTAAGAGGAATTTCTCCTACTCGATTTATGCATGATAGTCGGGATTGCTGACAAAATGGATGAGGTGTGATATATTGAAAGAAGTAAGTATATCTGACATTTTGGAGGCAAAGATGAAACGTTCAATCGGAGAAAGATTAAAAAAGCAAGAAAAGATGCCAAGATTCGGCAGGATGCAGCAGCTGAAAAGATGGAGATGTCTCGACCGACTTTAAGTGCTATAGAAGCAGATAAGAGATTAGTATGGGCTGAGGAGATCACAAAGTTTGCTGAGATGTATAAGGTCAGTGCATATGAACTTTTGTACGGATTTTCAGATGAGCTTCCGGAGATAGAAATCAGAGAAGCTATGGATGATCAAAATGTACGGTTAATGAAATATTCCCAACTTTATGTACAGGAAACATATTTTAGAAATGATGGAAGATCTTTTAGCAAGGCAAAGCATATAAGGACTTGCAATTGGTTATAAAGAGTTCGCAACTTTTTTTCCGTGATGATAAATCCACCTTGGTGCATAATAACAGTATATTTGAAAACGGCATCGATATTGGAGGGATGAGCATGGAAAAAAATACGATTACAAATCTTAATAATGAAGCAATGGACAATAATGCAGAGGTAGTAAAGTGCCTGCAGGAAACGGTGTCAAAAGCGACGGATGTATCTTCAGAAATAGACAAGATCATCTCGTTTACACCTAAAAGTGGGTATGATAAAAAGATTGAACTAATCGCAGCCGCAGATGATTTGACGACTAAAGAAAAGATAGCTGCTATAAATGAGGCTGAAGCCAAGTATTCGCAGGATCTTGCCGATAATGCGGAAACATATAACAGGCTACTCTGGACAAAGGTAGGAACTGTTCTTGGCGTGACAGCAGGAATTGTTCTTATGGTATCTTCACCGAGTGGGAGGAAGGTTGCTAAGAATATTTTGAAAAAGATAGCGTAAAGGAGGTGAAACCATGGCATACAGTGAATTAATCAAAAATTTTAATAAGGTCCGTGATTACATGCGTGATTTTTATGTCTATGGTTTCAAGAGCCGGGATGATTATACGAAGAAAAGTGCCAGGTCTTATGACGACGAGAAACGTCGAATAGAGAGCTGGCTTGGTGATTATATGGAATTCCATCAGACCGCTGATGGTAAGAATGTATTTTTGTCAATTGATAGCAGGGTAACCAGACATAATCCGCTTTATAAGGCATGGAAGACGAAAAGCTTTACAGACGGAGATATTACCCTTCATTTTATCATTATGGATATTCTTTCGGATGGACAAGAGTTGTCACTTGTAGATATTGCATTTCAGGTGGATGCGTATCTGGCTATGTTTGATCATGCAAGGGTATTTGATGTCTCTACGATCAGAAAAAAACTTAATGAATACGTAAAAGAAGGATTGATGGTAAGCAGGAAAAGCGGAAAGATGATGTTATACCGTCGTACAGAAGAGTTTGAAATGCCAGATATGGATATTTTGGATTTCTTTTCTGAAACTGCACCATGCGGTGTGATCGGATCGTTTCTGAAAGATAAAACAAATGACACAGCTGACCATTTTGCATTTAAACATCATTACATAACCGGTGCAATGGATAGTGAAGTTTTGTGTACGATACTGGAGGCAATTCATGAAAAAAGAAATATAACAGTTGAAATGATCAATCGTAAGAAAGATCGCATTACGGAAACGAATGTTGTTCCACTTCGAGTAATGATCAGTGTACAGAGTGGAAGACAGTATATAATGGCCTATGCCCAATACTTTAAACGAATAACAGCGTACCGTCTTGATAATATTGTCACTGTTAAAAACGGCGAGATTGCAGATCGGTTTGATGAACTAAAAGATAAACTAAATGAAATGCAGCAACACATGTGGGGAGTCGCAACAGATAGTCGATCGGGAAATCGCATGGAACATATTGAATTTACGGTTCAATATGATGATGGGGAACAGCATATACCAAGGCGGCTGGAACGAGAGAAACGAATCGGGAAGGTGGAACATATAGATGAACATACATCACGGTTTTCTGCGGATGTTTATGATGCCAGTGAACTGATTCCATGGGTACGCACATTTATCTGCCGTATCACAGATATTTCGATATCGAACGAAGCATTGGAAACACAGTTTAAAGATGATATTCAGGCGATGTATGAAATGTATGGATTGAAAGGTGGTGATGATCATGCTGTTTCATGAAATATATGGGACATACTTTCAGACTGTTTCAAGAATTCTGACAGAAGCGGTGGAGCATCCGCTTACACCAGGAGAAATTAATAGGATTATTCAGAATTATGCGTTTGAAGAAAGTTCATTAAGTATTACAGAGTCTTTGGGAGCAGAGCATTGGCAACTGTTGAAGGATGACGGGACGACCATTCTTAAGAATAAGCCTACAATACCGTTGACAATGTTGCAAAAACGTTGGTTAAATGCAATCTCACACGACCCGAGAGTGCGTCTGTTTACAGATCATCCCATCGTATTTCCGGATGTCGAACCGTTATTTTTTCCGGAAGATATTTATGTTTTTGATAAGTATTCAGACGGTGATCCGTATGAGGATGCAGAATATATTCGGAATTTTCGTTTGATACTGGATGCAATCAAGCATCAGTATCCGATTCAAATCAGCATTACGAATCGTCGCGGGAAACGAGTGACAACAAAGACAATTCCTGAGTATCTGGAATACTCCGAGAAAGATGATAAATTCCGTTTAATTGGTACCGGAGGTAAGCTGGGGAATACAATTAATCTTGGAAGAATCATCTCATGTGAAAAATGCGAGGATAAACAGGATACCAAGCTTAGCAAAAGAAACCGTCCGCATCCTCGAACAATAATCTTTGAATTAGTTGATGATCGAAATGCTTTGGAACGTGTTCTGATGCATTTCGCACACTTCGAAAAGCAAGTCGAAAAAATAGATGATCGAAAGTATCAGGTGACCATACACTATGATAAAGAGGACGAAACAGAGATTTTAATTCGTGTTCTTTCGTTTGGACCGATGATTCGCGTTATGAAGCCTACGGCATTTATTAATTTAATAAAGGACAGATTGTCAAGTCAAAAAAGTTGTGGACTGTAACAGTTCGCAACTTTTTTTCCATGATATTTGAAATCAAAAAAGATAAACTTAGATCATAACAAAGCACGTGAGGGGTTATGACCTTGCGGTGGACTTAAAATCCACTTGGCAGCAGATGGCCGTCGTAACATCTGTCAGGCATGCTTGGTTGATAAAGACACATACAGCAATATATTTTTACTATCATTATGGACGATATGTTTGAAAGGCCGAATGGCAGCGTCTTGTGTTTGAAAGGCACCCACAGCAATATATTAGCAAAAGAATATTTATTTTCTATACGGGTCCAAATCTCGGAGGTGCCTTGTTGTTATTAAAATTGGAGGGGAAATATCATGTTAGATTATTTGAAATTGGAAGATAATAAAACACTGACTGAGAATGGAGCAGCAACGTATAAAACGACCGGATCTGACATGTTGGATTTGTTCGCTACAATTGGAGCTTTGAGAAATTCGAGAGAGGATGAAATCGTTATTCGTTTTATTCGTGCATATTCTGAAAATTCAGAATTGGCAATGAAACTCCTGTTTTTTACCAGAGATATTAGGGGCGGTCTTGGTGAAAGACGTGTCTTTCGTATTATATTCCGGTGGTTGGCAGAAAATGATCCGGACGTTGTTATTAAAAATATAAGCTTTATAGAAGAGTTTGGTAGGTATGATGATTTCCTTGTTTTATTGCACACAAAATGTGAGCATGCGGCAATAAACTTTCTAAAAGCTCAATTAGAGGAAGATGTACAGCATTGCATGGAGGATAAACCAGTTTCTTTGTTGGCTAAGTGGCTTCCGTCTGTAAATACATCAAATGTAAACACTGTAAAAAATGCCAAGAAACTTGCCAGGGAGTTCGGAATGACGCAGGAGCAATATAGAAAGACGATTGTAACTCTCCGCAGAAAAATTGATTTGATAGAGAATCATCTTCGTGAGAAAGACTATGTATTTGATTATGCGAAAGTTCCATCCAGAGCACAGTTCAAATACAGAAATGCTTTCTTACGTAATGACAAAATGAGATACCTGGAATTTATTGAAGCAGTAAATCAGGATGCGGTAACAATGCATACAGATCACGTCATGCCATATGAATTTGTAGAGACCTATCTTCAGAGAGAAAACATAATGACTAATGATGAAAAAGAAGTTTTGAATACTGCATGGAAGGCACTTCCTGATTTTGGTAGTGAAGAAAATGCAATTGCAGTAGTTGATACATCTGGTTCCATGTACTGGGGCGGAAAACCGACTCCTGCATCGGTTGCTCTTTCTCTGGGAATCTACTTTGCGGAAAGAAATTCAGGCGCTTTTCATAATTATTTTATTGAGTTTTCGGAACAGCCTCAGCTGATTGAATTAAAGGGGGAAACATTTGCAGAAAAATTGCAATATGTTATGACCTTTAATAAGGTAGCTGATACAAATCTGGAGGCTGTATTTGATCTGATCCTGAAAACTGCAATCAAATATCATGTGCAGCAGAAGGACTTACCATCAAAGCTGGTGATTATCTCTGATATGGAGTTTAACACATGCATGTTGCATGCGGATAAAACCAATTTTGAAAATGCGAAACATAAATATGAAAGATATGGATATAAACTTCCAGAAATTGTGTTCTGGAATGTAGCAAGTAGGAATCGTCAACAGCCGGTTACTATGAATGAGCACGGAGCCATACTGGTATCAGGATGTTCTGTCCATTTGTTTGAAATGGTTGCTGGCAGGAATCTTTCGCCGTATCAGTTTATGTTGGATGTTTTGCAAAGCAGCCGATATGCGAAAATTAGTGCATAGATTGATGAGAAAGGATGTGTATGAAATGTTTGAAATAAAGGGAAAAGTTACAACAGCAATCTGTTACGCAAAAGTCGTAGAAGCTGAGGCAATAGAGCAGATTAGAAGAATGTGTGACTATGACCTGACAAAGGGAAGCAAGGTGCGAATTATGCCTGATGTCCATGCCGGAAAAGGATGTACGATTGGAACGACCATGACGGTCATAGATAAAATTTGTCCTAATATTGTCGGAGTTGATATTGGCTGTGGAATGTATACTGTAAAGCTGCAGGATCAGAAGATTGATTTTGAAAAAATTGATGAAGCATGCCATTATGTTCCTTCTGGAATGAATGTATGGGAAGGGAGAATGGAGCGATTTGATTTGACGCAGCTTAAATGTTATAGATCCTTGCGAGATGCAAAGAGATTGGAGAGATCGCTTGGAACGCTGGGGGGAGGAAACCACTTTATAGAGGTTGATCAGGCAAAGGATGGTACGTATTATTTAGTTATTCATTCAGGAAGCCGAAATTTGGGAAAACAGGTGGCTGAGATTTATCAACAGCTAGCGATCGATTTGCATATGGGAAAAGAAGAGTACTTTAAAGAGCGCGATGAGATTATTCGTAATTACAAAGAGCAGGGAAGAAGAGCGGAAATCCAAGAGGCATTGAAGCAGTTAAAACAAAATTATGAGATACAGGATTTGGATGCACCAAATGATATTTGCTGGCTTTACGGATCATTTATGGATGATTACCTGCACGATGTAGAAATCTGCCAGCGGTTTGCAAGAAGAAGCAGAGAGCGCATGGCAGAAGTGATTATTGAAAGAACAGGAATGACGGCAGTAGAAGATTTCCATACTATTCATAATTATATAGATGTCGATGAGATGATTCTTAGAAAGGGTGCAATTGCCGCACATGCTGGTGAAAAAGTGTTGATTCCGATTAATATGAGAGATGGTTCCGTTCTTGCTGTTGGAAAAGGAAATTCGGAATGGAATAATTCAGCACCACATGGAGCAGGAAGAATCATGTCCAGAACAAAAGCAAAACAGTCCATTGATTTAGAGGAATACAAGGCATCCATGCAAGGTATTTATTCTACGTCAGTGAATGCTGATACATTAGATGAGGCGCCAATGGCATATAAATCGCTTGAGGATATCATTGATGTAATCAGGGATTCTGTAGATATCATCGATATCATGAAACCGGTATATAATTTCAAAGCTTCGGATGGGGAGGTACCTTGGAAAAAGAAAGGTGACACAAATGAGAGAAAAGATACAGACTCAGCTTCGTAGGATTGAAGAAGAGGAGCATATAAAAATGCTATTAGCCGTTGAATCGGGAAGTCGTGCCTGGGGATTTGCAAAAGACATTAAGATTACTGTACAAGTCAAACCCAACACTATTTGAGTGGTTTTCTTCTCCAATTGTTTATCAGGAAACAGAATTTGCCGCCAAGTTTCGTGATTTAATGATTCATTACTTTTCATCAAAGAAGACGTTGCACCACTATATCAGTATGGCTGAAGGAAACTATCGGGAATATCTTAAAGGTGATTTTGTGAGAGCAAAGAAATATTTCTACGTCTTACGTCCGGTACTGGCATGCCGATGGATTTTGGCTCGAGGGACGCCTCCTCCTATGTTGTTTTCAGAGTTGATGAAAGCAGAGTTGCCGACAGAATTAATCGGTGCAGTGAATCAATTGCTGGGATTAAAGATGAACTCTCCGGAGGTGAAGTTGATCCCAAGGATTCCGGAAATAAATGAATATCTTGATGAAAGTATTTCGAGTATCAAAAATGTAGTGAGATCGCTGGAAGATAGTCACACACCAGATTGGAATGAGTTGAATCAATTGTTCTTGCAAGAACTGAGGAATTGGGAGTAACTTGCAAAACGTCAGGGTAGCGCAGCGGAGAGGCGCAGTGCCAAGTATCGGCAAAGGACGCAGGTTCGACTCCTGCACCTGACATTATGGTCAAGATTTATATAAATGCGCTATATATGCAATGTCACGAATACTGACATAAATGAGGATCTGTGATATACTATTGATAATAATTCCAAGGAACTGGAAAAGAAGTGTATTAGAAGATTTTATCCCTTACAGGCACTTTGAAATTTTAGATAGAGGAGGTGCTTAACATGATCGTGTTAAGTTTTTTGCTGAACACATTTAAATTAATTTTCAAATTACCGGTATTACTTTGCTTGGGGATTGTATATTCGATTGTAGGTATAATCAGAGGAATATACAGCATCTTCCACGCATTTTACTGGGTATTTCTTGCACTTGCATTTGTCACATGTCTGGTATGGCATTGGATCAGTTATTGTGCTTGTGACAGTCAGTGTAACTGTATTATCAATGTTTGATCTAATTAAAGACGGGATTCGTGGTATGATGGATCTGGTATCAGCATTCTAAATTTTAATATCAAAGGTTCTGTAACCATTCTGTGTAAACTAAAGATATGATGTATATCCTCTTGGATTAATGTTAAAAAATAAATATTAATCCAAGAGGATATTTTTTTGCAAGAAGAAAAATGAATCCCAGGGTCAAGCGTTCATCAACAGCTAATTGGAACACTATCGGCATATCCTGCTAAGTTAGGGATTGAAACTCTGCCCAGTTGCATACTTTTAGGGTATAAAAAGACCGCTTTAATCATTTTGTAATCAAAGCGGTCCAATTTACTAATTGTGCAATTTTTTATGCATATCAATGATTTTCAAGATATGCGCGTCACATGCTTTTTCTTTTGGAATAAGCGGATTATCTGTTGGTAAAATACCTGAAAAAATCAAAAAATCATCCTGGGGAATGTCAAAAGCATTATATATTTTAATGCTCGTTTTTGATTTTTTAATCATAAGATGTTCTTTGATTTTTGGTTGTTGTCCATCTTTTCCCATAATAGCAGGACAAATAGAAAATGAATTGCTTACTTCTAACTCTTTTTCAAACATTGAAATATTACGATTGTTTTGTGGCATCATCGTATGAACTCTTGAAGGCGAAGCAATTATTCTCACATCTTCCTCCAGAGGAATCTTTGAACTTCCTACAATTATGCGATAAGAAAATGGATTTATAGAATCAATCCCTTTTATCATCCTTATTTCAATATTATCGTATGTATCATCTACACCAAATTCATCTATCCACTTTTCAAATATTACGGCCCCTTCTTCCTTCTTGAAAACAAATGCTAAGATTGGAGGAAATGAATGTTTATACACATCAGCCATAAACATAACACCTTTCCATTGACCGTTATCCCAGTCAGGAATACTAATGATAGAATGGGTCTTTATACTATGTTGATTTACATTATTAATAAGATCTTTTCCTTCTGGAGGCAATCCTATTGTAATGGTTGAAGGCTTTTTCTTTTCTTTTTGTTTTTCTATTTTGTTTGGAACAATTAATTCCGCCCCGGTTTCGAATGTTTCTGTTTTATCAAGAACAGTATCAAATAAGAAAGCCTCTTTCCCCATTGTTTCTTGTCCAAATACAACACTATTCGAAAAAATAAAGGTCCTATCCAATGCAGCTTCTTTCAAAACCATTCTCTTAAGTCTGTCTAATGATTCAGAGAATGGAAACATCATTGAGATTATGGCACCGAGGATTTCTGTAAGGAATACAGAAATCTGTTGTTGAATCAACAAAAAATCATCTTTCGAATAATTTCCAATGAATATTTCCAACTTATTCGAATTAAGCTTTTCCCAGGTGACAAACTCCTCTAAGTTTTCATAATAATTTAAGCTTATATCTATTCTGCCACACATAGAAATCAGATCATTCTTGATACCTGTTCCTAAAAAGCTTTCTATGGTTGCTAAAATAGTTGCTGCTACTTCAAACTCCCCATTTACATATGGTGCATCTAGCGAGATTGCTATATCACATCCTAAAATACGAGACTGTAACTTACACACTTTTTCTGCACCAAACCAAGGATCAGCTACGATTTCATCAGCTACTGGGGAATTCCTCCACTCGCTAATTGTTTTATCAAACTGTTTCTTATCGTTTCCTAATTGACTCAGAAGACCCTCGTCATAATGTCCGAGCATATACCTCGTTACGATAGAAGAAATATCCAAGCCATTCTTTTCAAAATAGTACGGAAGTCTCATCAAGACTTCTTTTTGTGGGTTTTTGCATTGTAATAGCATTAAGGCCAGTGCAAAATCATAGTGAAACAGCGCTTCTTCATTAGCATGATATGTATCCGGATATAATTCTATTGCTATTTTTTCAAAGAACGAGAATTCTGTAGAATAAAGAACATGTCCTAGTCTCAGTTCGAGGTATTTGAGTTTATTAAGGCTAATAAATAGCAGCGGTAAAACTTCTCCATATTTGAAGTATTGATTTATACAGACACAAAATATGTAATAATAAAAATTCCTTGCAGCCCAATTCAGTCCGCATTTTTCATAAATATCAGCTAATGCAAATACTGATTTACAAAGGTTTTCCTTGTTCTGTTCATTGTAAAATGGAATAAGAGTTCTGCTGAAATACGATATCGCCTCATATGGTTTTTCATTTTTCAGTTTTGCACCTCTTTCAGCGAGCATACAGGCCATTTCTGTATCTTGTTTACATTTTCCCGCCGTTGCAACAGCCTTTTCGAATAAAGAATCATACCGGTCAGATTCGAGAATTACCGGAAACTCCATAATCAATTTATAAATATCTGATAAGTCCAAATCCAGATGACCGGTAGTTTCATCCAATAATTCAAACATTTCATTTACAATAGACTCTATGTCTTCTTCGGTGATGATTCTAAAAGGGATATATGCGGCTCTGGCTTCTAAGGCAGTATTTGGTTTTGTTTGATCCTTAATGAATGCTTCAAATTCATCTGTTACAATTCTTTTATGTTTTTGAAGGTCAATTCCTTGAACACCTTCGTTTGTTAGAGAAAATAGGTTAATCCATAAAGCAACCAAATCTTTAAACAAATGAACATTGTGTTCTTTAATCGTTCTCTTCTCGTATTCTTGATAATACTCATAATATAATTCAGGATCGTGATACCACCAATAAATAGTCCATGCTGCAACACTATATGCTTCAGCTATTTCTATTTTTGTACCATATTTCTTAGAAATACGTATGCATCGATCAATTAACCCTAGTATTTTGTCTGCTGAAAATTCAAGTTCGCGTGCGATGACTACAGCCTTGAAAACTAGCTTTACTTTCTCTGAATCTTTAATGTCAGGATTTTTTAGTGTTTCCTCTATTTTCTCCAGCTTATTCTTCCTTTTGTAATCGTGTTCACCAACCTCTATTTCATCTGATAAACTATCAGATAATCCAAGATGTTTTATTGCGATCTCAATATTTTTCTGTGATGCAAAGATTTTATCAAGCATCCATGTCCTATCTAAAATTCGAACATCAATATCATATTGAGATCTGAGTTCATCTTCGCATTCAGCCCGCTTTTTATCAGAAATATATTGATTTGACATAAAGAAAATTTTTTCATATTTACGTCCAAGATCATTATTTACGGTAACTATTTTTTTTACATCCGATTTTAGTTTAGGTTTCCAATCTTTTTTTGCGCTTATTGCAAATGCCCAACGTTCAAGAGCTGCCGATGGTGTGACTCTGCAATACCACATTTCGGATAGATCCTCTGCAACTGGATATGTTTCTGAATCTACTTTGCTATCACCACCTCCAGTAGGACCTGTTTGTGGCAATAAATTTGGACATATTTCTACTTCAGCAATCGCTCTACATAGTTCTTCGAATTGTTTATCCATGTTTCTACTTGTTAGTGTATCCAAGTAGAAATCCAACATTTCCCTTTGTATTTTTCCCTTTTTAACAGTTTTAGAGTCCGAGAATTGCTCTGGATGCATTTTCTTATAGTATTCTTTTTGTCTGGTCAATCTAACACCTCAAATCATATATTAGTTTGTAATCAATAATGATTACTTGAAATCTCATCTAAACAACACTAATAGTATAGCATGAATTTCTGATGCTTTCAGTACAATACAGCAGAAGAGTGCTGCATAAAGTGAAAACTGATGATTAACTTCTGGTAGAGGCTTATTTTGCGTGTTCGAAAACAATTAGACTGAAGAATGTTTCTTCAGACAAGATCAGAAACGGGATCAGCTACAACCTTAACCATGAAAAAGCATTGTATATGTTCCTCGAGGATGGAGAAGTGCCACTTGATAACAATGCAACTGAAAGTGCATTACGGAGTTTCAGTCTTCATAAGCATATCTAGGAACTGATCGATACGATTGATGGTGCAAAATCAAGTGCTGTGATCTACAGCATTGTTTAGACAACAAAGGCAAACCATCTGAACCAATTCTTTACCGTATATTTTATTTCTAAAATCATTTCTAGAAAAAAACAAAAAAATTTTTCACCACCTGGGTGTTATCCGCCCACACCAAATAAGAGAGGGAGTTAAAAATCCTAGTGCACTTTGAAAAATGAATAGTCAGCATTCAGAAGTTCCGCACAGTGAAGAGCGACACGTATTTCGCCGCCATGATTCTTCCTGCCACAAGGAAGAGAAGCGAACTGCGAAGATACAAAACAGATTTATCTGATCGCGATGATGAGCCCTGGTAGTAGGGGTGAGCATGTGCAGCATAATGATACTTCCGTAATTCTCGGTCCAGCCATAAAGAAGGCGGGGAGGGGTAGTGCCCTATGATCTGAATGTTCCCGATACAGTCCGGGGCGCGAGCGGCAAATAGGACTGAGGAAAACTTTGTTATTAACACTTAACAGTGAAAACTATGTGGCGGAGTGACAGTTATTCCGCCATATCCTTTTGCCGTTAATTCGACTGAAAAGCTATCCACACCAGCTTTTTAATCGAACGGTACCTGATAGCAAATAAAAAGGAAAGTGAGAAATCTATGAAATATGTTGTAGCGATTGTTATAGCGATGGCTGTCCTAAATGCATTCATCACGTGGTGCATGTGTGCAGCTGCAGGTCGGGAAGATCGAAAAATGGAAGAAATGATGAGGAAAAAAGAGATGAAGAAAAGAAGTCAGGAACAAGCGATAACAAAAATTAAATATGCAAGCGACAAACCGAAGGATTGTAAATACTGCTACTGGTGGGGCGGACGAAACAAAGGCTGAGAGTGTTTAACAAAAAAGAATATTTTATGTAACACTATTGTGGCAGAGGAGAATTATTCATCCTCTGCCACAATATCTTCCAACACTTTGATCAAGTCGTGGATATTTTGGATCCGCACATTTCTTTCTAAAATAGTATTTTTCAGATTTACCGATAAGGATTCAAATTTTTCCCGTATTTCAGGAGCAATATAAGACATGTTTCTCACCTCGTAGATAGGATAGGCAAAAAGGAAAGGACCTATACAGTTTTCCTGCAAAAAGTAAAAGAAATTTATTCAGATATTTACAAATGGAAATGAAAATCGCTATAATATTGTCCAGAGTAGAGTTGCCTTTTCGGGAACTCCTTAGAAAACATCAGACATATATGAGAGAAGTATTTGAAAGCAGGGTACAAGAGGGCTACCGGAAGAGAGAAGAAAATAGAGTAATGGGATAAAAAACGTTAAAATAGAAGGTATAGACTAAATGCGAGTGAAGCATCCGCCGATGAAGATAGAGGGCATTATTTTTTCTGAACTATAGGTAGAGCGAACTTCTCAAAGCAGGATAGCAGAAATCTACTTTCCCTTTGTACTGATATTTAGAACAATAAATTTTGCATGTACAAGATGTGCAGGCGGATAAGAAATAGAGAAAAGAAAGAGAGACTGAGCATGAAGAGAGAATTGGAATTATATATTCATATTCCGTTTTGTATGAAAAAATGTGCATATTGTGATTTTTTGTCCGGTCCGGCTCCGAGGGAGACGATAGATCGCTATGTAACAGCGCTTGTGGCAGAAATCAGGCAGTATCAAAAGTTGGCAGAGAATTATCGAGTTACAACGATTTTTTTTGGAGGAGGCACACCATCGATTTTATCGGGAGGTCAGATGAAAGAAATTTTTGATGCGCTCCGGGATGTGTTTGAGATCCAAGCAGATGCGGAAATTACGATGGAAGCGAATCCGGGTACGGTCACAAAAGAAAATTTGCAGGCATACAGGGCATGTGGGATCAACCGGATCAGTTTTGGACTGCAGTCGGTCGATGATAAGGAACTGAAGCTGCTCGGGCGTGTACATACGATGCGGCAGTTTGAAGAGAGTTATGATCTGGCAAGGAAGGCAGGATTTCAGAATATCAATGTAGATCTGATCTCGGCAATCCCAGGGCAGACAGTGGCATCCTGGGAGCACACATTGGATACCGTGATCCGAATGAATCCGGAACATATTTCTGCGTATAGTCTGATCATTGAGGAAGGGACGCCATTTTACGAGATTTATGGGGAGGACGCAAAAGAAGAGCAGGATAGTCGGTGTGAGAAATGTTTGGCTGATGACGGGAAACAGATGGATACAGGCAAGAACTTCCCAAAGCTTCCGGATGAGGAAGCAGAACGTCGCATGTATGAATTGACCGCAGAGAAGCTGGAAGCGGCAGGATATCTACAATATGAAGTTTCGAACTATGCGAAGCCGGGGTATGCGTGCAGGCATAACAAAGGATACTGGCAGAGGGTGGAGTACCTTGGAATCGGCACTGGGGCGGCATCTTTGATTGAAAACGAGCGGTATCAGCATATTTCAGATACGGATCTTTATATCCGGGCAAATGGAAAGTTGGATCAGATCGAGGAGGAAAAAGAGAAGCTAGATTGGAATGCACAGGTGGAGGAGACAATGTTCCTTGGCCTTCGGATGAAAGAGGGGGTAAACAAGCAGAAATTTAGAGAACGGTATCACAGAGAAATACAGGAAGTCTATGGAGAGGTATTGGAAAAACTCAAAGAAGAAGGATTGCTTCGTGAAGAGGAGAAGCGAATCTGCCTGACAAAGAGAGGAAATGATCTGAGCAACTATGTACTTGCACAGTTCCTGTTATAACCTATAAAAATGTTTCAGAGAGAAAGGCAATTGAAAAATTTTCAGAATGAGAGAAAGGTTCCGGAAATTTTTTGATTGCTTTTTTGGATTGAAAGTTTCTAAAAATGTACATAATCTCGATAGAAAATAGTTTTTTACAAAAAATATAAAAAATATGTAAACTAGGTTGACAAACGAAAAGCATAGTGCTATCTTAATAATCGTAAGGTGTTAGCACTCGTAAGAATGGAGTGCTAATAAAGAAAACGAGGAGGTGTGAGATGAAAGCAGATCATGGATTGGATGATCGGAAACTTAAGATTTTGCAGACGATCATTAAGACCTACTTAGAGACCGGGGAACCGGTGGGATCCAGAACGATTTCCAAATATACAGATTTGAATCTAAGTTCTGCGACGATCCGCAATGAGATGGCGGATTTGGAAGATCTGGGATATATCATACAGCCTCATACATCGGCGGGAAGAATTCCTTCAGACAAAGGATATCGGCTTTATGTAGATATGCTGATGGAGGATAAGGAGCATGAGATCACTGAGATGCAGGAGAAGATGCTTCAGAAGGCCGATAAGATGGAACAGCTTTTGCAGCAGGCTGCGAGAGTGCTGGCAAATAGTACGAATTATGCGACGATGGTTTCTGCTCCTACTTATAATAGGAATAAGTTAAAGTTCATCCAGCTTTCGCAGGTGGATGCCAATCAGATCATCGCGGTGATCGTCATGGAAGGCAACATCATTAAGAATAAGATTGTGACGGTTGCAGAGCCGCTTGACAATGAGACAATGCTGAAGTTGAATATGCTGTTGAATACCAATCTGAATGGAATTGCGGTCGAAGATATCAATCTTGGCATGATTGCCAGACTGAAGGAACAGGCAGGAATTCACAGCGGTGTGATCAGTGATGTGCTTGATGCAGTGGCAAATACGATTCAGCTTGATAATGACCTTGAGATTTACACAAGCGGAGCGACAAACATTTTCAAATATCCGGAGCTGAGCGACAAGCAGAGTGCACAGGAGATCATCAGTGCTTTTGAAGAAAAGCAGCAGTTGGCAGAACTTGTGACACAGACGCTGGCAAGCGATGAGAACAAAGGAATTCAAGTTTATATCGGAAGTGAGACACCGGTACAGACGATGAAGGACTGCAGTGTTGTGACAGCGACTTACGAGCTTGGGCAGGGCATGCAGGGGACAGTTGGAATCATTGGTCCGAAGCGGATGGATTATGAGAATGTCATGAAGACATTAAAGACGTTGATGGTAGAACTGGATGCGATATTTCATAAAAAATCATAAGAAAGGTGGTACGACCATTGGATAAGAAGATGACACAGGAAGAAATGGTAAAAGAAGCCGTAGAGGAAGCAAAGAAAGCGGCAGAGGAACAGGACGCCGCTCAGGAAGCAGCGGGAGAAGATACAGAAGCGGTTGCAGAGGAAACCGTTGAGGAAGAAGCTGACAGCGAAGCATCCGAAGAGGAAGCTTTGGAAGAGACAGCAGAAGAAGGTTTCGAGAAAGGAGCAAAAGGGCTGTTTAAAAGAAAGCCGAAAAAAGATAAAAAAGATGAGCAGATCGAGGAATTGAAAGATAAGCTCACACGTCAGATGGCAGAGTTTGATAACTTCCGCAAGCGTACGGAGAAAGAAAAATCAGCGATGTACGAGATCGGGGCAAAAGATATCATCGAGAAGATTCTTCCGGTTGTAGACAATTTTGAGAGAGGACTCGGAGCTGTTACAGAAGAGCAGAAAGAAGATTCCTTCGTTGCCGGTATGGAGATGATCTACAAACAGATTATGACGACACTGGATTCTGTCGGAGTGAAAGCGATTGAGGCAGTCGGAAATGAATTTGATCCGGATTTCCACAATGCAGTGATGCATGTAGAAGATGAGGAAGTCGGGGAGAATATCGTTGTAGAAGAGTTCCAGAAGGGTTACACATACAGAGATACGGTAGTAAGACATAGTATGGTAAAAGTAGCAAATTAAAAATTCATTTAAGATGCATAAAGCATTTTGAATTTTATCAACAATAGATAGAGTAAGTAAACTTAGTATAAAATATAGGAGGATTTCATCATGGGAAAAATCATTGGAATTGACTTAGGAACAACAAATAGCTGTGTAGCTGTTATGGAAGGTGGACAGCCGACAGTCATCGCAAATACAGAAGGAGCAAGAACAACACCATCGGTTGTTGCTTTCACAAAGACAGGAGAACGTCTCGTTGGAGAACCTGCAAAACGTCAGGCAGTGACAAATGCTGATAAGACAATCTCTTCTATTAAGAGACACATGGGTACTGATTACAGAGTAACGATCGATGATAAGAAATATTCTCCACAGGAGATTTCTGCAATGGTACTTCAGAAACTGAAAGCAGATGCAGAAGGATATCTTGGAGAGAAAGTAACAGAGGCTGTTATCACAGTTCCGGCTTACTTTAACGATGCTCAGCGTCAGGCAACAAAAGATGCTGGTAAGATTGCTGGTCTTGATGTAAAACGTATCATCAACGAGCCAACAGCAGCAGCACTTGCTTACGGACTTGACAATGAAAAAGAACAGAAGATCATGGTATACGACTTAGGTGGAGGTACTTTCGACGTATCTATCATCGAGATCGGTGACGGAGTTATCGAAGTATTATCAACAGCAGGTGACAATAAACTTGGTGGAGATGACTTTGACCAGAAGATCACAGATTACATGTTAGCAGAATTCAAACGCGCAGAAGGAATCGACTTATCTACAGATAAGATGGCACTTCAGAGATTAAAAGAAGCAGCAGAGAAAGCGAAAAAAGAACTTTCTTCCGCAACAACAACAAACATCAACCTGCCATTCATCACAGCAAATGCAGAAGGTCCAAAACACTTTGATATGAACCTTACAAGAGCAAAATTTGATGAATTGACACATGACCTTGTAGAAAGAACAGCAGAGCCTGTAACAAGAGCGTTATCTGATGCAGGAATCGCAGCTTCTGAACTTGGAAAAGTATTATTAGTAGGTGGATCTACACGTATCCCGGCGGTACAGGAAAAAGTACAGAAATTAACAGGACATGAGCCATCCAAATCATTAAACCCAGACGAATGTGTTGCATTAGGAGCATCTGTTCAGGGTGGTAAATTAGCAGGAGATGCAGGTGCAGGCGACATCTTATTACTGGATGTAACTCCACTTTCATTATCTATCGAAACAATGGGTGGTATCGCTACAAGACTGATCGAGAGAAATACAACGATTCCTACAAAGAAGAGCCAGGTATTCTCTACAGCAGCAGATAACCAGTCAGCAGTAGACATTAACGTTGTTCAAGGTGAAAGACAGTTCGCAAGAGATAATAAATCTCTCGGACAGTTCAGACTTGACGGAATCGCACCAGCTCCACGTGGAATCCCACAGATCGAAGTTACATTTGATATCGATGCAAATGGTATCGTAAATGTTTCTGCAAAAGATTTAGGAACAGGAAAAGAACAACACATTACAATTACAGCAGGTTCTAACATGTCAGACAGCGAGATTGACAGAGCAGTAAAAGAAGCAGCTGAATTTGAAGCACAGGATAAGAAACGAAAAGAAGCAATCGATGCAAGAAATGATGCAGATGCGATGATCTTCCAGACAGAGAAAGCACTTGGAGAAGTCGGAGACAAGATTGATGCAAATGAAAAAGCAGCAGTAGAAGCTGACATCCAGGCATTAAAAGACGTTCTTGCAAAATCTACACCAGAGAGCATGACAGATGCACAGGTAGAAGAGATCAAAGCAGGAAAAGAAAAATTAATGACAAGTGCACAGCAGTTATTTACAAAGATGTACGAACAGGCAGGCGCAGCAGCTGGAGCACAGCAGGCAGGACCGGCACCGGAAGCTGGACCGGCACCAGAAGGATTTAACGGTGACGATGTGGTAGACGGAGACTACAAAGAAGTATAATAAGACCAGATAAGTGCATTACCTGCACGGATTCTGCGGGATCTGAAGACTCACAGACAGTGGGAAATCAGGTTTCGCAGAATTTCCTTATGAAATGAAAGGTAGAAGAACAATGGCTGAAACAAAAAGAGATTATTATGAGGTGCTCGGAGTAGATAAAAATGCAGATGATGCGGCGTTAAAGAAAGCTTACCGTGCACTTGCAAAAAAATATCATCCGGATATGAACCCGGGAGATGCGGAGGCCGAGAAAAAATTCAAAGAGGCTTCTGAGGCATATGCAGTACTTAGTGATGCTGAGAAACGGCGCAAATATGACCAGTTTGGACACGCGGCATTTGAAAATGGCGGTGGAGGAGCCGGCGGATTTGGCGGCTTTGATTTTAATGGTGCGGATTTCGGAGATATTTTTGGAGATATTTTTGGAGATCTGTTTGGCGGCGGCCGCAGAGGCGGACGTGCAGGCAATGGACCGATGAAAGGAATGAATATCCGCAAAGGAGTTCGGATCACATTTGAAGAGGCAATCAGAGGATGTGAAAAAGAGTTAGATCTTGTGATCAAAGATCCGTGTCCGAAGTGTAATGGAACCGGTGCAAAGCCGGGAACCAGTCCGGAGACTTGTTCCAAATGTGGCGGAAAAGGTCAGGTGGTATATACTTCCCAGTCATTTTTCGGTACAGTTCAGAACGTCCAGACTTGTCCGGACTGTGGCGGAACCGGTAAGATCATAAGAGAGAAATGCCCGGACTGTGCGGGAACTGGATACGTATCAAACCGGAAGAAAATTCAAGTATCGATTCCGGCAGGAATTGACAACGGACAGAGTATCCGCATCCGTGACAAAGGAGAACCGGGAACGAATGGCGGTCCGAGAGGAGATCTGCTCGTAGAGGTAACAGTATCCAGACATCCAATTTTTACACGTCAGGATATGAATATTTTCTCAACAGCTCCGATTACATTTGCACAGGCTGCGCTTGGTGGAGATGTGCGCATCAGCACTGTGGATGGCGATGTGATCTACAATGTAAAACCGGGAACAAAGACAGATACAAAAGTGCGTTTAAGAGGGAAAGGTGTTCCGTCTCTCCGCAACAAACAAGTGCGAGGAGACCATTATGTCACACTTGTGATCCAGACACCGGAGAAATTAAGTGCAGAGGCAAAAGAAGCGCTTAGAAGATTTGACGAACTGACTGGAAATTCCTTACATCAGGAAGATGGAACTATGGAAAAATCTGAGAAAAAGACAAAACCGAAGAAAAAAGGATTTATGGATAAGTTGAAAGAATCTTTTGAAGAACAGTCGGATAAATAAGTATCTGGCTTCAGAAAAAATAACAAAAATAGGACAGACAGAGAGATGAAACTCTTTGGACTGTCCTATTTGTCTGTCTGGGAAAGTGTTTTGTGCCAGTCATGATTTTCAGTAAGAGACAGTCGGGATCCGAATGGGAGGAATATAGAAATTGTCCCTTTTCATATAGTAAGCATAGCGGAAGGTATCTGCATCATTGAGTGGTGAAAAGTTTTCCCATGCGCTGGAAAAGGCAGAAAAATTCCGGGAAAGGGGCAGAAAAATGTGTGAAAGATTTTTGTTAAATGAACTAGAACAAAATCAGACAGGGGAAGTCCGTAAAATTTTATCCGAGCCGGAGATGAAGAGGCGTTTCCAGGACATTGGTCTGATCTGCGGAACGAAAGTGACCTGTGTGGGAAAAGGACCTTTTGGTGATCCGAAGGCCTATGAAATCCGAGGCGCAGTCGTTGCGATCCGAAACAGCGATGCGGAGCAGATCGAAATATGTCCAGAAAGAATTTCAGAGAAGGGTGTGTAAGGCAGATGGCAAAGCGAAGAGAAATGACAATCGCACTGGCAGGGAATCCGAATGTGGGAAAAAGTACACTATTTAATGCACTGACAGGGATGCATCAGCACACAGGGAACTGGACCGGAAAGACGGTAAGCAATGCCAAAGGCTATTGCGAACGGGACGGAGTGCTGTATACATTTGTAGATGTTCCGGGATGCTATTCTTTGATGGCACGTTCCCCGGAGGAAGAGGCGGCAAGAGATTATATTTGTTTTCAGTTTCCGGATGCTGTGATTGTTGTCTGCGATGGAACGTGTCTGGAACGGAACCTCAATTTTGTGCTGCAGGTGATGGAAGCAGCAGATCGAGTGATTTTATGTATCAATTTGATGGATGAGGCGGAGAAAAAAGGAATTTCCATTGACTTTGAGGTATTGGAAAGCATGCTGCAGATTCCTGTGATCGGGATGACGGCGAGAAGTGGAAGAGGGATGGAACAACTTTTTGAGGTACTGGGGAAATTTGCGGAAGGAACAGGGGAAAAAGACATAAAAGAAGCGATCGTGTCGAGAAAACAAGCGTTTGGGCAGATTGAATATCCGGAAGTGATCGAAAAGGAAATCTCCCATCTGCTTCCGGTTGTAAGAGAAGTGACAAAAGGGTGCTTAAAGGAACGATGGGTAGCGGCGCGGCTCATGGATCAGGATCCAGGACTGTGTCAGGCAATTATGGATTGTCTGAATCTAGAATTTTCAGAAGCAATGCAACTGAAAAAGGCAGGAATGCAGGCAGAAAATCGGATGAAAGAAACGGGGCAGCGTCTGGAGGATACAAGAGAACAGATGGCAGAAGCGTTTGTCAGACGCGCAGAGGAGATTGCAGAAAAAGTGGTGAGCACTAAGGAGGACACTGGAAAGAAAAAGGGACGAATGGCAGATCAGATCTTAACAAGTAAGCTGATGGGATTTCCGGTTATGATTTTACTGCTTTTAGTGATCTTTTGGCTGACGATCAAAGGGGCTAATTATCCATCGGAAGTGCTGAGCAATTTCTTTGGTACGATTGAGGGATATTTGCTGGAATGGTGTCGGAGAGGAAAGCTGCCGGCGGCTATCTATGAGCCACTGCTTTTCGGAGTATACCGCGTGACCGCATGGGTTGTTTCTGTCATGCTGCCTCCGATGGCGATTTTCTTTCCGATGTTTACGATTTTGGAAGATCTGGGATATCTGCCGAGAGTGGCATTTAACCTTGACAAATGTTTTCATTGCTGTCATGCCTGTGGCAAACAGGCGTTGACGATGTGCATGGGATTTGGATGCAACGCAGTAGGAGTTTCTGGATGTAAGATTATTTCTTCCAGAAGAGAGCGGTTGATCGCGATGCTGACCAACTGTTTTGTTCCTTGTAATGGGAAGTTTCCAACCATTCTTGTGATACTTACGATTTTCTTTGCGGGAAATCAGGCAGTTTCCGATTGGAAGCTGGCATTGCTTCTGACAGGCGTGATCACTCTTGGTATCGGGATGACGTTTCTTGTATCGAAAATCTTATCGGGGACGATCTTAAAAGGGGAACCTTCGACGTTTCTGTTGGAGCTTCCTCCGTATCGCAGACCACAGATCGGAAAGGTGATCATCCGTTCCATACTGGACCGGACTTTGTTTGTTTTAGGAAGGGCAATCGTTGCTGCTGCTCCTGCTGGACTTTTGATCTGGTGTGCGGCAAATATTACAGTTGGTGAGCAGACCATTCTGATGCATTGTGCCGGTTTCCTTGATCCACTTGGACGTTTCATGGGGATGGATGGCGTAATCCTGCTTGCGTTTTTGTTGGGATTTCCAGCAAATGAGATCGTACTGCCGTTAATCTTTATGGGATATCTGTCTCTTGGCAATCTGACGGAATTTACAGATCTCCATGCAATTTCACAGGTTTTATATAGAAATGGATGGACACAGGTGACGGCATGCAGTGTGATTTTATTCTCTCTGATGCACTGGCCGTGTGCTACCACCTGCCTTACTATTTACAAAGAAACGAAAAGCAAAAAGTGGACGTTGGCGGCGATACTGATTCCTACCTTGGCAGGGATACTCTGCTGCGCGCTGTTTGCACAGATCACGAATTTTGTATTGCGGTAAATAGAAAGAAGCTATATAATAGCAGTCAGAGGCGCGCGGGCGCAAAATACAAAAAGAATGATCAGAAAGGGAAAGAAAATGAAATACATTTTATTTGAAGCAGGTCCGGTCACAGTGTACAGCTATGGGCTGATGATTGCCCTCGGTGTGATCCTGACCTTTGTTGTGGCACAGAAGAGAGCGAAAAATTACGGATTAGACCCGGATGCGATTTTCTATATGGGAGCCTGGGGATTGCTGGCGGGAATTCTCGGGGCAAAGCTGTTGTTTTATCTGACAGAGATCAAGGAGATTATCAAAGATCCATCGCTGCTGCTGAATGTATCCGAAGGATTTGTCGTATATGGCGGGATCATCGGAGGAATTTTGGGAGCATACATTTATGCAAAGATAAAGAAGATAGATATTTTGGCTTACTTTGATCTTGCAGTTCCGTCCATCGCATTTGCACAGGGATTTGGAAGAATCGGATGCTTCCTTGCAGGATGCTGTTATGGGCGTGAGACAAATGCATGGTACGGAATTACGTTCCACAATTCTCCGTTTGCACCAAATGAAGTTGCACTGATTCCGACACAGTTGATTTCCAGTGTAGCTGATTTTGCGCACTTTTTTATCTTGATCTTTTTGGCAAAGCGTGTGAAACACAAAGGAGTTGTCACAGCGATGTATCTGATCTTTTACAGTGTCGGAAGATTCCTGATCGAGATGTTGCGAAATGACCCGAGAGGAACGATCAGCGTAATGTCTACATCACAGTTTATTTCTATCTTTACATTAGTCGCAGGAATCTTTATGTTTGTGTTCTGCCGCAGAAAGAGACAAGGAGAAGAAAAACAAGAAGCGTAGTAATTATCTTCTCAGCGCACAGTCTGCTTCCAGGATGGAACCGGAGGCGGGATCCTTCGTCTTCAGAAGAATTTCGCAGGACGGATTTACCGGATAGAGGAGAGGGTTGACGGCAAAATCACGGACGACAAGCTGTGAAGCCAGTTTTGTAAGGTCTTCCTCAGACTCGTAGAGAGCTTCACTTGCGCGGTAGCCATTTTCTAAAATGCGGAAACGTTCTGCGCTGACCAGCATATAGTTTTCAATTGTATTTTGGGCAGGGATCTGGTGGGCCTTCAGGTAGTTGATCGTCCGGTGAAAGGAAGGGTAGATCAGACCACCATCCCCGGTGTCTGTGCGAGGGTAAGCAAGCGTTAGAGAGCCACAGGGAAATTCTGTTTGCAAAGTAGAAAGGGAGAGCGATATCATTTCCTCAGAATAGATGGAAAGGAGCTCTTCCTTTTCTTCTGTGTTAAGATCCAATACATAATGAGAAATACCATCGGACCAGATGAGATTTCTCTTGGCAGTATGTCCGATACCTGACAGAAGAGGAAACATTCCTTTTTTATATTTGTCCGACGTATAGACTGGATCAAAAGCGAACAGAACATCGGGATCGGCAATTGGATAGCGTCGGTAAATATTTTGCCCGGAAGTAGTACGATATAAAATAACAGCGGAAGTATAGCTGGTTTCTGCTATTCGTTCTGAGGCGGATAGTGACTGGCACCAGGTGTAGGCTGTATTCAGAGAATCTCCTTGCAGATGCATTTCCTGCAAAGCAGCTTCTGGCGGAGCTGCATAGGTATCGTTTGTGTCAACTCCGTCAATGCTTACTGCCATGGAGGCTACGTTCTTTCGGGATGGAAGAAAGCTGTCATAAGAAAACAAATCAAATATAAAGATGCAGGCGATGGCGGCAGAAAGCGAAAGACTGAAGAGCAGAGCCCTCTTATTTTGCAAAAAACTTCTGACGTTTCCCAAAAAGCTGATTTGGAAAAAACTATGGGCGGTTACTGCGCCGAATGCAATCCCGACAAAGAGCCAGACATAAGAGGCAGGATCCGGTGCCGATTTCTGAAGAAAGAAACCGCAGTAAAGCGCCGCAGGGACTGCGAGGAGGGGGCGGATGTATTTGGCACAGGTAGGAAATGCAAGAGTACTTTCGATAGATTCTGCCGAACGTTTTTGGAATAAATATACGTCCAATACAAGTGAGCAGACACAGAGACACAGCAGAAGAACCATTTGTGCCAGATGAGAAGAAAGCTGCCAACTCCCATCGGTTGCTGTCCGCACAAGAGACTGATAGAGGCAGAAAGGCGAGGCGTTATCTTTGAAAGTCAGTAACAGTTCCGAACGGTAAAAGGTCTGGAAAAACATCCGGCAATAGAGTTCTACTGGAAAAATCACCGCATAAGTGCCATAAAAGAAAAGAAGCAGAATCGCCAGAAGACTGACTGCCAATTTCCCGCACAGCAGCATTCCGAGAATAACCGTATGATAAAGTAACAGAAACCCCAAAAAAGAAAGAAGCAGGGAGCAGGACAGATGAAAAAGTGCTGTGTTCCTGCTTAAAATCTGCCCACTGACATCAGCAATCACAAAGGAGATCAGTTTGTAGGCGGCAAATGGGATCAGATAAAACAGAATCCCGTTCCAGTAAGAGGCGAAAAACAACTGTTTTCTGGAAAGTGGGAGGCTGAGAAAAAAGTCTGCTTTTTTTCGGGAGTGCAAATATAAAAATCCGTGAATTCCACAAAAAACAGCGGAAAATACTGTAAAGCAAAAAGAACGCACATCTGGCATTCCGATCAGATCGGAAGTGACGGCATGGTAATCCGATAGAGAGAGCATTTCAAAGGTAAAGGAAAGGACAGACATGGCTGCAAGGTAAAGAAGGAGCCAGAATGCCCAAAGTCTCTGTGTACGTTCTAATTTATGATAGTTAATAAACAAGTTCTTTGATGTCATAGCCAATCCTTTCTGTTTCGTAAATAAATATTTCTTCCAGTGACAAAGGGAGCGATTCATAGCAGACAGGAGAGCGGGATGCAAGGATGGTCTGTATCTCGCTGAAATCTCCGCGGACAAGCATGGTTGTCAGGAACCCACGCTGTTCATAGCGGAGGATGGTGAGTGCGTGGAAAAGAAATTCTCGTTCATCCGAAGAAAAGACGCACTGAAATTTGTGGACTCCATATTCAAGTGCTGTGATTTCTCTGGAGAGAAGAATCCCGCCCCGGTGCAGGATTCCGATATGGTGGCACAATCCTTCCAGTTCTGAGAGATTGTGGGAAGCAATGACAGGAGTAAATGGACGGCAGCGGAGTTCATTTTGCAGTAAATTTTTCACAGATTGCCGAACAACAGGATCCAGACCGTCGAATACTTCATCGCAGAGCAGGATGGGTGCATTGCAGCAGATTCCGGCAATCAGGAACACCTGTTTTTTCATTCCCTTGGAGAAGGTGTGGAGTTTTTTTGTGGAATCCAGCTGAAAATCGGATAACAGTTTCAGAAATCGTTCCCTGTCAAAACCGGGATACATCTTTTCGTAAAAAAAGAGCATCGTCTGTGGGGTGGCGCCAGGGAAATAGTATTGGTCATTGGACAGATAAAAAATCATCTGCCGCACTTTGGAAGTATCAGTAAGTTTTTCTCCGTCTATAAAAATTTCTCCGGAATCCGCGTTTAGAATTCCGGCAAGAATACGGAGCAACGTACTTTTCCCTGCACCATTTGTGCCAAGGAGCCCGAAAATAGCATTGTCAGGAATTTCCAGATTGACGTTGGACAGAGCAGATGCCGAGCAAAATGTTTTTGTGAGATGGGAAATATGAATCATAACTATTCCTCCTGTAGTTGTATCAAAAGCGATTTCGTCTCCGGACACAAGGCAAAGCCGCAGAATAGAAAAATAAAATGTGACAAAAATATTACAAAAATATTACGAATAAAATTATACAAAATATACCATCAGAATGACAAAGTGTCAATAAAAATATGAAAATAAAACAAAAAGTAGCAATTATAAGCAAAAAAATATGCTGTTTCATGCGTTATAGGAAAAACCTGTTGATAAATGCGAGGAGAAAGTGCTACAATAAAAAGAGTAATAGCGAAGCAATGGGAAGCCATTTTTGTGGCGGACTTTGCGGAGATAGAGTAAGGAGAGAAGTAGAGATGGCAGAAGAACAAAATAATGGTTCATGTTCTCCGGAAAGCTGTTCCAGCTGTGCACATGCAGACAGCTGTCCAAGCAAACAGAAGGAGAGCATGAAGGTAGCTCCAAATGAGTATACCCATGTAAAAAAAGTAATCGGTGTCGTAAGTGGCAAAGGCGGTGTCGGAAAGTCGATGGTGACAGCTTCACTTGCCCGTATGATGCGCGAACAGGGATACTCTGTCGGAATTCTTGATGCAGATATTACAGGACCGTCGATTCCGAAGATGTATGGAATCCATGAACATGCAGTGGGAAATGAACTGGGAATGTTTCCGTGTATTGCGAAAGATGAGACGAGAATCATGTCAGTCAATCTTTTGTTAGACAGTGAGGATACACCGGTGATCTGGAGAGGTCCGATCATCGCAGGTGTTGTGACACAGTTCTGGAATGAAGTATTATGGGGAGATTTGGATTATCTCTTTGTAGACATGCCTCCGGGAACAGGTGACGTGCCGCTGACTGTATTTCAGTCCCTTCCGGTAGATGGAGTTATCATTGTTACATCTCCGCAGGATCTTGTACAGATGATCGTAAAGAAAGCCTACTACATGGCGAAGCAGATGGATGTGCCGGTACTTGGAATCGTAGAGAATTATAGTTATCTGGAATGTCCGGATTGCGGGAAGAAAATTCCGGTTTTTGGAGAAAGCCATGTGGAAGAGACCGCAGAAGAACTTGGAGTAAAGGTATTAGGGAAAATGCCATTAGATCCGAAGCTGGCATCTATCGTAGAAGAAGAAAAATTCTATGAAGTGACAAATGATTATCTGAAAGATGCTGCAGAAGTATTAATTTCATAATTTTAAAACCTTTCGTTTGTCATAGGGGCTGTTGCAAAATAGATGAGTAATCATCTATAGAGCAATAGCTCCCTTTTTTATGCCTAAAAGCAGAAAACGGACTCCGAAGAGTCCGCAAT
>NZ_SLZV01000012.1 GCF_004346095.1 Faecalimonas umbilicata | reverse complement strand
GCCATTTAAAACGAATAAAAAAGACGTTTTATTTCGTATACCCTAAACTAGCTATTTTCGTACCAGATACAGAGAAATATCCATGATTCTTGTTCATTCATCTGAGATAGAAACTTTAAAAAACCTTTATTTTAAAGGAAAAAAGACTTGATTTATTAGGGAGGGAGATTATGTATAGAGCAGACACGAAATTATATGTTTTGACAGGATTTTTAGGATCAGGGAAAACAACAGTGCTGTTAAAGCTTTTGGAGATATTGAAAGGACATCGGATTGGGATTATCCAGAATGAATTTGGGAAGCTGGGAATCGACGGAACCATTTTACGAAATGACGAGATTCAGATGGTGGAGATAAACCGAGGATCGATCTTCTGTTCCTGCCTGAAGCTGAATTTTGTGCAGGCGTTGGCTGAGATGGCGGCACAGGATTTTGAGTATTTGTTCGTGGAGAGTTCCGGATGGGGGGATCCTTCGAATGTGCAGGAGATTTTGGAGGCAGCTAAGATCGTATCTGGAAAAGAATATGATTTCAGAGGAGTCATCTGTTTTGTGGATGCGGTAAATTTTCTAGAACAGGTCAAAGAGGAAGAGACTGCTTTTCGCCAGTTAAAACACTGTCACCTGGCAGTGATCACAAAGACGGATCTTGTCGGTGAAAAACAGATTGAGAAGGTCGAGGAGAAAATCAGAGAAATCAATCCGGTCTGCGAAATGAAGACAAGTGCTAACGGGGAGATAGATGATTCTTTTTTAAAGAAAGATCTGCTGATCTATGAGTGGGCAGAAGGTGAAGAGACGACGAATTCCGTAGAAACAAAACCAAAATCTATATTTATGGAGTATGACGGGCAAATTGATCGGCAAAAGCTGAATGAATTTTTAACTGTGATCGCACCGGATGTCCATCGCGTGAAAGGATTTTGCAATTTGACGGAAACCGGGTGGACGCAGGTGGATGTAGTAGGAACACTGATAGATTATAAAGAATCGGAGGCATTTGAAAAGTCACAATTAGTGTTTATTTCCAAAATAGGACCGATGATTATCAAGAAGATCCTTTCAGCATGGCAGGAATACGTAGGAACTGAAATGAAGTTGAGAAATTAAAGGAGAAAGCGCATGAAGATTAAAGTGATTGGTGCAGGATGTGAAACTTGTGATAAATTGTATGAACATGTGCGGGAAGCCGTAGCGGAGACCGGATGTGACGCAGAAGTAGAAAAAGTGGAAGATCTATTGGAAATTGTAAAGCTCGGAGTTATGTCGGCTCCTTCGCTCATGATTGACGGGAAGTTAGTTGTGTCTGGGCGAATGGCTAAAAAAGATGAAATTATACGATTTTTAAAATAAAATAGAGGTGGTCAATGCAGCAGAAACTTCGTTTGTGCTGCAAGTGACACATTTTTTTAAAGAATATATTGATATATTTAAATGTATGAATGGGAGAGGGCTATATGGAATTTGTGAAAGAAATATGGGAATTTATTCAAAATCAAGTACTTGGCATGCAGTGGCTCAGGGAACTGATTGGGAATGGACTTGCGGTGGCAGGTCTTGACCTTTCATCAAGGGCAGGTGGAAGCATCTTATTCTTTCTGTATGATCTGATCAAAATTGCGATCTTGCTGTGTCTGCTGATTTTTGTCATTTCCTATATTCAAAGTTATTTTCCACCGGAAAGAAGCAAAAAAATTTTGGGGCGTTTTCATGGAAGCGGGGCAAATATGGTCGCTGCACTTTTAGGAACTGTCACTCCGTTTTGCTCCTGCTCTTCGATTCCGCTATTTATGGGATTCACAAGCGCAGGGCTGCCTCTTGGTGTGACATTTTCTTTCTTGATTTCTTCCCCGATGGTCGATCTGGGGAGTCTTGTTCTTCTTATGAGCATCTTTGGAGGAAAGGTGGCTGTTGTATATGTAGTGCTGGGAATCATTGTGGCGGTGCTCGGAGGAACGATCATTGAAAAATTACATATGGAAAAATATGTAGAGGAATTTATTAGAAATGCATCTGGCATAGAGATAGACGCGCCGAAACTGACAAAAAAGGATCGACTACTGTATGCAAAGACACAAGTAGAAACGACTTTTCGGAAGGTGTTTCCATATATTTTGGTCGGAGTCGGGATCGGAGCTGTGATCCACAACTGGATTTCGGAACAATGGATTGAAAAAATTCTCGGAAATGACAATCCGTTTGGAGTGATTCTGGCAGTTCTGGTGGGAGTTCCGATGTATGCAGATATTTTTGGAACGATACCGGTAGCAGAAGCGCTTCTTTCAAAGGGAGCACAGCTTGGAACAATTTTAAGTTTTATGATGGCTGTGACAACGTTAAGTCTGCCGTCTATGATCATGCTGCGAAAAGCAGTCAAACCAAAATTACTGGCAGCATTTGCAACAATCTGTACGACTGGAATCGTGATGGTGGGATACTTGTTTAATTTGTTTCAGTCTGTATTTTTATAAGAGAAGGAGAAGAGAATGAATAAGCAAACCTATGAGAGCAAACCCAAAGTGGCATTTGTATGTGTACACAATTCCTGTCGGAGCCAGATGGCAGAAGCACTTGGGAAACTGCTGGCATCTGACGTATTTGAAAGTTATTCTGCGGGTACAAAATTAAAAAAACAGATCAATCCGGATGCAGTCAGGCTTATGAAACAGATATATGGGATTGATATGGAAGAGACACAGTACAATAAACTGTTATCGGATATTCCAAAACCGGACGTAGTGATCACTATGGGATGTAACGTAACATGTCCGTGTGTTCCGGGGCAGTATACAGAAGACTGGGGACTGGAAGATCCGACGGGAAAAGGGGATGAAGAATTTTTGAAAGTGATAAACAGCATCGAGGAGAAGGTACGAAAGTTGAAAGAAACATTGCGAGGGGATGCTTCTTACAGTTGTACATAGATGTGATTATACAACAGGATATTTTTATGTATTCGGTAGGAAAAAATTTTGAAAAAGAATGAAATTTCCTCTTTTTTCTGCTATGATAAAAGGAAATGGCAGATGAAAAATCTAGAATGATATTTGTAGCAGAAAAGAGAGGAAGGATACGATGCAAAATCAGGAAAAAGAAGAAAGGGAGAGGTGGATCTGGCTGTTACTTGTCGGAATTGGAATGTTTTTTACAGACAGATTGCTGGCATGGACGGTGTATAGTATCCGTTTGCTGTATTTAGTACCGCTTCTTGTATCGGGAGTCTATTTCTTGTATTTGTGTATTCAAATAAGCAGACACAAATTAGACCGGAGAAAATGCAACCAGCTTGAGGTTTGGATGCTGGAGGCAAAACGATGGATGTTATCAGGATTTTGGTTATCATGTGCCTCGTTTCTGGAGACGTTGTTTTTAGATATGACAAAGTTTCTCAGTGTGGATATGGCAAATGCATTTCATAGAAGTATCACATTCTATTTTTGGGTATTGTTGTGGATTGGATATTTTTTGGGATTTTTTTCAGGTCGGATCAGAGAGAAGTACATGAAACGCCATCCAAAGAAAGAGATGTCCCGTAGAAAGAAAATTCTGCTTCTTCTAGGAATTGCGGCTGTGGTCATAATTGCATTTACATTGAGGTGCCTCGGAGATCTGATGGTGATTTTTCAGGGAGCAGGAGTGATGGCTGTGATTCTATTCTGGTATTCCGGATATGAGGAAGGACAGCGGTTTCGGTACGAACGAAGAAGGCTGGGGATATATGGTGTTGTATTACTGGCAATCTTTGTGGTGCTATTGCTGGCGGTTCCAAAAGAATGCATGGAGTTTCCTCACATAGCTTGGTAAGAATATAAGAAGAAAGAAAATTTCAAGAAGTATTCTTCTTGGAGGGTTTCATGCTTCGTAGGGATGAAAAATTGTGAAAAAATGTTAAGTGCGCCTGTAAAATCTTGTTTGATTTTGCAGACGCACTGTTTGTATATAGAAAAATATGTATAGTGGCGGAAAGATTTTTATAGAGTAAATACAAATTTATCACTTCGGTAGATAGTTCTCGCAATCTCCAGTATGCGTCCGGTTGACTGATCTACACATTTAGAACTCATGACAAGGCAGGAGGCAAAGCCTTTGATATCAAAGAGGGCGCGCTCCTTTTTATCAAGAGCAGAGACAGAAAATTCATAATTCTCGTCGGTAAAATCATTGTAACCACACTCGTGCATGTAATCGCGAAGGGATGTGATGGAAAGTCCGCGCTGTGCCAGATCTGGAAATGCATAATCCGGAAGATAGCTGACACGGATTGCGACCGGTTCATCGTCGACGAAGCGAAGAAGAGTCAGTTTATAAATATCATGAAAATCCATTTCTTTTTCAGAAAGCTGAAACATCTCAGAAACAATCAGATTGTCCTTGATCAGCTCAAAACCGACATTTTCTGTGCGGTAGTGGATTCCAATGGAATCCATCTTTTCAAGAAAACTCTGACTGTCATTTAAGAGCAGGCGGATCTTTTCTTTCTTTCCAGAGAAAAAGCTTCCGTAGCCTTGCAGAGAGTGGATGTAGCCTTTTTCTTCTAAGTGAAGATATGCTTTCCGGACTTCTGTGCGGGTTGTATCAAAGCGGGCCGCCATCTTGCTTTCGCTTGGCATTTTTTCTCCTTTTTTATATCCGTCATGTTCAAATTCCTGAATCAAAGTATCAACAATCGTTTCCCAGGTTGTAATTGTTTTCATAGAGAACTCCTCCTTTTTCGAAAAGTAAAGACTATTCTTTCATTATAACAATTTATGAAAAAGAAACAAGATGTTAGTGATGGATTCACGAAAATTTCATAAATTTTACTTTCTCTATTGACTCGCACCTGCTGTTTTGTAGTAAAATAGATAAAAGAAAATAATTTTTTATACAACAATAGGAGAGGAAGCAGAAAGATGAGAGAACAAAAAATACTGGTTGCATATTTTTCACATAAAGGAGAGAATTATTCTAACGGGAGCATTGTCAATCTGGACAAGGGAAATACTGAAATCGCAGCGGAGATGATCGCAGCACATAAGCATGCGGAGTTGTTTGAAATTGAGTCAGAGACAGGATATCCTTTTGCGTATAGAGCATGTGTAGAAGTTTCCAAAAAGGAATTGTCTGAGGATGCAAGACCGAAGCTTAAGGAAGAAAAATCCGTTTCTGCTTACGATACAATATATATTGGCTACCCAAACTGGTGCGGAACAATGCCGATGCCAGTCTGGACTTTTTTGGAGAACAATGATTTTACAGGAAAGACGATTTATCCATTCTGCACAAATGAAGGAAGTAAGATGGGAAGAAGTGAGGAAGACATCAAACGGCTTGCAGCCGGGGCAGAGGTTAAAGAAGGACTTCCGATCCACGGTTCTTCTGTCAAAGAGGAGCGGGAGCAGATTATCCGGTGGGCGGATCAATAGAGAGGATATGCCATGAAACAGTGGAAGCACATCTGCCTGAAATGGAATGAATTTATTAAAAGAATCTTGAGAAAGGAAAGTATTTTTAAGCGGCTGAATCTTTCTTTTCTCGGATTGTTGCTTGGGGCAGCGGCATTTATCACTTTTTTTAGTTTTGACAAGTATTCAAAAGAGATTATCTGGAATCTGAAGCAGAATGCGGCGATGCAGGTGCAAAACATCTGTTTGAAGATGGAAGATATTATGCGGGAATATGAAGATGTTGCGCTTCAGTTTTATGATGATGCAAGAGTCTTGCAGGCTGCTGTGGAGAATGCCGAGGCGGATCAGAACGGTGAGAAGGGAAAAGAAGACAACATTGCGCTGATCGAGGAGAAGCTGTATACTATGAGCCGTCAGAGAAAACATATTAAAAATGTACAGTTTGTGACACCCGGGAGACAGTATCATATGATGGAGGAAAATGGATATCGCAGGGGAGGAACGATAAGGAATCTGACAGAATTTTATAATAAGACATATTATCAGGAGCCACAGGAAAAACATGGATATCCGGTTTGGTTTGAGGATGCAGGACAAAGTGAGACGTTTTATGAAAACGAGCAGAGTGTGTATGGATTTGGAAGTATAGTGACACTGGGGGTTGCTGTTTACGATCCATATACGAGAGAATTTCTAGGGGTTCTTTTTATTAATATCAATATAGAAGCTTTTGAAGCGGCAGCAGATGGATATGAGGGAGGTCCGGAAGGCAACATGTTTCTTACGGGAAAGGACAGTGTGGTTCAGGGGTTTGCCCCAAGTATCTATGCGCCGTCTTTTCCGAAGGATAAGACGATTTTTGAGGATATGAAAGAGAAACAGAAAGATTCCGTGAGAAAAAGAATTGAGGAAAGGGATGTCCTGTTTGCCTATGAAAACATACCGGGGACAGATATGTCTGTTGTATATCTGGGAAATATGGACAGACTCCTGGAGGGGACTTATCAGACGAGAAATGTCTGTATTTTTGTGTTGATCTGTGTGGTACTTGCATGCTTTGCCGTTTCTTATTATGTCACATGCAGTATTTCTGATCCCATCCGTCAATTGATCAAGGTGATGGATAAAGCGGGAAAGGGAAAGTGGACGGTGCGTTATCCAATCAGTGGAAATGATGAGATCACTGTGCTGGGGGAACGGTTTAATGATATGGCAGACAGGACAAACCAGCTGATCGAACAGGTATACCTGTCGGAGATCCGACGGCAGAAGCTTCAGCTTAGCTGGAAAAATGCGCAGTTAGATGCGATGCTGATGCAGATCAATCCCCATTTTTTGTACAATACACTTGACATTATTCGTTGGGAGGCGATGTACGAGGCAAACGGAGAGAGCAGAGTGACGAGGATGATTGAGCAGTTTAGCAAACTCTGCCGGATGGGAATGCGCACAGGCGGAAATACAATCCCGCTGTCAGAAGGATTGGAACATGCGAATGTATACTTGGAAGTGATCAATTTCCGTCATCAGGATAAGATCGAATTAAGTGTCAGCATAGAACCGGATGTAAGAGATTGTTATATTCCACAGTTTATGCTTCAGCCGATCATGGAAAATGCAGTGGTCCATGGATTTAATGATGCAGCAAAAGGATGCCAGATTGAAATCCTTGTGACAAATTGGGAAGAAAAATTAAAAATTGTAGTGAAAGATAACGGAAAAGGAATGACAGAAGAAGAACAGAAACAATTGCAGAAACAGATTGATGAGGAGATTCAGTCTGGTAAAAATATCGGAATGGCAAATGTCAATCAGAGGATCCGTCTGTTCTATGGAGAAGAGTATGGAATCCAGATGGAAAGCAGACAGGGAGAGGGAACAGAGGTAGAAATCATCCTTCCGATCCGAAAATATTCTGAAAATATGAAAAATCTGTCCGGAGAGGAGAAGGAAGATGATCTATCAGGTTCTGATTGTAGATGATGAAGAGATTGTGTGCCGCGGAATGGCACAGTTTGTGAAGTGGAAGGAACATGGATTTGAAGTGGCGGCAATTGCTACAAGCGTAGACGAAGCGCTTTTGATCCTCAGAAAAATGCATATTGATGTAGTGTTTACAGATATCCGGATGCCGGAGAAGTCGGGGATTGATCTGTTAAGAGAAATCAGAGAACAGAAGTTTGATACACAGTGTGTGATTTTAAGCGGATACAGTGATTTTGATTATGCAAAGGAAGCAATGCGTTATGGCGCAGTAGAGTATCTGACGAAACCAGTGAATCTGCGGGAAGTCGAACAGTTCCTTGATAGGATGCGGACAAAGCTCAATAAACTGGTGGAAGAGAGATTGGATCATACAAGACAGATGGAAGGTTTGCTGCTGTCAATCGCGAGAGGATATGCCAGTGCTGATATAGAGAAATATGGACTTCCGGAATTGGAAAACTGGTATGGGGTATCCATTTTTATGACAGAGAGGACAGCAGATACCGATGAGGTTCAAGTACAGAAAAAATTGATGAAGGATCGGATTCTGGCGGTGATCCCGGAGACCATTGTACTAGATAGTGGGAACCGATCGCTTTTTGCAGTGATTCCGTTTCAAACAAAAGAGCAGCTGAATTATTTTGTGTCAGTGTCAGAGCAGGTATGCAGTGAAGAAAAGCACTGGGCGCTTGCGGTCAGCAAGGAAAAGAAAGGGATTTACGGACTTTCAGAGGCCTGGAAAGAGACAGAGAGCGCAATGAGATACCTTCTGGCAGACACGAAGAAAAATATTATCTTCTATAAAAATATTGAGACGCTCTACGCGGAGGAGGCGGTGGAGGTGCTAAAACTGATCACAGCCTTTTTACAGAAGTTACATACACCGGAAGAGCGCAGCGATGCGGCAAAATGGATGGAGAAGATGTTAAAAGAGCTCGAGAAGGAAAAGCAGATGGATGTGCTGAAACTGCAGACCATATGTATCCGGATCGTCATAGAAGTCAATGGATATTTAAAGGAAATCGGGATGGAGGAGTCCAGTCTGCATGATCGCTTAAATGAGGCGCTAAAACAGTTGCTGCTCTGTGCAGAGGGACAGGAGGTGCTTCGCTATATGGAATCTTATCTGGAATGGATCATGGAATGCATCGGACAGGCAGATCAGCAAAATGTAGGAGGCGGAGTCATCTCTGAAATGCAGAGTTTTATCCGACAGCATTACAATGAAAATATCAGCCTGAATATGCTTGCAGAGCAGTTTTATATGCACCCAAACTATCTGAGCCGTCTGTTCAAAGAAAAAACTGGAGAAAATTTTGTAGAATATTTGACGGAGGTGCGCATGCAGAAGGCGCAGGAATTGTTGAGAGATTCGGAATATAAGATCATTGAGATATGCGGGATGGTCGGATATGACAATCCGAGGTCTTTTAGCAAAGCATTTAAGCACTTTACCGGGATGACACCAAGAGAGTGCAGAGAACGCTAGAAACAGCATAGTTGCAGAAAAAAGAGAGTGTGTGGATTTTTCCAAAGAAAAAAGTCCTGCCAAACGGTGGTTACTGTTTGACAGGACTTTTTTGATTATTTTTTATTTGCTTCGTTGAATTTTTCCAATGCTTCTTTTTCACAGAGGCTCTGTGCTTCTGAGAATTCTTTTTCTGGATCTGCACTTGGATCTGTCAGAATCTTTTGTACAGCTTTGTCAACATAAGTTCCAAAGTCTGCTTTTCCGTAGAATTCCAGACGTCCGATGGATTTTGCAGATTCAAGCACTTCTGCGTATTCTTCCGGGAATTCATAGAAGTCTGTAATACTCATGTCATCTCTAGGGATGATCACCGGGTTTGGAGCACCTTTAGTTGCAAGGTTTTCAAAGTAAGAAGAGCGGTATTCCTTTCCGGTCATATAGCTGATGTATTCCCATGCAGCATCTTTTTTTGCCTGATCTGTTTTTGCATTGATCACATAGCAGTCTCCTGCGATTGCAGTTGTCTGTTCGCCGGAAGGTCCTACTGGTGGAAGGCAAAGTCCGATGTCATCTGGATCGATTCCATTTGTGATCGCCTCAGATACCCAGTCTCCTGCAAACGGCATCATACCGATTTTTCCCATACCAAAGTTTTTCACAAGGTCATTGAATTTTAAAGTAAGATCGCTCTGGAGAACTCCTTCACTCTTTAATTTTTGATAATATTCAGCAGCCTGGATGACAGCTGGATCTGTGAAAGTAAGTTCGGCAGTTCCGTCTTCATTTTCCTTTGTGAGATCTCCGCCTGCCTGCCATACATAATACTGGAAGAACCATTCTGTCCATTCAGCGGCAAGTGTTGCATATCCGGTTACCTGATTGTCTGGATCATTGATCTTCTTAGCTGCCTCAAGAGCTTCGTCCCATGTTTTTGGTGGTTCGTTGATTCCAGCTTCTTCAAATAAAGTCTTATTATAAGCAAAAAGCATTGGTGCTACAAGGTTAGGAATGCCGTAGACATTTCCGTCTTTTGTGAACATATCGACATATTCTTTTGTAAAGTCACCCCATTCATCCCACTCATCTGTATATTTGTTCAGAGGCTCTAAGATTCCGGCGGACATATAGGAGTCCATCATTGTAAAGGAACAGTTTACCAGATCCGGTGCAGTTCCAGATGCGACTGCCTGATAAAATTCATTTCCAGGATCGCCTTCTTTGACAACTTTATTCAAAGTGATATCCGGGTGTTCCTCAAGAAATTTTTTCTCCATAGAAGTGTACCAGTCATCTTTGTTACGGCTTGTGTCCCAGATAGTAAGCTCAACCTTCCCTTTGCTGCTTTCTTTGTCTTTGCTTCCGGATGTATCTGCTTTATTTCCATCAGATCCGCCGCAGCCTGCAAGAGAAGCGGCAGCCATAGAAAGGCAGAGAACAGAAGCGATCAGTTTCTTCTTCATAATCAAGTCCTCCTTTGACTTCGTTTTGTTGATGGATTTATCATAACAGATTTGCAGGGAAAAAGAAACGAACCAGAACTAACGAAAAACGTCACATTTTTTAAGATATGGACGAATTTGACAGCGGACAGGAAAAAAGGTGCGGGAAGACTTTAAGAACGGTGACATCGTCGTTAGGTTCAGACATTCTATTTTAGACAAAATAACGATATACTTTTAGGGAGAAAACACAAGGGAGGTAATACTGATGAAAAAAAGTCCGCAGAAAAAAAACAGAGCAGGCAGTTATCAGTTTCGAAAAAAAGTGACGCCTTGGTGTATTTTGTTCATTCCGATGGCGTGCACAGTATGGCTGAAATATTATCCGATTTTCAGTGCATTTTTCATTTCATTATTTAACTACGATCCAATCAACCAGCCGGGGAAATTTGTTGGTTTCCAGAATTATGTAGATATTTTCCAGATGCAGGGATACTGGGATTCCTGGAAGAATACATTTATTCTGCTCGCATTACAGCTGTGTATGTGCTTTTTGATCCCACTGATCCAGGCGCTTCTTTTAAATGAGTTAGTGCGGTTGAAGAAATGTCTGACGACACTTTATATTCTCCCGGCATTGATTCCGACTTCTGTAAACGTAATTATATGGAAATGGATCTGGCATCCGGACTACGGCGTGGCAAACCAGATCGTGAAGTTTTTTGGAGGTCAGCCGCAGACATGGCTCAGTGATCCAAATCTGGTCAAATTTTGTATCATCTTTCCGGGAGTGCTCGGAGGTGGATTGACAGTGTTGCTTTACCTGTCAGCAATCCAGGGAGTTTCCACGGATATTATGGAGTCGGCGGCGCTTGATGGATGTACCGGATTTGGAAGAATCATACATATTATATTACCGAACATTTCCTTTATGGTATTTATCCAGCTGATCATGTGTGTGATCACTACGATGCAGCTTTTGGATGTACCTTATATGTATGCTTCAGGAGGTCCAAGTGGGGCATCTACTACACAGGGAATCTTCATTTACAATGCATTCAATCAAGATCTGAATTATGGCAGAGGTTCTGCGGCTTCTGTGATCCTGTTGCTCGTGATCGCAGCAATGACGATGATCCAGATGCGTTTTGAAAAAATGGAGAAGGAGTAGGAGGCAGAGAAGATGAAGAAAACAAAGCATAGAACAAAAATGAAGCTTGGAAAATCTGAGCGCGGGCTGAAAATTGTTGCAGTAGTCGTGTCGCTGATCTTTGCGGCAGCGATGTTGTATCCGATGATTTTTGCAGTTTCCAGCGCGATGAAAGATAACAAAAAAATATACGAGATACCGCCGAAACTGCTTCCGGATGCAGCAAATAGTTTATCGGTTGTGTTAGATTATTCTGAGGTCAAAGGAGACGAGAAGGAATTAAAGGACAAAATGCTGCAGGATAATATTGTGACCATGTTTGGAGTCAGCCAGAAGATGCAGGAAGATTCTATTATGGAAATTAAAGTATACGGAGTGAAAGACGGAGAGACGGTATTTTACTCGAGAGCACACCAGATGAAACTGCAGATGGAAAAGGATTATGGAATTTATAAAGGAACTGCGATCAAGACAAAAGTACTTCTCCACGGGGATCGCTACATCCGGGCATGTGATTCCATTGGCTATGAATTTGATATGAACGGAGTGTCTGAAAAAGCGCCGGAAGGACTTGGGACAAAGTTCTCTGAGAAAGTCGCAAAGATCATGGACGAAAAATATCAGACAACCGGAGAGCTTGTAAGCGTTGGTGACAAAGTGAAAAATTTTCTGAATCTGGAGAGCTTTAAATACTACTTACAGATGCCGGCATATATTTATCCAGAAAGTGAAGCAGTACAAAACTTTGGATTTATGACATTTGTATTTAACAGTATCATCGTCATCGGATTCGCAATGGTTTCGCAGGTGATCCTGTGTTCGGTATGTGCATTTGTCATCAGCAGGAAACTTTCCAAGAGAGCAGGACAGTTCGTACTGTTATTCTTCCTCGGTGGAATGATGGTGCCATTTGCAAGTATTATGCTTCCGCAGTTGATCATGTATAGAGAAATGGGAGCTTACAACAACTATGCAGCGTTGCTCCTTCCGTTCTTGTACCCGTATGGATTTTATGTGTACCTGTACAAAGGATTTTTTGATCAGATTCCGGGAAGTTATTTTGAAGCGGCAGAGCTTGACGGCGCGGGAAGCTTTTACCTCTATACAAGAATCTGTATGCCACTGTCTAAGCCAATCATTTCGCTCATTGCGCTGCAGACCTTTATTGGAAACTGGAATGATTTCTTCTGGGCATGGCTGGTCACAGAAGATCAGAAACTTTGGACATTAAACGTGGCACTGTATAATATTTCTAACAACGTGGCGACAAAACAAAATGCGCTGATGGGACTTGCGGTCGTGACGATCACGCCGGTGATCCTGCTTTCGATTTTGTTCTCAAAACAGTTAAAACAAAGTATTGTCGCATCTGGTGTGAAAGGATAATAGTTCTAGTATTTTCGTATGAGAAAGGGGACGTCATATGTATAAGAAAAGAAGTGAATTCAAGAAAATTGCAGCGATCGCTGTGGGAGCTTGTGGAATTGCATATGGATTTGGAGGAGCAGAAGTACAGGCAGCGCCGCCGGAAGGAGGAAACTGGACGTTGCTTCCGGCTTCTTCCGATGAGTTTGATGGAGACTGTCTGGATGAGAACAAATGGACGAACGGAATCTGGTATGATGTCACAACAGATCTTGCGTTTTGTCCGGAAAATGTATCTGTGCGAGATGGAAATCTTGTACTCACAGCGAAAAAGCAGGACTATAACGGAAAGGCTTATACGGCAGGAGCGGTGGAATCAAAATTCGATGTTCCGGGAACTGCAAGCTATGTAGAAGTACGTGCGAAAGCATTAGACAAAAAGGCGAATGTACTCAGTGCAATCTGGATGCAGTCTTCCCCATTGAGCTTTGAGCTGAATCCGAATCCGGAAATTGATATTATGGAAACATTTGATTATACAAAAATGACAAGTACGATTCATACGTGGAATCAGAGTCCGTCTCTCCATCTGCAGAGAGGTACAAATGGGTGGAAGACTGGCCTGGAAGATATCAGTGCAGACTATCATACCTATGCACTTGAGCGGAGAGAGGGAAAGATGCGTTTCTATTTTGACGGACAGCTTGCATGGGAGAAGACAAGCAGAGAGGATTCTTTTGTAGAACTTTCCCGCCACATGGTGCTCAGTTTGGAGGGACATCTGGGTGCACCAGAGGAACAGTATCTTCCGGGAGAATTTCTCGTAGATTATGTAAGAACTTACTATGACAGTGATTTTGCAGGGCTTCCGGAAAGTGGAACCTATCAGATCGTCAATCAGGAAAGCAAAAAAGTGCTGGATCTTTCCGGCGATCAGAAAGGAATTCAGTTGAGACAATCTTCGGCAGAGAGTGGAAGTGACAGTACCAAGTGGACATTGACGCAGAATGCAGATCAGACATGGAGTATACAGAATATGGCAGATGGAACCTATGTGGATCTGACTGCGGATTCCGGAGTGACATCAAATGGGAATCCGGTCGTGGCATATCCTTATCACGGAGGAACTAATCAGAGATGGTATCTGGTTCCAACAGAGAGCGGGACATGGAAACTGATGTCGGCGCTTAGTGGAAAAGCATTGTGTGTAGAAAACGCTTCTTTGGAAGAAGGTGCACCGATTGTCCAGTGGAGTTATGAGAAAAACGAGGATGCAAACGATGAGTGGACGTTTGTGCCTGTTCAGTAAAAGGCAAAAAATTGAGACAGATAAGGAGCAGGAAAGGGAAAAACATGGGTAAGAAATATCAGGGTGTCCTGACAGAAAAGGAAGAATTTTTATATCCGGACAGTGTCTCAGAGACACTGCCGGAGTCCATTCGGGTGGTAATGCCCAAAAATGGAAAGCAGGGAATTCAGCTTTTGCTGGATACGACAGGCGATGAGATCCAGATGGATTTCGAAGGTGATGGATTTTATGCAGAGTGGTATGAAATGATTGCAGTGCCGGTGGAATACAATACCGGAGATGGAGAAAATCAAGGCGGAGCGATGGTACTTGTGGAGGAGCAGAAAGAAACACCGGCATACGCGACAAGAAAGGCGCCGTTTTTCGTCTATGATTGCCTGAAAGAACAGCAGACCGGGAAGATTCCGGCGAGGAAAAGTGAAAATGACAGAAGAGCGGCAGTTTACTTTTGCATCTGTCCGGAGAAAGAGCTGGAAGCAGGAGAATATTCCGTCGTGGTGACGGCAAAGATGGCAGAAGGAATCTATCAGCTTCGAGTCACTGTGCAGATCTATGATGTGAGGATACCGGAAAATACATTTTGGGTCACGAACTGGTTTTCCGAGGAGGCAATCTGCCGTTTCCATGGGGTGGAAAAAGGTTCGGAAGAGTATTTGCAAATGCTTCGAAAATATATTCAGACGATGCGGCGGATGCACCAGAATGTGTTTTTTATTCAGTTGGATGAGAAGTGTGTGACTGCAAGAAAGCCGTATCAGTTTGATTTTGAATATCTGACATCAGAGATTGAAGCATTTTTTGAAGCGGGAATGCAGTATATGGAACTTGGAGTGCTGCTTGATCGAGGGAAAAAGTCGGATGGCATGCCGGATATGTATACAGAACATTTTACATGTGCGATGGCGAAAGAGGTTCCATTTGAGACACTGGAAGGGTATGAACTGACGGTGACCTTTGTAAAAAGTCTTGCAAACTATCTGACAAAACATGGATGGGAGAAACGAGTATTGTTCCATATCCACGATGAACCAGACATTCATTATCAGACGCAGGAAGTATTGGAAGCACGCAAGAGACAGTATTATCTTGCAGCCGGAATTTTAAGAAAATATATTCCGGGGATCCGGATTATTGAAGCAGTGGATTCGGCAGAATTCAGAGGTGGAATTGATATCTGGGTTCCGGGTACTGCCGGATATGAGAAGAAAAAGGAAGAGTTTGACACATTGATCCGTCTTGGAGAAACTGTATGGACGTATGTCTGCTGTGGACCGGAAGGACATTGGCTGAACAGATTTCTTGATTTTGCATTGCTTAAAGGCAGAATGCTGTTCTGGGGATGCGCAAAAAATCGGATTTCCGGATTCCTTCACTGGGGACTGAATCAATTTCCAGGGGAGATGAATCCCTATGAGGGAACAAGTTGCCCGAACCATACGGGAATCGGCACGAATTTTCCGTGTGGAGATTCTTTCCTCATCTATCCTGGGGAGGAAGGACCAAGGATGGGAATGCGTCTGGAGGCACAGCGGCGTGGTGCAGAAGATGCTGCATTGTGGCAGATGTTAAGGAAAGTGGATGAAACAGCTCATGACAGACTGCTGGGAAGCGTTTTTACAAATAATTATACATACAAAGATAGTCCGGAGTTGTTTGCCAAAGTATATGAGGAACTACTTAGCGCACTTCAGAATGCAAAACAGAAAAATACAGATGAAAGATCCAAAGGATAATGGATCTGAAAATATGTAAAATATGAAAAAGGAACATTGACAACTGCATGGCGTATTTTTATAATGGAAATAGAAAAAAGAAACAGCATTCATGCTTACGGAGCGCGCCCGAATATCCGGGTACGCTCTAAGTTGCTGTATGGGTGAAAAAAATCAGAGCTATTTTGCCTGTCAAAACCTGTCGTAAGAAGGGTTGAAAAGCACGTTTGTAAGCGAATGGAAGGAGAAAACTACAAATGAAAACAGAAAAGAAGTACGCATCTGTATTTGAGCTGAACGGTGTTCCGAAATTGACACAGGCGTTTCCGCTTGCGCTTCAGCACGTAGTAGCGATGATCGTAGGGTGTGTGACACCGGCCATCGTGATTGCAGAGATGGCAGGGCTAAATGAGGGTGACAAAGTAATCTTTGTCCAGGCAGCATTGTTCATCGCAGCGGTTTCCACACTGATTCAGCTGTTCCCGCTTGGAGGCAGAATTGGTTCAGGACTTCCGGTGATTATGGGGGTGAGTTTTGCTTATCTGCCAAGTATGCAGGCGATCGTTGGTAATTTTGATATTGCTACGATTCTTGGAGCACAGTTGATCGGAGGAGTTGTGGCGATCTTTGTTGGAATCTTTGTGACAAAATTAAGGAAGTTGTTCCCGCCTTTGATCACCGGAACGGTTGTCTTTACAATCGGTCTGTCGCTCTATCCGACTGCAGTGAAATACATGGCGGGCGGACAGTCTTCCCCAAACTATGGGGCATGGCAGAACTGGCTTGTGGCATTTCTTACACTGGCTGTGGTTGTAGCACTTAATCATTTTGCAAAAGGAATCTTGAAGCTGGCATCCATTCTGATCGGAATGCTTGTCGGATATATCATATCCGGATTTTTTGGTATGATTGATTTTTCAGCAGTGCAGGGTGCGGGGATTTTTCAGATTCCAAGACCGATGTATTTTGGAATGAAATTTGAAGCGTCGGCAGTTATGACTCTGGTGATTCTTTTCATTATCAACTCAGTGCAGGCCATCGGAGATCTTTCTGCCACAAGTGGAGGAGGATTGGACAGAGAACCTACAGACAAGGAGCTTTCAGGGGGAATCATTGGATATGGGATTACGAATATTTTAGGTTCTTTCTTTGGAGGGTTGCCAACTGCGACGTTCAGCCAGAATGTTGGAATCGTGGCAACAACGAAGGTAGTAAACCGCGTAGTGTTAGGACTTGCAGCAGGGATTATCCTGCTGGCAGGATTTGTTCCAAAGTTCTCGGCGCTTCTTACAACGATTCCGCAGTGTGTACTTGGAGGAGCGACCATTTCGGTATTTGCGTCCATCGCCATGACCGGAATCAAGTTAGTGGTACAGCAGCCGCTGACCTATCGCAATACTTCGATCGTAGGACTTTCGGTTGCACTCGGTATGGGAATCACACAGTGCTCGGATGCGCTGGCACAGCTTCCGGCATGGGTCACAACAGTATTTGGAAAATCTCCGGTTGTTGTGACGACCATCGCTGCTATTTTATTAAATGTGATCTTGCCGAAAGATAAGGAAGCGGGCAAATAAATGATAGTCTTTCAAAAAAGGACGGATTCTGATTTCTTAAATAACTGAACAGATAAAACTGTAAGGACACCGTTTGGTGTCCTTAGTTTTACATTTGTTTTTGGAACAGAAAGAAAAAATACTTGAAATATACCCTGCAAGGGTATACACTGCTAGTGTAAAGGTACAGCTAAGTACTTTTATCAATGCCTATGAGAAAGGAAAAAGATAATGGTGAAAAGTGTGGACTTCAGTGGGAAAGGAGATATCATAATGGAAGAAAACAAAGAATGTTGTCATAAAAAGAAAGAACGTGCAGAGAAGGAATATCGTGACCTGATCAATCGGTTAAGCAGAATTGAAGGACAGGTACGGGGAATCAAGCGAATGGTAGAGGAAGATGTCTACTGTACAGATATTTTGATTCAAGTATCGGCGGTCAACGCAGCGCTGAATAGTTTTAACAAAGTGCTTCTTGCAAATCATATCCGCAGTTGTGTGGCGGAAGATATCAGAGAAGGCAAAGAAGAGACGATTGATGAGCTTGTAGGGGTACTGCAGAAGCTTATGAAGTAGGAGGGCAGAGAATGGAACAATACACGGTCACAGGAATGAGCTGTGCAGCGTGCAGTGCGCGGGTAGAGAAGGCAGTGGCGAAAGTACCCGGAGTAACAGCGTGTTCGGTGAGTCTTTTGACAAACTCCATGGGAGTGGAAGGAAGTGCAGATCCGGCTGCTGTGATTGCGGCGGTGGAGGTAGCAGGATATGGCGCAGCAACAAAGAATGGGAAACAGCAAGATGGCAAAGAGGGAGCAAATGGGATAGCGAAAAACAAGGAGGAAGAACTGCTAAAAGACAGGGAAACTCCTGCTTTAAAGAGAAGGTTGATTGCATCCTTAGGATTTCTTGTAGTGCTGATGTACTTTTCGATGGGGCATATGATGTGGGGATGGCCGGTTCCGAAAATACTGGCAGAGAATCATGTGGCGATGGGACTGCTCCAGATGTTGCTTACGATTGCGGTCATGATTGTCAATCAGAAGTTTTTTGTCAGTGGATTCAAAGGATTGTGGCATCTGGCTCCGAATATGGATACACTTGTGGCACTCGGCTCCGGTGCTTCATTTGTGTATAGTACCTATGCACTCTTTGCGATGACAGAGGCGCAGCTCCGTGGAGATATGGAGCAGGTGATGGGGTACATGCATGAATTTTACTTTGAGTCAGCAGCAATGATCCTGGCGCTCATCACAGTCGGAAAGATGCTTGAGGCCAGATCCAAAGGGAAGACTACAGACGCACTCAAAGGGCTGATGCGCCTTGCACCGAAACATGCAGTTGTGCTGCGCAACGGAACAGAAGAAACGGTTTCCATTGAACAAGTAAAAAAGGGAGATGTATTTCTTGTAAGACCTGGTGAAAATATACCGGTAGATGGGATCGTGCTTGAAGGGAACAGTGCGGTGAATGAGGCGGCGCTCACAGGAGAAAGCATCCCGGCAGATAAAAAAGAAGGAGATTTGGTGTCTGCTGCGACGATGAATCAGTCTGGTTTCCTGAAATGTGAGGCCACAAGAGTCGGAGAAGATACGACGCTTTCCCAGATCATTCAGATGGTCAGTGATGCGGCAGCGACAAAGGCTCCGATTGCCAAAGTAGCGGATAAAGTGTCGGGCGTGTTTGTCCCGATCGTCATGGCGGTTGCGGCGATCACTGTCGTTGTATGGCTTTTGGCAGGACAGAGTGTTGGCTTTGCACTGGCAAGGGGAATCGCAGTGCTTGTCATCAGCTGCCCATGTGCGCTTGGCCTTGCGACTCCGGTGGCGATCATGGTCGGAAACGGAATGGGTGCAAAGCATGGAATTTTGTTTAAAACGGCAGTTTCTCTGGAAGAGACCGGGAAAACAGAAATTGTCGCACTGGATAAGACTGGAACAATCACAAGTGGAAAACCAGAGGTGACAGATCTTCTTCCGGCAGATGGGGTGACAGAGAAAGAACTTCTTCAGATTGCCTATGCACTGGAACAAAAAAGCGAACATCCACTGGCACATGCAATCGTGCAGAGAGCACAGGAAGAGGGTACAGTGGAAACGGTTTCGGTCAAAGAATTTCAGGCAGTGCCGGGGAATGGATTGACTGGAATATGGGAAGGAGTGCCGCTTGCCGGAGGGAATCTGAATTTTATCCGGGAGCAGGCAGACGTGCCGGTACAGATAAAACAGACGGCAGAAGCGTTTGCAGAGGAAGGAAAAACACCGTTATTCTTTACAAAAGAAGGAAAGTTAGCAGGAGTGGTCGCGGTAGCAGATGTAATCAAGGAAGACAGCCCGCAGGCAATTCGGGAATTACAGAACATGGGAATCCATGTTGTCATGCTGACTGGAGACAATGAACGGACTGCCAAGGCGATCGGGAAACAGGCCGGTGTGGATGAAGTCATTGCAGGAGTTTTGCCGGAAGGAAAAGAAAGTACCATTCGAGCATTGAAAAAGAATGGAAAAGTTGCTATGGTAGGAGATGGGATCAATGATGCTCCGGCGCTTACGAGAGCAGATATCGGAATGGCGATCGGCGCAGGAACAGATGTGGCAATTGATGCGGCAGATGTGGTGCTGATGAAGAGCAGACTGAGTGATGTTCCGGCAGCAATCCGGCTTAGCAGAGCAACATTGAGAAATATTCATGAGAATCTATTCTGGGCATTTTTCTATAATGTGATCGGAATTCCTCTCGCAGCAGGTGTATGGTATCCGCTGTTTGGATGGAAGCTAAATCCGATGTTCGGAGCTGCGGCGATGAGTCTTTCCAGCTTCTGCGTCGTGATGAATGCGCTCCGGCTGAATTTGTTCCATTTGGAAGATGCCAGAAAAGATAAAAAGAGAAACAGACATAAAAGACAGAGAAAAGAGGAGGAATTGACCATGCAGAAAACAATGAAAATCGAAGGAATGATGTGCGGACATTGTGAGGCGACAGTGAAAAAGACGCTGGAGGCGATCCAGGGAGTAGAGGAAGCGGTTGTAAGTCATGAAACAGGTACTGCAGTTGTGACTTTGAGTGGAGATGTGTCGTCTGATATTTTAAAAGAGGCTGTCGAAGCGAAAGATTATCAGGTGCTAGAAATCCAGTAAAAAGATTGCGCTGCAGCTGCTATTGGAAAAACAAAAAGGAAGAGAAGGTAGGATATGAAAGACCAGGATAGAAATGACAGAGAATCTCTGGAGGAGATTCAGGCAGAGACTACTGTGTCGAAGAATCAGACAGAACAAAAGCAACATAAGCGCCGCGTTCGATATAAGGGGACACATCCGCGCAGCTATCAGGAGAAATATAAGGAGCTTCAGCCGGAGAAATATCCGGAGACGATCGAGAAAGTCATTCAAAAAGGAGGGACTCCGGTCGGGATGCACATTTCTATCTGTGTGAAGGAGATCTTGGATTTTCTCCAGATCCAGCCGGGGCAGAAAGGACTGGATGCCACACTGGGATATGGTGGACATACAAAGGAAATGTTAAAGTGTCTGCAGGGACAGGGGCATCTATATGCGCTTGATGTAGATCCGATTGAGTCGGTCAAGACAAAAGAGAGATTGGAGAAAGCGGGATATGGAGAAGAGATTTTGACTATCCGGCAGATGAATTTCGCGGACATTGATCAGATTGCCAGAGAAGCAGGGCCGTTTGATTTCGTCCTCGCAGATCTTGGAGTGTCTTCTATGCAGATTGACAATCCGGAGAGAGGATTTACCTATAAGAAGGAAGGACCGCTTGACCTTCGGCTGAATCCACAGAAAGGGGTATCGGCTGCGGAGCGTCTCAAAGAGGTGACAGAAGAAGAACTGGCAGGAATGTTGTGGGAAAATTCCGATGAGCCTTATGCAGAGGAGATTGCGGTCACAGTGATGGAGAAGTTAAGAAAAGGAGAGCCGGTGGAGACGACGATCCAACTTCAGAAAGCGATTGAAGAGGCGTTATCTTTCCTGCCGGAGCGGGAGCAGAAAGAAGCGGTAAAGAAATCGTGCCAGAGAACATTTCAGGCGCTTCGGATTGATGTGAACAGTGAATTTGAGGTACTCTATGCATTTATGGAGAAATTGCCGGCGGCACTGGCACCGGGCGGAAGAGTGGCGATCCTTACATTTCATTCAGGGGAAGACCGGATCGTAAAGAAGGCTTTCAAAGAGCTGAAGCGAGCAGGGATTTACAGCGAGATCGCTCAGGATGTCATCCGTCCTTCAGCGGAGGAGTGTACAAGGAACAGCCGCGCTCGTTCTACTAAAATGCGCTGGGCAGTCAGGGCAAAAGAATAACAGTAATGATATACAGCAGTAGAAAAGGAAGGGATTTTTATGGAAAAAAGAGCATTTGAAAAATTGGGGATCCAAACGTCACTTCTTGGATTTGGATGTATGAGATTTCCATTGACAGCGGATCAGAAGATTGACGAGGCAGAAGCAGAGAACATGATCGACCGGGCAATCGCAGCGGGTGTCAATTACATTGATACAGCATATCCGTATCACAATGGGGACAGTGAACCTTTCGTGGGGAGAGTGCTGGAAAAATATGACCGTGATTCTTACTATCTTGCGACAAAGCTGCCAATCTGGAAGCTGGATACACTGGAGGATGCGAAAAAGGTTTTTGAGGAACAGATGGAACGTCTGCACAAAGATTATGTAGATTTTTATCTGCTTCATGCGCTTGACCGTGCAAAATTTGAGAAGGTAAAAGCACTTGGGATCGTACCATATCTGGAAGAAATGCGTGCGGCAGGAAAGATCCGTTATCTTGGATTTTCCTTCCATGATGATTATGAAGTATTTGAGGAGATTCTAAATTATTATCCATGGGATTTTTGCCAGATTCAGCTCAATTATATGGATACAGAAATCCAGGCTGGACTGAAAGGATATCATTTGGCAGAGGAGAAAGGCATTCCGGTCATTGTTATGGAACCGGTCAAAGGAGGAATGCTTGCATCCCTTCCGACAGAGATTGAAGAACAGTTGACAAAGGAGCGGGCACAGGCAAGTATTGCATCGTGGGCGCTTCGATTTGTCGGAACACTTCCAAATGTAAAAGTCATCTTAAGCGGTATGAGTACGATGGGACAAGTGGAAGATAATCTTAGTATTTTTGAGACATTTGAGCCGTTATCAGAGAAGGAACAGAAGTTGATCGAGAACACAGCGGATACTTTGAAATCGCGTGTGAAGAACGGATGCACCGGTTGTGCTTACTGTATGCCATGTCCGGCGGGAGTAGATATTCCGGGAAATTTCAGAATCTGGAACGATCAGGCAGTATACCAGAATACAGAACAGACGAAGAAAAAATGGTCTGGAATGGATGAAAAAGCGAAGGCAGATCATTGTATCCGATGCGGAAAATGTGAGAAAGTCTGTCCGCAGAAAATTTTAATTCGGGAAAATCTGCATCAGGTAGCAGAAGAACTGAATACATTGTAGAGAAAAGTAAGTAAAAACAAGCCTTGCAGAGGAAGAGATTGCTTCCCTGTAAGGCTTGTTTTGGCTTTTTGTCAAGCGCTGGGATAAAAAGTTTTTCTGTAGAGATAGCGGGTGTGATACTGGATTAGGATAATAATTTCTGTGCACAGTTTCCTTCCACAGTGCCAATCTGACAAGTGCTGTCATAGGAAAGCGTACCGTCGCACTGGATATGATTTACGACACAGCCGTCTGTCAGGAGAATATTTTTAGCGCTGATCGTGTCACACTGCAGACATCCGGCTTCCAGGGTTGTACACTCAATATTTTTTACGTTGCTGAGTTTCCGATGTTTTGCAAAACGAAAGAAGTTAAAGCTGTTGCAGTTTTCGGGAATAAAAGTAATCTGTTCTCCGAACAAGTCATTTAAAGTTGCCATGCCACGAATCTCGACGATATCAGCATTGACTTCTTCTGAGCTTTTCAAAGAACCAGAAACATAAATTTCATCTGCATAAATTTTCCCTTGCAGGTGGCAGGAACCACTGGCTTTGAGAGAACGGACTTTCATATCGTTTTCAGAATGAAGAGAACCGCTGACATGCAGTGTATTTACCTTAATTTCACTTTGAGAATGAATGGATCCGCTGATATGCATCTCATTTCCTTCCAGTGCCGCATTCGGACATACTTTACAGGAGCCACTGACTTTGAAAGTTTCAAAGGTCACCGGGCCTTCAATTGCGCCGCTGCCGCTGATCTTGATCAAGTTATATTCTCCCTGTCCGATTTTTCCGGAACCGCTGATTTTAGTATCCGTCTTCATAAAAATTTCCTCCTTCTTTGAGCAGCGTTAAATACTGCTTGAAAAATGATGTTGAAAAGTGATAAAAAATTTAACTATTTTTGACAGTCTCTTCATCGAATGTAAAAGAAAAGGTGTCTTTGTATTTGAGTTTGATCTCATGGCAGAGTTCCTGGAGAGAAATCTGGCAGACGACTTTGATCCGCTCGTCAAGCAAGAGTGATCCTTCCGGGGAAGGATTGAGAAGAAACAGACCATAATATGCTTCATTTATCGCAAGAAGCAGAAAAAAGGTCTTAATCTCTGTGATATTTGCGGCAGTCGTGGCTACATTTGGAATCAGATCGTATAGTTCTTGTTCCTGGATCAGATTTTGTTCCTTCCACCTGCAAAGGGTGATCATCACGAGTACTTCGATAAAGGTAAAGGTATCTTTGTTAAGAACGTCCATGAAATCTGCTGCAACACGGATATCAATCTCTGTGAAACATTCTAGTTCCTCTTCTGTGAAAACACGGTTTGTAATTTCCGGGGAGAGAAGCTTTGCAAGTTCCTCGAGAGAGTAGCGGTCTTTCAAAGTCTGGATTGCCTGCACTCGTTTTAAAATCTGTTCTTTTGGAAAGAAAGTCTCCTGACCGGTCGGACTGGGTCTTTTCACGAACCATTCTTCTGGAATCAGGCCTTCCCGTTTCCAGCGATAGAGCTGTCCGTAGGAAATTCCGGTTGTTTTTAAAAGGTCTTTTTTTGAAAGCTCTTTTTGAGAAATGTCCATATAGCACCTCCTGTTAGAATCAGTTATATCAAAATTTTAATAAAACAATGTGTTACTAAAAAGAAATTAATGAAACATTGTTTTGATATGAATAGATGTTAACACAACATTGTTTTGTTGTAAAGAGGAGGATGAAAAATAAAAAAATTTTTTGCGACTATTTTCGTAATCGAGTGTTTGGAGCAAAGTCTGCAAAAAGGAGGGAAAGCTGGATGTACATCAGAGGAAAAGGAGAAATTACTTAAATTGAATAAAAAATTGAAAAAAGTGTTGACATTTGTTCTGATGGATGGTAATATATCGTTTGTACGACGGACATAGAGAAGTTGACATGCAGGAGTGTCGGAATTGGCAGACGAGCAAGACTAAGGATCTTGTGATCAATGCGATCGTGTGGGTTCAAGTCCCATCTCCTGCATTGCTGTTTCAAGTGACCGGGGTACGTTCGGAGCGTATGAGATTGCTCAAAAGTGAATACATATGCGAGATGCAGGAGTGTCGGAACTGGCAGACGAGCAAGACTAAGGATCTTGTGATCAATGCGATCGTGTGGGTTCAAGTCCCATCTCCTGCATGTCAGGCATTTACAGGTAGCTGTAAATGCCTTTTTATCATATTACAGAACAAAAAACTGTGATAAAGGCTCGTGGCAGATGATGGGAAGAGAGGAGTGAAAGAGAAAGGAATTGTACAGAGATGTATAGTTCCTTTTCGCTTCTTTTTCTGAATAATCTGTCTGCACAGTACAAATAAATAACAGTATGAGGAGGAAGCTTGTATGTTGGAGAAAATTGATTTGACAAAGAAACTGGAAAAACAATCCTACCGCGAGAAGATGGAAGCACTGGAACTGGAACTTGGCAGGTTACAGAGGGAATGCCATGCATATAAGATTCCTGTGATGATCGTACTGGAAGGATTCGGAGCGTCGGGGAAGGGCGTCCAGATTGGAAAACTCATACAGGCGCTGGATCCAAGAGGGTTCCGTGTTCATGCAATCACTGGAGAGACAGAGGAAGAACAGAAATATCCATTCATTCGAAGGTTCTGGATCAAGACACCGGAAAATGGAAAGATTGCGATTTACGATACGAGTTGGTACCGGAGAGTACTTGCGGATCGTTTTTCGGGAAACACAGAGAAGGAGGAGCTAGAAGATTCCTATGCGGCAATCTGTTCTTTTGAAGAACAGCTGACCGCCGGTGGAACTGTGATGATTAAATTGTTTCTCGCAATCGATCAGAAAGAACAGAAAAAGCGGTTTGAGAAACTTCTGGAGTCAAAGGAGACTGCATGGAGGGTGTCACGGGAAGATTGGGAGAAAAATGAAAAGTACGATAGCTATGTCCGAATGATCGAGGAGGCGCTGCAGAGAACGGATACAGACTACGCACCGTGGACGATCGTGGAGGCGACAGACCGCAGATTCGCAACGGTTAAGATCTACACGACTGTGATCGAAGCGCTCAAGGAAGCGGTTGCCGAGAAGAAGGCGGAAGCCGGGCGAGAAATTTCACAAGAGACGGAAGAGACAGAAACGTGGGAAAACCGAGAGTTAGAGGAATCGGTGCTTGCGAAAGTGGATCTGACAAAAAGCTATACGGAGAAAGAATACCATAAGAAGAAAAAGAAACTGCAAAAGAAAATCAGGAAGTTGCACGGGGAACTGTACCGTAGACAGATTCCAGTGATCATCGGATTTGAAGGATGGGATGCCGGAGGAAAAGGAGGGGCGATCAAACGCCTGACGGAAAAAATGGATCCGAGAGGATTTACAGTGAATACGACCGCTGCACCAAATGACTATGAGAAGGCGCACCATTATCTATGGCGGTTCTGGAAGAATGTGCCGAAGAAAGGACATGTGGCGGTATATGATCGGACATGGTATGGAAGGGTGATGGTAGAGCGGATTGAAGGGTTCTGTACGAAGAAGGAGTGGCAGAGAGCATTCAAAGAGATCAATGACATGGAGGCACAGTTTGTACAGTCCGGTGCGATCGTACTGAAGTTTTGGATGCAGATTGACAAAGAGGAACAGAGAAAGCGGTTTGAAGAGCGGCAGAAAAATCCGGAAAAACAGTGGAAGATCACAGAGGAAGACTGGCGCAACAGAGACAAATGGGATGCCTATGAGGAGGCGGTTAATGAGATGCTGATCCGTACATCTACGCCGGAAGCACCTTGGGTGATCGTGGAAGGAAATTGTAAATACTATGCGAGGATCAAAGTGCTGGAGGCAGTGATCGAAGCAATCGAGAAAAGATTAGAAAGCAGATAAGAAGGTGGACAGATGACGATCAGGGAGCAGATGGAACAAAGAGAACTAGAATATTTAAGTCCTTATGCAGCGATGAGTGTAAACTCCAAAGGCCGTGACAGAGAGGAGATTCCATGCGATATCCGTCCAGTATATCAAAGAGACCGGGATCGGATCTTACATTGTAAGGCGTTTCGGCGACTAAAGCAGAAAACGCAGGTATTTTTGATGCCGAAAGGAGATCATTACCGGACGAGGCTGACACATACGTTGGAAGTATCACAGAATGCCCGGACGATCGCCAAGGCACTGCGGCTCAATGAAGACCTGACGGAGGCGATCGCGCTTGGACATGATCTTGGACACACGCCGTATGGACATGCCGGAGAGCGGGCGCTGAACCGCGTGTGCCCGAACGGATTCCGACACAATGAGCAGAGTGTCCGGGTCGTGGAAGTGTTGGAAAATCAGGGACAAGGCCTTAATCTTACAAAGGAAGTGAGGGATGGCATCTTAAATCATAAGACTGCAGGACGACCATCCACTCTGGAGGGCCAGATTGTCAGATTGTCAGATAAAATAGCCTACATTGCACACGATACAGACGATGCGATCCGCGGAGGAATTCTGACAGAGGAGAGAATCCCAAAGGAGTTTCGCAAGACACTCGGAGCCTCACCGAGACAGAGGATGAATGCGATGATCCATGACGTGATCACGCAGAGTATGGACTGCCCGGAGATTAGGATGTCACCGGAGATTGGGGAGGCGACTGCGGAGCTTCGGAAGTTTATGTTTGCGGAAGTCTATCAGAATTCCAGAGCAAAAGCAGAGGAGAAGAAAGCAGTACACCTTGTGGAGCAGCTCTATATGTATTACATAGAGCATATTTCAGAATTACCGGAAAAATATAGAGACAGAATCGAACGAGGAGAAGGCAAGAAAGAGCAAAACGTCTGTGATTTTATTGCGGGTATGACTGATTTATATGCCGTAAAGCAGTATCAGGAAATTTTTATTCCAGAATCTTGGAAAATTTAAAGGAAATGAGAAAGTTTTGTCGAATATTTATAACGTAAGGATTTTGAGACAGTTTTGGAAAGGGGGAAATCATGTATTATTCAGAAGACATCGTGGAAGAAGTCCGCATGAAAAATGATATCGTAGATGTGATTTCCGGCTATGTGAAATTGCAGAAAAAGGGAAGTTCTTATTTTGGACTTTGTCCATTTCACAGTGAGAAGTCCCCGTCGTTTTCTGTGAGCAGGGATAAACAGATGTACTACTGCTTCGGCTGTGGGGCAGGGGGCAATGTCTTTACATTTATTATGGAATATGAGAATTACTCGTTTGTGGAAGCATTAAAAATGCTTGCGGAGCGCGCGGGAGTGGAACTTCCGGAAATGGAATACTCTAAGGAAGCAAAAGAGAAAGCGAACCTAAAGAATACACTTCTGGAGATGAATAAGCTTGCGGCACGGTATTTTTACTCACAGTTAAAAGGGAAAAACGGAGAACATGCTTACCGTTATCTGACAGACAGAGGGCTTACCGATACAACAATCACACAGTTCGGACTTGGATATTCCAATAAATACAGCGATGATCTGTATAAATTTCTCAGGGAAAAAGGATATTCAGACGATCTGATCCGGCAGGCGGGACTGATCAATACGGATGAGAAACACGGAATCTATGATAAATTTTGGAACCGTGTCATGTTTCCAATCATGGATGCGAACAACCGTGTCATCGGTTTTGGCGGGAGAGTCATGGGGGATGGGAAACCGAAATATCTCAACTCGCCGGAGACACTGATCTTTGATAAGAGCCGGAATCTTTATGGATTGCATCGGGCGCGCACATCGCGAAAACCATATTTTCTGATCTGCGAGGGCTATATGGATGTGATCTCACTTCACCAGGCAGGATTTACCAATGCGGTTGCCTCGCTTGGAACAGCGCTGACAGCGGGACATGCCTCTCTGATCAAGCGGTATGTCAGTGAAGTCTATCTGACTTACGACAGTGATGAGGCTGGTACAAAAGCAGCTCTTAGGGCAGTGCCGATCTTAAAGGAAGCCGGGATCAGTGCAAAAGTGATCCGTATGGACCCATATAAAGATCCCGATGAATTTATCAAAAATCTTGGTGCAGAAGCATTTGAACAGCGGATTGGAAAGGCACGCAATGGATTTATGTTCAGCCTGGAGATTTTGGAGCGACAGTATGATATGCATACTCCGGAAGGAAAGACAGAGTTCTACTATGAGGCGGCAAAGAGGCTGGCGCAGTTCGAAGAGGAAATTGAGCGCAACAACTATATCGATGCCGTGGCAGAAGCTTACCATATCGGATATGATAGTTTGCGGAAATTAGTGGCGAAAGCGGCGGTGCAGTCGGGGATGGCGTCACCGGTGGCAAGACCGCGGACGACACATGCAAAAGAACAGCAAAAAGAAGATGGTATGCTTCAGTCGCAAAAGATTCTGCTTACGTGGATGATCGAAGATGAATCTCTGTTTGGAATGATCCGGAAATACATTATGCCGGAAGATTTTACTACGGAGCTTTACCGGACCGTTGCTTTACTGCTCTATGAGCAGTATGAGAAAGGAGAAGTCAATCCGGCAAAAATTATGAACCACTTCACAGATGAGGAGGAGCACCGGGAGGTGGCAGCTTTGTTCCATACGAAGATCAGGGAACTGACGACCAAAAGTGAGCAGGAGAAAGCACTCAAAGAGACAATCATCCGTGTGAAAGAGAACAGCATCGAGACGGCGACAAGAAATTTAGAACCGACCGATATTGTGGGATTACAGCGGTTGATGGAGAGTAAAAGAGCGGTGCAGGATCTGCAAAAACTGCATATTTCCATCAATTAAGGATAAAATAGAAACAGATTATGGAGGATAGACACGAATGGAAGAAAATACATTAAAACTGATTGAGAAAGTAAAAGAACTCATTGCACTTGGGAAAAAGAAGAAAAGCATTCTGGAATTACAGGAGATCAATGATTTCTTTTCAGATATGGAACTGGATTCTGAGCAGATGGATAAGGTGTTTGAGGCGCTTGAGGCGAGCAATATCGATGTGCTTAGAATCGGAGAGGGCGATGAGGACGACGATGATATCGAGATCATGCTCACAGAGGAAGATGAGGTGGATATGGAGAAAATCGACCTCTCAGTGCCGGATGGAATCAGCATTGAAGATCCGGTCCGGATGTATCTGAAAGAAATCGGAAAAGTACCGCTGTTAAGTGCAGAGGAAGAGATCGAACTTGCAAGAAGAATGGAAGAAGGCGATGAAGATGCGAAAAAGCGTCTTGCAGAGGCAAACCTCCGTCTTGTTGTCAGCATTGCAAAGAGATACGTTGGAAGAGGAATGCTGTTCCTGGATTTGATTCAGGAAGGAAATCTCGGTCTGATCAAGGCAGTAGAGAAATTTGACTACAATAAAGGATTTAAATTCAGTACTTATGCGACATGGTGGATCCGTCAGGCAATCACAAGAGCCATTGCAGATCAGGCGAGAACGATTCGTATCCCGGTGCACATGGTAGAGACGATCAATAAACTGATCCGTGTATCCAGACAACTGCTTCAGGAACTTGGAAGAGAACCGCTTCCGGAGGAGATTGCAAAAGAACTTGATATGCCGGTGGACAGAGTCAGAGAAATTCTTAAGATTTCCCAGGAGCCGGTATCTTTGGAAACACCGATCGGTGAGGAAGAAGACAGTCATCTTGGCGATTTCATTCAGGATGATAATGTTCCGGTTCCGGCAGAGGCTGCCGCAGCAACCCTTTTGAAGGAACAGCTGGATGAAGTGCTCAGTACACTGACAGACAGAGAGCAGAAAGTGTTAAGACTTCGTTTTGGTATGAATGATGGACGTGCAAGAACGCTGGAAGAAGTTGGAAAAGAATTTGATGTCACAAGAGAGAGAATTCGTCAGATTGAGGCAAAAGCGCTGAGAAAGCTTCGTCATCCAAGCAGAAGCCGGAAGTTGAGAGATTATCTTGACTAGAGAGGAAGGAAAAGTGATGACAGAATTATCAGAACGGCTGCGTGCTGTGGCAGATCTCGTGGATGATGGGATGGTTGTAGCAGACATCGGAACAGACCACGGGTATATTCCAATCGCACTTGTGCAGGAGGGAAGATGTCCGAGAGCAGTTGCGATGGATATCAATATCGGACCGCTTGACCGCGCAAGAGCACATATTCAGGCGGCAGAGCTTTCTGAAAAGATCGATACAAGAAGGTCTGACGGGATGAAAGAGCTAAAGGCAGAAGAGGCAGATTGTGCGATTATTGCCGGAATGGGCGGAGCATTGACGATCAAGATCTTGGAGGAGAGCAGTGCGACAGCAAGAAGTTTGAAAGCGCTGATCTTACAGCCCCAGTCGGAACTTTATAAAGTCCGGGAATATTTGGCAGAGCAGGGGTATGAAATACTTGCTGAAGACATGGTGCTGGAGGAAGGCAAATTTTATCCGATCATGAAAGTGTGTCCGGGAAGTCCTTATACACTGACGAAAGAAGAGGCATGTTATGGAAAAGAACTTCTTTCTCAGAGGCATCCGGTACTCCAAAGCTTTCTTCATAGAGAGCTGGATATGAAGCGAAAGGTATTAAGAGAATTGGACGATAAAAGTGGTGATCATATTTGCCAGAGAAGAGAAGCACTGCAGAAGGAGACTGCATGTGTAGAAGGAATCTTAGGACAGTGGGAATCTGGGGGGAAGCAAAAGAAATAGAAGAAACGGGAGGAAAGAGCGATGCTTTGTAAGGAATTGACAGAGAAAATCGAAGAAGTATATCCGGTTTCGTATGCATGTGAGTGGGATAATGTAGGGCTTCTTGTCGGACGAGCCAACAAAGAGGTGAAAAGCGTTTATCTTGCGCTGGATGTGACCGAGGAAGTAATCCAGGAAGCGGTTCGGGTGAAGGCAGATTTACTCATTACGCACCATCCATTGATTTTTAAGGGATTAAAGAAAATTTCAGATCAGGATTTTATTGGAAATCGTGTTGTACAATTGCTGCAGCACGATATTTCCTATTATGCGATGCATACGAACTATGATGTACTGCGGATGGCAGATCTTGCAGCCAACCGTCTAGGCTTACAGTCCATAGAGGTATTGGAACAGACTGAGCCAAAAGAACCGGAGAAAGGAATCGGCAAATCCGGGCAGTTTGCAAGTGCGATGACTGTGAGGGAATGCTGTGAACTTGTCAAAGAGCGGTTTGCCCTTTCGCACATAAAAGTGTTTGGGGATTTGGACAGAAAAATTCAGAGAGTGGCGGTCTGCCCAGGATCTGGGAAGAGTGTAATCGGGGAGGCGATCAGAAAGAAAGCAGAGGTGCTGATTACCGGAGATATTGATCACCATTCCGGGATAGATGCTGAGGCGCAGGGACTTACGATTATGGATGCCGGGCATTATGGAATGGAACATATTTTTATAGAGGACATGAGAAAGTTTTTGGAAGAAAGATTTGAAAAACTGGATATCAAGTGTGCTCCGATCAGTCATCCGTTTTCTGTTGTGTAGCATAGAATGTAAGATGACAGAGAAGAAAGAAGGGAAACAGGTGGAAAAACAGAGATATACCGTTCAGGTTGGGGAGGTACTCCGCCAGTATGAAGCGGGGACAACTTATGAGAAGATTTCAGAAGATTTTCAGGCAGAGTATGAAAATGATATTGTGCTTGTTTTTGTAGACAACCGTCTTCAGGAGCTTGGGAAAAAGTTAAAGAAAGACTGTGTATTAAAGTTTGTCACAACCGGTGAGGCAATTGGAAATCAGACTTACAGAAGGAGTATGAGCCTTCTGCTTGTGAAGGCTGTTTATAACGTGGCAGGGCATGAAAATATAGATAAAGTGAGAATCCTCTATTCTGTAAGCAAAGGGTATTATTGCAAAGTAGAGGGGAATGTTGTCGTCAATCAGGATTTCTTAAACCGGGTGACAATCCGTATGAGGGATATCGTAGAAGCAGACATACCGATTAAAAAGAGAAGTGTATCGACACCGGATGCCACAGCGCTTTTTCACCAGTACGGGATGGTGGATAAAGAGAAGCTTTTTGAGTATCGGAGAGGATCGAAAGTGAATCTGTACAGTTTGAATGAGTTCGAAGATTACTACTATGGGTATATGCTTCCGAGCACAAGATACTTGAAATATTTTGAACTGCATTTATATGATGAAGGATTTGTTATCCAAATGCCGGTAGCGTCAGCGCCAAAAGAGGTGCCGCCGTTTGTACCTCAGAATAAATTATTCCAGGTGTTGAAGGAATCTACAAGATGGGGAGATATGCAGGGAATTGAGACGGTCGGAGAGCTGAATGACATTATCACAAAGGGGGATATCCTTGAGGAGATGCTTGTGCAGGAGGCGCTTCAGGAAAGTAAGATTGCCTCGATCGCAGCGCAGATCGCAGCCAGACCGGAAGTGCGTTTTATTTTGATCGCAGGGCCGTCGTCTTCGGGAAAGACTACTTTTTCCCACAGACTGTCTGTACAGCTCAGAGTCAATGGGCTTGTGCCGCATCCGATCGCGGTTGACAATTATTTTGTAGACCGGGAACTGACGCCGAAGGATGAGAACGGTAACTACAATTTTGAATGTCTGGAGGCGATTGATCTAGAGAAATTTAATCAAGATATGACAGATCTTCTCGAAGGAAAGGAAGTACAGCTTCCGACATTTAATTTTAAGACTGGAAAGCGAGAATATATTTCGAAGCCGAAAAAGCTTGGGGCAAATGATGTCCTTGTCATCGAAGGAATCCACTGTCTGAATGATGCGATGACTTATAAGCTGGCAGCAGAAAATAAATTTAAAATTTACATCAGTGCATTGACACAGTTAAATATCGATGAGCACAACCGGATTCCTACGACGGACGGTCGTCTGATCCGCAGACTGGTAAGAGATGCGAGAACGCGGGGAACTTCTGCCCAACAGACAATCCGGATGTGGCCTTCCGTCAGACGCGGGGAGGAGGAAAATATTTTCCCTTATCAGGAAGATGCAGATGTTATGTTTAACTCTGCGCTGATTTATGAACTGGCAGTGTTAAAGCAGTATGCAGAGCCGATTTTATTTGGTATCGACAAAGAGTGTGAAGAGTATACAGAAGCAAAAAGACTTCTGAAGTTCCTCGAGTATTTTGTTGGTGTCGGAAGCGAAAATATTCCGAAAAACTCGCTTCTTCGAGAATTTGTCGGCGGCGGATGTTTTCAAGTATAGCAGGTGACAGTCATGTCAGAATATACATTGAGAGAGCAGAAGCTCAAACGAATGAAGGAACTGCGGCGCAGAAAGGTGCGGAGGCAGAAAATATTTCTCGGATGTACCGCCGGGGCAATCCTCTGTGTGGCTGCAGGGATCTTTGTGTATAGTAGAAGCTATACGTTAGACTTGAAGGCAAGGATACTTCCGGAAACTACAGTGGAAAAAGCAGTACCGCTGCTTGGAGGGAATATAGAACAGGCACTGGAACAGACGACAGAACTTGCAGTAAAAAATAGTGGAACAAAGGTCATTGCACATCGTGGGTACAGTTCTGAGGCGCCGGAAAATACGCTTCCTGCCTATGAACTGGCAGCGCAGAGTGGTGCATGGGGAATTGAGGCAGATATTCACCGGACTGCAGATGGGGCATTTGTATGTATGCACGATCCAACTGTAGATCGCATGACCGATGGAACCGGAGTGATTGCGGAGATGACCTTAGATGAGATCCAGATGCTGACAATTGACAGTGGAAGCAACAGTTGGGCATATCCATATGCATGGGTGCCGACCATGGAGGAATTTTTGGAAGTATGTCAACAAAGTGGTGCAAATGCTGTATTAGATCTTAAGTTTACCTCTGTAGAAGATATTATTTCGCTTGTGCAAAAAATACAGGAACTTGGGATGGAAGATTCCGTGGTATGTCTAAGCGGTAGTCTAGAGCAGCTAAAGAAGATCCGGGAATGTTCTGAGATTATCCGTATCAAATATCTGGTGGAGGAAGGGACGCAGGAAACAATCGACCAAATGGCAGAATTGACCCACAGTGGGATTGCAGCATCCAGAATCAGCAGCGATATGGTAGCATATGCAAAAGACAAGGGAATCAGTATCAACGTCTGGACATACAATGAAAGCTGGGAAAAGCAAGAGTGGACCAATCAGGAGATTGATTTTCTGACGACGGACGATCTTTCCACTTAGATGGAATATGTAAAAAGGATAGAACTATAGTAAATGAGCGTGGCGTAAAACAAGGGATTTCATAAGAAATCTATTTTACGTCACGCTCATTTTTACGTTGTGACCTTTTGAAAAATTGCCTGCATATCTTCTGGCAGAGGTGCTGTGAAGGTCAGTGACTGTTTTGTGATTGGATGGATAAAGGAGAGTCGGTAAGAGTGCAGTGCCTGACGGTCTATACAGTGATCCTCTGGATGGTAGAGAAAATCTCCCGGAAGCGGATGCCCAATATATTTCATATGAACACGGATCTGGTGGGTGCGCCCGGTCTCTAGTTTGAGAGAAACGAGAGAGTACCCATTTTGATAAGCAAGCCGGTGAAAATGGGTGCAGGCATAATCACCGTGCGCAAAGTCGACACAGCGCTCGATGGTAGAACCGTTTGCCCGCCCAATCGGTGCTTCAATCATCCCAGACTCTTCGACAAGACCGGTGGCAGCGGCAAGATATTCTCGATGAATCTCTCGTCTGGCGACCATATTGGACAAAAGAGAAGCGCTGTACATATGTTTGGCAATGATCAGAAGCCCGGTAGTATCCCGGTCTAAGCGGTTGATACAGCGGTAGGTGAAAGGAATGTTCTGAGAAGCAAAGTAGTAAGCAGCAGCATTGGCGAGCGTATTCTCATAATTTCCCTGAGAAGGATGAATCGGCATGCCGGAAGGCTTATTGATCACAAGCAGATCTTCGTCCTCGTATACGATTGGAAATGGAAGAGGCACGGGAACGATGTGCTCTGAGGAAGTTTCTTCCACGATGGAAATCGTAAGAAGATCTCCACTTTGTAGCACTTCGTGTACCCGTGCCCAGACACCGTTTCGGCAGATGCCGTCAGGTGTCCGCTTTAAATGCGTGATCACCTGACTGGAATACTGCTGTTGCTTTAGGAAAGACTGGATCGTCATGCCGGCCATTTCATGATGGATCGGATAGGTAAATGTCCGTTTCATTATTTTGATTTAATCTCCCTCCATAATTCATTGTATAGCACATCGTTCTCGTCGCCGAGGAACTGGAATGTCTCACACCGTTCTAATTCAGAAGCATCCGGAAATGCGATAGTGCTGTTGCGGATTGCAGGATCTTCGATCAGTTTTCTTGCTTCTATGTTAGGTGTTGAGTAAGTGATGTAGTCAAAGTTCATCTTGGCGATGTCTGGACGGCAGAGGAAGTTGATAAATGCCTCTGCATTTTCTTTGTGCTTTGCATTTTTTGGAATGACCCAGGAGTCGATCCATACGTTGGAGCCCTCTTTTGGAATCACATATTCCAGATCCGGATTTTCCAGCTGGGTATAAATAGCCTCTCCGGAATAGATAACACCAATGGCGGCTTCGTTTCCGATCATTTTATCGCGGACCTGGTCAATTACATATGCCTGCACAAGCGGTTTCTGTTCGATCAACAGTGCTTTTGCAGCTTCAAGCTCATCTAGGTCTGTGGAGTTTAAAGAATATCCAAGGTATTTCAGAGCAACAGCAAATGCATCGCGGACACTGTCCTGCATTAAAATATTGTCTTTGTATGTTTCGTCCCAGAGGACAGACCAGCTGTCGATCGGTTCCTCAACCATTTTTTTGTTATAGAGGATTCCGACAGTACCCCAGCAGTACGGAACAGAATATTTATTTTCTGCATCAAACTGGCGGGATTGCTCCATATACTGTGTGCCAATGTTTTTTATATTTGGAATATGATCAAAATTAATTTCTGCGAGCAAGTCATTCTCGATCATGCGCTGGATCATATAGTCGGATGGGCAGACAACATCGTAGGCGATGGCGCCGGACTGCACTTTTGGATACATGATTTCGTTTGTTTCGTATTCTTCATAGACAACCGAGATGCCGGTTTCTTCCTCAAATATAGTGATTACTTCCGGGTCAAGGTATTCTCCCCAGTTGTAGACAATTACCTGATTATCACCACTGACGGATCTCTTTGAACCGTAGAAAAATCCTCCGGCGATGATCACGATTGCCATAACTGCAGGAACGAGGCGCCGGAATACAAAGCGGGCAGCTTTACTTTTTTTGCTGACATATTTTCTAGTACTGCCTTCTTTGGAAGAAGGAGAAACATTGACGAGAATCAGCAAGATTAGCACGGATACAAACAACAAGGTCGAAAGCGCATACATCTCCGGTTTGATCCCTTTTCGAACTTCACTGTAAATTTTTGTGGACAGTGTGTCTACGCCTGGTCCTTTTGTAAAGTGAGTGATGACAAAATCATCAAGGGACATCGTAAAGGCAAGCAGAAATCCCGAGAAGACACCTGGAAGGATATCCGGGAAAACCACTTTGAAAAATGCATAGATCGGAGAGGCTCCAAGATCCAGTGCAGCTTCATAAGTCCGACGGTTTGTCTGCTTTAATTTTGGCATGACACTTAAGATGACATAAGGAATGTTGAACGTAATGTGTGCCATGAGGATCGTTGCAAATCCAAGTGAAAAGCGGAATGCGATAAATAAGAGCATTAAGGAAATTCCAGTCACGATATCTGCATTTAGCATCGGGATATTGGTGACAGCCATCATCGCTGTACGGACTCTTTTTCGCATTGCCTGAATGCCGATCGCGGCGGCGGTTCCGATGAGTGTGGCAATCAGCGCCGAAAGAAGGGCGATGATCAATGTTGTGTAGAGCGCATTCATAATCTGCTCATTCTGAAAAAGGGCAACGTACCATTTTCCGGTAAAGCCCCCCCATTTGGCGCGTGTCTTGGAATTGTTGAAAGACAGCACGACAAGGGTGATGATTGGGGCATAAAGTAAAATGAAAATAAGCCCCAGGTAGATTTTCTGTAATGTATTTTTAATCAAAATGCAGTTCCCTCCCCGTCTTTATCATATTTGGCGATGAGAGCCATACTTAAAATAATGAAGATCATCAGCACGAGTGAAAGTCCGGAGCCGACATGCCAGTTGCTTCCTTGTTTAAATTCCTGCTCGATGACATTTCCAATCAGAAGGATTTTACTTCCACCAAGAAGATCGGAGATGACGAAGGTTGTGAGTGCCGGAACAAATACCATGGTAATTCCGCTGATGATTCCCGGAACGGTCAATGGCAGTATGATTTTAAAGAAGGTCTGACGGTTGTTTGCGCCGAGATCTCGTGCGGCATTGATCACATCTTTGTCAATCTTTACGAGCACGTTGTAGATCGGAAGTACCATAAATGGCAAAAAGTTATAGACCATACCAAGAATGATCGCATAAGGTGTGTTGATGATCGCAAGCTGTGGCAGGTGGAAAAACGACAGAATACTGTTGATCACACCATTCTTTTCTAATAAAGTCTGCCATGCGAGCGTGCGGAGCAAAAAATTCATCCACATCGGAAGGATGAAGATCAATACAATAAAGCTTGTCTGGTTGACATTCATGGAGGCGAGGATCATCGCCAGTGGATATGCCATGACAAGGCAGATCAAAGTACTGATCAGAGACAAAAGAAGCGCAAGTCCGAGCGCTTTTAAGTTCTCCGGTGTTGTAATCTTTGCAAGGTTTGCAAAGGTAAAGGCACCATCCTGATCTGTCAGCCCATAATAGAAGATCATCAGAAGCGGGATGATGATAAAAGATACCGACCAGAATAAGTACGGTCCGGCAAGTAATTTTTTACTCTTCAACTGGAACCGCCTCCTCATCTTCAGATTCTGGCTTTTTCATAATCTGGATATCAAATGGATCTACTTTGATTCCAACAGTCGTGCCGACCGGAACCATGTCTGTACTATGTACAAGCCAGTCAAAGTTATTTGCGGAAACTTCCATCTCATAGTGAACGCCTTTGAAGATCAGGTGTGTCACGACTCCCTCGAGAAGTCCTTCTTCTGGTTTTACAAGATCAATATCTTCCGGGCGGATCACAGCATCGACGGGTTTGTTTTTGCCAAATCCTACATCGACACATGGGAAATTGACGCCGAGAATTTTTACCAGTTTATCTTCGACCATGACAGCCGGAAGAATATTGCTTTCCCCAATGAAGTCAGCGACAAATGCATTTTCCGGTTCGTTGTAGATATCTTCCGGCGTACCGATCTGCTGGATATATCCCTGATTCATCACGACGATGGTGTCGGACATTGTGAGCGCTTCCTCCTGGTCGTGAGTGACATAGATAAATGTAATTCCGAGTTCGTTTTTCAAACGGATCAGCTCATACTGCATATCCTGTCTCAATTTCAAGTCGAGAGCGCCTAAAGGTTCGTCGAGCAGGAGCACTTTTGGCTCATTGACGATCGCGCGGGCGATAGCGATCCGCTGCTGCTGTCCGCCGCTTAGAGAGTCCGGAGTACGGTTCTCGTAACCATCGAGGTTGACAAGCTTTAGCGCATAGCGGATTTTATCATTGATATATGCTTTTGATTTCCCTTTGATCTTCAGTCCAAATGCAATATTTTCTGCAATGGACATGTGGGAAAACAGAGCATATTTCTGGAAGACTGTGTTTAGCTGTCGCTTATTTGGCGGGACATTATTGATATTTTTTCCGTCGAAAATAATGTGTCCGGAATCACAGCTCTCAAATCCGCCCAGGATGCGGAGCAGAGTTGTCTTCCCGCATCCACTCGGTCCGAGCAGTGTCAGAAATTCATTCTCCCTGATATATAAGTTGAGTTCATCGAGGACGAGATTGTCCCCGTAGGATTTTGATACATTTACAATATCAATTAATTTGTTAGCCATATGCTCACTCCTCCTTCGTTTTGCTAAATAGATGTTTTGTACATGAAAACAATTAGAAATAATTAAAAACTGGGTGGTGTGCTTACCCAGATAAATTTTGCACCAGTCTTTTTTCCCGCACTGATCGAATGTTCACAGTTCGGGGTAAAATAGAAAGTCTCTCCCTTTTTGGCCGTGTATACCCGCTGCCCGAGATGGATATGGATCACTCCTTGAAGGACATATCCAAATTCCTCTCCCTCGTGAGGTCTGTCTGGGTAAGTGGAGCCTCCGGGGAGTAAGGTGACACGGATTGGTTCCATCATATTCTTCTGTGCATTCGGGATGATCCATTCAATGGTGTTGAGAAGTTCCGCGTCTGTTTTTTCAAAGAAATCTTCTTTAGGAAATACGATCTGCTCATCGGAGTCATCGGAGAAGAAATCTTTCAGATTTGTCCCGAGACATTGCAGTAGATCGACCAGCGTTGCAATCGAAGGGGAGGTAAGATCTCTTTCTATCTGGGAGATAAATCCCTTCGAAAGTTCTGCCCGATCGGCAAGTTCTTCCTGCGTAAGTCCTTTCTCCATGCGCAATTCCCTGAGTTTATTGCCTATATTCATATATACGGACATCCTTTCCATACGTATAAGTACTATTATAAATAAACAAAAAGTTTACTATTTCTAAACAAATGTGCCTATATTATTATACTCTATTTTAGGTAATAGTCAATCGGAAAATGAAGAAAAACAGACTTTGTTGAAGGTTATCCGCCTTGATAGATTATGCAGGTGATGGGACTTAGAAAAGAATTTCAGAAAAGATTAAGAAAGAATGAAAAGAAAAGTAAAAAAATTTTGTTAAACTAAAGACAGACAAAACGTTCGCGTACAATATTGTCTGAAAGAATATCATACACGAACGAAAAATATTATTAAAAATGGCTTATAGATTCTTTTGGATCTTATCTTTTGTAAAAGGAAAGAATCTTATCCAGTCTGGAACTCATGTTGGCAAATAACAGATCGATCAGTGTGAGTGCCACCATGGACTCTACGACAACGACTGCACGCGGAACGATGATCGGATCATGGCGTCCGTGAATCGAAAGATCGATATTCTCAGATGTAGTTGTCACAGTCTGCTGTACTTGTGAAATAGAAGGTGTCGGTTTAAACGCAGCGCGCAGGACAATGTCTGAGCCGTCGCTCATTCCTCCGAGGATTCCGCCGGAATGATTTGTCAGCTTTGAGATGGAGCCGTTTTCGCAGGTGAAGGCATCGTTGTTGATACTTCCATGAGAAGTGGCTGCCTGAAAACCGTCACCAATCTCCACGCCCTTGACAGCACCAATGGACATAACAGCTTTGGCGAGAGAGGCATCGAGCTTTTCAAAAACAGGCTCACCGATTCCGGCAGGCATTCCGTGAACGGTACATTCAATGATTCCCCCGGAAGAATCCTGTCTTTCCATACATTCTTTTAAGTATATTTCTGCCTGTCCGGCATATGTATTATTAGGCATATACAGAGCATTTTCCATAATCTCAGTCAGATGATATTCAGATGTAGGAACGGTAACAGGTCCGATCGACTTGGCGTAAGCCATGATAGTAATCCCCATTTCTGCGAGCAGTTTGGAGGCAATAGCACCGGCAGCGACACGGCCGATCGTCTCACGCCCGGAAGAACGACCACCTCCGCGATAGTCACGGAATCCATACTTGCTGTCAAAAGTAAAGTCGGCATGTCCGGGACGGTAGCAGGAAGCGATATTTCCGTAATCTTTGGAGCGTTGATCTTGATTGCGGACAATTAATGAAATTGGTGTTCCGGTCGTACGTCCTTCAAATACACCGGAGAGGATTTCTACTTGATCCGATTCGTTTCGCTGTGTCGTGTAGCGGCTTTGACCAGGCTTTCTGCGGTCGAGAAAGCACTGGATTTCTTTCGCGGAGAGTGCAAGTCCGGAAGGGCATCCATCGATGACGACACCGATTGCCGGACCGTGGGATTCTCCCCAGGTTGTGATGCGGAATGAATTTCCAAAATAGGAACCAGCCATATATAAAAACTCCTTTCGTGACAAAAATATTACAAACTTTTGTCATTATTATATAGGAAGTTAAAAAAAGTGGCAATGCTTATTTTATACTGTACTTTTAGAAAGGGACGTATTATAATGTTTACTAGATATTGTTTAGAGAAAGGAAATAGATACTATATGGGCGGCACGAATGATAAGAGAAGACGCCAAGGATCTGGGAACAGACATGCAGACGGGCGTGTAGATGACATCGAATACTTCTCCTATCGTCTGGATGATGGTCCGGATGAGGAGAATATAGAAGAGATAGAGAAGAAAGAAAAGAAAAGAAAGAATCCGCGGCCGCGTGCCCAAAGATCTGATCTTCAGAAGGCGCAGTTTACGGCTGAACTTCCAAAAGAGATACGGACACAAAAGGCAACGAATCTTGCGCGGAAAGAACTACAGAAACAGCATGGACAGAAGCAGCATGAGCAGAAGAGAACGCATCAGGAAGAATCTGTCAAAAAGAATTCCCAGCACAGGGAGGAGAGCAGAAGATCTTCTGAGATGCAGCTGAAACAGAACGCGAAGAACTCATCAGGAAGCCATTCAGCAAAGCAGAATCATCAGAAAAATGGCAAAAGCAGCGAGAAGAAAGAGCAGATGAAGAAGAAGGCATTGTTTATCGCAGGAGGGGTTCTTGGAGCGGCAGCGCTTGTTTACCTTGGATTTGCTTTCTATTTTACAAAGCATTTTTATTTTAATACAACCATCAACGGAAATGATTTTTCAGGTAAGACAGTAAAAGAAGCAGAGTCTTATATGGAGAAGCAGGTACAAGGCTATACACTTACCTTAAAGGAAAATGATGGCGGAACAGAAGTGATCAGTGGAGAGGATATTTCTCTGGAATATCTTCCAGGAAAAGAACTGGAGAAGATTGTAAAAGATCAGAATGCGTTTCTGTGGATCCGGGCATTGTTCCAAAAGGGAAGCGCAGAGGCGAAAGTGGATGTCCAGTACGATGAGGCGGCATTAGATGCATTGATCAGTGGACTTCAGTGCATGAAGCCGGAGAATCAGACACCGTCAGTATCTGCGAAGCCGACATTTGACGGGAATACATTCGTGATTACAAAAGAGGTAGAGGGCACACAGTTGGATCAGGAAGTCTTCCGCCAGAAGATCAAGGAGAAGATCAGTGGATTCCAGCATGAGATGGATCTGGAAAAGGAAGGCTGCTATCTTAAGCCGAAATTTACTGAAGATTCATCTGAAGTTGTGGCGGCGAGAGATAAGATGAATTCGTACCTCGGAGGAACAGTCACTTATCAGATGGGAGCGACTCCGGAAGGAATCGACAAGGCAAAGCTTGCAGAGTGGATTACAGTCGATGAGAATATGAATGTCACATTTACGACAGATGGGATTTCTGCATATGTAAGGGATCTCGCATCCAGGTATGATACAGTAGGAAAGACGAGAAGTTTTACGACACCAACCGGCAAAGCTGCGACTGTATCTGGCGGTACATACGGATGGAGTATCGATGAGCCGGCAGAGATTGAGCAGTTGAAGGCAGATATTGCCGGAGGAAAGCCGGTACAGAGAGAGCCTATCTATGAAAAACGTGCTGCGTCATTTGGTGCGACAGACTGGGGCAATACGTATGCAGAAGTGGACTTATCTACTCAGCATATGTGGTATATCCAGAATGGAAATGTAGTGTTGGAGACAGATATCGTATCAGGACTTCCGACGCCGGATAGGATAACACCAGAAGGGGTCTACGATGTACTTTATAAAGAAAGTCCGTCTATTCTTGTCGGAGAGAACGATCCGGAGACAGGAGAACCAATTTATAAACAAGAAGTAAGATACTGGATGCAGTTTACATGGAGCGGAGTCGGATTCCACGATGCGGACTGGCAGCCGGCATTTGGGGGCAGTCTGTATCAGAGTGCCGGTTCTCATGGATGTATCAATATGCCGATTGATAAGGCGGGGCAGCTGCTGAACTTGATCAGTGCAGGAGTTCCGGTCATTTGTCATTATTAAGTCAGAGGAGAAAAAGAATGTATCAATTAATAAAAAGAGATGGTCTTGCCAAAAGAGGGAGACTGAAAACAGTACATGGTGTGATCGAGACGCCGGTATTTATGAATGTGGGAACAGCAGCAGCGATCAAAGGTGCTGTCTCCACAGAAGATCTTCAAGGGATTAAGACACAGGTAGAGCTTTCCAACACGTATCATTTACATGTGCGGCCGGGAGATGAAGTAGTAAAAAAACTCGGGGGACTGCATAAATTTATGGTGTGGGATAAGCCGATTCTGACAGATTCAGGTGGATTTCAGGTCTTTTCTCTTGCAGGATTGCGAAAAATCAAAGAGGAAGGCGTATACTTCCACTCCCACATTGATGGAAAGAAAATTTTCATGGGACCAGAGGAGAGTATGCAGATCCAGTCCAATTTAGCATCCACGATTGCGATGGCGTTTGATGAATGTCCGTCCAGTGTGGCAGACCGCAACTATATCCAGCATTCGGTAGATCGCACAGTGCGCTGGCTGGAGCGCTGTAAAAAAGAGATGGCAAGGCTGAATAGTCTGGAAGATACGATCAACAAGCAACAGATGCTGTTTGGAATCAATCAAGGTGGTATTTATGAAGATATCCGCATCGAACATGCGAAACGGATTGCGGAACTTGATCTGGATGGTTATGCGCTCGGAGGACTGGCAGTGGGAGAATCCCATGAAGACATGTATCGGATCATTGACGCGACAGTTCCATATCTTCCACAGGACAAGCCGACTTATCTGATGGGAGTTGGAACGCCGGCAAATATTCTTGAGGCGGTTGACAGAGGTGTTGATTTCTTTGATTGTGTTTACCCAAGTAGAAATGGAAGACATGGGCATGTTTACACGAATCATGGAAAGATGAATCTGTTCAATGCAAAATATGAGCTGGATGATAGACCGATCGAGGAAGGGTGTCAGTGTCCGGCCTGCCGCAAATACAGCAGAGCCTATATCCGCCATTTGCTGAAAGCAAAAGAGATGCTTGGTATGCGTCTGTGCGTGCTGCATAATCTGTATTTCTACAACAATATGATGGAAGAAATCCGCACAGCGATCGAGGAAGGAAGATATAAAGAATACAAGAAGCAGAAACTGGAAGGATTCACACGCGGACAGATATAAACAAATCATAAAATTTCTAAAAATAACTTGATGTCTCAGCAGAAATTGTGTATCATAGCAATAGTGCTTAATTGAGAAGTAGGAGGAATTTAGTATGAATGGTTTATTAGCGTCAGGTGGAGCTGGTGGAATGTTTTCCATTATCTTAGTGTATGCAGTACTGATCGGAGGTATGTGGTTCTTTCTGTTCCGCCCGCAGAGAAAAGAGCAGAAGAGAATTCAGGCGATGGTTGCTTCTATGGAAGTAGGAGATACAGTATTGACAACAAGCGGATTTTACGGTGTACTGATCGATATCACAGACGATGATGTGATCGTAGAGTTTGGAAATAACAGAAACTGTCGTATCCCAATGCAGAAATCTGCAATTATTCAAGTAGAAAAAGTAAACGAAGAATAATTAGAATACCTTTCATTTTGGACGGAAAACTGTCCGGAATGGAAGGTATTTTTTGCTTCGAAAAGGCGTATGAAATGTGCGGGAAATACGATTGCAGTCTGGTGGGAAATTGTGTATACTGAAAAGAGAAAAAGTGTTACAAAAGTTTAGGGGGTACAAAATTTATGAGGCAGATAAAGCGCGTGCGCAAGCGGGAACGCGTTAAAAAGAAACTGATCAGCATTGTAGTTCTTTGCCTGCTGTCGGTCATACTTTTCAGTACGGCAGCGGCTTCTGAAAAGAGTGGACTGGCAGTGATTTCTATGAAGGCGAAGTCAGAGACGATGTACCAGGACAGTGAACTTCCAAAGTTTTCTGTGGATATTCACGGGGAAGGTGCGATGAAGACTACGTTAGATGAAAAAGAGCAGTATACGGCGCAGCAGTTTATGGAAAGTCTGACAGAGGGGAAAGACTATACGCTGGAATGTGAATCGGACGGGACAAAAGAAGGAACCTTTCCGGTCAAAATAAAACTCTCAGATGATTTGCAGAAGAAACTAGAAGGGGAACTGTCTCAGTCTGTATTTTTTGAGACACGGGATGGTACGTTGACTGTAAAAAATAAATATGGAGAGTGGGACGGGAAGAAGTTTCAGCAGCCGGACGGAACTTATGTGCAAAATGGATGGGTAGAAGATGACGGAGAGAAATACTATTTTGACGGGGAAGGAAATCTGGTAACCGGAGAACTGCGGATAGGTGTCAAAACTTATCGATTTGCAAAAGATGGAAAACTGAAATCCGAAGAGAGTTCTATTGATCCGAATAAACCTATGCTTGCACTGACATTTGATGATGGACCAGGCAAGCGGACCGGGGAATTGCTGGATCAATTGGAAAAATATAATTCACGAGCAACTTTTTTCATGCTTGGGCAGAACGCACAGAACAATGGAGAGCTGATCAAGCGAATGGCAAAGCAGGGATGTGAACTTTCCAACCATTCGATGACACATGCAAACTTATCTACGATGGATCCTGCGGGAATTTTAGACGAGGTGGATGGTACGAACAGAATCATCAACGGATTTGTTGCAAATGGCACTACAACACTTCGGCCGCCTTATGGGGCAGTCAGTGACACACTGAAACAGACTGTGAAAATGCCATTTATTATGTGGTCCGTGGATACACTGGACTGGCAGACAAAAAATGCAAAAGCGACGGTAGATAGTGTGCTGAATACCGTGAAAGATGGAGATATCGTATTGATGCATGACATTCATTCCACGACGATCGATGCTGCACTGGAGTTGATTCCAAAGCTTGTGGAGCAGGGCTATCAGCTTGTGACAGTCAGTGAACTTGCCGAGGCAAGAGGAGTCGTATTGGAGAATGGTCATCAGTATTATTCCTTCCCACCGGGAGCCGCAGAGTCTGGGGAAGCAAAAGTACAGCCACAGGAAGAGGTATTTGAAGGGGAGTATCACCACGAAGAGGTGAACGAACAGCAACAATAAGCTGCTTCTTTCCGTGAGGGTATGAAAAATAATTGATAAAGAGAAAAGTGTGGCAGTTAGATAAAACGAAGAGGGAGATACACGTTGATTTGTGTGATCTCCCTCTTTTGATACATCGTGGTGGATGCAGTTTTTGTTATCTTTTTTTATAAGTTTCCAACAGTCTGTGGATTTTATCGGTTGGATTTAATACGGAACCGATGGAAATGTCGTGATTCAGGGAATCAATGATCAACGCAAGGAACTTACTCATATCTGCCACAACAAAATATGGCTTTTCAGAAGCCTCTGCAGGCAGGTAAGTGAGGTTTGTCGTGATCACGCGATCGATGTACCCTTTCTCATAGTATTCATCAAATTTTCCCAATCCTTCTGTGAAAAGTCCGAAGGTTGTGCAGATAAATACGCGGTTTGCGTGGCGGTCTTTTAACTGTTTTGCCACGTCTAACATACTTTCTCCGGAAGAAATCATATCGTCGAGGATGATCACGTCTTTTCCACTTACGTCATCTCCGAGGAATTCGTGGGCAACGATCGGATTTTTCCCGTTGACAACTGTAGAGTAATCTCTTCTCTTATAGAACATACCCATGTCTACGCCGAGCACGTTTGAGAAATAGACAGCTCGGTGCATCGCGCCTTCGTCCGGGCTGATGATCATCAGGTGATCCTTGTCTACTTTTAAGTCGGATTCTGCACGGAACAATGCTTTCATGAACTGATATGCAGGGCTGAAGTTGTCAAATCCCTTCAGTGGGATTGAGTTCTGCACACGCGGGTCGTGGGCATCAAAGGTGAGAATATTGCTGACACCCATATCGATCAGTTCTTCCAGTCCGAGGGCACAGTCAAGAGACTCTCGCTTTGTGCGCTTATGCTGGCGGCTTTCATAGAGGAATGGCATGATCACATTGATGCGGTGCGCCTTTCCGGTAGCTGCGGAAATGATACGTTTCAAATCCTGATAATGGTCATCCGGGGACATGTGATTTAAATGTCCGTTGACAGAATAAGTCAGGCTGTAATTGCACACATCTACCATGACAAATAAATCTGAACCGCGGACAGATTCGTGGATCATTCCTTTTGCTTCTCCTGAGCCGAACCGCGGGCAGGAAGTTTTCAGAAGGTAACTGTCCTTTTTGTAGTTTGCATAAAGTGCAGAAGACTGCATGGATTCCAGTGCACTTTTCCGGAATGTCACGATGTAGTCGTCGACTTTTTGCGCCAGCGGCAGACAGCTTTCCAGTGCTGCAATGCGAAGCGGTGCCGCCGGAAGAGTTTTTTCTAATAATTGAATATTTGGCATAATGGCCTCCGTTAAAAAATTTATTGACATTTCATTTATATCACTTTTTGATCTGTGGGGCAAGAAAGAGGTGTAAAAAATTGCTTTTTCCTTAAAAATCTAGTATGATAAAAGGAAGCCAGAAACAAATATGGCAGAAAACGCATGTTTCGAAAGAGATGTAAAAATTTTGACGAAATACAGGCGGTATTTGTTTGGAAGTAGTAGAATTAGGAGAAGACAATATGAAACATAGACATATCATCCGTTCCGTGGAGGACGGAAGTATTGCGTGGGAACTTGGCGTGGAGCCGGGGGACTGCCTGATCAGTATCAATGACAAGGAAATCGAGGATGTTTTTGATTACCATTATCTTGTAAATGACGAAGAACTTGTACTTCTGATCGAGAAGCCGGACGGAGAAGAGTGGGAGCTGGAGATTGAGAAGGACTATGAGGAAGATTTGGGCATCGAGTTTGAGCAGGGGCTGATGGACGAGTATCGTTCCTGCAGAAATAAATGTATGTTCTGCTTCATTGATCAGATGCCGAAAGGAATGCGAGAGACACTTTATTTTAAAGATGATGATTCCAGACTCTCCTTCCTGCAGGGAAATTACATCACGCTGACAAATATGAGTGATCATGATATTGACCGGATTGTACAGTATCATCTGGAGCCGATTAATATTTCCTTTCATACAACGAACCCGGAACTGCGGTGTAAGATGCTGCACAACCGGTTTGCGGGGGATGCACTGAAGAAGGTACAGACACTCTATGAGGGCGGCATCACGATGAATGGGCAGATCGTGCTCTGTAAAGGAATCAATGACGGCGAGGAGCTGGAGCGGAGTATTCGTGATATGACGGCATATCTGCCACATTTGCAGAGTGTATCGGTCGTTCCGGTTGGATTGACAAAATTCCGCGACGGACTGTATCCGTTGGAGCCATTTACAAAAGAAGAGGCGAAGGAAGTGCTTGCGATCATTCACCGCTGGCAGAAGAAAATCTATGAGGAATATGGAACACACTTTATCCATGCAGGAGATGAATGGTACATTCTTGCCGGGGAGGAGATGCCGGAGGAAGAGCGTTACGACGGTTACCTTCAGCTGGAAAACGGAGTCGGCACTACAAGACTTTTGCAGAACGAGTTTCAGGAGGCATTTGAGCAATTGTCCGGGGATGACAGAGAGACAGAGATTTCCCTGGCAACCGGAAAACTTGCGTATCCGTATTTAAAAAGAATGATCGAGACACTTCAGACAAAATATCCAAATGTGATTGTCCATCTCTATGAGATTCGAAATGATTTCTTTGGAGAGCTGATCACTGTAGCGGGACTGATCACCGGGCAGGATCTGAAGGCACAGCTTTCTGGCAGACCGCTTGGAAGCAGATTGCTTCTGCCGTGCTGTATGTTAAGAAACGGCGAAGAAGTATTTCTTGATGATGTTACCTTAGATCAGCTGAAAGAGGCTTTACAAGTGCAGATAGATATTGTAAAATCAAGCGGACAAGATCTCATCGAAGCAGTTCTGGATGAGAAGATATAGGTGACTTGTCAGAACAAAGACAAAAGAAAATAATAAAATAAGACAGATATAGGAGTGAAACTATGAGTAAACCAGTAGTTGCCATCGTAGGAAGACCGAATGTAGGGAAATCTACATTATTCAATGCGCTGGCAGGAGAGATGATTTCCATCGTGAAAGACACGCCGGGAGTCACAAGGGACAGAATTTATGCAGAAGTAACATGGCTTGATCGGGAATTTACACTGATTGACACAGGCGGGATCGAGCCGGACAGCAAGGATATCATTCTTGCACAGATGAGAGAGCAGGCACAGATTGCGATTGATACTGCGGATGTGATCATCTTTATTACGGATGTCAGACAAGGACTTCAGGATTCGGATTCCAAAGTGGCAGATATGCTGCGCCGTTCTGGAAAGCCGGTCGTATTAGTTGTCAATAAGGTGGATAGCTTCCAGAAGCTGATGGCAGATGTGTATGAATTTTACAATCTGGGAATCGGAGATCCAATCCCGATTTCTGCATCCTCAAGACTTGGACTGGGAGATATGCTAGATGCAGTCGCTGCACATTTTCCGGAGCATTCTGCAGAGGAAGAAGAGGATGAGAGACCTCGGATCGCGATTGTCGGAAAGCCGAATGTAGGAAAATCTTCGATCATCAATAAGCTGGTCGGAGAGAACCGTGTGATCGTTTCCAATATTGCAGGAACGACAAGAGATGCCATCGACACAGAGATTACATGGAATGGAAAAGAATATGTCTTCATCGACACAGCAGGACTTCGTAGAAAGAATAAAATCAAAGAAGAACTGGAACGATACAGTATTATCCGTACGGTGACAGCTGTGGAGCGGGCAGACGTCGTCTTAGTTGTGATCGATGCGGTGGAAGGTGTCACAGAGCAGGATGCCAAGATTGCCGGAATCGCTCATGAGCGCGGCAAAGGTGTGATTATTATTGTAAATAAATGGGATGCCATTGAGAAAAATGACAAGACGATGTATGAGTATGAAAAGAATGTCCGTCAGGTATTGTCATACATGCCGTATGCAGAGATCATGTATGTGTCTGCGAAGACGGGGCAGCGCCTTCCAAAACTGTTCGATATGATCGATATGGTATTGGAGAATCAGACACTTCGTATTTCGACCGGAGTACTCAATGAGATTATGATGGAAGCCGTTGCGATGCAGCAGCCGCCGTCAGATAAAGGAAAGAGACTAAAACTTTACTATATTACGCAGGTGGCAGTAAAGCCGCCGACCTTCGTCATTTTTGTCAACGATAAGGAACTGATGCACTTCTCTTACACACGCTATCTGGAAAATAAGATCCGCGAGGCGTTTGGATTTAAGGGAACCTCGTTAAAATTCTTTATCCGCGAGAGAAAGGAGAAAGACCGATAATTATGGAACGTTTGGTCTGTGTGATCATAGGATATGTCTGCGGGCTGTTGCAGACGGGGTATCTCTATGGAAAATGGAAACATATTGACATCAGGCAGCATGGAAGCGGTAACGCCGGAACGACAAACACACTGCGGACATTAGGATGGAAAGCGGGAATGATCACGTTTCTCGGAGATTTTTTAAAATGTGTGCTGGCAGTGTGGATCGTACATATACTTTATAGTCAGGCTTACCCGGAGGAATTAGCACTTCTTTCCATGTATGCAGGAATGGGCGCTGTGCTCGGACATAACTATCCGTTCTATTTAAAATTTAAGGGCGGAAAGGGGATTGCGGCGACCGCAGGGTTGATTTTTGCGACAAATCCGATGATGATGCTGATCGCGGCAATCGTTTTCTGGGTAATCGTCGGAATTACCAGATATGTTTCTCTGGGATCTCTTACAATTGTTGTGCTGTTTGTTGTAGAGGTTGTTGTATATGGACAGCGCGGAGGATTTGGACTTTCTCAGGCACATCTGTATGAGATGTATGCGATCGCAGTCTTTTTAATGTTGTCTGCATTTTATAAGCATAGGGCAAATATCAAAAGACTGTTAAATGGAACGGAAAATAAGTTTGGTGCAAAGAAGAAACAGGAGGACTGATTATGGCAAAAGCTGGAGTATTGGGCGCAGGAAGCTGGGGAACAGCACTTGCATTACTGTTGGATAAAAACGGGCATGATGTGACGGTATGGTCGATCGATCAGGCAGAGGTGGAGATGCTTGATCGTGAGCGGGAGCACAAAAGCAAGCTGCCGGGAGTGAAACTTCCGCAGACGATGAAATTTACCAATGAGATTCAGGAAGCAATTACAGATCAGGATTTCATGGTGCTTGCGGTGCCTTCTCCGTTTACGAGGGCAACTGCAAAGAAGATGGCTCCGTTTGTGAAAGAAGGACAGAAAATCGTCAATGTGGCAAAGGGAATCGAGGAAAGCACACTGATGACACTTTCTGAGCAGATTGAGCAGGAAATTCCACAGGCGGATGTGGCGGTATTGTCCGGTCCGAGCCATGCGGAAGAAGTCGGAAGATGTCTTCCGACGACTTGTGTCGTAGGGGCGCGTACAAAAGAGACTGCCGAATATCTTCAGAAGATGTTTATGAATGAAGTCTTTCGTGTCTATACAAGCCCGGATATTCTCGGGATCGAGCTTGGCGGCTCGCTGAAAAATGTCATTGCGCTTGCTGCCGGAATTGCCGATGGACTTGGATACGGGGATAACACGAAGGCTGCTCTGATCACGAGAGGAATTGCAGAGATCGCACGCCTCGGGGTGAAGATGGGTGGAAAGATCGAGAGCTTCACCGGACTGACCGGAATCGGAGATCTGATTGTGACTTGTGCAAGTGTGCACAGCCGGAATCGGAAAGCAGGTTATCTGATCGGTCAGGGAAGGACGATGCAGCAGGCGATGGATGAAGTGCAGATGGTTGTGGAAGGTGTCTATTCTACAAAGGCAGCCGTAAAGCTTGCACAGAAATATGAAGTGCAGATGCCGATCATTGAGCAGGTCAATGCAGTTCTCTTTGAAGGAAAGAGCGCGGCAGAGGCGGTAAAAGAACTGATGCTCCGAGATGGAAAGACAGAACATTCGGATCTGCCGTGGGAAGCATAAGATATTTGAATATTGAAAGAGAAAAAGGATTTCAAACTGTTTTTAGTCAGCAGTGGAATCCTGAATAAAATAAAACTCCTTTTCGTCAAAAGAAAATGAAAAGCAATTCATTTCTTGACGAGAAGGAGTTTTTCGTTGTACCGGATATAGGGATGACCTGATCAGGGAAAGCCCGGTCACAGGTGCGATCAACTTATTTAGGCTTCAGCTTCTTTTATCTTTGTCAGTCTGTAGAATGCGATTCCGCCAAGACTGTTTCCGGCAATTGCCACGAGCAGTGTCAGAAGATAGTCTGCCGGAGAACTTGAGAGTGCGAAGAAGAACATGTTCGCTACACAGTGTTCAAATCCGGCGAGGATAAAGACTGCCACGCACAAAAAGACGGCCAGAGTTCCTAAAATATTTGGAAGCTTTTTAAAGGTTCCGACTGCAATGGACATCAGTATTCCACAGAAAATCGCAAGGATGAATGTGCTTAACAGATTGTCAGACAATTTTAGTTCCACGGCCGGAGCAACTGCTTCTTTTAATTTTCCTGCAAGGCGTGTCTGAAGTACGAGAAACGCAAAGAGGTTGGTACCGATGAAATTACCAATCAGTGTCAGAAGTATTTCTTTCCAGTTCTCTTTTGAGAGATAGCCAATCTTACCGGTATATAAGTTCAACTCGAAATTGATGATCGTAAACAGTCCGAGACCGAAGAGGAATGCAGCGACGATCTTATTGTCCATATTTAAGTAGACAGTTCCGCCAAAGCCGATCAGAAATCCTCCGATGATAGATTTTTTTAATGTTGTCAAAATATTCATGTTTCACCTCGTTTGTAGTTATTCCGCAATATTATAGCATAAAAATGCTTTAGGAAAAAGAAAAAAATAAATAGAATAGCGGAGATTCTAAAACTGGCTTTTTTTGCATAGATTGTATCAGCATAGCAAGGGGGTATTCTTATGGAGACGTTTCATTTATACAAAGACATTGAGGCAAGGACAAATGGGGAAATTTATCTGGGCATTGTAGGACCGGTGCGTACTGGAAAATCAACTTTTATCAAACGATTTATGGACTTGCTCGTACTGCCGAATATGACCGATGCAAACAGTCGGGCGAGGACGAGAGATGAACTGCCACAGTCTGCATCAGGGAAGACGATTATGACAACAGAGCCGAAATTTGTCCCGAAGGAGGCGGCAGAGATCCAGCTTTCACAGGATGTGAAGGCAAAAGTGAGACTGATCGACTGTGTCGGCTATATGGCGGAGGGGGCAACCGGGTATATGGAAAATGATGCGGAGCGGCAGGTGAAGACACCATGGTTTGACCATGAAATCCCATTTACACAAGCTGCGACCATCGGAACAAAGAAGGTGATCCATGAACATGCAACGATCGGGATTGTAGTAACGGCGGATGGGAGTTTTGGGGAGCTAAAGCGGGAGAGTTACGTTGCACCGGAGGAAAAGACGATTCGAGAGCTGCAGTCGATCGGGAAACCGTTCATTGTGCTTGTCAATACACAGAAGCCATATAGTGAAGAGACAAAAAAGCTTGCTGCATCTATTGAAGAAAAATATGGAGTCAGTGCACTTCCGGTCAATTGCGAACAGCTTCGGGAAGATGACATCCATCATATTATCCGACAGATTTTATTTGAATTTCCAATTGCAGAGGTGGAATTTTACATACCAAAATGGGTGGAGATGCTGCCGATGGATCATAAGATCAAGGCAGATCTGCTCGTACATGTAAAAGAAATCATGGCCGGGCTTCAGACAATCCGGAATGCAGCGGACGGACTGCCAAAGATTGATAGTCCTTACATTGAAGAGGTCAAGATTGATGAGATTCAGATGGATACCGGAAAAGTGAAGATTCGGATGGAACTGGCAGAGACATTTTATTATGAACTGCTCAGTGAGCTGACTGGAACGAAGATCGGCGGAGAATATGAGTTGATTGGAACGATGAAAAAACTTGCCCAAATGAAAGAAGAGTATGAGCAGGTCAAAGACGCGATGGATGCTGTGCGCCTCAAAGGATATGGGGTTGTCACACCGAAGAGGGAGGAAATCCATCTGGAAGAACCAGTTATCATCAAACAGGGCAGTAAGTTTGGCGTAAAGATTCATTCAGAAGCGCCGTCCATCCATATGATCCGTGCAAATATCGAGACAGAGATTGCACCAATCGTAGGAAGTGAGAAACAGGCAGAGGATCTTGTGCGCTATATCAATGAGACGAGCGCATCAGCAGAGGGAATTTGGAATACAAATATTTTCGGCAAATCGATCGAGGAACTTGTCACAGATGGAATCCGTGGGAAGATTACAAAAATCACCGACGAAAGTCAAGTGAAGCTTCAGGATTCCATGCAGAAGATTGTCAATGACAGCAATGGGGGAATGGTTTGTATTATTATTTGACACATTGATTTTTCCGGCGGTTTTTGTTAAGTTAGAATTTAGAACATGACAGAAATCAAAGGAGGGAACAGACATTGCGGTTATTACTTGCAGAAGATGAAAAGGCACTGGCAAAGGCGCTGAAGGCGATTTTGGAGAGAAGCAATTATTCGGTAGATGCAGTCTATGACGGGGAAGCGGCTCTGGAATATATGGCAGCCGGTAATTATGATGGGATTATTCTTGATATTATGATGCCGAAAAAGGATGGATTGACTGTTTTAAAGGAGATTCGAAAAAAAGGAAGTAAGATTCCGGTTTTGCTGTTGACAGCAAAAGGAGAAGTTGATGATAAGGTAGAGGGACTTGATGCGGGAGCGAATGATTATCTGACAAAACCCTTTCACGCAAAAGAGTTGTTGGCACGGCTGCGGGCAATGACAAGAGTACAAATGGAATCGGAAGATTCACAGCTGAAAGCGGGAAATGTAACACTGGATCGAGCGACATTTGAATTGACCACACCAAAAGGAAGTATCAGGCTTGCGAATAAAGAGTATCAGATGATGGAATTTCTTATGAGTAACCCAGGACATTTAATTTCCTCCGAGCGATTCTTTGAGAAAATTTGGGGATATGACAGTGAGGCGGAACTCAATGTTGTCTGGGTATATCTTTCCAATTTGAGGAAAAAACTTAGTTCCCTCGATGCAGATATTCAGATCCGGGCGACGAGAAATGCAGGATACTCTTTGGAGGAACTGAAATGATCGGGAAACTGCGGATGAAATTGATTGCAGCATCGATGTTGTCACTTCTTGCTGTACTGCTCTGCATCGAGGGTGTAATCGGTGGGATAAACTATAAAAAAATTGTGGAAGATGCTGATCGAGTGTTGGAAGTACTCGGAGAAAATGAAGGAAGGTTTCCTCAGACAGATCTCTTTGCAGAGAAAAAAAAGAAAGAAGCCCCGGTGGATAATGATCCTTTTCTGTCTCCAGAGCTTCCATATGAGTCGAGATATTTTTCGGTTCTTCTAGACCAAAAGGGAGAAGTGCTTGCATCTGATACTGGAAAGATTGCCATGATCGACAGCAGTACTGCGATGAAATATGGAATGGCGGTGTGGGAGAGCGGAACTCTGAGTGGGTTTGTCGAGGACTACCGCTACAAAGTATTTCAAAGTGGGGAGCAAAGAAGAATTGTTTTTCTGGATTGCAGAAGAAATTTGTCTACTTTTCGAAATTTTGTCGTGACAGCGGTTGGAGTTTCTGTGTTGGGACTTGCGGCAGTACTGATTTTACTTATCTTTTTGTCGGCACGCATAGTGAAACCTTTTTCAGAGACTTATGAAAAACAGAAAAGGTTTATTACCGATGCAGGGCATGAATTGAAAACTCCGCTTGCGATCATACAGGCAGATGCTGAAGTGCTAGAGATGGATCATGGAGAAAGTGAATGGCTTCGGGATATTCAGATGCAGACGGAGAGGATGGCAGCTTTGACCAATGACCTGATTCTTCTTGCACGTATGGAAGAAGAGAAAAAAGAATTTGTGACAGAAATCCAAATTTCCGATATGGCAGAACAGGCACTTGCTGCTTTTCAGGCCCCTGCAAAGCTTCAGAAGAAATATCTGGAAGGGGAAATCGAACCGTCCCTTCAGATGAAAGGGGAGGAGAAAGCGATTGAAAGACTTTTTAGTATCCTGTTGGACAACGCAGTTAAATATTCTGAGGAAGGAGGAAATATTTTTCTACGGCTGAAAAAGCAAAAAAGCAAAATTTGTCTGTCGGTCTATAACACGACAGATCAAATAGGAAAAGAACAACTGGAACATCTGTTTGACCGCTTTTACAGAACAGATCAGTCACGCAATTCGGAAACAGGGGGATATGGACTGGGACTTTCCATTGCAGCAGCTACAGTATCCGCACATAGGGGAAAGATCAGTGCATTTACAGAGGATGGAAGATCACTTTGGATCACAGTTACATTTCCAATCTGAGTTTTGCTAAATTTCATAAATGTAGATGGCATGCCGTCTTGGTGCAGAAGCACTGAGGCGGCTTTTTGATACAGTGAATCATACATATCTGGCCAGTTGCTAATGGAGGTGTTCTGTTTTTTAAGTAGATTTAAGGTTCGTCTGCTATAGTTGATCCATCACAAGGAAAAGGAGAAAAATTTATGACATATCAGACAACTTTTAAGCGGTATGAGCTGAAATATCTGCTCACAAGGCAGGAAAAGGAGAAAGTGTTAAAAGCAATGGATCCATATATGCAGATAGATCACTATGGAAGAACAACCATCCGGAATATTTATTTTGATACAGATACATTCCGATTGATCCGCCGTTCTCTGGAAAAGCCGGCATATAAGGAAAAACTAAGAGTGCGGAGTTATGAGACCGCAGATCCGGAAGATGAAGTCTTTGTAGAATTGAAAAAGAAATATGACGGAATTGTCTATAAACGAAGGCTTACACTTCCGGAGAAGATAGTCAGGGAGAGCTTTGAGCGCAGGAGAGATCTTCCGGTTAAGTCACAGATTGGAGAAGAAATCAAGTATTTCCGGCACTATTATGGGCAGTTAGTTCCAGTAGTCTTTCTGACTTATGAGAGAGAGGCATATTATTCTCTGGATGGCAGTGATTTCCGGGTGACATTTGATGAAAATATACTTTACCGGGAGGATGATGTTTCTCTGGGAAGTGAAATTTATGGGAAGCCACTATTGGAAAATGGGCAGACACTGTTGGAAATCAAGACATCCGGGGGCATTCCTCTTTGGATGAGCCGAACGTTGAGCAGTAATCATTTGTTTAAGACATCCTTCTCTAAATATGGCTCTGCGTATATGCAGATGATGAACAAGAATGCAAAGGGAGGTGTGCGCTATGCTTAATCAGATGTTTCGCGGGATTTTTGATACGGATATGACAAATGTGATTGCTGTGCAAGACTTTCTGCTCTGTGTAGGATGTTCTCTTGTAATCGGTTTGATCCTGGCAGTTGCGTATATGTGTGGGACACGGTATACAAAAAGCTTTGTGGCAACACTGGCCATACTTCCGGCCGTTGTCTGTGTTGTGATCATGATGGTAAATGGAAATGTAGGAACTGGGGTAGCGGTCGCAGGGGCATTTAGTCTTGTGCGGTTCCGGTCGGCTGCAGGCTCCGCAAAAGAAATCGGAGCAATCTTTCTGGCTATGGGAACTGGGCTTGTCGCGGGGATGGGCTATCTTGGGTATGCATTTCTTGTAGCGGTGCTTCTTGGAGGAGTGAGTCTTCTTTACCATCGACTGGACTTTGGAGCAGGAAAAAAACAGGATCGGTATAAGACAATGCACATCACGATTCCGGAAGATCTTGATTATTCCGGAGTGTTTGATAAGATTTTGCAGAAATATACGACAGAATGTGAACTTGTTCAAGTAAAGACGACAAATATGGGGAGCTTGTTCCGCTTAACTTACAATTTGACACTGAGAAGTAGGGATCAGGAAAAGGAGATGATCGACAAGCTGCGATGCAGAAATGGCAATTTGGAGATTACGGTATCAAAGCAGGAGACGATTATCGGAGAATTATAGGAGGTGCGCAATGAAAAAAAGAAGAATCATATTATTATGGCTGTTTGCAGGAATGCTTCTAGTGCCGGGATGTACTTTGAAAAATGCAGAGGCATCCTCTGAAAACCAAAGTGATACTGCCACCAATTCTGAGGAACAGACAGTGAAAGATATTTCAGAAATGTTTACAGACCGAGATAAGGAGATCGGTTACGATGAGGAAGATAGTGCATTGATCACGCTTGCGGATAACGGCACACTCTGTGATTCAGATGCGGTGCAGATTTCAGAAAATACAGTCACGATTACAGAGGAAGGAACTTACATTTTGTCGGGAACACTATCGAATGGAATGATTATCGTAGATGCCGAGGACACCGATAAGATTCAGATTGTTTTAAATGGTGTAGAGATTACAAGTGCACAGTCAGCGGCAATTTATGTCCGTTCAGCAGATAAAGTATTTCTCACGACGGCATCCGGATCAGACAACATATTGACTAATGGAGGAACTTACACGGCGATTGATGATAATAATATCGATGCGGTCATTTTTTCAAAAGATGACCTGACATTAAACGGCGCCGGAACATTGAAGATCAAGGCGGAGGCAGGACATGGAGTTGTGTCAAAAGATGACCTTGTACTTACAAGTGGTACTTATGACATTACAGCGGCATCTCATGGACTTTCCGGGAAGGACAGTGTGCGGATCCTAAGTGGAACTTTTACGATCACGTCAGGGAAAGACGGCATCCATGCGTCAAATACAGATGACAGCAGCCTTGGATTTGTCTATCTGGCGGACGGCAGTTTTAAAATCACGGCACAGGACGACGGAATCCATGCAGATTCTTCTACAACGATTCTAGGCGGGGAAATAGAGATTGCCCAAAGTTACGAAGGGATTGAAGGGTTGAGCATCGATATTACAGGTGGAAATATCTCTGTAACTGCATCAGACGATGGACTGAATGCGGCAGGCGGAAATGACAGCAGCGGTTTTGAAGGCACAGGTGGAGATCAGTTTGCGGCAACAGAAGGAGCTTACATTCATATTTCCGGCGGCGTGATACATGTCAATTCCGAAGGAGACGGGATTGATTCTAATGGAGATCTGACCGTGTCAGGCGGAGAAACTTATATATCCGGTCCGGTCAATGATGGAAACGGTGCATTAGACTATAATGGAGAAGCGGTCATCAGCGGAGGAACCTTTGTTGCGGCAGGTTCTTCCGGTATGGCGCAAAATTTTGGAAGTTCCTCCACACAGGGCACAGTGCTGGTATCAGTCGGATCACAGGAGGCAGGCAGTGTTGTTTCTCTTCAGGACAGTGATGGAACAGAACTTATGCAGTGGGAACCGGATAAAGTATACACATCTGTGCTGATCAGCTGTCCGGAACTTACAAAAGACAGTACTTACACGGTATCGGCAGGGACATACAGTGAAGAAATCACGCTGGATACTCTGATCTATGGAAGCGGTCAGATGCAGGGCGGACCGGGGAATCCGGAGCAGAGAGAAATGAAAGGAACGCCTCCTGATATGGACGAAGGAAATAAGCAGGGGACACCTCCTGACCGAAACGGAGAAAATAAGCAGGGAGGTCCGGGAGAAGCAGGAGAAAATCAAGGAAGTTCTTCAGATACAGGAGACAGTATGTAAGCAGGAGGGCTTTTGAGGAGAGGAGGACATCAGAAAATAGAAAGCAGAAAGAAGAGGTGATAATTGTATGAACAGCAGAAAAATTGCATTGATACCTGCCTATCAGCCGGAGGCGGGTCTGCTGGAACTGGTCCGAAAGATCAGAGAAAAGGGATTGGAAGTTGTCGTTGTGGATGATGGGAGTTCCAGGGAAAAGCAGGGGCTGTTCCGAAAGCTCGAGGAAGAGGCGACAGTGTTAAGACATGACAAAAACAGAGGAAAAGGGCGGGCATTAAAGACCGGATTCAACTATATTCAGAACAGCGTATCGTCAGATTATGTCATAGTGACGGTCGATGCGGATGGGCAGCACAAACCGGATGACGTGAAGAAAGTGTGCGCAGCGGGAATGGAAAATCCGGGACAGCTCATCCTGGGAAGCAGGAAAATGAAAGGGGATATCCCGCTCAGAAGCCGGTTTGGGAATACGGTGACCCGCATCGTCTACCGGCTTGCAACGGGGATGAAGGTGTACGATACGCAGACAGGGCTGCGGGCATTTGACAGAAAAACTGCACACAGATTTGCGCAGGTTGAGGGGGAGCGTTACGAATATGAGATGAATGTGCTGCTCCAATGTGCGCGTGAGAAGATTCCGGTGCGGGAGGTGGAGATTGAGACAGTCTATATAGATGAAAACCGGACCTCTCATTTTGACACGATCAAAGACTCCGTACGTATTTACAAAGAAATATTGAAATTTTCAGCAGTTTCTTTCGGCAGTTTTCTCATAGACTACGGGATTTACAGTGGGATGCTCTGTCTGACAGCCGGTATGCTGCCGGACAGTGCCAGAATCATTTCCAATGTTACAGCAAGAATTGTCAGCGCAGGGGTAAATTATACAGCAAACCGGAACATTGTCTTCCAAAGCAATGAAAAGGTGGTGCAGTCATCGGGAAAATATCTGCTGCTTGTCGTTCTGATCCTTGTGGCGAACACTGCTCTTTTAGAAATTTTTGTGAGACGGCTTGGGATGAATCAATATGTGGGAAAAATCTGTGCGGAGTTGATCTTATTCATTGTGAGCTGGTTTGTACAGAGTCATTTCATTTTCCGAAGAAGGGAGGATGCGCATGGAACGGTTTTTAAAAAAGCATAGGTGGGAATTGATCTATGCCGTGTTCCTGACTTCGTTTACCATTTATCTGGGACTGGATACGTTTGTGTTGAAAAAAGTTTATGCAACTGTGGAAAAGCAGACCAGCACAGAGACCGACAGCAAAATAGCAGAAACAGAAGAAAGCAGTGCGGAGGCGACAGTATCCGACAGCACCTACAAAGATGAAAATATAGAGGTTGCCATATCACACATGCGGGAATATGACACTTCTATCTATGTGGCGGATGTCATACTTTCTTCGCCGGAATATCTGCAGACTGCGCTGGCACAAAATGTGTACGGGCGGAATGTGACAGAGAAGACATCGGAGATTGCAGAAAGTGCAGGAGCGATTCTTGCGATCAACGGGGACTATTATGGGGCACAGGAGTCCGGCTATGTGATCCGGAACGGCGTGCTGTACCGGGATACGGTAAGGGAAGGACAGCAGGATCTGGTTATCTATGAAAATGGAACGTTTGGGATTATTTCGGAGGAAGATGTGACAGCGGAGGAGCTTCTGGCAAACAATGCAAAAGAGGTGTTGTCATTTGGACCGGCGCTCGTTGCTGACGGCGAGGTCGCGGTAACGGAAGAAGATGAGGTCGGAAAAGCGATGGCGAGCAATCCGCGCACAGCGATCGGAATCATAGATGAACTCCACTATGTCTTTGTCGTCTCAGATGGAAGGACAGAGGAGAGCGAAGGGCTTTCGCTTCTGGAGATGGCAGAATTTATGAAAGGACTGGGAGTGACGACGGCATATAATCTGGATGGCGGCGGATCTTCTACACTTTACTTTAACGGAGAGATCATTAATCAGCCGACCACAGACGGAAAAAGCATTCGGGAGAGGAGTGTGAGTGATATTGTCTACATCGGATACTAGACTGCAGAACACTATTTTCGGTTATCTGGCTGTCACGGCAGCCTGCGTCCTGCTTGGCGCCGTCTATGAAACATTCAGTCACGGAGTATTTTCCTATTATATGATCTATGCGTTTGCATTTCCGCTGGCAGGCGGTGTGATTCCTTTTTTTCTTCTCCAATTCTTTCATAGGGAAGTTCCGGAAAGAAAAAGCCTCAGGCGGTATCATGAAGGAATAGCGGCGCTGACCACTGGAAGCTTTTTTACGGGGGCGCTGGAAATCTATGGAACGACAAATGGACTTACCGTTGTTTACTGGATTGTGGGAAGCGCACTTGTATTCTGTGGAGCGGCCGGCTATGTGCTGGAGCAAAAACGGAAAGGAAAGCGAGAATCAAAACAAGCATAAAAGCCGAAAACAGCTGTTGTAAAAAGCTGAAAAATTTAGTAAAATAATCTCAAAAGTGCATAAGAAAGACAGAGAAAGAACAAGAGCGAGGAGAGGAATATGAAGAGAATACTGCTTGTAGAAGATGACATCGCGCTTTCTGCCGGACTTTGCTTTGAACTGGAGGAAGAAGATTATCTGACGATCACGGCACACTCGCTGAAGAAGGCGGGGCAACTATTGGAAACATCAAAATTCGACCTGTTGATACTGGATGTAGATCTGCCGGACGGGGACGGATTTACCTTCTACCGGGAGATCAGAGAGCGGTATTCCGTTCCGGTCATGTTTCTGACCGGGAGGAACGAAGAGGAAGATCTGCTGGGAGGATATGATCTCGGTGCAGATGATTATGTCACAAAGCCGTTTTCCCCGGCGGTGCTCAGAAGAAAGATTGCCGTGATATTGAAACGCGGTGGACAAGAGGAGAAGAAGGAGTCAGACCGGTATGACGATGGTTATCTCAAAATCGACTTTGACCGGATGACTGCCATCAGAGGGATGGAAACATTGGTTCTGACACCGAATGAGTACCGGATGTTAAAGCTCTTTATGGAAAATGAGGGAACGGTCCTGACCAGGCGCGTGCTCCTGGAACGGCTCTACGATTGTGATCAAAACTTTATTGATGAGCATACGCTGACCGTCAATATGACAAGGTTGAGAAAAAAGATTGAGGATGCGTCCCACAAATATATTCAGACGATCTACGGAATGGGCTATCTTTTTGTGCGGAGGAAAGCGCATGAAGCATAAGATCTATAAAACGATGGCGCTTGTGTTCCTGATCGGAATAGGAGGAATCGCTCTTCTTACAGTTCTGCCGCTGCAGAAAGAACTGTTCGCACTCGGCGCAGCTGCCATTGTGTGTGCGGCAGTGGCCGTCTGCCTGCTGGAACTGGTATCTCTGAGAAAACTGCTTGTAGAACAGGCGGAGCAGGTGTTAGATACGCTGGACGATATGATTGCTGAGAAAGAGGAGATTCGTTTTCCGGAATATCACGATACGCTGACCGTAAAGATTCAGGACCGGATGAAACAGTACCATGAGATCATGCTTCATACGAGAGAGACAAGCCGGAAGGAAAAAGAGACGGTCCAGAGTATGGTGTCGGACATTGCCCACCAGGCCAGGACACCGGCGGCAAATATCAGGATGTTTGCGGAAATCCTGGGACGGAAAAATATCCCCGAGGAGAAAAGGCAACAGTTTCTGACGATGATGGAAGAGCAGACAGAGAAACTCCATTTCCTCATGGAGGCAATGACGAAGATGTCCCGCCTGGAGACCGGGCTTGTCTCACTGCACCGGAAGCGGCAACCATTGCTTGACACACTTGCGGAAGCGGTAAGTGAGGTGATGCCAAAGGCACTCAAAAAAGAAATCACAGTCACAGTGTCCTGTTCGGATTCGGTGGAGCTGATCCATGACAGAAGATGGATGGTGGAGGCAATTTTTAATCTGCTTGACAATGCAGTCAAATATACCGGTCCGGGAGGAAGAGTCAAAATTGACGCAGGCCAGGGACAGTTCTATACAAAGATCGATATTGCTGATACCGGAAGAGGCATCGCGGCAGGTCATCTGAATCACGTTTTTAAACGGTTCTACCGGGAGCCGGAGGCGGAAGGGGAAGATGGAATCGGTCTGGGACTGCATCTCGCAAAGGAAATCATCGAGCTGGAGAAAGGATATATCAGCGTGGCTTCGGTTGTGGGAGAAGGGACGACGTTTTCTGTATATCTCCTGAATGAGCCGGATCCGCACGGATAAAACAGAGGAAGAAGAGGGAGGAAACAATGATACAGCTGAGGGCAAACAATCTGAAGAAATACTATCAGAGAGGATCACATTTGATCAAAGCGCTGGACGGAATTGACCTGGAAGTAGAGCGCGGCTGCTTTCTGGCGGTGATGGGTGTTTCGGGCAGCGGAAAATCTACGCTGTTACACCTGCTCGGCGGGCTGGATGAGCCGACAGAAGGCCGTGTGCAGATCGGGGAGGTCCTGCTAGACAATCTCGATGAAGAGGAGAAGAGTGTTTTCCGGAGGAGGAAGGTGGGATTTATTTTCCAGAATTACAATCTGGCGCCGATGTTAAACATTTATGAAAATATTGTATTCCCGTTGACGCTGGACGGAAGAAAGCCGGACAAGGAGCTTCTTCGGTCTATCGTCTCTTTTTTGCGTCTGGAAGATCTGATGGAAGCCTTTCCGGGGGAATTGTCCGGCGGACAGCAGCAGCGAGCGGCGATCGCGCGGGCATTGATCGCAAAGCCTCCGGTCGTGCTGGCGGACGAGCCGACCGGAAATCTGGACACGATCGCGGGCAGAGATGTCATGGCGCTCCTTCGGATGATGAGTAAGAAATACGGACAGACGGTGGTGATGATCACGCACAACGAAGAGCTGGCGCAGATGGCGGATCAGATTGTCCGCCTGGAAGACGGGAAGATCGTGGAGGGCCATCATGCTGGAAAATAACAACGGACAGGCAGTCAGACAGATTATTTTCCGCACGATCCGGTTTCGAAAAGTGAGAAATACCATACTGGTATTTCTCATTTTCTGCTGTATGTTTGTGATCACGCTATTGGGAATGGGCGTTGCCGCTGAAGTTGACTATCTGCACTCGATACTGTTGGAATGGCAGGGAACAGATGCACATCTGCTGTTACAGGGAGTCACACAGGAACAAAAGGAAAGGATCCAGGCGCAGCCGCAGGTCAGAAAGGCCGGGGCGGCAAATGTGATCGGCGAAGTGAAAAATCCGGAGCTGACCTACCGCCTTCCGAAGCTGATCTGCCCGGATTCCGTCTTTCTTGAGCAGAACAGAAGGGGAGTACTGCACGGAAAACTGCCGGAGGAAGAAACGGAGATCGTTCTCGATGAAACGACACTGGATGCACTTGGAGTGGAGAAAAAAGCAGGAGAGACTGTCGAGATTGCCTGGGAGCGGGAAGGAAAGGAGACGGTGTCAACCTTTGTCGTGTCCGGTTATCTGGAAATGGAAGATGCAGACGGAAAAAACGGGGATCTGTGGGTATCCGCGAAATTTGCGCAGAAATTTCCGGGGGATACGTTCCAGGTGCAGGTACGGTTTGCACTGCCGTTCGGTCTTGCGGGAAAAACAGAGGAACTGATTTCTGCCTGCGGGCTGAAGGGGGCAGAGGCAGAAATCAACGATGTGGAGCGGATCGGCATGCAGCTGCGAAATTTGATGGAAAATCAGAGAGTGCTGATCCTGATACTGTTTCTCTATCTGGCAGCATACCTTGTCTTTCGCAGTATATTCCGGATTGCGGCGGTGACAGATCTGGAATATTATGGGAGATTGAAGACACTTGGAATGTCTCCGACACAGATCCGGCAGGTGTGGACCGGAAGCGGGATGATCTTATGTGCGGCAGGTGCGGTCCCGGGAATTTTATTTGCTCTTTTTGGCGGAAGGATTGTTCTGACACATACCGGATGGAGTGTATCTCTGGAACAGCTCCACATCCATGTCTGGCAGCTCCTGCTCCAGACTGCTTTCCTGTTTCTTGTCGTGCGCAGGTGCAGCGAAAGAGCGGCGGACGTCATTGAAAATTGTTCCCCGATGGAAGCACTTCATGCAATCTGGTGGGTCATGCCGTCAGGGAAATATCGAAAGAAACAGACAGAGCGAAAAGAGAAAAGGATCGCCCGGATCCGAAAGGAAAGAAATAGAAACCGGAGACGGTTATTTCTCACGAAGATGGGAAAGAGCGGAAGAAATTTACCGTTCTTCCTTGCGGCGGAGTCATTCTGGAAGAACCGGAAATGGACATGGAAGGTCTGTGCGGCGCTTGCAGGAGGAATGTTTCTGATCTTGATGGCTGCCACAAAATATCATTCTTTTGATGCAGAAAAATATTTGCGGGAAACGGCTATTTCTGATTTTGTTGTGAAGGAGGCTTCTCTGTGTGGGAACGCAGGCGGCATCTATAATGAAAGAGAAAACAAGATTGACGGGAAGATGAAACAGGAAATCCTGGCGCTTTATGGGCTGGAGGAATACGGCGCTGTTTCTTCTAAAGAGATTCCACATGTGCTTCCGGAATCCGTACGAGAACAGATCCGGTCCTTTTTTGCAGGAGAGGGAGAAGAAATTTTCCACTATATGGAGCCATATACGCAGTGGCTGCAGGAATATGAGAAGGCGACAGACAGCGGGCGGTGCACGATACGGATATGGGGGATCGATCAGGCTGTTTTTCCGATGTTGAAAGAAATGGACTGGATCTTAGATGGAACATGGGATCTGGAGCAGTTTGCCCAGGGCGGATATGCGCTTGCAGTCGGCAGCGATATTCCCTCGAAGGAGCAGCCAAATTACAGTCCAGGGGAACTGGTGGAAATTGACGGCCGGACATTTGAGATCATGGCGACGGTCTATCTGCCGGACCGGATGACGCAGGGTGGTTCCTATCATATGTTTGTGCCGGAGATTGTCATTCCGGGAACAGATTTCCGGGAACTGTATCCGGAGACAAGTATCCGAAAACTGTATTTCAATGTGGAGGATCGGAAAGAAAAAGAGGCGGAGACTTTGCTGAAATCTTATGAGAAGCGTGTCGGGGCGCCGATTGCGGAGGAATCTTCCTATGCTTTAAAGCAAAGCTTTCGGGAGGAATGTATCCGTTCTGTGTTCCCGGAGCTGGCAGCGGGATGCTTATTGTTTCTTCTGGGAATTTCCGGGTATATCAACACGCAGGCGACAATGACATTGGCGAGAACGAAGGAATTTGCTATCTTCCAGAGCATGGGGATGTCGGGAAAGAAGATATTCCAGATGATCTTGTGGGAATGTCTCTGCTATGTTCTTGTATCGTCCGTGATTGCCGTGGCAGTGGGCTGTCTGTACAGTCTGACGATCTTAAAGAGGAGTATCCAGAGGGAACTGTTTTCGACCGGATGGGTGATGACGTACCGATTTACATTGTTCCCTCTGCCGTTTCTGATCTTAGCCGGGATTGTGGCGGCGGTGCTGCTTGCAGTGTTCTGCTTCTTTCACAGTGAGAAAAAAAGTGTGGTAGAGCGAATCCGGCAAACAGAAATGTAAGATAGCAGTATGGGAAATCTTTTCTTCTTAAAAAGAATTAATACTTCTACAATGACAGGAAAGGCAGACGAAGAAGAATACCAAATGTATGAAGAAGTCTTTCGTGAAAAAATTAGTGGCGAGGCATTGCTTTTTGTCTATTACTTAGACCATGAGAGTTTTGAAAAAGCAGAAGAAATATTAGAAAAATCCGCATTGGAAACGGCGGAAGCAATTTATCTGAAATAAGAGGAGATAAACCAAACTTTGGAACAATCATGCGATATGGTTCAGATAAGTTTGATGGTAGCTTAGAGATATTCAAGACTGCAAAGCAAGGGCAAGAACAAGAAAAATATCAGTAAGCGAAACACTGAATGAATACTATGATGGAAAATAAAAGCGACAGGTATTTACAGAGTGGAATGATTTCTTTATAATTAGAATTACAATATAAAAAGCAAAGATAAAAACGCAACGCATATAGCGATATATGCCAGAGCCGGTAGGTAGCCCGGCCGTCCTGTTTATCAGGGTAAGTAACCTGCCCCTCCGGGTTGTCCATTCTTTGCTCATAGCAATTACTAAGGAGGGATTGTCATGAGTACAAGTATAGGCAAACTGACAGTGTTTTTTGAAGAACCATTTTGGGTGGGAGTTTTTGAACGAATTGAAAGTGGTAAGCTTTCAGTTTCCAAAGTAACATTTGGAGCAGAGCCGAAGGACTATGAGATTTATGAGTTTGTTTTACAATACTATAACAGTTTACGTTTTAGTACGGCAATAGAAACTGTTGTGAAAGAACAAGTTAAAAATTCGAAGAAACGTCAGAAAGAAATTCATAAGCAAATGTCTGCCAAGGGGATTGGAACAAAATCTCAGCAGGCTCTAAATCTACAGCGCGAACAATATAAAAAGCAACGTAAAATTAAAAGTAGAGAAGAAAAACTAGCGGAGGAAAAGCGGTTGTTTGAATTGAAACAACAGAAGAAAAAAGAAAAACATCGGGGGCGTTAAGCCCCTGATGTTTTTTTGGTGCGCCTTGCGGCGCACGCCGCTAGTTGGTGAAAGTTCCTAATCCGCCCTAGTAGTGGGATACTCAAGCAGGAACGGGCCTGGGATGAACAGCAGGCTTGTAGTTGCTTCATAATCAAGGTATAATAAAGCTAAGTGAGAATTAGGTAATGGGACTTATATGGAGAGGATTCGGGCATGGGCGAAAATATTTTGATTGTGGATGACGAGAAAGAAATTGCGGATTTACTGGAAGTCTGTCTGAAAAATGAAGGATATACGGTTTATAAGTTTTATAATGGGACAGAGGCTTTTCAGGAGATAGAAGAAACAGAGATACATTTGGCGGTATTGGATATTATGTTGCCGGATATTGACGGAATGCAGTTGTGCAGAAAGATTAGAGAGAAATATTACTTTCCGATTATCATGCTGACCGCCAGAGTTGCTGACAGTGATAAGATTTTGGGACTGACTGTTGGGGCAGATGATTACATGGTAAAGCCGTTTAACCCTCTAGAGGTTGTTGCAAGAGTAAAAACGCATTTGAGACGTTATCAAAAATACAATCTGATGGGAAATGGAAAAGAGGAAAAAGATGAGTATGATATCAGAGGGTTGGTGATTAACAGAACAAAGCATAAATGTTCTTTATATGGGAAGGAACTTTCACTGACTCCGATTGAATTTTCTATTTTATGGTATTTATGCGAACACCAGGGAAAGGTTGTTCCCTCAGAGGAATTATTTGAAGCGGTATGGAAAGAAAAGTATCTGAACAATAACAATACAGTGATGGCACATGTGGGACGATTGAGGGAAAAGTTGAGGGAACCGGCAAAAAATCCAAAATTTATTAAAACAGTCTGGGGTGTGGGGTATGAAATTGAATAGGAAGTTGAAGCATCATTTGTCATCGGCACTTTTTAAAAGTTACATTCTTTCATGTATGATAGGAACGGGTGTTATTTTTGGTTCTGCGCTGATTTTGGTAAATTTGATTTTCTGGATTCTTGAGACATATGTTGAGAACTGGTACATGGTATACCGCTCGCTTTATGTATGGATGGCAGCCATTATCATATGGGGAATTTATATTGTGCAGCTTACCTATAGACTATTAAAAAAAGTGGATGGTTATGTGGATGAATTGCAGGATGCTGCTGAGAAGTTATTTGACCATAATATCAGCTATATTGAATTATCTTCGGAATTTGGTGACATCGCAGTGAAGATCAATCATCTGAAGCAGGAATCCGAAAAAAATGCACGTCTGGCAAAGGAAAGTGAGCAAAAGAAAAGTGACCTGGTCATGTATCTGGCACATGACTTGAAAACACCTCTTTCGTCAGTCATTGGATATTTAATCTTGCTGCGTGAGGAAAAACAAATATCAGAAGAAATGCGTGAGAAATATTTATCGATTTCCCTTGAGAAAGCAGAGCAGTTAGAAAATCTGATCGATGAGTTTTTTGAAATTACAAGATTTAACCGGTCCAATATTACGTTACAATACAGCCGGATTAATCTGACGCGTTTGCTGGAACAGTTGATTTATGAATTTCAGCCTATGCTGAAAGAGAAAAACCTGCAGTGTAATCTGACAGCTCCGGGTGATGTGATGCTGAGATGTGATGCAAATAAAGTGCAAAGAGTATTTGAAAATATTTTGCGGAATGCAGTGATTTACAGCTATAGCGATACTGAGATTACGGTGCGGGTGGATGTGAAAGAAGAAAGTATAGAGCTTTGCTTTGAAAATCGGGGAAATACGATTCCTTCTGAGATATTGGAACACCTATTTGAGCAGTTTTATCGTTTGGATTCTTCCAGAGGAACAAACAGCGGTTCCGGATTAGGACTTGCTATCGCAAAACAGATAGTGGAACTTCATGGAGGAACAATCACGGCACAAAGTAAGGATGAAAACATCCGATTTCGGATTACCCTTCCTGCTTCGTAGGAAAATCGTAAGAATTTCAGTAGAAAAAATGAGGAATATCATAGAAAGAAACGAAGATATAGAGACTCTTATTTTGATACAATGATGGTGTCAAGATAAGAGTCTTTGAATTTACGGAGAAAGGTAGGAAAGATTATGAGGAGATTTTTTAAACAATTCAAAAGTAGTAAGGTTTTCGTAACAGGAATGATCGTATCTCTCTGCTTTGCATTTGCAGGATGTTCGAACGCGGAACAGAATAAAGGGTCAAGAAGCTTTACAGATTTTACCCATATAGAGGAAGAATATCTGGATACATTGAAAAGTCTGGATTTTCCCGAAGGAACAGTCCTCCCGGAAAGGTTGGAAGGAGAGGACAGTGAAGCATCTTTTCAGGAGGGATACGGAGAAACGAGAGCCTGCAATCTGTGGGAATATTTGTGGATGCAGGAGTGGCTGGATACTTACACAACAGAGCCAGAACGTGCAGAGCGGGCATTAAAGGAACTGGAAAAGGCATTTGATATGGCATATATGGGAGAAGACAGGTGCGATGACGCCACCCGGAATTATCTGAGGGAAAATATAGATAAAGCAAAAGCAGGCGATCCGTCAGGCTTTGCGGAGTGTATTCGTGTGAATTATGCCAAATAAAAATAGGATTGTAGCGGAAAAAGAACAATGCTATAATACAAAAAAGCAAGGACAGATGTCTATTGCATACATCCATTGCGGGAGGAGCTAAAGAAACCATGCAGAACATACTTGTAGTAGAGGATGACAGAGAATTGAATGAAGCATTATGCTATGCACTGAAGAAGCAGGACTATCACACAAGCACGGCATTTTCCATACAAGAGGCGAAGGAAAAATATCAGTCATTCACCGGGAAAGAAAAACTGCAGCTTGTGATCCAAGATGTCAATCTGCCCGATGGAGAGGGATTTACTTTTTGTCAGTGGGTGAAAGCACAGCAGGACATTCCGGTTCTTTTTCTTACGGCAAGAGATTTGGAAGAGGACGTGCTGAAAGGATATGATCTGGGAGCAGAGGATTATATCACAAAGCCTTTTTCTATGAAAGTGTTGCTGCGGAAGATTGAGCGGATCTTTAAGCGAACGCAGCCGGAACAGCCGGGAGGGTATGATGACGGATATCTGAAGATCGATTGGGAGCGGGCAAAAGTTATGGTGGATCAGAAAGCATGTGCAATAACACCTACGGAGTTTCGGCTGTTAAAAGTATTGGCAGAAAATCAGGGAAGGCTATTGACGTATGAGATTCTGCTCGAGCAGTTGTGGGACTGTGACGGGCAGTTTGTCGATAAGCATACGCTGGCGGTAAATGTCAACCGTCTTCGGCGGAAGCTGGAGAATCACGAGCACAAATATATTTCAAATGTGTATGGGATGGGCTATCAATGGATTGGATGATGGGGATTGGAGATCTTGTTGTGTTTGCTTCTGCCTTTGTGGCAGCAGGCGCCGTCAGGAAATCCATGAAGATGAAACAAGAAGTGGATTTGTTCGCAGATCAGGTGGAAGAGGCGATTGAGCAGATATTGTCGGGAAAAGAGTGGAAAGAAACGACTGAGGTGACAGAAGATACGCTGTGGGGAAAATGCGGTGAGAAATTTTGGCAGCTGTATCGAGTATGGAACCGGAAAGAAGCGGATGCCTTACTGGAAAAAAGGCAGATGAAGGCGCTGATTTCAGATATTTCTCATCAGACTAAAACACCGCTGGCAAATATGAAATTGTATCAGGAATTTTTGCAGGAAGAAGCATTGTCTGAAAAGGGGAAGGAGTTTTTAAACTGTCTGGAGGAGCAGACTGGGAAACTGGAATTCCTTTTGCAGAGTATGGTAAAAATGTCAAGGCTGGAAACTGGAATTATTCAGATACAGAAAGAGCGCGAAAATCTTTATCAGACATTGACGGCGGCGGTCAGTCAGATTGTTCCCGCAGCGGCACAAAAAGAAATTGAGCTGTATGTGGAATGTGAAGAAAATATGATGTTGGACTACGATAAAAAATGGACGGAAGAAGCGATTTTTAATGTACTGGATAATGCGGTGAAGTATACAAGTGCCGGGGGAAAAATTTGCGTCACGGTAATTCGTCAGGAAATCTTTACGAAAATCAGTGTCAAGGACAATGGAAAAGGCATCCGATTGGAACGGCAGGCAGAAATTTTTACGAGATTTTATCGGGAACCGGAAGTTCATGTGCAGAACGGCGTGGGAATTGGCTTATATCTGACACGCAGGATACTGGAATTGCAGAATGGATATATCGAAGTACACTCTGAAATCGGAAAAGGGTCAGAATTTTGCCTCTATCTTCCAAATTGAAAAAATCACAATTTTGTGACAATGTTAGATTGTGACAGGATTGTGATTTTTCTTTGCTAAGATAAAGATGTGTTCGAAAAGATACATTCGGAAAGATACATATGAAGTACTTAGACGAGGAGGAAAGTAGATGGAAAATTATATTGTGGAAACAAGAAATCTGAAAAAATATTATCAACAGGGAACGAATACGGTAAAGGCTTTGGATGGAGTGGATTTTCGGGTGAAGGCAGAAGAATTTGTAGCAATTATCGGGAAATCCGGAAGCGGGAAAAGCACATTGCTGCATATGATCGGAGGGCTGGACGTGCCTACAAGTGGGAGTGTGATTGTAGGAGGTAAAAATCTGGCAGGACTTACGAAAGAACAGCTTGCGATATTCCGCCGCCGAAAAATAGGATTTGTATTTCAGAGTTATAATCTGGTACAGGATCTGAACGTATATGAAAATATTATACTTCCAATCGAACTGGATGGGAAGCGTGTGGATCAGGAGTTTGTACAAGAAATCATGGAACTGCTTCAGTTGGAGGAAAGGCGGGAAGCACTTCCGAGTACGCTCTCTGGCGGGCAGCAGCAGCGGGTGGCGATTGCGAGGGCATTAGTAAGTAAGCCGACGCTGATCCTTGCTGATGAACCGACCGGCAATCTGGACACAGCCACTGGTCATGATGTGCTGGGCTTACTGAAAATTGTCGCAAAGCAGTTTCGGCAGACGATCGTTTTGATCACCCATGACAATGACATTGCGCAGATGGCGGACCGAATTGTGCGGATTGAGGATGGAAAGATTGTGAAAGGAAGTGAGTTCTATGCTGAAGAATAACAATCAGGCTGTTGTGAAACGGCTGGCAAAGAACAATTTGAAAAGCAATCGAAGACGCAGCTTATCTATGGTTCTGGCAATCATGTTGTCTTCATTTTTGCTATTTAGTGTTTTTACCGTGGGAGCTACCTATTTAAAAATGCAGAGACAACAGAATATCCGTTTGAACGGGGCTGAGTTTGACGCGATCATGTATGGAATTTCAGAAGAACAGAAAGAGATTTTAGAAGAAAATCCAACTGTAGAGCATTATGGTGTTGTAATGGTGTCAGGTGTAGTCGCAGAAACGGAGGCGGACAAGACACCGGGAGTCGGTTTGCTGTATGCAGATGATACTTACTGGAAGAAAATGATGGCACCTGCCAGAAAATTTGTGAAAGGTCATTATCCAGTTGAAGAAAACGAGGTGATGGTGACAGAAGATGCTCTGAAAAAGTGTGGGTTTTCAGACAAGAAAATCGGAGATGAAATTACATTTGTGTATGAGATCAATGAGAAAAGGGAAGTGGAAACCTTTCGAATTTCCGGTATTTGGGATGGATACGGCGATACAGACAATTTTTATATGTCAAAAGCCTTTTGTGACAAGCAGAAGCTGGATGCGGTATATTATGGCCGTTGTCATATTTCCTTTTGTAAAAAATGGATGTCGGATGAAGCGCAGCAGGCTTTTATTGACAGTATGAAACTTAAAAAATCACAGCGGCTATTTTATGTGTATGAGTATGGAAATGCAACCGAAATCTTTCTGGGACTGTCAGGGATCGCACTTGTTACAGTGTTGAGTGCCTATCTGTTGATTTACAATATTATGTATTTGTCTGTGGCGGGCAATATCCGGTATTACGGGCTTTTACAGACAATTGGGATGACCGGGCGTCAGATCCGGCAGTTGATGCAGAAACAGCTTTTATGGATTGGTGGCATCGGAATGCTTGCAGGGATTCTGATCGGAGCAGGGACTTCTTTCTTTCTGATTCCGGTCGTGGTAAAGACATTCGTATCTGCAAAGGAAATGGGAGCGGTGCAGGTAACCTTTCATCCGATCATCGTTTTATTGACCGTGTTGCTGACTGGATGCACTGTCTGGTATGCAGGAAGAAAACCGACGAAAATTGCAGTGGGAAGCTCACCGGTCGAAGCGCTTGAGTACCGTGTAGTCTCCAGTGTGAGAAAGAGGCACAAAACACGAAAAGGAAGTCTGATTGTTCGCATGGCATTGGAACAGCTGACACGGAATAAGAAAAAGACGATGGTGACTATGCTGTCACTTGCTGCCAGCCTTTCTGTATTTCTCTGTCTGATCACATTGCTGCACACACAGTCGGCGCGAGAGTATTCCTATAATTACATGGGACTGGATATGGTCTTGAAAAATGATACGATCAACAACATGGTTTTGAATCGTGCCGCAGAAGGAGAAGAACAGATTCAGGGAGTGCATCCGATCTTAAATGAAGAACTCTTAAATGAGATCCGTCAAACAGATGGAGTGGAAGAAGTACTTCCAACTATCACAGTTCCTACAATCGTTCCATGGGAAAAAGAGGTAACAGATGTCTGGATGCGGGAGTTTTATGAAACATGGATGAATATTCCTTATGAGGACGATATCGAAGAATATCAGCAGCATCCAGAAAATTTTGGATCTTCTCTGGTAGGGATTACGGAGGAAGATTTCCGGGCGCTGAATGCAGAAATGGAACAGCCGGTGGATGAGGAGGCATTTTTGAGCGGCAAGACTTGTATTTTATATAGACATGGATTGTTCGGACTAGATGAAAAGGAGCTGCGCGGGAAGCAGATTTCCTGTGAGGAATATGTACATTCGGAAAATACCCGGACATTTGAAATCGCAGGTATGACAGACGTCGGGGATTATGTATCGCTTCTTGGATTTCCACCTACGATGATTGTCATCGATGATGCAGTCAAAGCATTTACAGAAAAACCGATCGTTTTCAGAGTGGGGATCCGTTATGCGGAAGAATATCATAAAGAGACTGAGGATGCAATTCTTTCCAATATAGAAGAAAGCCCCAATAAAACTGATTTTTCATGGGATTCTAAAATCGAGCAGGCAGAAAATGTAAAAGCGGCACAGGGGCACATGATGGAAATCGGATTCGGAATCGTTCTGATACTTGGAATTATAGGAGTCATGAACTATATCAATACTTCTGTCGGAAATATGCAGAGCCGCCAGAAAGAAATCTCGATCATGGAAAGTGTGGGAATGACCGAACGGCAGGTGAAGAAAATGCTTGTGTGGGAAGGTATTTTCTATACAGGCGGGGTGTTGTTCTTGACGTTAACTGTTGGAATTGGAATTACTTATGCAATCTATCAGACGATGAACTATATGGGTGCCAAATTCTGGTTCCCGGCGCTTCCTTTCCTGGGAGCAACACTAATTTTATTCGTAGTGTGTATTGTAGTTCCGGTATGGACCTATCAGAAAATCGAAAAGAGTGGAAGTCTGGTAGAGCGGATCCGCGTATCTGTAGAGTAAAACTCTCAACAATGTTTCAAGATTGTAACATTTCAGTACCTGTGTGGTAACTTTCTTTTGATAAGATGTTCTTAGAAAAAGAAAGAGGAGGAGAGAGCACATGCTGGAGGTTCAAAATTTACATAAATCGTATGTGGTTGGAAAAGATACTTACGAAGTGTTAAAAGGTGTCGATTTTACGATTCATAAAGGAGAGTTTGTCGCGGTCATGGGGCCGTCGGGAAGCGGAAAGACAACATTATTAAATTGTATTTCCTGCTTTATCCCATACGAAAAAGGAAAGGTATTGTTAAATGGCAAAAAACTGGCGCAGTTAAAAGAAGAAAAAATGGCAGAAATCCGTAATCAGGAACTTGGATTTGTCTTTCAGGATTTCATGCTGTTAGACGGACTGACAGTTTTTGAAAATGTATGCATCCCGCAGGTGATCGAAGATGCGCCGTACGAAAAGATGGAAAAGAAGGCGAAAAAGCTGTTAAAGATGTTTGGCATCTGGGAGATTGCAGACAAATATCCGGCAGAAATTTCCGGTGGGCAGAAACAGCGTACTGCGGTGGCAAGAGCATTGATGAACGACCCGCTTCTGATCCTTGCGGACGAACCGACCGGAAATCTGGACAGCAGATCTAGTGAGGCAGTCATTGAAGCATTTCTTGCAGCGCAGAGAAATCTGGATGCAACTATATTCATGGTCACGCATGACAGCTTTTCGGCAAGCTATTGTGACCGTGTCATTGTCATGAAAGATGGAAAAATCTATAAAGAGTTGATCCGAACCGGGGATCGGAGAACATTTTTAGATGAACTTCTGACAGAATTAAAAATCATTAATGGTGGTGATGGCGATGAAGATGAGTAGCAGCAGTATTTTCCTGAAACTTCGCAGATATAACAAGAAAAATTATAAGCAGTTACTATTTTGTACCTTTTTTTCGATTTTTCTTGTGACATCCTTTGTCTGTGTGTTGTACAGTCCAGTGGTACAGGCAGGATTTCCGGAGGGCGGAGATTCGCTGAAGATGATCATGATGATCTTTGCACTGGCAGTCCTTGGATGTCTGATCTTTAATATTTATGCGGCTGGGTTATTTTTCCGGACAAAAAGCCGTGAGACCGGAGTGTTTCTAGCACTTGGGATGTCGAAGAAACGGCTCAAAAAAGAACTGTACAAAGAACTTTGCCTGTCTCTGGGAAAGGGAATCATATCCGGGATTGTACTTGGAGTAGTGGCTGCAGTCGGGATTTTGTGGATCTTGCTTCACACGTTTCTGACGGATATTCTGGAGCGGAGGATGTTTTCGGCTGCGGGACTTGGTATCAGTCTTTTCTTTGCGGCGGTGACAGTGCTCATCTTATTTTTTATGGCAGCGCGCTATATGAGGCGGACAAATTTGATGGATATTTTAAATGAAGAGAAGAAAAATGAACCGCTTCAGCTTGTAAAGAAAGGCTATGGAATTGCAGGCGGAATCTTTCTTGTGGTGGGTCTGCTTTTTGGATATGCGGGGCCACAGCTTACCGCCAATTTATTGAAATTTCAGATGCCGGCTATCTGGAATGCAGTCTATCTCGTAGCGGCAGTCGGAATCTATATGCTGTTTGTATTTTTTATCGTCTATCACAAGCGAGGGAAGCAGCCGCAGAAATATTATCATAACCTGATTTCCAACAGTATGATGAAATTTCAGGGAAGACAGACCGTCCGGAATATGTGTATCCTTGCTTTTCTGACCGGTGCAGCACTCTACGCAGGCTCCTATATCCCAGACAAGCTTGTGATGTTTCGCACAATGGCAGATACGCCGGTAGATTTTAATCTGATTTACCGACAGACAGAGCAGGAGATCCAGAAGGAAGACATCGAGGTGATGGCAGACGAATATGGAGTGACGATCACAGATTATCAGGAAGTTCTTTTTGCAGAACTTCAGACATCCGGGGTCGAGAGAGACTGGACAGATGATGGGAAGCTGATCGAAGATTATTATGAGACATATGCCTATGGAGAATTTATCAGTGCATCTGTCTATGAGCAGTATACCGGGACAAAAGTGGAGGTAGAGCCAGGAACATTTGCACAGATTATCCTGCCGGAGCAGACAGAAAACTTCTGGGAGAAATATACCGATATGGATCTTGTGACAAATCAGGAAACCGGAGCACAGCTGAATCTGAAATTTGCCAAAACAGTGGAAGACCGCATGTTTTACCGTGCAAATGTACACCGCTATATTTTAAATGACAGCGACTTCCAGACGATCACGGCACAGATGACAGAACAGCGCCAGATGAAACAGATTTTCTTTGATGTGGAAGAGAGTGAAAATGTGTATGATTTTGCAATCGAACTTCGGAAAGAGTATGTCAGACGTGCAGGCAAAGATATGGCAGTGTTGAATGCATATAACGAAGCTGAAGAGGATCGGGCAGAAGCTGCCGGAGAACCTTATCACTATCGGATGACAGAGCCGATGGATCCAGAAGATCCATATTTATACCATGACTGGAAATTCAATCCGGAGATTCAACCGATCCAGATGAAAACTTATCTTCACGAGAGCGGAATTATGATCTTGACCTTTCTCTACGTCTCCTGCATCTGCCTGGCAGCAATCGGGATCATCGCTTATACACGAAGCGTTACGATCGGTGTGCAGAATCAGAAAATGTTTGACGATTTGAGAAAACTTGGTGCGAAAAATACTTATATCATGCGCTGTATCAAGAACCAGCTCCGGAAAATCTTTGTGCTTCCGACGGCAATCGGACTGTTTCTGATCCTATCATTTCTGATGATCATCTATATCGGAAATGATAAAAGAATCCAGAGTACGGAGTGGATGTCATTTGGATGTACAGTAGGATTTGCAGTTATAATCTGTATTTATCAGCTGATTGTTTACCGGATGTCACTGAAAAAGCTAAGAGAAATATTAAAATTATAAAGCTGTTAAACCTATATACAATTACAATAAGGAAGAAAAAAATCCGGTCGAGGATGTATCTGCGGTATGTGGCGGCAGATCCCTGACCGGATTTTTCTTGTCAGGAGAAGGATAAGACACTGTCAGAATCTGTTGTTACAATATATGAAAAAGGTACAAAAAACAGTGACGGTTTATTTTGTGTATGGTATAATTTTTGATAAAGAAGCCGCAAATCTGTAAGCGTGAAACGGAGATGAAATTTATGTGGTTTATATTTGCACTACTATCAGCAATATTTGCATCATTGACCTCGATACTGGCTAAGATTGGTATTGATGGAGTAAATTCTAATCTTGCCACGGCTATAAGAACTGTTGTAGTGGTAATGATGGCGTGGGGAATGGTATTTTTGACTCATACACAAAGCGGATTATCAGAAATCAGTCGAAAAAGCTGGGTATTTTTGATTCTATCCGGATTGGCTACGGGAGCTTCCTGGTTATGCTATTACAGAGCGTTACAGATGGGGGAAGCTTCAAAAGTTGTTCCAATTGATAAGTTAAGTGTAGTCATTACCTTGGCACTTGCCTTTATTTTCTTACACGAAAAATTTACAATGAAATCTTTGATAGGGTGTATTTTAATTGGTGTTGGAACATTAGTGATGGTTTTGTAATTAAATATGAAAGAATATTAGGTATTCATTAAAACACTGGTTGAAAGCTGTTATATAGCCAATCAATTCTATTTTAATTTGCTTGAGTGAAACATTCGATACTCTGTCGGTAAAACTTTGTAATATTCTTTAAAAACTTTAGAAAATTTGCTTTGGCTTTCATATCCTACTTCTTTTGCAATTTCCTTTATACTTTTTGGTGTTTCCATTAACAAACGGGCTGCAAATTTCATTCTGTGTTCTTTTATATGTGAGGCAATAGAAGTACCATATACATCTTTAAAGACAGATTTTAATGTAGTAGGATTGATAAGATACTTACATGCCATTTCATCTATTGTTATTCGCTGGCTCAGATTATCTAAAAGGTATTTGTGGATATTGCGAATAATTTCAACTTGTTCAGATTGATATTCAGATAATCTGTTTTCTGTATCAATAGATAATTTACTTAGATATAGTAAGAGTTCTATCACCTTTATTCGCCAGTATGCAAGTTGAAATTCTTTTGGCTGATGATAGAATGCTGAAAAGATAGCGTCAGTTTCTTCATTGCCAATGAAAACTGAAAAATTTCCATCTTTACAAAATTTATTAAGTATACTTTCTCCTGTAATACCAGTATTTTTTAACAGTTCTGGTGTTTTTTCTGAAAGGATATTTAAATCAATATAAATTTTGATTCCTTCATAGTATTCATTAGGTAAAGTTATTATAGAAGCAGAACAATATTCCATTGTGTGCAGTGAAAAATCGTGTTCACCTAAATAAATGCTATTTCCATTGGCCATTTTCCACCCAATTCTTCCCTTATGACAGTAATTGATTTCTAATATATGTTTTAATGGCTCATGTGTATCAGTTTGTTTTCTGCCAGTCAATGACATAAAAGCAAGATTTATACCTTCATATAAATCATAACTAGCGAGATGATATTTCTGAGAAAATTCTTGATCACTTTTTTCTAATGGTACGATTTCGTTGTTCATAATATTATTTACTCCTTATGTTCAGGGCATGTAATCATTAAAATTTTTTCAATCATTTTATGTAACAGTATACTCTGTTCTGTGTTTGATGATTTATAATAAACCTCTTTTCCTATGCGCCTGCTAGAAATCAATCCTTTGTTTCGCAGTACTCTAAGATGATGGGATATGGCAGGGCTTGTCATTTTCATCATTGCAGATATATTTAAGACACATTCCTCACAATGACATAAAAGCCAAAATAAACGAATACGTGTAGGATCACTTAATTGTTTAAATAATTCTGAAACGATTTGAAAGTGTTGGATATCATCAAGCTGTTCTAATAACGCAGTATGATCTGTTTCGTTATGATGGTTATGTGGTAACTTCGTATAAGACATAGACAATTTTCCTTTCTTTTGCTCTATTTAGAAATGTGTTTCGCCCGTTTGGCAGGTAATCACGTATCTCTATTGATTTTAGGCTACAACAGAATTATACTATAGCTACAACGATTAAACAAGTGCTTAATTGTTAAATGAAAGTTTAAATAGCAATCACGAAAGGAGATATTTATCATGAAAAAAACTTACAAAATCGAAGTTGACTGTGCAAACTGTGCAAATCTTATGGAGGATGCAGCAAAAAAGACAGCTGGAGTAGCAAATGCAACTGTAAACTTTATGACACAAAAAATGATTGTGGAGTTTGAAGATGGAAAAGAACCAAAAGCAGTTATGAATGATGTCTTAAAGGCTTGTAAAAAAGTAGAGCCAGATTGTGAGATTGAACTTTAGAAAAAAATGCACCCCGATGTAAAAGCAAAAGGGGTGCAAATTTAAAAAGATCATATGAATGATTAAACATATATAAAATAAATATGAGGAGCTTCCTGTATAATTCAAATATAAGGAATTCCAAGAAAGAAGGTTGAGAAAAAAATACCTCAGTGTAGAATAAGATTACTGACTTTGCACG
>NZ_SLZV01000011.1 GCF_004346095.1 Faecalimonas umbilicata | reverse complement strand
TGTGATTTATCACTGGAAATATAAAATGGATGAAATCAGTGAAGAGGAAGCGGCATCCGTTTGATATAGCAATTATTTAATATTCGTTATACTAGTAAAGAAGGTGTGTTGATTAAAGGTTCTAACTATATGGAAACTTTATCACAGGCAAAGTATGTAGTGTTTGATAAAACAGGAACTTTGACACAAGGTGTATTTGAAGTAAGTGCTGTTCATCACAATGAGATGGAAGAAAAGAAACTTTTGGAATATGCTGCTTTGGCAGAATGTGCGTCTTCTCACCCAATCAGTAAGAGTTTGCAAAAAGCCTATGGGAAAGAGATAGACCGTAGTAGAGTTTCTGATATAAAGGAAATCAGCGGACATGGAATTATTGCCAAAGTAGACGGTCATGAGGTGGCTGCTGGAAACAGCAAACTTATGAAACAAATAGGTGTGGATTATTATGATTGCCATAGCGTTGGAACAATCATTCACATGGCAATCGATGGAGAATATGCTGGACATATCGTAATTTCTGATATATTAAAACCACATTCAAAAGAAGTTATTGCGGAATTGAAAAAAGCTGGTGTAGAAAAAACAGTAATGCTTACAGGAGACGCAAAACGTGTGGCAGACCAAGTAGCACAATCACTTGGAATTGATGAAGTATACAGCGAATTACTTCCAGCAGATAAAGTGTCAAAAGTAGAAGAACTGCTTTCCACAAAAGCAGAGAAAGATAAACTAGCCTTTGTCGGAGATGGAATTAATGATGCACCTGTATTGACTCGTGCTGATATCGGAATTGCAATGGGTGCAATGGGTTCTGATGCGGCAATTGAAGCTGCTGATGTAGTTCTTATGGATGATGATCCACTAAAAATTTCTAAAGCAATCAAGATTTCGAGAAAATGCCTTAGAATTGTATATCAGAATATCATCTTTGCATTGGTTATTAAATTTGCATGTCTTGGACTAGGTGCAATAGGTATTGCAAATATGTGGTTTGCTATTTTCGCAGATGTTGGTGTCATGATTATTGCAATATTAAATGCTATTAGAGCATTAAGAGTGCATAATTTATAATTTAGATGAAAATGAAAAAACTTATTATAGAAGATTGCTTGCAATTGGTGGAATTTTTCAAAACGCTGGGAGATTTTACAAGACTAAGGATAGTGCTTGAATTAAAAACAAAAAGATGTGTTGGAGAATTAGCGGAAGAATTAGAGATGTCTCATTCAGCAGTCTCCCACCAATTAAATATATTGAAAGCTAATGGTATAGTAAAAAGTCAAAGACAAGGAAAATATATTTACTATATGTTACAAGATGAATATTTACAAAATACTATTGAAAAGTGTAAGACTTTATTTGATAAGGAGTTTTCTTTGTAGTATTCAGCTTTAAATAAGATGATAGAGATAAAAAATGAATAGAAAGGCGAAGTGCTCCAGACACGGCGGTGGGAAAATCTTTTAGATTTTTCCGCCGTTTTTAAGTTGATTTCAAAAGAAAAATAACAAGTGTGGAATTGGAAACAGAGGAAGACAAAGAAGGCAATCGCATAAAAGCGGTGCAGTTGTAAGAAATAGATTGAATGTGAAAAATAACCCATGTTATACTTTACTTACAAGCAGGTATTGTAAATATGGTTAGTTATAAAGCAGGATAACTGACATGAAACAACAGATTTACAATACTGCATTTTATCTTAGGTTGAGCCGAGATGATGGATTACAGGGCGAAAGTTCCAGCATTACTACACAAAGAAGTATGTTGCGTCCATATGCAAAAGAACCTCATCTCAGTATTGAGGAAACAAAATGGATTATTGAAAACATCTTTTTTCTTACGAGGAGGTGTGCTGCAATGAAAAACAGATGGAAACGAGTAGTGGGAATTGCGATTCCACTTGCTATCATTATTGTTGGGATAAGTTATAACAGTTATATCAGAGTGCATACTTTTACACTTTCAGGTAACGAAACAGTAAAGAGTGAGCAAATACAACCTGTTAATGGAAGAGTAAAAGTAAATGGTACTGTTGATACAGAAGTCAGATTTACAGATGTTGAAACTGGGAAAACTTATGAAATCGATTATATTACATCTGGGGTATCAGAAACACTTCAACTAGAACGAGGAAAATGGTACGAGGTAGAAGGTGCCGGGGAACTTATAGTGAAACCAGTCAATATTCGTATAGAATAACAATTTTCATCAACACGAAGATGAAAATTTGCAGAAAGAGAGTAGCTATCATGAGAAAAAAATATTTCAAAGTAATGTTGGCGGTATTTTTTCTAGTTTTATGTATGTTGGGAACAACAGCTTGTTCTTCCAAAGAATCAGAAGATTCAGGGGTGATCGGCAAGGGCAAACGAATCTTTGAGGAAACAATTTCCCCGAATAAGGATTATGTTGAAAATGAAAAAGATGTTGTCTATCATACAGTAGAAATCTATCAAAATAGTGATAATGTGATTATAGTGACTTCAAAATCCACTTCAGCATTTTTCAAACCATTGCAATATGAAGTGGAATCTGACACAAGTATCACAAAATCAGATATTGATGTAGAGTGGACAACTTCAATGGGAAACCCGGATCCAACAAAGGAAGATCAATTACATATAGCTTGCGTATCTGTTTCGCAAAACGGAAAGCTATTAGACAAGAGAAAAATAAATTTTGCGAACGGAGCTTTTGAAATCATTGAGGATGTAATAGAGAGCAAATAGTCAGATAATGTTTTCTAATAAACACAACAAATACAGATCTGATTCGTCCTCTAAAAAAATATTTATGGACAATAGAGGATATAGAGCGTCAATGTGTTGCAAAGATTGAAAAATTCTAACAATTCAGTATATGTAATCGAAAAATTAGATTCGGAATTAGAATTTGAATGGGTTATTTTGGCGGTTATGCACATGGACATGGCTGTATTTTCACGTGAGGGTAGAGGATCCGTTACGACAGGATAAAATGAAATACATTCCTATTTTGTTATAGCTGTATTTCTGTTTGGGAGGGCTATGGTAGCAAGTGCTATTCAGCAAGATGATTTATTTTCGCCACTTACTTTTAGCATCTTTTTTACGATTTCTTTCATTGGATCAGTGGATATGATGATGTGGAAACTCGAAGTGAACGGAGATGAAATTACATGGCATTCTACTTTGGGGAGAAAAAAGGTTTTTCACTTTGAAGATATTACGCAATGTGAGAGAAAGAAAGGTTCTATACGTGTCTATGTCAAAGGACAAAAATTATTTACCATTGACAGTAATATCGACAAAGAAGAATTTGAGGTGATTATATGAAAAAGACATCTAATGAAAACAATAATGGGTTGACGATGGGAATATGTATTGGCGTTGCTATTGGTACATCTTTAGGTGCTGTATATGATAATATTGGTACAGGAATTGCAATAGGTGTAGGTGCCGGACTTTTTTTAGGCACTCTTTATGATTCAAAAAAGAAGAGAAAAAATGATGATGACAAAGAGTAAGGAAAGCAAAATCCCAGTTTATAGAACAGTGAAAAGTAAAGGTGAGAATTTTATCTTAGTTTTTGAGTAATTGTGATATTAAATAAAAGGAGAGGCGTAGATGAAAAGAAAATATAGATGGGCTTATTTGGGGGTTGCAGGTTGCATTATCATAGTAAATGTATTGTTTATATTCATTAAAGTAAAGTCAAAGAATTCATTGTATGAAAAATATGAATGGGCAGAAGAATTTTATGGAGAAAAATTATACTTAGAAATTGACCACAAAAGTACAAGCGAAGAAGAATTAATAGGAAAACAAATAGCAAAACAAATAGAAATAGTTTTGTCATATATGGGAAATTCAGAAGATACTAAAGAAGTAGGAGAATTAAAATATTTTTACTGGTTTAATCAGGGAAGTGAGAAACCAGTATCACAAAAAAGCAAAGTAACTCATCTTACGACTATAATAACAAAAAACACAGGACATGTATGGTTATCTTATACGGTGACTCGTTATGGCAGAGAGGGAGAAATAATCAATCATACAGGAGATGGTCCAGTTTTACTTTATATAGAAAAAATTAATAATGAGTGGGTAGTAGTAGATAAAGATGAGCCAGCTTAAAGATTACAGAAAACAATCTAAAATAACAGAAATAAATGAGTTTGAAATTTATGTAAAGAATGGAGCTGATGATGTTTTTGGGGACAATTATTTGGGTGATTTTGTGTGGGAGTGTATTTCTTATGGGAGGGATTCTATTTACCTTTGCGGTATTTAAGCTTATACATTCAACTTTATATATAGGAGAAGTATATGATATAGAAGTTGTAGGTAGAGCGAAAGTAGCTGAGGTGGTATTTCATCTCATAACAGAGCATGAGGGAAAAAAGATAAAAGTCGAGCCACTAAATAGATTGGCAATATTTCTATTTTTTGAAAAGACACAGTTAAAAAGATTTAAAAGGAAATATATGGGGAAACAGATGAAAATATACATTAGTACAGATGGAGCTTCCTATTTGAAACGATTTTTACCACGTTATTTTTTTATGAGTATATTTTTGATGGCGCTGGGTATATTTGTTTTTTTAGTTCCTTATATAAGCAGTTAATCTTAGAATTGATTGCAAGACTTAAATATTAGTCCAGACAATAATCGTTTTTTATATGGATGTGTACATGATAAAGATAAAGTATATTTTGTTCAGAGATAACTTTTTTATTTTAAAGGAAGGAATTAAGATGGAAGGAAAAGAATTATTGCACACATTGGCTGTAGCAGAGAGATTGAAAGATACGACCAGACATTGTTATACATCGAAAGGACGTCAGGAAAGTGTTGCTGAACATAGTTGGATGATGACTCTCATGGCATTTTTTATGAAAAATGAATTTCCAGATGCCGATATAAATAAAATTATCCAAATGTGTATTATACATGATTTAGGGGAATGTTTTACGGGTGATATTCCTACATTTAGAAAAACAAAAGAACATGAAGATACAGAAGAACATCTGTTGAATGCCTGGATAGATACATTGCCGGAAGCAACTAAAAAGGAAATGAAAGACTTGTATAAGGAAATGGCAGAAAAGCAGACAATCGAAGCCAAAATCTATAAAGCAATTGATAGCCTGGAGGCGTTGATCCAACATAATTTTTCTGATATTTCGACATGGTCTGAAAATGAGTTTGAATTAAATTTAACCTATGCGGATGACAGAGTGGGCTTTTCCAAATACTTGTCTGATTTGAGAGAAGAAATTAGAAAAGATACTATGAAGAAGATTTCCAAGTGCTGATATTTTAAATTAGAATCTGATGAGGTAAAAATAAATGAAGAAAAAATAAAAATCATAGTTGTGTTGGTAATTGGATTTGTGGTCGCAATAATATTGATGAGTGTCGCAATTTATTTTGGGGACATTAATGTATATAGCACAAGTGTAGATACATTGCCTGTTAAAATATTTGGAATACCTATTTATGAACTGACAAAATCAGGAACGAAGTACATTGGCAAAACAATAGAAATTTATATGGGAGTAGTGTGTGGTATTTGTATGTTTTTTAGCGCTATTGCTGAAGAACTTATCAGTAGAGTAAAGCATAAATAGATTCCAGTAATATGGAGAGATGAACTTAAATTTGTGAAATCGAGGATATGATATGGGCGGACGAATGATAGGATTTATAGTATGGGCAATCGTTGGTTGTATTCTGATTGGCATAGGAGTATGTGCTTATTTTTCAAAAAAGGCGGTTGCTTTTTGGGCGAACATGAAGGCTTTTCCAGTGAGAGATATAAAGGGATATAATCATGCACTGGGTAAATTGTTTATTTTCTATGGAATGCTTTTTGTTGTGTTAGGAATACCTTTATTAAGTGCTCAAAATACTCCATATATTTTGCTGTCAGTATTTGGTGTAATGATTGAAACGATAGTATTTATGGTAATTTATAGCTTGTTTATCGAGAAGAAATATAAAAAACAGTAGGACAAGGAAGTGATATGCCATGAAAAAATTTTTGAAAATATTGTTTATTCTTATTGGAATCGTTTTTCTGATTTTTGTAGTTCTGATAGGTATTGGATTATTTGTTGATTTTGAATATGATGACCACATTGAAAATGGTCGTTATACTTATATTCCAGAGGAGGAAAATAAAGATAATGAGTATGTAGCATTTACGATGAGTGATTATGATAAAAATGATTCAGAGCTTACCTATTACGACTCTATCGAAAAAGCTATTTTACATTCTCCTCTCAAAGCAGAAAATGAGGAACTTTCTGTTCCGGATGATTTTCTTAATCATGTGGATGAAACTTTTCATATATGGAATGGTGAGCAGTATGATACGATTTTTTATCGGGCAGGAACAAATGATGATCCGGTGCAGGGATTCGTATTCGCACGCTTAAAAAAGCAACTACAAAATGGAAATACACGCTATGCGTTTATCACTTCCACACAAGCTACTGCGAAGCCGGACAGTAGATATAGCTCAGATTTTCATAAGTTTCTTCATTCTATTTTAACATTGAGTGATTTTCAACAAGACTTAAATCCAAACTATCCGGATACTCGTTTTGTGTTTGGATATGCGCATGAAAAAGAAATCTATACATTAGAAATCGAAGGACAAAAGCCGGACGGTGTCATTGAAATTGATGAATATGGCAGAGTAACCTATATGTGGTATTACAATGATCTAAAAAGCGATAAGAGAGGCGACTGCCTGAGTTATTCCATAGATGTACCTGAGTAAAATGCCGGTTTACCGGTATTGGTAAGAAAAAGGAAAGGATATCCAGTATGAAAAAAGAGCAAAAACAGATTTTATATATTTTCACATTTTTGATTTTAGGGTGCGTGATCGGCTATTTTGTGGCAGTTACGCAGATGAAACAAGTCAGTGATCCCGAATATATTGCATTTTGGGCAAGTCAAGACATGCCGGTTCCGGAACCGATCGGATTTCCTCGGAGCATCATTTCGTTTGGAATGCTTTTTTCCGGGATACCTGCGGGGGTGATATTTTTCTCTCATATCGCTAAAAAGTGGCTGACTTCAGCTGCTCCTAAAATTATTATTGGGTTTCTTACCTGGCCTATTTACACACTTGCCGGGGCAGTCGGGGCAATTCCACTCGTTGTTTATTTGATTTATCGGTTATGGAAAGGGCGGATATCATGTCAAAAATGCAAATTGCATGGTTAGGATTTCTAGTGGTTGGAGGGGTAGGAGTACTTTTCATTTTCTTTGGAGTGATGATAACTATCGTAACAAAGAAACAAATGAAGCAGTGTACGAAAAAGATAGAAGGCGCTGTTGTGCAATATCAGTTTCCGGGTGGCGGAAGTATGAATCCGATTGTGGAATATGTTGTGGATGGAAATCGTTACACAGCAAAGAAAAAATTTCGTGGGATATTGACAAAGCGGATATCTGGACTATCCGTACATGTAGCATCAGGCGTCTATGAAGATGAAAAAGGCTGGCTGCATATAAAAACGGGAGCGATTGCAAACTTGCGTGAATTAGCAGAACAGCTGTGGTCTATTGGCAGCAAGATGTCCGTTTACTATAATCCCAACAATCCTAAAAGATGTTATGTTGACAGACCTGTTCTGGGAAGCACGATATCTGCTGTATTTATTGTAACGGGTCTGATCATACTGGTTTTAAGTGTGTTACTATTTGTGCTGATCCAATTATAAATTTGAAGTTTTGGAGGTAAGCCATGAAATATATAGGCACAATTCTAGCCGCATATATTATCTTATTTGTTTTAGATATAATGCAAAAAAGAAATCATAAAACAACAAAATCTTTAAATAATTTCTCTATTCGAACAGTATCAGATGTATCATTTATATGTGCAATAGGTGCTTTGTTTGTACTTGTTGTCTTTATTTGGGGCTTTTGGAGTGAACCTGAAAATTTTTGTTCTAAAAGATATTTGATGATCATTATCCCATTTTCTATTATTTGGTTTGGAGTTACTTTTTGTGGTATGATTGCTCCATTAAAAGGAGTGTGGGAGATAAAAGTTGAAGAAGATAATATCACGGTTATTAAAATGTTTATTTTTAGAAGACATTGGAAAATATCAAACATATCATATTGTAAAATGAAACGCGGTGGTTTGAATGTGTATGTTAATGAGAGAAAGAAAAAAGCATTTTTTGTTGATGGTATGACAGACCACTTTGATAACTTCATAAAACGAATGGAAAAAGAGGGAAAACCGATTATCTAAGCGATGCAAAGCAATAATCAGTAATCAGTAATCAGTAATCAGTAATCAGTAATCTGCCACAATTGAATATGACCGTTAAGGTCAGATGAAGAAACCGATGTATTGAGTGTAAAACGATCATGCGTCGGTTTTTCTTTTTGCAAAATAGTCCGGTGGACTGTTTTGAAAAACCGAAGGAACTGACGTAGCTTGGGACGGGGCGAAGTCAGTTTGTTCGGGCGGGAGTACAGAGGGTGCAACCCTTTGTGCATGGGTACAGGGAATGCAATACCCCTGTGCAGGTTAAGGGCGGCAACCTTGCCCAGTTAAATGGCGTTTCGCCACTTAATACTGGGTATATTACTTGACGCAGAAAGCTGCAAGGAATCAGCTTCGCTGCCCTTCTCCCCTGTCGGGGAAATCAAAAAGAAAAGGAGGAACTCATGTGAAATTAACAAGACACAATGGGCGAGCCGGAAAGAATGGCGTTTATAATCCGAAGCACAATGACCACAGTTTTGACATTGCCAATAGCGAACACATTGATGAAGAACGAGCCAAACAAAATCTCTATTGGGACTGTTACAATGGCTTCCGCAATTTCAAAAATCCCGAAAAGGAAAATGAGCTGTCCAGAGGAAACGGTCTATCAGATTGGAACGCTTGACAATCATGTTCCGCCGGAACTGCTCATTGAGATTGTCACAGAATTTATGGAAATCGTAAATGAGCGTTTCGGCTTTCATGTCCATATCCTGAATTGGGCGCTGCACTTGGATGAAAGTACACCTCATATTCATGAGCGTCATGTGTTCGACTGTGAAAATCAATATGGGGAGATTGCCCCACAACAGGAAAAGGCTTTGGAAGCACTGGAGTTTGAACTGCCGGAACCGGAGAAGCCAGTCGGAAGAAAAAACAACCGCAAGGTGACTTTCGATTCAGCTTGCCGAGTGCTGCTGTTTGATGTGGCGAAAAAGCATGGATTGCAACTGGAAGAAGAACCGGAATATGGTGGTCGTGCTTATCTGGAAAAACAGGACTACATTATTTTCAAGCAAAAGGAGCAACTGGCAGCACAGGAGCAAAAGCTGGAAGAACTCACGATGAAGATTGAAGATGTGGAAGCTCTGGTGGACGAGGTTGCCGATATTGCTTATGACAAGGCGGTTGAGATCGTTGCTGATACTGTGAAACTGGAAACGTACAAGGAGGATATTAAGCTGGTGGAGCAGTCTAAGTCGTGGGTTCTCTCCCCTGAGCGTAAGGCTTCAAAGAAAGAAGTTGAGTATGCAGTGAAACGATTGGAGGGCGTGATTGCCAGAATCACAAATGCTATGAAATCAACCATTCAGAAAATCCAAACCACGCTGATGAAACCGGAGGTCAAAAAAGCCGGAACGGAGCAAATTAAGAAGAAAGCCAAAAGTTCCATTATAGAGCAGTTGAGCCGCAAAAAGAAAGTAATGGCAGAGCGTGAAGTCAGCCGGACAATTCCGGGAAAAAGCAAAAAACAGGATATGGAACTCTAAGGCACTTGCTGTTTTCGTTTTGAAAATGACAGGTGCTTTTGCTTTAGGGAGCAGGAAAACATCTTCCATTCTTTAGGTTGGTAGAGTATAATGTAAGCAACAAATCTGAAGTTGTTGGTATAAATTAAAAGTTATAAGAAGTGGAAAAGGAGGACAAGTTAATGATAAAAAAAATAGCTATTGTACCATATGTAACGAATGGGAGAAATTCACAGATTGGGCATGATGGGCATTTTAACATTTTAAAGAAAAAGAGAAGTACTGTATTAAAAGAGAATTTACAGTCTGTGATTGAAGCGAAAAGTTGGGAAGCGGAAGTAATTGTTGATGTCAATCATGGAGATTTACAATCGCTGAAACGAGAAGGAGTAAACTTGTTTTTAATTCCGGAAGATATTGCTAGGTATATAGACTATAGCAATGTTAATAAGGATGAGTGTTTCGAATTGACACATGATGAATATGAAAGCGGAAATATAGATAGAGTAGTGAAATACATAGAAGAAAATTGAAACATAATCTCTTAGAGGAGCTTATCAAATTCTAATTTAAAAAGATGATAAAAATAGGAAATCAGGATTTGAAGGAGAAATTAAGATGTAAGGAAAGAATTGTTGCAGGCATTGGCTGTAGTAGAGAGATTGAAAGATACGACCAGACATTGTTATACATCGAAAGGACGTCAGGAAAGTGTTGCTGAACATAGTTGGATGATGGATTTTTTAACCTAGTATAGTGATTCGAATGATGTAAAGATTTAAAGTTTTTGAGGAAAACAACGTGAAATATTTTATAAAAGATAAAGATAGAAAAGGTACGTGCTATTATGAATTCTATAAAGGAAAATGGGACGGGGAATCTTTTTGGAAAACAGATTCTATATTGTTACATGATGATATAGTTTTTCAAAACGAAGAGTTTATTGATGCCATATTAAAGGTGGTTCCTTCCTATAATCCATTTGGTGAAACAGAAATATCAAATGTAGAGTGGAAGGCAATTGGACAATTTATAGAATTAAAAAGCACTACTGTTCGAGAAATCTATTTTGAAGCGGATGAATGGCTTCAAGAAGTATTTAAAGAATATGACTGTTTTACAATATTAGGAATATGATTAGAGTAAGAAAAATTTTGAATTTCACGGAGGTTTTATATAATGGAATATATTAAGGTTACGAACGAAAATATTGAAAAAGAGCATATATGTTGTGCCATTTCTAATAACAATGATATTCAAGTATCTTCAAAAAAAGCATGGTTGTCAGAACGGTTTGAAGATGGTTTAGTTTTTCTCAAAAGTACAGAAAGAGGAAAGTGTTTTATTGAATATATCCCTGCTGAAAATGCATGGAATCCGATTTCAGCAGATGGATATATGTATATTGATTGTTTGTGGGTTGCGGGTTCGTTTAAAGGGAATGGTTATTCATCAGATTTATTAAATGCTTGTATGGAGGACAGTAAAAACAAAGGGAAAAAAGGATTGTGTATTTTAGCAACGGCAAAGAAGAAACCATTTTTAGCTGACCCTAAATTTCTGAAGTATAAAGGATTTCGAGTTTGTGATGAAGCTGATAACGGTATTCAATTATGGTATTTACCGTTTGTAGAAAATGCCACATTGCCACAATTCAAAGAATGTGCGAAACATCCTCATACTGATGAAATGGGGTATGTTTTGTATTATACAAGTCAATGTCCGTTTAATGCGAAGTATGTTCCTGCAATTGAGGGGATTGCAAAAGAAAAAGCAATACAATTCAAAGCAATTCACTTGCAGAGTAAAGAGGAAGCACAAAATGCTCCGACGCCAATCACAACATATGCATTATTTTTAGATGGAAACTATATTACGAATGAACAGATGAATGATAAGCGTTTTTTGAAATTGTTGGAGAAGTAAAATCCTAGTTTAGAAAGATGATAAAGAAATAGGAAAATTTGAAGTTGTAGAATTGATAATACATAAATAAGTCTGAAAGCAGGTCATTTATTCAAGAGACCTGCTTTCAGTATTTGGCGACTATCGTTTTAATTGAAGTCCATCCTTAAATGCTTCGCCAACTCTTTCCATTACTTTGTAGTATCCATGTGTATAAGGGTCAAAAGCAATGGCATTTACCAGTGACATATCAATAGTATCGCCGTTCATGACACTTTCATCTGCCGTAATGCGAACTACCTTACCGATTACACCACAGCCATAAGTATTAGTCTGATATTCAATAAATTCACACTCCATGCAGATAGGAAACTCGTTGATAACAGGAGCGTCAACAGTCTCAGATTTTGTAGTTGTCATACCGCTGTTCTCAAATTTCTTGCTTTCATGATTTCCTGATACTAGACCAAAATAGTCAGCTTCAACAACATGAGCTGCATCTGCGATGCTGACTGTAAAAGCTTTTCGTTCCTTGATGTTTTGGACGGTTTTGTGAGACTCAGTCAGTTGAAGTACGACATTATCACGAGCCTGCATAGTTCCCCAAGCGGCATTCATCACATTGATGCTTCCATCTTCGTTATATGTGGCAACCATCAACACCGGCATCGGAAAAATTCCCTCGGTTTGTTTTAATATTTTTCTCATACGAAATCCCTCACTTTTCAGTTTGTATTGACATCCTTTGTGTTCTTACATATAATTATAGAAAAACACACGAGGAAATACAAGTACCATCTTTTTTGATAGGTACTATCTTGGGAGAAAGTAATATGATAAAATCTTATATTGAGAACGCAAATTTTGAAGATACGGGTTTTAGTTACACTTTGTCGTTAATCTCTGGTAAGCATAAAATGGTAATACTATATTGTCTGATGGAATTTGAAGTGGTTAGATTTAATGAGCTTCGCAGGTATCTTAACAAAATTTCTGATAAAACTCTTGCAACAAATCTGAAAGAGTTGGAAAAGGACCAGCTCATTATACGCAAGGAATATCCTCAGATTCCCCCAAAGGTTGAGTATAGTCTGAGCGAAAGGGGAAAATCTCTCATGGAAGTATTAGATCAGCTATGTGTTTGGGGAGAAAACAATCGCATGAGATAATCAAATATAATAATGAAATAAATATAATAAATTACAGAAAATTTCAGTCTTACGAAGAGCGTGGAAGTACACAAGAAATTCATATGAATTGCCTTATGATGGAGCGAAAGAGATGCTGTTGGTCGAAGAAGTTGACAGTAAGGAGTTTTTAACAGGTCTGTTTCACGTTATGTATGATGAATTACCAGCACCGAAGCCGAAAAAGAAAAGATAAATTATTTTCGGCATAGAAAACAGAAGTGAAATGAGCAGACAGATAAAGCAGAAGTTGGAGGACAGTGTTATGAGAAAAGTGAATTTATTTATCGCAATGAGTCTGGATGGGTACATTGCTGACAGCGAAGGCGGTGTAGACTGGTTGGGTGGACAAGGAGAAGAAAGTGAGGATGTTGATGTCTACTCTGCATTCATAAAAGATATTGATACCGTTCTGATGGGATGGAAGACGTATCATCAAATTGTCACGGAGCTTTCTCCGGAAGAATGGATTTATCATAATTTGAAAACCTATGTGTTCACACACAAAGAACATAAATCTACAAAAAATGTTCAATTTATCGACAGGGATCCAGCTGATCTGATCACTAGTTTAAGGGAGAAAGACGGAAGAGATATCTGGATCTGTGGAGGTGCAAATCTCATTCAGCAAATGGTAAAGGAAGATCTGATTGATTGTTACTATATTACAATCATTCCAACAATCCTTGGCTCTGGCATCCGGCTTTTTGACAACCTTGCAGGCAGAGAATTAAAACTAAAGCTGATAAAAACACAAACATATAACGGGATGACAGATTTGGTTTATGTTCGAAGATAAATGGAAAGTGAGGAGAAAAATGAAGGAATACACTTATATTACCTTGAGGCAGAAGCCTCAATTGAAGGAGCAGGCGGCGATCTGGTTTCATGATAAATGGGGGGGTACCAAAAGAAGCATATCTGGAATGTATGGAAGCTTATCTTTGTCATGAGACAGAATATGGCTGGTATTTGTGCTTGGATGGGGACAATATTGTGGGAGGTCTTGGGGTGATTGTAAATGATTTTCATAACAGAAAAGACCTTACACCGAATGTATGTGCAGTATATACCGAAAAAGAATATCGAGGGCAAGGAATCGCAGGACATTTACTGCATACAGTTGTAGCAGATATGAAGAGGAAAGGGATCACACCACTCTATCTGATCACGGATCTTACAGATTTTTATGAAAAATATGGATGGGAATTTTTCTGTATGGTTCAGGGCGAGGAAGATCCTGAACAGATCAGAATGTATATTCACAGATGAAGAGGCAGGGGATCGCAAGGTTTCCTGCTTCTTAAATTTGTGGATCCCCCTTTTGGTCACGGCATGAATTTGTCTGTTTCCTACATAGAAAAATAATGACGTCAGAAAATGAAACTGTTATAATAAAGATAGACTTTATTTCTGTCAAACGGTGAGAGAAATTTCGTATATAGAAGAGGAAACAAAGTGAGACAGTGTACAAATGAGAAGGAGGGGGATTATGGGTACGGGATTGCAGATGATCGTGGGAATGCTTGCAGCGCTAGTGATCGTATGTCTGTTGATAGTAGTTCACAGGAAGCAGAGGCTGGTGTGGAGTGCTGTTTTTGTTCTGCTTGGAATTACGACAGCGCTTGCCGGGGTATTTATTTTCACGGGCAGTGAACGGAAAGAGGATGAGAAAACAGTATCAGCAGAGCAATTGGAGGACGTCTATATTGGACTTGCTTATGGATTTATGGAAGAAGAGGCATATGAGGAGGCAGAAATTTTTCTGGAAAATTATCTCTCTTCGGGGGTATATGATGATGCCTATCTGCTTGCGCGGGCAAGGCTTTATGGATTGCAGGAAAACTATGACGGTGCGGAAGGCTTGTACCGGATGCTGCTTGACAGAAAGTCAAAGGCAGCTGGAAGAAATGAGCTGAAAGAAGAGCTAGAAGTGATAGAGAGGGCGAAGAAGGAAGCTGATGAGGATAAGAGAGAGGAGGCAAAATCGCTTTTGAAGGAAGCGGCATCTTCCTGTGCAGAAAAGCAGACGGGGACAGAGGATGCAGTTTCCTATTATCTTGCAGTACAGAAAGAATATGATGGGGAAGAGAAAGAAAAGAAAGCAGACGTCTCGGATGGAGAGATATGGAAACTCCGGGAGATGAAGCTTGCCAAAATGCAAGGACAGATCCAAGAGGAAAATTATGGGGAGATTGCGCAGGAGATGAATGCCTGGGAGGACAGCAGTCAGCTGCTTGTATTTTCTGAATTGTATCGTCAGGGACTGATCAGCACATCCATGCTCCGTAAAAATGAAGAATTGCAGGCAAAGACAGAGCAGGCCAAGCAGGCACTTTCCTGGGTAAATAAGCAGAAAAAGGGATACAGGTATACCGGGGAAGACAAGAAACTGATCGATCAGACGCTGAAGCAGTTAGAGAAAGCATCTGATGACAGTGAAGATGCATATGATTTCTGGATGCGTGACAGACTTTTAGAGGCAGCGGGGAAGGAAGAAGAGAAAGAACCGTCAAAGCTTTATATGCAGGCATCAAGGCTTGCCTACGAGAGCGGAGATCAGACAAGTGCGAATTCCTGTCTGGATAAAGCGCTCGATACTGTGGCAAGGAGTGAGGATGATGCTTATCGTGGTCCGGCAGGAGAACTGAATCGGATTTTATCAGAGAAAGAAGATAAAGAACAGCTGAAAGAAATTGATACCTATGCGAAACTTACCGTTGATCATATCGTTCCGATCGCAGATAATTCTCAGGATATAGATGGACAGAAGGAAGAAACTTTTCAGGAAAACAAAGAAGAGAGGCAGGAAGATTTCACACAATATGTCACAGATACTGTGAATCAGAAGGCGGCATCTGTAAGTATTTCGGGAATTGATACCAAGGAGTTTGAAACTGTTCGGGCAGTAGTTTCTTTGGAGGAGGGGATTGCAGACACCGAAGAGAAGTTCCGGGAAAATGTGGAAATCCTTGATTGCGGGGTAGAAATTCCTGATTATAAAGTGAAGAAGCTGGAATATGACACAGTAAATATTGCGCTTTGCTGCGATAATTCCGGCAGCATGGAAGGAGAGAAGATCGAGAATCTGAAGAAGGCAGTTTCTACATTTGTAGGGAAGCTTGCGGATGAGGTCAATATCGGGATTGTTCCGTTTGGAAGCGGTGTGTTAGAAGGAGTCTGTGAGCCGGGAAGCAGCAGGGAGAAATTGGAGCAGTCTGTGGAGTCTTTCCGTTCTGACAGCGGAACCAATATATACAGCGGAGTCGAATATACACTTTCGATGCTGGCAAAAGAAAAAGATGCCTTGAATATCGCGGTGATCATGTCGGATGGACAGGATAGTATCCCTTCAGAGGAGCAACTTCAGAAGATCACTTCCGCCTGTGAGAACGGAAATATTTTGTTGTATTCGATGGGGCTTGGTGCGGATGTAGAGTCGGAAGTGCTAAGTACTTATTCCGATGCAGGAAACGGAGCATATGTCTTTGTATCGGATTCAAATTCGCTCTATTCTTTCTAACAGTATATTTATCAGATCAGTAAGAACCGTTATGAGATTGAATATCAGGCAGTCGACACGATGACACAGAGCCGGACACTCCGAGTGGAACATAAAGGACACAGGAAGATTTATGATGAGAGATCGTATTATCTGTATGAAAATGATCTGACAGAGGAAGATCTGGGACCAGAGAGTGATCTGCAGATTCAGGATATGATATTTTATGGGTTAGATACGAAGCTTCTCTATGAGTCTCCTGCTCCCCAGCAGGTGAGACTGACCGGAAAGGATTTAAAGAAAGAAAATAAGATTTCGGTATCTCTTCACGGGGCAATGGAATATGAGTTGGAATGCAAATATGAAAGTGACACAAGCTGGGAAATAACGATTCCGGCGAGAGCAGCATGCGGAGTGTATGACGTTTATGTGACGGCAAATGGAGAACGAAGAGTATTCCCGTCTGGGCTTGTGATCACTTCAGGAGATCTGAATACGGTTCGTTATGGAAATTATATATTTACTTCTACCGGGAAAGAGGTCTGCGGAGACACGACAAAACTGACCGGATATATCCGGATGAATGGATGGCTTGGATTCCAGGACAGTGTGCAACTGGAAGGAGATTTGAAGAAAGATCCGGAAGTACTTATGCGCTGTCGGAGATCTTATGTACAGTATGATAGAAATACTGCAAAAGGATATGCAAAGCATCTTGCAGAGTATGGAATGTATGCTTCCCTTCCGGGATTTTCGGAAATAACACTGTACAATGATCCGCTGACAGATGCTTCCTCGGATAAGTATCCGGTGAAACCGGCGGTCTCAAATGGAGCATTCATTCTGCAGGATTTTTCAAGGATTGATTATGCGAAGATCGCATTGTATCCAAATCAGGCAGTCGTTGAGTTTGACAGTGTACAGACCGAGCTTCCATTTCAGGATGCTGTTTTAAAGACAGCAGAATCTGAAAGTCCGTTTGCATTTAAATTTGATCATACAGAACAGATTATCATGAATGATAAGCAGATTGGCTGTGATATTTCACTGAGTCTTGGGGAGGAAGATGAGAAAAATTATCATGCACTCTTTGGAAATATGCCGATCTACTGTAACCTTGATACAGCGGAACTAAATCTGAATACATTAAGTGGGGATGTCTCTGCGAAAGTACTTGTCAATGTTGCGATGTTATGTGATGGCATGGGACTGGAACTGCAGTGGAAAGAATGGAAACTGGATGGCGTGGAACTGTATGCAGACTACCCGGTCAATACGACAATTTCGGGAGTCCCGGTAACCTTTTCAGATTTTTCACTTGGTGTGGAGAAAATCAGTTCGATTGACAAGCTGGATATGAGAGAACTTCTGAAACTGAAATACAAAGGAGGATTTGAGGTGGCGGTGGCAAAGGTTTCTGAATTTAAGCCAGGGTTGGAAAAATGGGTCGGCGATGTAAGCCTTGCCTCTCTTGATCAGGTATCTTTGGAATTCCAGTTGAGTAGAAAGTATATTTCGGTGGCAGCAACTGCAAAACTTCTGGAAGCAGTTCAGATTGGAGACTGTACACTGGAGCTTGGAGAAGGAATTTCTTATACAAATATGTTGCTTGGTATGCAGGGAGAAACCGTCAATGGCTTCCGGGGAGAAGTCGGTGTTGGAATCAAGATGGAGAAAGACAATTGTATCTTCAATGTCCGGGGAGCTGCGGAACTTGCACTTACAAATAAAGTGTGTGGAATTGGGGCTTCCGGGGAGTTGGAGGCAAATGTATCCTGGTGGATTGTGGCTTTGCAGACGCAGGCAAAAGGACAGGGATTTATCGGAGTCTATGAGCAGCATAACGGAGTGTGGGCATTCGGGCTGCATGGACAGACGAGTGATCCGGGAGATAAAGGCATTCATCTTGTATGGGCATCGGAAAATCCAGAACTTTCGAGCAAGACACTGAGTTAAGAAAAGGATATGAAAGAGGGAGCATGTATGGGAAAAAGGAAGAAAATAGAAAAACAACTTGCAGTGTATAAGAAAATGCAAAAAGGCTTTCTGCATATTCTGTTGATTGTTCTTGTCTGCTTTGGGATGGTACAGATGGGAGAACTCCAAGAAGTACAGGCGGCAAGATCGGATCTGATGACTCTGGAAGGAGAGAAAGATGTTGTTGTAATCCTCACTTATGATAAGGAGGCGCCGGAAGTTTCTATCACGGATCCTTCCGGGAAGGTGTATGCAAAAGAGAGTGATTTTGCGGCGGTACAAAAAGGGCAAGGGGCAGTTTATTATTATCTGCGAAATGCACCGGGAGGCACCTGGTACATAGATTACGATAAAAAGTCAAATAGCAAACTGGAAGTCCATGTCATGCCGTGGTATCAGGAAGTGGAGATACGATCTTTTGTGATGGAAGCGCCCAAAGAAGAGCGGATTCGAATTCAGGCAGAGGTGACTGCAGAGGAAAATATCGGATATACATATTATATTTATGCAGTGACGATGAACGGGGAGATGGTTGACGGGAAGAAAGAACTGAAAAGTGGTAGCGGTATAGCAAACCAGAAACTGGAAACAGAGGTAGATATTTCTTCGCTGCCCGATGGAGAAAATTATCGGTTGCAGATAGATGCAGTGGTCACAGATACTGATGAGACGGAACTCACCACATCGGCAGTTACTGGAGAAGGCTTTTCTGTGAAAGGACATACAGCAGCAGGTGACGGGGCAAAACTTCGCACCGTACTGGACTATACAGACAGTGCACTGGAGATCGACTGGACCAATGCGGAGGAATCCTGTGACCAGTGGGTGATCGGTGTGTTTCAGGGGAAAGATACAAAGGAACCTGTTTATGCAGAACAGCTTGATAGGGACAGCAAAGCGACGACTGTCAGCATTGATCTGGATGGAGAGGATCTGAAAGTAGAATTGTCCGCTATGAGCAATGGAAAAATCGTGGCTAAATATGATAGGATGATCTCATTAAATCCAGGGGTGACAGTTACGATTGACACACCCGAGCAGACCGGATCGACAACGGCAGAAGTTTCGTATGATGTTGGCGATAAAAAGGTGCAGGCAGAAATAGCAGTAGGAGAAAAGTCACAGAAGGTTCAGTGGGAAAAGAACGGAACAGCTGCATTTGAAATTGCAGATATGGAAACGCAGGAAATCTGTGTTGTCTATGGATGGGAAACCGGAAGTTTTTACCGGATATCCAGACGGATCAGCACAGATGTTGTACCGCCAATGCTGGAGCTTTACGGAGTGGACGAGAATATCCGAGTAAAAGAAAAGATGCTTCCGCTTTCTGGGAAAACAGATTCGGATGCTACTTTGAAAATAAATGGCAAAGAGCAAAAAATTGGGAAAGATGGGACATTTCAGATTTCCCTCAAACTAAAAAAAGGAGAAAATGCAATCACACTGACTGCAGCAGATCCGCTTGGGAATCAGACATCCAGAACGATTCTTGTACAATATCAGAAGGAGGGTACAAAAGGGGAAAAAGCACCGCTTCCGGGAGACTTCTGGATTTTGGGAGGAACATTTGTTACCACGTTTCTGTGTGCGTTGCTCATGGGGATATTTGGAATCGTTTCTGGCAGAAAAGGGGGAAATATAAGAAAAATCTTTGCAGTGGCAAAAGGCTTTTGTGTCTGTGGAATATTGGGAGGGATGGCTGGCAGCGGCTGGTATCTGTACCGTTACTGGAAACTGACAGAGAAGATTTCAGGGAAAAATCTGACCGGAGTATTAAAGGCGGCTCCGGTATCTGATTTGACAAAGGTATTGGAACAAAGGCAGGAGTGTCTCAGGCTTTTATGGATTCCGGCAATGGCAGCGGCAGTCTTTTTGCTTTTGTTCGTCCTTCTTATCATTGGAGAAAGGGCAGTCCGAAAGGCACAGGAAACTCATAGAGAAAAAGCAGAACGAAAGAAAGCACAGAGAGAAGAACAGAAACAGAAAAAGAAAGAAGAAAAAGAACGATATTGTCCGTATTGCGGGGCGAAAAATTCTGCTGCGAGTAAATATTGCGGAAAATGCGGAAAACTGATGGAATAAAGAATACAAGGAGGAAAAAGAAATGCAGCAAAAAATTCATTTTGAATGTGATTACACGGAGGGAGCGCATCCGAAAATTTTGAAACGTTTTATGGAGACGAATATGGAACAGACAGTCGGATATGGAGAAGATCCTTATTGTCAGAAAGCGGCAGAACTGATCCGCGGACTTTGCAAAAAAGGGGAGGCGGCAGTCCATTTTCTTGTAGGGGGAACGCAGGCAAATCTGACAGTGATTTCAGCGCTCCTTCGCCCGCATCAGGCGGCAGTGTGCGTGGAAACCGGACATATTAATGTCCATGAGACAGGAGCAATCGAGGCGGTTGGGCATAAGGTGATATCCGTGTCGGGAAAAAACGGAAAACTGACGGCAGAAGATGTGGAGCGGGTATATCGATTACACTGGGAGGATGCCACTCACGAACATATGCCACAGCCAAAACTTGTCTATATTTCTAATCCGACAGAGATTGGAACAATTTATACAAAAGCGGAACTGGAAGCGCTGCGAGCGGTATGTGATCGATGCGGGCTGTATCTGTTTTTGGATGGAGCAAGACTGGGATATGGTCTGGCAGCGGAGGATAATGATCTGGATCTGGAAAGCATTGCGGCAAACTGTGATGTGTTTTATATCGGAGGGACGAAAATGGGAGCACTCTTTGGAGAGGCCGTTGTGATCTGTAATCCAGAACTGCAGGAAGACTTCCGCTATCTGATCAAACAAAAAGGCGGTATGCTGGCGAAAGGGCGGCTGCTTGGAATCCAGTTTTTGGAGCTTCTTCAAGATGGTTTGTATTTTGATTTGGGCGAACATGCGGTGAAACTTGCACAAAAACTTAGAGAAGGTTTACTGAACGCAGGTTACAAAATGCAGGACAGTACGACAAACCAGCAGTTTGTGATCGTTTCGGATGAGGAATTGAAAAAAATAGAAGAGAAATATTGTGTATCTTATATTGAACGGATCGGAGAAGATCAAAATGTGATACGAATCTGTACAAGCTGGGCAACAACGGAAGAAAACGTAGAACAGTTTCTCCGTGATGCAGAGCAGATAAAGAAAGCGCTTTAAAACAACTCCATAGGAAGCATGTTCCTTTCTATGCTTCGTTAAAAAAAGAATCTCCCATAGAAATCACGGGTGTTTGCCAGACCGTGTCTGGCAAACATCGGATGTATGGGAGATTCTTCTAATTACGGAATGTCAGTGAAGTGTCTGTCATGGAATCGATGATTGCCAGCGATTCTAAGTGAACACCCTGAGAGCGGATCAGATCGCCGCCATTTTGCATTCCTTTCTCAATGACAACTCCTGCACCTTCGATCGTAGCGCCGGAACCTTTTACAAGATCGATCAGCCCTAACATTGCACAGCCATTTGCAAGGAAATCGTCGATGATCAAAACGTGGTCGTCCTCATTTAAAAATTTCTTGGAGAGGATGACATCGTAAGTACGTTTGTGCGTGAAGGATTCTACTTTTGTGTGGTAGACTTCCCCGTCGATATTGATGCTCTGTGTTTTCTTTGCAAAGACAACAGGAACACCAAAATATTGTGCGACGATGCAGGCAATCCCGATCCCGGAAGCCTCGATCGTGAGAATCTTCGTGATCTTATCGCTTGGAAATCTTCTTCGGAATTCCTTTCCAATCTCATTGATCAGATCGATATCCATCTGATGATTTAAAAAACTGTCTACTTTTAATACATTTCCCGGTTTGACAACACCGTCTTTTAAGATTCTTTCTTTTAAAAGCTGCATGGTATAGTTTCCCTTCTCTTCGGTGATTTTTTGATTTATAAATCATCATACCGCAAGGGACGAGGATTTTCAACAAAAAATAACTGGAAAACAAAAGAAATTACAAATTGTGATATGAAGTAGAATGTGATAAAATAAATCTGTATGTAATAAAATGACGAAACAGCAAGGGAAATGCTGGAAGGAGGATTTTTTTGATAACGATAAACAGTTATGTAAAGCCGGAGAGTCTGGAAGAAGCATACGAGCTGAATCAGAAGCGTGCGAACAGAATTCTTGGAGGAATGATGTGGATGCGGCTCGGGAGCGGACGGGTACAGACTGCGATCGATCTGTCCGGCATGGGATTAGATCAGATAGAAGAATCAGAAGAGGAATTTAAAATCGGGTGTATGTGCACTCTGAGACAGCTGGAACTGCATAAAGGGATTAACCAATATACAGATGGGGCAGTAAGAGAGTGTGTAAGACATATTGTAGGCGTACAGTTCCGTAATCAGGCGACAGTCGGGGGAAGTATTTTTGGAAGATTTGGATTTTCCGATGTTCTGACATGTTTTCTGGCGATGGACTGCTATGTAGAATTGTATAAGGGTGGAATTGTACCGCTCAGAGAGTTTGTCTGTCAGAAGAGAGATCGCGATATTCTTGTGAATGTGATTATTCGAAAAGATGTAAGAAAGATCCGCTATGTTTCTTCCAGAAGAACGAAGACGGATTTCCCGGTAATTGCCTGTGGTGTGGCAAAAGCAGGAGAGGAATGGCAGGTATCGGTTGGAGCCAGACCGATGAAGGCAGTTCTTGTGACAGAGAAAGCTGATGAGAGAAATGCGGCTGAAATTGCAGAAAAGCTGACAGAGCAGGTTACATTTGGCAGCAACATGCGCGGAAGCAGTGAATACCGGAAAGCACTTGCAAAGGTTCTGATCCGCAGACAGATAGAAGCATTGATGGAGGAGTGTTAGAGATGGAAGTAAAGTTTATATTAAATGGGAAACAGACTACTGCCGACATCAAGGAAGATACCGTTCTACTTGATCTGCTTCGGGCAAAGGGCTGTTATAGCGTAAAATGCGGATGCGAGACGACAAACTGTGGTCTTTGTACGGTCTGGATTGATGGAACACCTTCTCTTTCCTGCTCTGTACTTGCGGCAAGAGTGGAAGGAAAAGAGGTAACAACACTGGAAGGCCTTCAGGAAGAAGCGGCAGAATTCGGTGCATTTTTGGCAGCAGAGGGGGCAGAGCAGTGTGGATACTGTTCACCTGGATTTATTATGAATGTACTTGCGATGGTGCGAGAGTTAGAAGATCCGACGTTGGAAGAAGTAAAGGAATATCTGGCGGGAAATCTGTGCAGATGTACCGGGTATATGGGACAACTCCGCGCGATCAAGAAATATTTAGAGATGAAAAGGGGGACGAAGTAGTGAGTTTTGTAAATACAGCAGTGCCAAAGGTAGATGCTCCGGCACTTGTGACCGGAAAGCCGGTGTACACAGATGATATCGCACCGAAAGACTGTCTGGTCGTAAAGATTCTGCGAAGTCCTCATGCACATGCGCTGATCGAGGAGATTCAGACGGAAAATGCAAAAAAAGTTCCAGGGGTGGAATGTATCCTTACTTACAAGGATGTTCCGGATAAGCGTTTTACAATGGCAGGGCAGACATACCCGGAGCCAAGTCCATATGACAGACTGATCTTAGATCAGAGAGTACGGTTTGTCGGCGATGCGGTGGCAATCGTCGCTGCGGAGACGAAGGAAGCGGCAGAACGTGCGATGAAACTCATCAAAGTCAAATATGAGGTGTTAGAGCCGGTACTTGATTTTCATCAGGCAAAAGACAATGCGGTTTTGATCCACCCGGAGGAAAACTGGAAGAGTCTTTGTCCGGTTGGTGCAGATAATAAGAGAAATCTCTGTGCCTGCGGAAAAGAGGAGCATGGAGATATCGATGCAGTTCTCGATGCATGTGACTATGTAGTGGAAGGAACTTATCATACAAAAGCAAACCAGCAGGCAATGATGGAGACATTCCGCACATATACTTATATGGATACTTATGGAAGATTAAACGTTGTCTCCTCAACACAGATTACGTTCCATGTCAGAAGAATTCTTGCCAATGCACTGGATATTCCAAAATCAAAGATCCGTGTCATCAAGCCACGTATTGGAGGAGGCTTCGGAGCAAAGCAGACAGTTGTGACAGAAGTTTATCCTGCAATCGTGACGATGAAGACCGGAAAGCCGGCAAAGCTTGTCTACACGAGAGAGGAATCCCAAATTGCTTCTACGCCGCGTCATGAAATGGAAGTGAAGGTTCGTGTCGGAGCAGACAAAGATGGTATCATCAAAGGAATTGATGTCTATACACTTTCCAACACTGGAGCATTCGGTGAGCATGGACCGACAACCGTAGGGCTGTCAGGACATAAATCCATTCCACTTTATGGAAAGACAGAAGCATTCCGGTTTGCTTACGATGTTGTTTACACAAATGTGATGTCTGCCGGGGCATATCGTGGATATGGTGCCACACAAGGATTATTTGCAGTAGAGTCGGCAGTCAATGAACTTGCAGAGAAGATGGGGATCGATCCGGTTGCCCTCCGAGAGAAAAATATCGTGACAGAAGGTCAGGTGATGCCTGCGTACTATGGAGAAACAGCAAACAGCTGTGCGCTTGATCGTTGTCTGGAAAAGGCAAAAGAAATGATGCACTGGGATGAAAAATTCCCGGCAAGAGATCTTGGCAATGGGAAAGTCCGCGGAGTCGGTGTTGCGATGGCGATGCAGGGATCCTCAATCTCCAATGTGGACAATGCTTCTGTGGCAATCAAAGTCAACGATGATGGGTTCTACAGCTTGATGATCGGCGCTTCCGATATGGGAACAGGATGTGACACAATCCTTGCACAGATGGCGGCAGACTGCTTGGACTGTGAAATGGAAAATATTATCGTATCCGGAGTAGATACCGATGTATCTCCGTATGATTCCGGATCTTATGCATCCAGTACGACATATCTTACCGGAATCGCTGTGATGAAGACGTGTGAGACTTTAAAAGAAAAAATCCTGGCAAAAGGAGCTCAGTATCTGGAATGCAGCCGGGAAGAAGTCGATTTTGACGGAAAGAAGGTATTCTGCTTAAAGGATGGAAGAGAAATTTCTCTGATGGAGATTGGAAACCGCATTATGTGTAACAATGAGGATGCACTGTTTGCTTCTGAATCCTATTCTTCTCCAGTATCTCCGCCGCCGTTTATGGTCGGCATGGCAGAAGTGGATGTGGATCAGGAGACAGGAGAAATTGAGCTGGTAGATTACGTTGCAGTGGTAGACTGTGGTACAGTTGTCAATCCGTCTCTTGCAAGGGTACAGACAGAGGGCGGAATCGCGCAGGGAATCGGAATGGCTCTCTATGAAGATGTTGTATACAGTGAGAGTGGAAAGAATTTCAGCAATTCTTTTATGCAGTATAAGATTCCGAGCCGACAGGATGTAGGTACGATCCGTGTAGAGTTTGAGAGCAGCTATGAGCCAACCGGTCCGTTTGGTGCAAAATCCATCGGAGAAGTTGTGATCAACACCCCATCTCCGGCAATTGCACAGGCAGTATACAATGCATCCGGGGTTCGTGTGAAGGAACTTCCAATCACTGCGGAGAAAGTATACTGGGGTATGAAAAAATAGTGAAGATTCATGTGATTTTATTGGCGGCTGGAAACAGCCGCCGCTTTGGAAGTAACAAGCTGTTAAGTCTGGTTGAAGGAAAGCCGATGTACAGCCATCTGACCGAGAAGATTGAAAAGATTGCAGAGAGTCTTCCAATCGGAGAAAAAGTGCTTGTGACGCAGTATGAGGAAATTTTTGAAAGCATGAAAAAGGCACGATGGACGGTTGTTAGAAATGATGCACCAGAGGAAGGCGTTTCCTGGTCAATCCGACTTGGAATCCAAAGCATTTTAGGCAAAATCAGAAAAGGCGATGCAGTCAGCTTTTTTGTCTGCGACCAGCCATTTCTGAAGATGGAGACGATCGTTTCTTTTTTGAGCGGATATGTAGCGAGCGGAAAAGGAATTGGATGTCTGACTTATAAAGAACAATGGGGCAATCCTGTTGTATTTTCAGAAGTTTACTTAAAGGAGTTGCTATCACTGTCTGGGGATGTTGGAGGGAAAAAGGTGATGAAGCAGCAGTTGCAGGATACCTTTTTCGGAGAAGCGGCATCCAGGCAGGAGTTGGAAGACATGGACTATGCACCGGGAAGCAAAATGTGTGAGCATACAGATGTGTGGAAAATCAAGCAGGGAGATCCTGTTTTTTTTGGCAGCCTTTGCGATGCAGTCGGGATTTTGCCGGGCAGAGATAAGATTATTTCTGTTGTCGGGGCGGGAGGAAAGACGACAACCTGTTACCGCCTGGCAAAGGAATTGGCGCTGCTTGGACAAAAGGTCATTGTCACAACGACAACACATATGTGGAAGTCTACAGAGGACTTTGTGGAGTGGAATGCAGAAAGCGAGTATGGCTCTTCCACTGATTTTTTTAGAGATTTTGCAGAGCGGCTGGAGCGGAAGCGGATCCTGACAGTAGGTGTTTCCTGCGAAAATGGAAAAATCTGTGGCATCCCTTCCGAAAGTTATGAAACGCTGTGCAGTCTGGCAGACGTACTGATCGTTGAGGCAGACGGGGCAAAAGGGAAGGATATTAAAATCCCTGCCGCACATGAGCCGGTGATCTTTCCGGGAACAGATATTGTGATAGGAGTGTTGGGATATCCGGCAGTTGGCCACTCCATCGAGGAGGCAGGTTTTCGTCCGGAGATGCTAGCAGCATTTCTCAGGAAAGGAACAGAAGAGAAAATAAAGTGGGAAGACCTTCTGTATATCGCGGGAAGTGATGAAGGTTTGAAAAAGAATGTGAAAGGAAGCTACAAAGTCCTGATCAACCGGGTTCCTGCCGGGAGATTTCCGGATGGAGGCCCGGAAGAGATTATATTTTGCGAACAGATCGGGACAGTATCAGAAAAAACGATAGAGCAGATTAGAAATTAGAGACTGGGCAGTCATTTTCCGTTTAAATTTGCAAAGGGGAGAAAGAGTATGATAGAAAAGGAGATATCTTCAGAAAGACTTCATTATCGAAAAATTACAGAGAGCGATGGGGCAGCGCTGCATGCCATTTTATCGGATCCATTGATCGCAGAGCCTGCCGGATATCAGGCGCTGGGATCAGAGGAGGAGTTTCATGAGTTTTTTCAAAATTTAGTGGAAGATGAGAATGGAATTGCAATCCTTCTGGACCAGAAGGTGATTGGCTATTTTCGTATTTTTCCTGAAAAGATGGAAGAAGAGCCTTATAAAGGAAAAAAGTGTGCAGGAGTCGGATTTGTTCTGGGAAAGGAATACCATATGCAGGGATACGGCACAGAACTGCTCCGGTTTTGGACAAAAAAGATTAAGCAGGAGTATGATTATTGCTTTGCGGATGCATTTACAGATAATCTGGCATCCAACGCATTGATCAGAAAATGTGGTTACACCTATTTTGAAGATTATACGATGTATTTTGAGAGACTGGGCAGAACGATGACCTGCCATAGTTATGTGATATAGATTGGGAGTTCTCGTGAACAAAGAGAGAATGGAAAAAGAACATAAAAGTATTTGAAAAATAGAAAAATCACGAAAGCAATCGTGATATTTATATAGATATAGAATCGATAGAAAAGTGAGGAGGAGTTCAGATGAAAATAAGAGTTGCTGTAATTACAGCCAGTACAACTGGATATGCAGGGAAGCGGGAAGACATCAGCGGAGCGAAAATCTGTGAGATTGTGGAAGAAGCCGGAATGGAGGTCACATTCAAAAAGATTCTGCCGGATGACAGAGAGACACTTGCAAAAGTGATGGCGGTGATCGCGGATAGCCAGATGGCAGATCTGATACTGACAACCGGTGGAACGGGATTTTCCAAGACAGACTGTACACCGGAGGCGACAACTGATATTTGTGAACGGCTTGTTCCGGGGATTCCGGAAGCAATGCGTGCGGCAAGTATGAAGTATACGAAACGTGCAATGCTTTCCCGCGCGGTGGCAGGGATCCGGAAGGAGACATTGATCATCAATCTGCCGGGAAGTCCCAAGGCGGTAGAGGAAAGCCTTGAGGAGATTTTGGAGGAAGTGATTCACGGCGTGGAGATTTTGACTGGACAGACTGCGGAGTGTGCGAGAAAATGAAAAAATTCATAGAAGGAGAGCGTCCGCTTCGTGTGTTGATCAAAGGGGCGGGAGATCTGGCAAGTGGGATCGCAGTTCGCTTATATCACAGTGGATTTCAGGTGATCATGACAGAGACCGGTGAGCCGACGACAATCCGCAGATACGTGGCGTTTTCCAGAGCCGTCTATGAGTCTGAAGCCGAGGTGGAAGGAATTATTGCAAAGTGCGTATCGACAAAAGAAGCGCTGGAAAGCTGTCTGGAGCAGCAGAAAGTCCCGGTCATCACAGATCCGACTTGTGTGCATATGGACTGGTATCAGCCAGATGTGGAGGTAGATGCGATCCTTGCAAAGAAAAATCTTGGAACGAAGCTGGAGGATGCTCCCATTGTTATCGGAGTCGGTCCTGGATTTACAGCCGGGATGGACTGTCATTTTGTCGTGGAAACAAAGCGGGGACATGATCTTGGAAGAGTGATCACAGAAGGAGCGGCAATTCCGAATACTGGAGTGCCGGGGATGATTGCAGGTTATGCAAAGGAGCGGTTGATCTGTGCTTCCGGGGAAGGAAGATTTGAACCGAAGGCAGAGATTGGTGATTGCGTAGAGAAAGGACAGCTTGTGGCAATGTGCGGAAAGAATCCGGTCTATGCACAGATGAGTGGAATGATCCGTGGGATGCTCCCGGAAGGAATTGTTGTATCAAAAGGAATGAAGTGCGGGGATATTGATGCGCGCAGGGAATACGCTTACTGCTTTACGATTTCTGATAAAGCAAGAGCGGTCGGAGGTGGTGTCCTTGAGGCAATCCTCCGTGGAAGAAAGCAGATTGCAGAAAATAGAAACAGGGCACTTGATGCATGACATCCAAAGGGAAATTGCGCGAAAAGGGAGAACAGGAGAAGCAAAATGAGTTATTTTCCAATGTTTATAGATATAGAAGGAAAGCATATCCTCGTAGTCGGGGCAGGGAAGATTGCACTCCGGAGGGTGCAGACATTGTTGCAGTTTCGTGCGCGCATCAAGGTGATTGCAAAAGAGATCCCGAAAGAACAAAAGGAGGCATTTCATCTGCTTGTATCTGAAGGGAAAATTGTATTAGAAGAAAAAGCATTTGAAGAGAGTGATCTGACAGAAGCATTTTTTCTGGTGCTGGCGGCGACAAATGTAAAAAAGCTAAATCATGAGATTTGTATGCTGTGCCGTAAGCGGAAGATTCTGGCGAATACTGCAACGGACAGAACCGATTGTGATTTCTATTTTCCGGCAGTGGCAGTCCAGGAGGAACTTGTGGTGGGAATTACGGGAGATGGAAGTGATCACAGGAAGGTTGCAGAGACGGCAGCAAGGATAAGAAAAGTTTTGGAGATGGAACATGAAGAGAAAAATCAGAGTAGGCAGTAGAGAGAGTAAGCTGGCAGTAGTACAGTCGGAGATGATCATACAGGAACTAAAAAAGTTACATCCGCAGTTAGAGATAGAATTGGTGACGATGAAAACGACCGGAGATAAGATTCTTGACAGAAGTCTGGATCAGATCGGAGGGAAAGGACTTTTTGTAAAAGAACTGGATCGCGCACTTTTAGATGGGGAAATTGATCTGGCGGTGCACTGTCTGAAAGATATGCCGATGGAGACACCAGAGGAACTTCCGATTCTTGCATATTCCAGGAGAGAGGATCCGCGGGATGTACTTGTGCCTGCAAAAGGAAAAGAAAACTGGAATGGTCAGGGTGTGATCGGGTGTTCAAGTTTCCGGAGAAGGATACAGCTACAGAAGTTATACCCGGATGCAGAAGTCAGAGGGATCCGAGGTAATATCCAGACACGACTTCAGAAACTGGACAGCGGACAATATGATGTCCTTGTGCTTGCGGCAGCAGGATTAAAGCGACTCGGACTCGAAGAGAGGATCGAGCGGTATTTTTCTCCGGAAGAGATTCTTCCGGCAGCAGGGCAGGGGATTCTTGTCGTGCAGGGAAGAGAAGAGATGCGGGAACTTGTGAAAGAACTTCAGCCTGAGGAAATGGAAGTGATCGCTGAAAATGAGCGGGCATTTGTGCGAAGGCTGGATGGCGGGTGCAGTTCTCCGGTGGCGGCATATGGAAGAATACAACAGGATGAATTGGTTCTGACTGGCTTATATTATGAAGAAGATACAGGAAACTATGTAATTGCGACGAAGCGGGCAGAGGTCCGGGCGTCAGCACATTTAGGATGGGAGCTTGCGGATGAATTACGAACAAAACACTAAGAAGCAGGGGAAAGTATGGCTTGTCGGAGCAGGACCGTCGGATCAAGAACTTCTGACTGTCAAAGGGAAACGTCTGCTTTCGGAAGCAGATGTCATTGTCTATGACAGACTTGCAGGACAGGGTGTGCTTACTTATGGGGCAGAACATGCAGAATATATTGATGTAGGAAAACATTCTGGGAATCACCGGGTGAGACAAAGTGAAATCAACCAGATTCTCGTAAGAGAAGCAATGGAAGGGAAAAAGGTTGTCCGTTTAAAAGGCGGCGATCCGTTTGTGTTCGGGCGCGGCGCGGAGGAGGCGGAAGAACTAAAGAAGGCGGGAATTCCGTTTGAAATTGTTCCGGGAGTGACATCGGCAGTATCGGTTCCTGCATATCAGGGAATTCCGGTCACACACCGGGATGCTGCTTCTTCGCTGCATATTATTACGGCACATAAAAAGGAAGGGCATGAGCCGGACGAGATTCCATTTCGGGAACTGGCAGGTGTGAAAGGAACGCTGGTGTTTCTGATGGGAGTCTCTACACTGCCGTTTTTATGCGCAAATCTAATCCGGGAGGGAATGGATCCGCAGACACCTGCGGCAATTTTGGAGCGGGGAACGACAGCAAGACAGCGGAAGATCACAGGCACCTTGGAAACTTTAGAAACACTTGCAAAAGAGGCAAAGATTCAGACTCCTGCGATTATTGTTGTGGGAGAGGTATGTGCCTGCAGATCATTGGAATGGTATGATAAACGACCATTGGCAGGAATGAAAATCATGGTGACAAGACCGAAGGAGCAGAGCAGCCGTCTGGCAGGAATGTTGCGGGAAGAAGGGGCGGAGGTGTTGGAAGCGCCTGCAATCCGCATTGTGCCGGAGGTGGAAAACGAAAGAGTTTCGCAGGTGCTTTTTCACATCCAGAAATACCAGTGGATCGTGTTTACCAGTCCGACCGGTGTAGAAGTGTTCTGGAACGCCTTGCGGCAGTATCGCGTGGATGTGCGAAGCCTTTCTCACCTCCGGATCGCGGTGATTGGAAGTGGAACTGCGCGCGCGTTGGAAGCACATGGAATGTATGCGGATCTGATGCCGGAGATTTATGATGGAGAGCACCTTGGAGCAGCACTTGGGGAGGTACTTTCTGATGAACATATTTTGATTCCGCGGGCAAAGATTGGAAATCCGGAGTTGATCCGTGAGATTCAAAAGAGAAGCGAGGCAGTCATAGAAGATCTTCCGATTTACGATACGCATTATGAGGCATATGGATTTATCAATTACCAGGAAGAATTTGAGCAGGGGAAGACCGATTATGTGATGTTTACAAGTGCATCAACAGTAAGAGGTTTTGCACAGGCGGCAAAAGGGCTTGATTTTTCCAAAGTACAGGCGCTTTGTATCGGGAAACAGACAAAGGCAGCAGCGGATCACTATGGCATACAGACATTTATGGCAGAGCAGCCGACACTGGAGGCAATGGTGGCGCTTGCAAAAGAAAGGAAGAAGACATGGTAAAGATTACTTATATTTCTCATAGCTGCTTTGCGGTGGAGCTGGAGCACAGCGTACTTGTATTTGATTATTATCAGGGGGAACTTCCACTTTGGGATCCGGAGAAAACAATCTATGTGTTTGCAAGCCACAGACATTATGATCATTTTTCCAAGGAAATCTTTCGGTGGACAGAGCAGTATCCAAAAATCCAATACATTTTATCCGATGATATTTCTGAAGCGTCATATGATGCAAGTGAGATTTGCAGATCCGATTTGACAAGAATCGCACCGAATCAGACAGAGACAATTGGAAATTGTGTAATAGAAACATTCCGTTCCACAGATGAAGGAGTCGCATTTCTTGTGTCGTGCGAAGGAAAACTTTTTTATCATGCAGGGGATCTGAACTGGTGGCACTGGGAAGAAGAATCTACATTGTACAACGAAACAATGAAGGAAAGATACCAGTCAGAGATCGGAAAATTGAAAGAAGCATTGTCAGGGAAGACGATCGATGCAGCATTTCTTGTACTGGATCCAAGGCAGGAAGATGCATATGCCCTTGGAATGGAGCATTTTCTATTGGAAATCCCAGTGCAGTTTGCGGTTCCGATGCATCTGTGGGAGGAGTATGCGCTGGCGAAACAGTATGTGGAAACTTATGGACAGACACATGAGAAAACAAGATTTTGGTGTGTCAGCGGCAAAGGGGAAGAAGTCATTTTGCCAGAAGAAGCGTAGGGAAAGTAAAAACTGTCTGAGAACAGCATAGAAAAAGCAGGATCTGTTTGTAGAGAGAAGGAAGGAGGGGTAGTATGGGACAGGATATTTTATTGCTTTTGATCATTTTTGTGCTGATCATAGTATTTTTGTATCAGATTGCGGCAAATGCCAAGAGAAGAGAGCGATATTTAAAGAACACATGGAAAGAAGCGTGGGGTACTGCTTCGGAGAAAGAATATGACCGTACAAAGTATGAGTCCATTTCTCATTATTTTCAGCAGCTGCTGCGAAAGGGAAAAATCACAGAGCCGTATGTAGATGATATTACATGGAACGATCTGGATTTGGATGAGGTCTATCAGGTGATGGATCATACAACTTCCTCGGTGGGAGCAGAGTATCTGTATTATCTTCTGCGGACTCCGGTGCTTTCGGAAGAGAAATTGAAGGAACGAGATCGCCTGATGGAGTTTTTCACCAAAAATGAGGAAGAGAGACTCCGCCTGCAATATCTGTTCTATGAGATCGGAGGAATGCCGAAATATTCTGTGAGCGATTATATTGACCGTCTGGAGGATGTCAGACGTGAAAAAAACAGCAGACATTATCTGGCAATTGCAGCGATTGCTGTCGGAGTCGGTGCGCTGCTGGCAGCTCCCGGGGTTGGGATGATCTTGCTTATAGCGGCGGCAGTTTGGAATATCAAAAGTTATTTTGTGAGAAAAAGTGAGATTGAACCATATATCGCCACCTTTTCTTATCTGATCCGGGTTCTTCGGGCAGCAGAGGCATTGGGGAAGGAAAAAATCCCGGAACTACAGTTTTATCTTGACAGGCTACATAAGATTCGGGAAGAAATGAATGTATTTCTAAAACATTCCCATGTGCTTGTGGCAGGGAGAGGTGCGACTGGATCGATGGTCGATGCAGTACTTGATTATATCCGGATGTTGTTTCATATTGATTTGATCAAATTCAATTCGATGCTGGAAATGGCAGAAAAACATAGAGGGAAAATTGAAGAAGTGATCCAAATTATCGGATATTTGGACAGTATGATCAGTGCGGCATCTTTCCGTACATTTCTTCCTTATTATGAGAAACCGAATTTTACAGAAGGAAAGAAGGCGGAAATCTGTCTGGAAAATGTATATCATCCACTGCTGGCAGATCCGGTGGCAAATTCTGTTATAGCGCACCGAGGGATTCTTCTGACTGGATCCAATGCATCTGGAAAATCTACTTTCTTAAAGACCGTGGCAATCAATACGGTGCTGGCGCAGACGATTTTTACCTGCCCGGCGGCAAAATATGAAGCGCCGTTTTTTCAGATCTATTCTTCGATGGCTCTGCGTGACAACTTGCAGGGGAATGAAAGCTACTACATTGTGGAAATCAAATCATTGAAAAGGATTTTAAATCATGTAAACGAGGATGTTCCGATGCTGTGTTTTGTGGATGAGGTACTGCGTGGAACGAACACTGTCGAGCGAATCGCGGCTTCCGCACAGATCTTGAAAAGTCTTGCAAAAGAAGGTGTGATTTGTTTTGCGGCAACACATGATATTGAATTGACACATCTGCTGGAGAACTGCTATGACAATTATCATTTTCAGGAGACGATCATGGATGAGGATATCCTGTTTGATTATTGTCTGCAAAAGGGGAGAGCGGTATCACGCAATGCGATCAAACTTCTTCGGTTGATCGGATATGAAGATCGGATTACAGATGAGGCAGAGAAAATGGCAGAAGAATTTTTAGCAACGGGGAACTGGACCAGACAGGAGGAAAGAATATGCATGTAAAGATTTATACAGATGGGGCAGCCAGAGGAAATCCGGACGGACCGGGAGGATACGGAACTGTGCTCGAGTATGTAGATAGAAAAGGAGAGTTACATACAAGAGAACTGTCCGGTGGTTACAGAAGGACAACGAACAACCGGATGGAGCTGATGGCGGTGATCAAAGGATTAGAAGCGCTGAACCGTCCGTGCAGTGTTGAGTTGTATTCGGATTCCAAATATGTGGTGGATGCGTTTAATCAACACTGGATCGATGGATGGATCAAGAAAGGCTGGAAGCGCGGGAAAAATGAGCCGGTCAAAAACGTGGATTTGTGGAAACGGCTTCTGACAGCCAAGGAACAACATCAAGTTACTTTTATCTGGGTGAAAGGACATGATGGACATCCGCAGAACGAGAGATGTGACACACTGGCGACGACTGCGGCAGATGGGACGGATCTTATGATAGATGAAGGGGTTTTGTAAAGAGTTAGAAAAAGAGGGATGGCGGACAATGCAGATGCAAAGTCGGACCATCCCTCCTTTTTCTATGGCGAGGTTTTGAAATCTGTTTCTGCCGGCATGAATCTGGATTCGAATTCGGAAATGGGCATCGGTGCTCCAAATAAGTATCCCTGTGCAGAAGGACATCCCATAGAGGTAAGGAGTGCTGCCTGTTCTTCATTTTCGATGCCCTCAGCGATGACTTCTACCGGAAGTTCTTTGCACATTTGAATTACATGCTTGATGATCGTCTGATTAGATGCTCTGAAACACAGTGTCTGAATTAGACTGCGGTCAAGTTTTAGAACGTCAAAATCCATGTAGGTGAGAATGGACAAGTTTGTATATTTTGTGCCGAAATCATCGAGGGCAATTGTGAATCCGGCCTGCCGCAGCTGGTAGCTGAGTGTCAGGAGAACATCGCGATCTTTCTCTTCGATCGTCTCGGTGATTTCAATTTGGATCAAAGAAGGTGAAATTTGGTAAGTGTGTACCAGTTCAAGCAGAGAAGGAAGGATTTCTTCTTCCATCAGTGTAATTCTAGAAAAATTGATGGAAATAGGAAATGTTTTACGTCCTTCCTGTTGCCAGCGTCTGAGAAGACGGCATGCTTGTTCTAAAACAAATAGATCGATATAGCGGATTAGGTGCTCTTTTTCTAGTGGTGGAATAAAAAAATCAGGTGCTATCAAGCCACGTTCCTCGTGGCGATACCGGATCAATGCTTCAGCTCCGATAAGTTTTCTTGAGGAGAGATCTACTTTGGGTTGAAGATAGATGAGGAATCGTTCTTCTTTTAAGTCGCGCAATGTTTGTTGCAGGATAGTAGGACGATGCCGTTTGGCAAAATAAGGTGTTTCCATGTAATATTTTTGCTTTTCTTCCATCATCGAATCTTCTGCAAGAGATTTGAGTATGGAAAAATCTACTTCTTTTTGCATCCAGTGGTAGCCAAAGGAAATTCCGTCATGTCTCAGAACGATGGGATCTGCCTGTAATAGTGAAATCTGTTGATAAAAATATTTGCCGGAAGCATTTTCGCAGATAATACAAAATTCATTTCCGCTGAGACGGAAGTGATAGGCATCTGGGAAATATTCTCGAAAAACACGAGCAGTGTCCAAAAGTACCTGATTGCCAAAGGAATATCCCATCGTATTATTAATCTGTTTGAAACCATTGATATCCGCAAGCACAAGCCCTACGGAGGAGAGTTCTTCAAAGTGCCGTTTTTTAGTATAAGAAGAAAAACTTGCAAGATTGTAAAGGCCGGTTAGTGCATCATGCCAGAAGTTATAGTCTAGTTTTTTCTCCGCATCGATACTATGCAGCCGATTTGTGAGAAGATGGCATACCAGACGAAGAAAATGTAACTCATTGCCACAGGTATGCGGGTTGGATAAAATCAGGCAGGCATTTTTAGGGTGTTCAGCGGAGAAAGAAAAACCAAGCATCTGCCGGATTTCGTAACGTTCCAGAAGCCGCATTTCCTCCGGATAGTTTGGGCGGAGCATTTCAATATCCGGGATGTGGATGATATCATTTGTGTAAAATAAGTCCTGAATAAATGCGTATTTTTCAATTTGAGTCAGCTGGACCAATGCACTTTGGGAAATAGAGTTTTCGTAATGCCAGAGGCATTTGAAATGATAAGAATTTCCCGTATGGGTAGGATGGATCAGACAGACATCATCCGCCTGATAAAATTTGCCAAGTGTTTGCGCGGTCCCTTGAAGGATTTCTTTTGTTCCGGACAGAGATTCCAGCAGAGAAGCATATTCTGTTAATGCGATAGAAAATCTTTGCTGGATTCCGTTCAATTTTAGATCGGTAATATCGATCGCAAGTTCCATTCGTACTTTACGGTGATTCCATGTGATAAATTTATCTTTGAGCAGGTAATCACGGTTCAGGAGTCGGTGATGGTGTTCCCAGATGACCGGCTTTTGATCCAGAAGGTGATTTGTGCAAAATGGGCATGGTTTATGTTCTCCTTGAAGTACTTCGTAACATTTTTTTCCGATGGGATCATTGCCGGATAATCCTAAAATGTCACGGACTTGCGGGGAAACATAGAGGAGCTCATAGGTGTATGGATCACTCAGATATGTAATATCCTCCAGATTTTCGATCAACGCATGGAAGATTTCCTCGGACCATGCAGAATCTTCCGGTTCCATAACAATTTCACTTCTGGTAATACCATTTTGTTCAGGTAGATGCATGACTGAAGTATAGAAGGTAAAACAGTTGCGCCCACGAGCTTTTGAGTGATAAAGAGCGATATCCGCTTTTTCATACAGTACTTCAAAGTCAAATCCATAGTTCGATGTGAGGCAGATTCCCATACTATATGTAAGAATACCGCGGAAAGGTACTACAGTATATCGAAGTTTTTCTAACTTTTGGATCAGAAAGTCTTTGGAAGGGATATTTTTGATGAAAGCAATGAATTCATCTCCGCCGATTCGCCCGATGATATCATCTGAACGGAAATGCTGCTGAATTCGTTTTGCCGTTTCTTTTAGCACCTTGTCTCCGCAAGCGTGTCCATGGAGATCATTGATCTTTTTAAAGTGATCAAGGTCAATGATGATAAATGCATGGCAGGCATCGGGAGAACTTGCTTCTAATTGGCTGCGGATCAATGTCTCAGCAGCTCCCTTGTTATATAGCTTGGTCAGAGGATCCAGCCGGGAGGCGTTTTCAAGAGTCAGCCGCTCTCTTTTTGCTGCATCAATGTCATGTAAGTAGAGAAGACAGCGGATATCTCCGGAAACAGGGTCTTTCATCATATGGGCAGTTGTTTCCACCCAGCAAGTCTTTCCGAAATTCGTCAAATGACGATATTCTAATTTGAGTTCCTGAATCCCGTTGGCATAATTTGCAAGAAGATTTTTACGCGAAAAAGTTTCCAGAAATTTGGGATAATCTTCCCGATGAATATTTTTGATTCCTTCGACTCTTAGATATTGGTCATAAGAGCGGCAGAGGTGTTCCATCAATTCTTGGGTATTCATCTCAGAGAGGGTGTCGATGATACCTTCGGTCAGGTTGATTTCTGCGTAAAACAGAGTATCTGCAAGCAGAGCACGTCGGTAAGTTTCTTCTTTGAGATAAGCATATTCCATTTCTTTATGCTGAGTAATATTTTCCACGACACCAATGGCACGGACCGGTTTGTGCTGACCATTGAAAACAGTTGTCATTGTGATCGTATTCCAGTAATATTTTCCGTCTGCTGCTAAGATTTCTACGGTGCAGCTGCTGTGAGGACTTCCTTGCTGGATTTCTCTGTACATGGAAAGAAAAGCGGCAGCATGTTTGCGAGGAATGATCTTAGAACGCACAAAACTTTCCGGAACATCATTCATGATTTCCGGCAGTCCATAGAGGTGCATTGTTTCTTTCGAATGGACCACTTGTTTTTTTTGAATATGATAGTCAAAGATCACACTTTGTGTCTGTGTGACAGCAATCCGAAAACGCTCCTCGTTGATAGCAAGTTCCTGTTCAGATAGTCGGCGCTTTGTGATATCGATGATGACGCAATTTAAAGTGGGAACTCCTTTCCGGGAATGGCTGAAGGCACCGTTTGTCAGAAGATAGCGTATGGAACCGTCCTTGTGAAAAATTCTTTGTTCAAATTCAAAATGAGATTCTTGACTTCGGTAAGTACGCTCGATGATTTCCATAATAGACGTTGCATCCTCAGGAAGGATCGTGGCAATTAGCTTGTTGCCCAGTTGTGTCTGCATTTCTGCAGAAGTGTATCCATATAGCTGATAGAAGCTATCGTTTCCATAAAGAAGTGTGAAATCCTGATCCATCAAAATTTTACAGACTCCACCGGGAATGTTTTGGGTAAGTTCACTCAGCTCTTGCTGCAGTTCAATGGTATCAGTGATATCCAGACAGATACTTGCTACAAATTCGGAATTTTTATGGAAAAACTTCTTTCCTTGACCGATGACCCAGATAAAAGAACCATCTTTTTTTAACATTCTATATTTAATTTCGTACGTCTGGTCTTCGTTTAGAGCAGACAAAACAGTGTCTGTTGTATACTCCCGATCATCTGGATGGATGCCGTTGATCAGTTTATTTTTAATAAACGTACAATATTCCTCGCGGCTCTCAAAGCCAAGAAGGTGCAGCAGTTGATCGCTGATGAAATGAAAAGGGAATCCTTCTCCGGTATAGCCGCAGAGGAGTCCACCGGAAATTGAGCCTTTGAGAAACTCAAAAAGATCCTGGTGGAGCAGGCTGGAGAGGGAAGAAATCTGATGATCTGTCATGGGTATTGCCCTGCCTTTATTTGTTATAATGATTGCCCGGAAAGAAGAGTTTAAAATCTTCCTTCCGGCTCTTGTTCTGTTGTTTGAAATGTCTCTGGATATCATACCATATTGCAGGCGTCGGGGCAATGACTAGAAAATGCAGAAGCAGGGGCTGGCAAAATAAATTATTTGCGGCAGGCAGTGATAAATGAAGCAAACAGATCACGCATGACAGGAGAAGTACGGTACATACATTCCGGGTGCCATTGGACTCCAAGGGCAAATGGATGAGCGGAAAGTTCGATTGCCTCGATGATGCCGTCAGAAGTCCGGGCAGTTGGGACGAGCCCTTTGCCGAGTGAGTCGACTGCCTGATGATGGAAACTGTTTGTATAGAGGGACGAACCTGTGATGGAGGAGAGAATACTTCCTTTTGCGACCAGTACTTTATGGCTGATTTCACTTCTGGAGGCGGAAAGCTGCATATGATTGATGGGCGCGTGGAGCGAGGTGTCGATATCTTGGAGAAGCGTTCCTCCACAGGCTACATTTAAAACCTGCATTCCACGGCAGATGGCGAGCAGGGGATTTTTTGTTTTTAGAATGGCGCGCAGAAGGCGGAGTTGAAAAATATCTAGTGTGATGTTGGTTGTTCCCAGGCCTTTTGCCGGTTCTTTTCCAAACAGAAGCGGGGTGATGTCGTTTCCGCCGCAGAAGAGGAACCCGTCGCAGAGAGAACAATAAGTTTGAAGTGCTTCGTCAGAGCGCACAAGTGGGAGGAGAAGCGGGACTCCTTTTGCATATTTTATGGATTGAATGTAAGCATTAGTTACAAATTGGCGGTCATCCATCAGACCGCAGACAATAATTCCGATTACTGGTTTCATAGTACACATCCTTATGCTTTTTATTATAGGATAGGTATGTTTCGTGCCGGATATTCAAAAGAACAGGAAAAAAATATATTTTCCACTTTTTTTCTTGCATTAATGCTTTAAAGTGTGATAGTATATGGAGAGAAATCGGAAAGCCTGTCTGAGTCGATCTGCTGGTCGGTGTTTTTTGTGGACGGGTTTGGAGAGAAAAGGAGTTGCTTATGGAAAAGAGAGAAAAATTTACGAGCAGAATGGGATTTGTTATGGCTTGCATCGGTTCGGCTATTGGACTTGGAAATATATGGATGTTTCCATACCGGCTTGGCGCTTACGGTGGGGCGGCATTTTTGATCCCATACTTTCTGTTTGTCTTGATTCTTGGGACGACAGGACTGATTACAGAATTTGCGTTCGGGCGTGCCTTTGGCGGTGGTTCGATGACTGGAATCTCAGAAGTGTTCCGTGAAAGAACATGGAAGGGTGGAAAGATTGTAGGAATGCTTCCGGCAATAGGGCTTCTTGGCATTTTTATGTTTTACAATGTGGTTGTCGGGTGGATTTTAAAATACCTTGTAATGAGTGGAACCGGAAAGCTGGCAAAGGTGGATAAGAACACCTATTTTACAGAGTTTGCAGGTTCAGCTGCTTCCATTCCATGGGATGCGGTTGCGATTTTTCTGACGGTACTGGTCATTTGTGCAGGTGTCGTAAAAGGGATTGAGCGAATCAGTAAGATCATTATGCCGGCATTGTTTCTGATCTTTATCGTACTGATTTTCCAGTCGCTGTCACTTCCGGGAGCGATGGAAGGTGTGAAGTTTCTACTTCAGCCAAAATGGGAGTACCTTTTGAAAGCAGATACATGGGTGATGGCGCTTGGACAGGCATTTTTCACGGTATCCATCAATGGATGCGGGATGGTAGTGTATGGGAGCTATTTGAAGAAAGAATATGATATTCCACATCTGGCGGTCAGCACGGCAGTTCTGGATACGCTGGCAGCAGTACTTGCATCTTTTGTGATCATGCCGGCGGTATTTGCATTCGGGTTGGATGCAAAATCAGGACCACCATTATTATTTATGACGATGCCGGTCATTTTTGAAAAAATGCCGGGTGGAACAATCCTTGCGGTTATCTTCTTTATCAGTTTGCTCTGTGCGGCGATCTCTTCTTCTATTAATATGCTGGAAGGGGTTGTGGAGGCAATCCTTTCGCACTCGAAGCTGACAAGGAAAAAGGCGGTGATTCTTGTGGGGGTTATCACATTTGTGCTCTCAGTTCCTTTGAATTTGAGCATGACAACCTTTGATCAGTTTACCAATCTGATCACAGTTGTAATTTCACCGCTGATGGCACTTCTTGTGCTGATTGTCTTTTACTATCTTCATGATGGAGAAAAGGCGCTTGCGGCGATCAATGAAGGAGCAGGGAAACCGCTTGGGAAAAGGTTCCTTGCGTTTGCAAAATATGTGTTTGTGATCGTGACCATTCTTGTAGTGATCCTCGGGATCGTGTATGGGGGAATTGGTTAAAGAAATACAGAATGTTACTCAAGAAGTTTTAGAAAACAAAAAGGGCAGCTGGAAAGATCAGCTGTCCTTTTTGTGTGTCTGTTTTTTACTTTTCTGTTTCTGCAAGTTTCATTGCGCGTACTTTTAATGGAAGACCGAATAAGTTGATAAATCCTTCTGCGTCATGGTGGTCATAAAGTTCTCCGGTAGTAAAACTTGCGAGAGATTCGCTGTACAGAGAATACGGAGAGGTTGTTCCGGCTTTGATGATATTTCCTTTATAAAGCTTCAATTTTACTTCTCCGGTCACATATTGCTGTGTGGATTCGATAAATGCCTGCACAGCCTCACGGAGCGGTGTGAACCATTTTCCTTCGTATACAATCTGAGAAAGTTTGTTTCCCATTTCTTTTTTTACCTCATAGGTTGCACGGTCAAGCACCAGTTCCTCTAACTGCTGGTGAGCTTCCATTAAGATGGTTCCTCCTGGAGTTTCATAGACACCGCGGGATTTCATTCCGACAACACGATTTTCTACAATGTCGATGATACCGATTCCATGCTTTCCGCCGAGGGCGTTTAACTCTGTGATAATCTCAGATACTTTCATCGTTTGTCCGTTTAAGCTGACTGGAACACCTTTTTCGAAAGTCATTGTGATATATTCGCCTTCATCCGGTGCCTGTTCCGGGGTAACGCCGAGTACAAGCAGATGTTCATAGTCTGGCTCTTGCGCAGGATCCTCGAGCTCTAATCCTTCATGGCTGATGTGCCATAAGTTTCGGTCACGGCTGTAACTTTGGCTGGCATCAAATGGAAGGTCGATCCCATGCTGATGGCAGTATGCAATCTCTTCTTCACGGGAATTTAATGTCCAAAGATCCGTCATTCTCCATGGAGCGATGATCTTCAGATCCGGTGCGAGTGCCTTGATCCCTAACTCAAAACGAATCTGATCATTTCCTTTTCCGGTTGCGCCGTGGCAGATAGCAGAAGCATGTTCTTTTCTTGCAATTTCTACTAGTTTTTTTGCGATTCCCGGACGTGCCATCGCAGTGCCGAGCAGATATTTGTTTTCGTAGATTGCATTCGCCTGTACACATGGCACGATATAGTCATCACAGAACTCATCAACGATGTTTTCAATATATAATTTGGAAGCGCCGGATAATTTTGCGCGTTCTTCTAAGCCGTCCAGTTCTTCTCCCTGTCCGCAGTCGATGCAGCAGCAGATGACTTCATAATCAAAATTTTCTTTGAGCCATGGGATGATGGCTGTTGTGTCCAATCCGCCGGAATATGCTAAAATTACTTTTTCTTTCATGTCAAAAGTCCTCCTTGTTCTGTTTGTCTTGAAATTTGATAGTATTAATATACAATAAAATGAATAAATATGCAACAAGAAAATTTGAAAAAGAGAAATGAGATTAAAAAAGCAAAGCAAACTGTTATAGGAAAACAAATGTGCACTAGGGGGAAACATACTAGTTTTTATAGAAAAAAGAGTAATGTAAAAATGAAAAAATTCGTAGAGAAAAACGAAAAAGCACTTGTATTTACTTATAAAATGCAAAATGTGAGAGGGAAAACAAGAAAATGAAAAACGGAGAAGGAAGTTATGGGGAAAGAGGAAAGCGATAAAAGCAGATTTGGCTGCAAAGTAAAATTGTACAAAATAAAATGCAAAAAAACTATTGCATAACATTTTAAATAGATGTATAATCATGCAAAATCAAAATTTATTCGATGGAAAAAGAGAGAAAGGGTGTTATAGATGATTCGTGCAGGAATAATTGGTGCAACGGGGTATGCCGGAGGAGAATTAGTCAGACTTTTGGCTGGTCATAAGGAAGTGGAAGTAGTATGGTTTGGCTCCAGAAGCTATCAGGAGATTCCTTATACTAATGTTTACCAGAATTTATTTCAGATTGTAGAAGGAACGTGCGGGGAAAAGGAAATGGAGGCACTTGCGGATGACGTGGATGTAATCTTTACTGCAACGCCGCAGGGATTTTGTGCCGGACAGATCAGTGAGACGGTGCTAGAGAAAGCAAAAGTCATTGATCTAAGTGCAGATTTTCGCTTAAAAGAGGCGGAAACGTATGAAAAATGGTATAAAATACAACAGAAAAGCCCGGAACTTTTGCAAGAAGCAGTCTACGGACTTTGCGAGTGGAATCGGGAGCATATTCGATCAGCAAGGCTGATCGCCAATCCCGGCTGTTATCCAACGTGTTCTCTGATGGCGATTCTTCCATTGGTAAAGAATGGACTGATAGTTCCGGAGACGTTGATCATCGATGGAAAGTCCGGGACATCGGGGGCAGGAAGAACGGAGAAAATAGATAACCTTTATTGTGAAGTCAATGAAAATATGAAAGCATATGGGGTGACCACACATCGGCATACACCGGAGATCGAAGAACAGCTGTCTCTTGTTGCAGGGGAGAAGGTATGTGTGAATTTTACCCCGCATCTTGTTCCGATGAATAGGGGGATTCTTGTGACCGCCTACGCATCACTAAAACAAGGTGTGACGGAAGAAATGGTAAGAGAGGCATATGACAGTTGTTATAACAGCGAGAAATTTGTTCGTGTACTGCGAACCGGGATATGTCCGCAGACGAAATGGGTGGAAGGAAGCAACTATGTGGATGTTGGATTTCAGATTGATCAGCGGACCAATCGGATTGTGATCCTGGGAGCGATGGATAACCTTGTGAAGGGCGCTGCGGGGCAGGCAATCCAAAATATGAATTTGATGTTCGGACTGGATGAGACGGAAGGACTGACTGCAATCCCGCTGTTTCCTTAGAAGCTACAGCAGGAAAAAAGAAGAAAAAGACGGAAAAAGGAGAGGCAGAACGATGATACGCGCAATGATGATAGAAGACTATGAGGGAGTTTATAAGCTTTGGAAACAGATCAAAGGATTTGGAATCCGTAGTATCGATGACTCGCGGGAAGGACTGGAACGTTTCCTTAGAAGAAATCCGACTACCAGTATTGTGGCGGAGGAAGAAGGAGAGATTGTCGGCAGTATTTTATGCGGGCATGACGGAAGACGAGGTTGCTTTTATCATGTATGCGTTGCTGAAGAACATCGGATGAAAGGAATCGGGACACAGATGGCAAAGATGGCGATGGATGCGCTGAGAGCAGAGAAGATCAATCAGGTCTGCCTGATTGCATTTACGGACAATCAGGTTGGGAATCAGTTCTGGGAACAAAGCGGATGGAAGCGGAGAGAAGACTTAAATTATTATGACCTCTCTTTAAACGAAGAGAATGAAACGACATTTAATCGATAGAAGGCAGAAATAACAGGCAGCAAAGAAAGGAAGGAAAACAGAGATGAAGCAGATCAAAGGTGGAATTACAGTGGTACCGGGATTTGAGGCGGCAGCGGCAGCAGCCCAGATCAAATACGAGGGGCGTACAGACATGGCATTGATTTACAGCAGTGTTCCGTGTGTGGCGGCGGGAACTTTTACGACAAATGTGGTGAAGGCAGCTCCGGTAAAGTGGGATCAGAAGATTGTCAAACAAGGCGGAGCGGTGCAGGCGATAATTGTCAATTCGGGAATTGCAAATGCGTGTACCGGAGAAGAAGGGATGCAATATTGTGAACAGACGGCACAGACAGCGGCAGAAGTATTCGGGATTCAGAAAGAACAAGTGCTGGTAAGCTCTACCGGAGTGATTGGAAAACAGCTTCCGATGGAGAAAATCCAGGCGGGAATCCATATGCTTGCCCAGGCAAAAGGCAATGACAAACTTTGTGGAGCAGAGGCCGCAGAGGCGATTCTGACAACAGATACGCATAAAAAAGAGGCTGCAGTACAGCTGGAGATTGGCGGGAAGACAGTGACGATCGGTGCGATGGCCAAAGGATCCGGAATGATCCACCCAAATATGTGTACGATGCTTTCGTTTCTTGTGACCGATGCTGTGATTGAAAAAGAAGTTTTACAGAAAGTATTAAGTGAAGATGTAGAGGAGACGTATAATATGATTTCCGTAGATGGAGATACTTCTACAAATGATACGGTCTTGTTTCTTGCGAACGGACTGGCACAAAATGCTCCGATCTGTCCGGGTACAGAAGAATATAAAGCATTTGCAGCAGCAGTACATACGGTCAATGAGCAGCTGGCAAAGGCAATCGCAGGAGATGGAGAGGGCGCTACGGCTCTTCTGGAAGTGGAGGTTGTCGGAGCGGCAGATAAAGAGCAGGCAAAGAAAATCAGCAAGTCAGTCGTTTGCTCGAATCTGACAAAAACAGCAGTGGCAGGTCATGATGCAAACTGGGGAAGGATCCTCTGTGCGATGGGATATGCAGGCGTTTCATTTGTACCGGAGCAGGTAGATCTCTTTTTGGAAAGTGCAGCAGGAACGATTCAGATTCTTTCCGATGGGGTGGCACTTCCGTATAGTGAGGAGAAGGCGACGGAGATTTTATCTGAGGAAAAAGTAAAAATCCTTGCAGATCTGAAACTTGGGGATGGGAAAGCGACTGCATGGGGCTGTGACTTGACACACGGATATATCGATATCAATGCAGATTACCGGAGCTAGCATACCAAACAGAAATGATGCAGAGACAAAAGGAAGGAAGAGACGAAAATGAGCCAGAAGATGCAGGAATATTTGAAAAAAGCGGAGGTACTGATCGAGGCGTTGCCGTACATTCAGCGATTTAACCGAAAGATCATCGTTGTAAAATATGGTGGAAGTGCGATGATCGATGAGACATTGAAAAAGAGGGTGATTGAGGATGTGACTCTTTTAAAATTGGTTGGCTTCAAACCAATCATTGTCCACGGAGGAGGGAAAGAGATCAGCCGGTGGATGGAGAAGACTGGAAAGCAGCCTACGTTTGTCAACGGACTTCGCGTGACGGATGAGGAGACGATGGAAGTTGCAGAAATGGTGCTTGGAAAGGTGAATAAGGGGTTAGTTCAGCTTGTGGAATCGTTGGGAGTGCGGGCCATCGGTCTGAGTGGAAAAGATGGTGGATTACTTCGGGCGCAGAAGAAATTTTCAGACGGAAAAGATATCGGATTTGTGGGGGAAGTGACATCGGTGGATGCAAATGTACTTTTGGATCTTCTGGAGAAAGATTTCCTTCCTATCATCTGTCCGATTGGGCTAGGAGAGGATTATCAGACTTATAATATCAATGCGGATGATGCGGCATGTGCGATCGCGCAGGCGGTACATGCGGAAAAATTAGCGTTTTTATCTGATGTAGAAGGAATTTGTACAGATCCGGCAGATGCCTCCACGTTGATTTCAGAATTGACAATTCAAGAAGGAAAACAGCTGATCGAGAAGGGAACGATCACCGGGGGAATGATTCCGAAACTTTATAGCTGTATAGAGGCAATCCAGGCAGGGGTATCGAGAGTCCATATTCTTGATGGAAGAATCCCGCATTGTCTGTTGCTTGAAATTTTTACAAACAGAGGAATTGGAACTGCCATTTTTGAGGGAGAAAGGAGCAGATTTTACTATGGACCAGACAATCAGTAAGGCGGAAAGCGCTATCTTACATACCTATAATCGATATGATCTTGTGTTGGAAAAAGGAGACGGCGCTTACCTGTATGATACAGATGGAAAAGCCTATTTGGATTTTGGCTCGGGGATTGGTGTCAGTTCTCTTGGATATGGAAACAAAACATTGCAGTCTGCATTGAAAAAACAGATTGATCAGTTGATCCATACATCCAATTTATATTATCACGAACCGCTTGCCCAAGCGGCAGAAAAACTGAAAACCATCTCGGGAATGGATCGTGTCTTCTTTGCAAACAGCGGGACAGAAGCAATTGAGGGCGCTTTGAAAACAGCAAGAAAATATGCGAAGCAAAAAGGAAACAGTGCCTGCGAGATTATTTCCATGGAACATTCCTTTCATGGCCGCAGTATGGGTGCGCTGTCGGTGACGGGAACGGAAAGCTATCGGGAACCGTTTGAACCACTTGTAGGCGGTGTGAAATTTGCCATATTTAATGATCTGGAAAGTGTAAAAGAACAGGTGACAGAGAAGACAGGTGCAATCCTTCTGGAACCGGTACAGGGAGAAGGTGGCGTCTTTGTGGCAGAACAGTCATTTCTGCAAGGACTTCGCACACTCTGCGAGGAAAAAGGGATTCTGTTGATCTTTGACGAGATTCAGTGCGGCATGGGGCGAACCGGATCAATGTTTGCGTGGCAAGGATATGGGGTACAGCCGGATATCCTTGTGATGGCAAAGGCAATCGGAAACGGAGTTCCGGTCGGGGCTTTTGCAATGAAAGAGGAGGTAGCGCAAAACTCCTTAAAACCGGGTGATCACGGGACGACTTATGGCGGCAATCCACTTGCATGTCAGGCAGTCAGTACGGTGATCGATCTTTTTACAGAGCAGAAGTTAGCAGAACATGTGCGCAGATTGACTCCGTACCTTGAAGAAAAATTAGATACTTTACTTGCAAAATACGATCTGTTCACAGGGAGAAGAGGAAAGGGATTTATGCAGGGGTTGATCACTTCTTGTCCGGCCGGAAAGATTGTGGAGGCGGCGAAACAGGAGGGACTTTTGCTTGTGACGGCAGGCGCGCAGGTTGTAAGATTCCTTCCGCCGCTGATCATTACTGAAAAAGAAATTGATGAAATGACAGAAAAGTTAGAGAGAGCACTTGTTCGTGTTTGTTAAAAGGAAGCAGATGATGCTCATTTTTATAAGTTACATGATATAGAAAAATGAATTTTTGATTGGGATCGGGGCATAAAAATCCGGTCATTGGATACACTGGAAAGAAATAGATGTTACAAAAAAGTGACGAATCATTCTGGGAGGGAGTCCGATGACTGGATTTTTTATTGCGTTGCTCTCTGGGGCGCTGATGAGTGTGCAGGGAGTTTTTAACACACAGGTAACAAAAACAACGGGGATGTGGGTGTCCAATGGCTGGGTACAATTTTCTGCTTTTGCGGTTTGTCTTGTGGCATGGCTGATCGCAGGCAGGGATAGTGTGATGGCACTCGGAAAAGTAGAGCCAAAATATATGCTGCTGGGAGGTGCGATTGGAGCTGGAATTACGTGGACCGTGATTAAAAGTATGGAACAGCTGGGACCTGCAAAAGCGGCGCTTCTGATTGTGATCGCACAGTTGATCGTGGCATATGTTATTGAAGTACTGGGATTGTTTGGTGTGGAGAAATCACCGCTGGAATGGCGAAAAATAGGAGGGATGGCTCTGGCTTTGATCGGTATTGCGATTTTTCAGTGGAAGTAAAGAAGAAATCTAAGAAATAAAAAAGCCGGGGAAGAATTGGTTGTAATTCTGAGGTAAATTCGATACAATATATGTGACTTTGCATATGAGGGGATTTATAGAGAATATCTATAAAGGAGAAAATATGTATAAGCAAAAGAAAAATGAAAAGAGCACTAAGAACAAGTGGAAGCGCAGCAGAAGTAGGATGTATGGAATCGGGATTCTGATAGTGACACTTTGTCTGACAGCCTGCGAAAAAGAGGAGCATCGGATGGAAGAGGTCCAATTGGAAGAGGTCGAAAAAAGTGAATCGGACTCAGAAGAGCGGCAGAACCAATCTGCGTCGGAAGTGTCGGACGGTGAACGGCAGCCAAAAACGATCTGGGTGTATGTATCGGGTGCAGTCTGTACACCAGGTGTATATGAGCTGCCGGAAGGATCCCGGCTTTTTGAGGCACTGGAGCGTGCCGGAGGAATGACGGAGGCGGCTGACCAAAGTTTTCTGAATCAGGCAGAACTTTTGACGGATGGGGTGCAGATTCAGGTTCCGACAAAGGAGGAGGTTGCTTCGGGAATTGCGGCAGAAGCAAATACTTCCGGTGCGCCCGGAGAAAGTGGAAAGACTTCTCAGGGAAAGGTGAATTTAAATACTGCGACAAAGGAAGAACTTATGACACTTCCCGGGATCGGTGAGGCAAAGGCAGATAGCATTCTTACCTATCGGGAATCTGCAGGCGGCTTTCAGTCCATTGAACAGATCAAAGAGATCGAGGGAATCAAGGACGGTGTGTTTGAAAAAATAAAAGAACGGATCACAGTCTGAATGCTCTGGTAAGGGAGAGTTTATGGGAAATAAGATATTGGTTGTCGATGATGAAAAATTAATTGTGAAGGGAATTCGGTTTAGTCTAGAGCAGGATGGGATGGAAGTCACTGCTGCATATGACGGGGAAGAGGCGTTGGCGCTTGCAAAAAGCGGTGAGTTTGACTTAATTCTTCTGGATGTCATGCTGCCGAAACTGACAGGATTTGAGGTCTGTCAGCAGGTCCGGGAATTTTCGGATGTGCCGATCATTATGCTGACGGCAAAAGGGGATGATATAGATAAGATCATGGGACTGGAGTATGGTGCGGATGATTATGTCACAAAGCCGTTTAATATTCTGGAGGTAAAAGCAAGGATCAAGGCAATCATCCGGCGTACGAAGAAGGACAGACCGGAAGAACAGAAGAATCTGATCGTAAAGGGAGAGATGAAGTTAGATTGCGAGAGCCGCCGTGTCTTTATCGGAGAACGGGAAGTCAATCTGACTGCAAAAGAATTTGATATGCTGGAACTGCTTGCGCTGAATCAGAATAAAGTGTACAGCAGAGAGAAACTTTTGAATCTTGTCTGGGGCTATGATTATCCGGGGGATGCAAGAACTGTCGATGTACATATCCGCCGCTTGCGGGAGAAAATTGAGAGCCATCCAAGTGATCCAAAGTATGTGCATACAAAGTGGGGAGTTGGTTATTATTTTAGGGGATAAGATATACTTCCGCGGTAAGTTCTTTAAAAGTCTCCGTTTTCGGATCATGTTGCTTTTGATCGTGATTGGAATTATCCCGTGTATCGTTGTCGGGCAGGGAATCATCAGCAATTATGAAAAGAGAGCGGTTTCCGTGCGGACGGCGGAAATTCAGAATCAGAGCACAATGCTAGGGAGTCGTCTTGGAAAAGCGGGCTATTTAAAAGGAGTACCGTCAGAAACATTGGATGCGGAGCTGGCACAGCTTGCTGATATTTACAGTGGCAGAATTCTTCTGATCGATGATGAGTTTCAGGTAGTCAAAGATACTTATGACATGGAGGAAGGGAAAACAATCATTTCAGAGGCGGTGATGGAGTGCTATGAGGGAAACAATACAAGTGAGTATGATTCGAAAAACCACTATATTGAGGTAACGCAGGCAATCCAGGATCCGAATAGCGGACAGACGGAAGGGATCATGCTTGTCAGTGTTTCCACCGATTCCGTTGTGGACAGTGTAGATGTTCTGCATTCCAAAGCGGTTGCTGTGGAGATTGCTGTCGGAGTTGTGATCATTACCATTTCCTTTTTTATTTCCGCGCTTCTTGTGCGGCCGTTTGGAAGAATTACACAGGCAATCGGAGCTGTGACGGAAGGGTATGATACGGACAATCTTCACGAGAATGCCTATACCGAGACAATGCTGATTTCTGATGCGTTTAATAAGATGCTTGGAAGACTTAAGATTCTTGATGATTCCAGGCAGGAATTTGTCTCAAATGTCTCCCATGAACTGAAGACACCATTGACTTCGATGAAAGTGTTGGCCGATTCCCTCCTGGCACAGGAAGGCGCTCCTGCGGAATTGTATCAGGAATTTATGGAGGATATCGCGGCAGAGATCGAGCGGGAGAATAAGATTATCAATGACCTGCTGTCACTTGTCAAGTTGGACAAGACGTCGGCGGATTTAAATATCAAGTCAGAAAATATCAATGATCTTCTGGAATTGATCTTAAAACGTCTGCGGCCGATTGCGGTACAACATAATATCGAAGTTGTATTTGAAAGTTTCCGTCCGGTGATTGCGGAGGTGGACGAAGTGAAGCTGACGCTTGCGATTTCTAATCTGGTGGAAAATGCAATCAAATATAATCATGAGGAGGGATGGGTGCATGTCTCTCTGAACGCAGATTATAAATATTTCTATATCAAAGTTGCAGACTCTGGTATCGGGATTCCGGAAGATGCCGTCGAGCATATTTTTGAGCGTTTCTATCGGGTAGATAAATCACATTCCCGAGAGATTGGAGGAACCGGACTTGGGCTTGCAATTGCGAAAAATGCAATTTTAATGCATAGAGGAATTGTGAAAGTACACAGTAAAGAAGGGGAAGGGACGACGTTTACTGTTCGTGTTCCTTTGACCTATATTGCGTAACATTCCGGTGAGCAGAAATGAAAGGGAAGACAAAAAGAGAGAAGATGACAGGAAAATTGAAAAAGAAAATCGGAATTGGTCTGCTTGTGGTACTGGGAATCATGTTGCTTGCTGCATGTGGGAAAGAAAAGAAGAGTGTTTCCGGTGATGGAATTTATTACATGAACAGTGAGGAGACAACTATTGAGAAAGAACCGTATCAGATCAAAGAGAAAGATGCAGAGAAAGCTGCACGGGCGATGTTAAAAGCACTTTCCAAAGCGCCGGAGGATGTGGAGATGAAACCGGTGATCTCAAAACGGGTAAAGGTACTTGGATTTGAGGTGCAAGAGGGAAAGATCACAGTTAATTTTGGCGGAGGATATTATGAGATGGGAGCGGTCCGGGAGGTACTTTGCCGGGCGGCGATCGTCCAATCGCTTGTGCAGATTGATGGCATCGAGTCGGTCGCATTTGAAGTAGAGGGCAATCCACTGACGGATAAGGAAGGACAGGTTGTTGGAAGCATGCGGGCAGAAGATTTTATTAAAAATACAGGTTCTGCGCTGCACTCTTATGAAAAAACGGACCTTACACTGTATTTTGGAAATGAAGAAGGTACTGCGCTTGTGCCGGAGGTGTTAGAGGAGGTACGCTACAATACGAATCTGTCAACGGAAAAACTTGCCATGGAGCGTTTGCTCAAAGGGCCGGCATCAGGGAAACTTCAGCCGGTACTGGATTCTAAAGTTCGTCTGATCGGAACTTCTGTCAAGGACGGAATCTGTTATGTCAACTTTGATGACACCTTTCTTCAGCAGGAATCGCGGATGGATCCGGCGCTGCAGATAGAGGCGCTTGTCCGTTCCTTGATGGAAAACGGAAAAGAAATCCGGGCAGTTCAGATCTTAGTCAACGGAAAAAGTGACCAAAGCTACAAAGGCATTTCTCTGGAACAACCGTTTGACGGCGAAGCTATTAGGAAGAAGGAGGAGCAGAAGTGAGAAAGAAACCACTCTGCCTCCTGTGCATCTTCTTTTTGCTGCTCAGGCTGGCAGCTACTTTGATAATGGGGAAAACGATGGACAATCCTGCTTTTCCCTCTTCTACAACAATTCAGATAGAAGGCACTGTCCTTCAGAAATCAATCACATCAAAACAACAAATCTTAACAATTGGAAATCTTGAAAAACAATCCAGACAGAAAAAGAAGCAATATATTGAGAAAGAAAAAATAGTGATTTATGACGATTCGTTCCGTAAAGTAAAAATCGGCGATCGCATTTGTGTAAAAGGAGATGGAGAGACTTTTGAAGAAGCACGTAATCCTGGGAATTTTGATCAGAGAGAGTATTATCGGAAGAAACATACAACAGGATTTTTGTGGGCGAAAGAGATCTTGGTCACGGAGCGGGCAAAAGTTTCTTTAGAGGAGATGCTGTTTCGGATGCGGCAGAGGAGCAGGGAAGTGTTTGAACACTGCCTGGGAAAGAAAAACGGAGGAATTCTTGCGGCAATGGTGTTGGGCGAGAAAGCGGGGATGGATCCGGAAGTGAAAGAACTGTATCAGAAAAGCGGAATCAGCCATTTGCTTGCCATTTCCGGTTTGCATATATCTTTGATCGGCAATGCCTTCTACCAATGGCTCCGGAAAGGAGGATGTTCTTTTTGTATAGCGGGGATTACAAGTGCGGTTGTGCTTGGGGGATATGCATGCATGACGGGGATGAGTGTATCTACACAACGAGCTTTTTTCATGTTCCTTCTTCGGATTGGTGCAGATGCAGCCGGAAGGGTCTATGACCTGCCAACGGCTCTGGCAGTGGCAGCAGCATGGATCGCAGCAGAAAATCCGGACGATTTGACAGACGCTGCATTCCTTTTGTCTTTTGGGGCGATTCTTGGAATTGTGCTTCTCTGCCCAATATTTCAGGAAATTTTTGCGGGGAAAAAGAAATGGTTACAGACATTATCCGGAAGTCTGGCAATTACTGTCATGCTCCATCCGATCCTAAGTTTTTTCTATTATGAAATATCGCTGTATGCGATCTTTCTCAATCTGCTTGTCATCCCTCTGATGAGCTGGATCCTTGGCACAGCAATCATTGGGCTTTTTCTAGCTGTTTTGTGGATGCCGGGTGGCAGTCTTGTTTTAAAAAGCAGTGGATTTCTTCTGGAAGGTTATGAGTTACTCTGTAGGATGTTTCTGAGGCTTCCTAATGCTGTTGTTGTGACTGGGAAACCGGAAATCTGGAAGATTGTGATATATTATTGTCTGCTTTTTGCATTTGTGATGTGGTGGAGAAGAAAGATAATAGAAAAGAAAATGGAAGAAAAGAAAGGGAAATGGAAAAAGGAAGTTCAGAACCGGGTATGGAACTGGAAACAAAAGGTAGGAAGTGTGTTGTGGATCACAGGGTTGGCATTGATTCTTATTATTGAAATTGGAAAAGAAGAACTGGAAGTGACATTTCTTGATGTAGGGCAGGGAGATGGGATTTTTCTTCAGACAGATACGGGATTGACTTGTATGATCGATGGAGGAAGTACCGATATCAAACAGGTGGGGAAATATCGGATTGAACCATTTCTGAAATCAAAAGGAGTCAGAAAGCTGGATTATGTTTTTGTTACACATGGAGATCAGGATCATTTGAATGGAATTGTAGAACTGATGGAACGGCAGGCATATGGAATCTCCATCGACACACTTGTGCTTCCGAGAAAGGACGTATGGGACGATACCCTTTGGCAGCTGGCATATCGGGCGGATATGCAAGGGGTGGCGGTTGTGGCGATGCATGAGGGAGAATCCGTGGAAGATGCTCGCATTTCCATCGAATGTATCCACCCGGCAGAAAATTCAGAAGCAGATCCGGGAAATGCCAGCTCCCTCGTGCTGAAAGTAACTTGTCAAAACGTAAAACTACTCTTAACAGGGGATGTGGAGGGAAAGGGAGAAGAAGAACTGGTTGACAGATTTTCTGAAGAAATCTTTCTTTTGAAAGTTGCACACCATGGATCGAAAAATTCAACGAGAGAGTTGTTTTTAGAACAGGTCAAACCAAAGTATGCGATTATCTCCGCAGGACGTAACAATTCCTACGGACATCCAAATCAGGAGACGATTCAACGTTTGAAACAATCTGGGGTAAAAATCTATAGTACACAGGACAATGGAGCGATTTGTTTTAGGATTGACGATGGAAAGGGGTATTTGTCAGGATGGAAATAGGAAGGTGGCGCAAAGAAAACTGGCATGCTATCCTCTTTACGTAGTGGGAACATCTGTGATATGATGAAAAAGGATTTTCAGGAAACGGAAAGGGCAGAAGTGATCGATGAAAAGTTTAAATGAAGATTTAAAGACAGGAGAATTTAAGCAGATCTATCTGCTGTATGGGGAAGAAGTATATCTAAAGAAACAATATAAAGACCGGTTGTCAAAAGCGATTGTCAATGAAGGAGATACGATGAATTACTCTTATTATGAAGGGAAAGGGATCCACCCGGGAGAGTTGATCGATCTGGCGGAGACGATGCCGTTTTTTAGTGAGCGTCGTCTGATCGTTGTGGAAAATTCGGGATTTTTCAAAAATGCCACCCCGGAGCTGGCAGATTATTTGAAAGAACTTCCGGAGACATCCTACTTTCTGTTTGTAGAAGAGGAAGTTGACAAGCGAGGAAAGCTTTATAAGGCAGTGAAAGCAAAAGGGCGTATCGTGGAACTGGGACGGCAGGACGAACATACACTGGTTCGATGGATCCTTGGGATGGTGAAACGGGAAGGAAAGCAGATTTCCGAGCGAACTGTACAGTTCCTTCTCGCAAAGACCGGGGATGATATGGAGAATCTCCAGAGAGAATTGGAAAAGCTGTTTTGTTATACACTGGAGAAAGATGCAATCACAGTGGAAGATGTGGAGGAAATCTGCACGACACATATTTCCAACCAGATTTTTGAAATGGTTGCAGCAGTTGCCGAGAAGAAACAAAAAAGAGCACTGGAACTTTATTACGATCTGCTTGCGCTGAAAGAACCGCCGATGCGGATTTTGTTTCTTCTTGTCCGTCAGTTCCGCCTGCTTTTGGAGGTGAAAGAACTAGATCAGAGCGGATATGGAAGAAAAGAAATCGGAGAAAAAACAGGACTGCACACGTTTGTTGTCGGAAAATATCAAGGGCAGGCGAAGCTTTTTAAGAAGAAGGAGCTGAGAGAGATTCTGGAGATGGCAGCAGACCTTGAGGAAAGTGTAAAGACGGGGCGGCTGACAGACGCACTTGCGACGGAACTTTTCATTGTAAAATACAGTATGGCATGATATAATAATGCGATGTTAAAAAGAAACAACGCCTCAGCTTTCGGGAAAGGAAGTGAAAACTTCTTTGTATAGATCATTTTGGCTGAGGGATAGAGATAGAGAGATGGAGGAATTTTAGTGGCAGGAATAGATCAGAGTAAGATACGAAATTTTTGTATTATTGCACATATCGATCACGGGAAGTCGACTTTGGCAGACCGGATCATAGAGAAGACAGGACTGTTGACAAGTCGTGAGATGCAGTCACAAGTGCTTGATAATATGGAGCTGGAGCGGGAACGTGGAATTACGATCAAGGCGCAGACAGTCCGCATTGTTTATCAGGCAAAAGATGGAGAAGAATATATTTTTAATTTGATTGACACTCCGGGACATGTTGACTTCAATTATGAAGTATCAAGGAGCCTTGCAGCATGTGATGGTGCGATTCTTGTTGTGGATGCAGCGCAGGGAGTTGAGGCGCAGACACTGGCCAACGTGTATCTGGCACTCGACCATGATCTGGACGTGATGCCAGTCATCAATAAAATAGATCTTCCAAGTGCAGAGCCGGAACGGGTGATCGAGGAAATCGAAGATGTCATTGGAATCGAGGCAGAAGATGCGCCGCGGATCTCTGCAAAGACAGGGCTAAATATTGATCAGGTATTAGAGCAGATCGTCGAGAAGATACCGGCGCCGGGCGGAGATCCGAAATCACCACTTCAGGCGTTGATCTTTGACTCGGTGTATGACCCATACAAAGGAGTGATCGTCTTTTGCCGAATCAAGGAAGGAACTGTCAGAAAAGGGACTCCGATCCTGATGATGGCGACCGGGGCGAAAGCAGAGGTTGTAGAAGTTGGATATTTTGGTGCAGGACAGTTTATCCCATGTGAAGAACTGAGTGCAGGAATGGTAGGATATATCACTGCCAGCTTGAAAAATGTCAAAGATACAAGAGTCGGAGATACTATCACAGATGCATCCAGACCATGTGCGGAGGCATTGCCGGGATATAAGAAAGTCCAGCCGATGGTGTACTGTGGACTTTATCCGGCTGATGGCGCAAAATATCAGGATTTAAGAGATGCGCTGGAAAAACTTCAATTAAATGATGCGGCGCTGCAGTTTGAGGCGGAGACATCCGTTGCGCTGGGATTTGGATTCCGGTGTGGATTTTTAGGTCTTCTCCATCTGGAGATCATTCAGGAACGTCTGGAGAGAGAGTACAACTTGGATCTCGTGACAACTGCACCGGGTGTTATTTATAAAGTACACAAATCAAATGGAGAAGTGATCGAGTTGACAAACCCATCCAATCTCCCGGATCCGGCAGAGATTGAATATATGGAAGAGCCAATGGTAAAGGCAGAGATTATGGTCACATCAGAATTTATCGGGGCAATTATGGATCTCTGTCAGGAACGACGCGGGGAATATCAGGGGATGGAATACATCGAGGAGACGAGAGCGGTGCTGCGGTATCATCTTCCGTTAAATGAAATTATTTATGACTTTTTTGATGCGCTGAAATCTCGTTCGAGAGGCTATGCTTCCTTTGATTATGAGATGCTTGGCTATCAGCAGTCAGAGCTTGTGAAATTGGATATTTTGATCAACAAAGAAGAAGTGGATGCTCTTTCCTTTATCGTACATAGCGGAACAGCCTATGAGCGTGGACGCAAGATGTGTGAGAAATTAAAAGAGGAGATTCCGAGACAGCTGTTTGAAATTCCGATCCAGGCAGCGATTGGAAGCAAGGTCATTGCCCGTGAGACTGTGAAGGCGATGAGAAAAGACGTTCTTGCAAAATGTTACGGTGGAGATATCTCTCGTAAGAGAAAGCTTCTGGAGAAACAGAAAGAAGGAAAGAAGAGAATGCGGCAGGTTGGAAATGTAGAGATTCCTCAGAAAGCATTCATGAGTGTGTTAAAACTGGACGACAAATAGAGGCAAGAGAGCTGTCGAAAACAAGAAAGTCGATAATAGTTTACATGGATTTTCCATTTTTTTGAAAAAAATAAAAAAATATGAAAAAACATATTGACATTTGAGAAAAAATAGTAGTATAATAGCAGAGCGGGTTAGCGGTGAGCGAAACCCGCAAGAATATGGGATCATAGCTCAGCTGGGAGAGCATCTGCCTTACAAGCAGAGGGTCATAGGTTCGAGCCCTATTGGTCCCATTTCTATGAAAAGCCTTCATAGAGAATTATATATGGCGGGATAGCTCAGTTGGCTAGAGCACACGGTTCATACCCGTGGTGTCGCAAGTTCAAATCTTGTTCCCGCTATTGAATGGGATCATAGCTCAGCTGGGAGAGCATCTGCCTTACAAGCAGAGGGTCATAGGTTCGAGCCCTATTGGTCCCATTTATATGAAAGCACTTCATAGGAGATTATATGTGGCGGGATAGCTCAGTTGGCTAGAGCACACGGTTCATACCCGTGGTGTCGCAGGTTCAAATCCTGTTCCCGCTATTTATAAAAAAATTATATAAATATATGGCGGGATAGCTCAGTTGGCTAGAGCACACGGTTCATACCCGTGGTGTCGCAGGTTCAAATCCTGTTCCCGCTACTATCAAAAGTATAGAGAAGTATCAAAGGAAACCGGGAGAATATTCTTCGGTTTTTTTTATTTTTCTTGATGTTTTTTTTGTTTTCAAGTACAATAAAAGAAATAAATACAAAAAGGCTGTTACAAAAGGAAACATTCCGGTTTGCAACAGCCTTTTCGACAGAGGAGTAAGAAAGATGAACGACAAAAGCAGAATGATTTTAAAAATGCTGGCAGGCGGATATATTCTTTATATCGGAATTTCCCTTCTGATCGGTGTTCTTCAGACAGAACCTAATGAAAAAGTACTGATGATCATCGTCAGCATTTTCTTTATGGCAGTAGGTGGAACCGTACTCTATCTTTCTGTGGGAGCATTGCTGAAAGAATATGGAGTGGATATTGAGTTCTGGAAACAGAAAAACAAAAAATCCGAGGAGACTGAGGAGGTCGAACAGACGGCCGGAAGAATGTCGGAGGGAAATTCAAATATCAATTTCCAGGATCCCTCAGAAAACGCCAAAGAGGAGCAGGATCAACAGGAAAACTTGGAATCACAGGAGAAATCTGATCAAGAAGAGGAGGCTGTGCAGGAAGCGGAATCTGAAGAAACATCACAGGAGGAGATCGAGGAAGACGATTTAAGCGAAGAGCCGCTTGATCCGGAAGAAGATTTCCCGGAGGAAACAGAAGAAGACGGCTCTGAAGAACAAGAAGAGACGGATGAGGAGCAGGAAAAAGACGAGGATATCGTACAGATAGATGAAAAGGAAGAAGAAAAAGAGGAAGTGACAGAAGAAGTGACAGAGGAGAAGGTGCAGGAACATCAAGAAGAGTCAGAAACTTCCAAAGAAATGTTCCCGAGAAGACAGGCCTCTATCAGCCCAATGCCACAGAGAAAATAATAAGAATAACAGAGAAAGAGGTGCCATTATGCGTGTAGGACTTGGTTACGATGTTCACAAATTGACAGAAGGAAGAGATTTGATTCTTGGCGGAGTGAAAATTCCGTATGAAAAGGGGCTCCTTGGTCATTCGGATGCGGACGTGCTGCTCCATGCGATCATGGACGCGCTTTTGGGAGCGGCAGCACTTGGAGATATCGGGAAGCATTTTCCGGATACAGATGAGAGATACAGAGGGATTTCCAGTGTGGAATTGTTAAAACATGTCGGAAAACTTCTGGAGGGAAAATTGTATTTGATAGAGAATATTGACGCGACGATTATTGCACAGCGTCCGAAAATGCTTCCGTATATTGAACAGATGCGGGCAAATATCGCGGAGGTACTTGGACTTGAGAAAGAGCAGATCAATATCAAGGCAACGACAGAGGAGGGGCTCGGATTTACCGGAAGCGGAGAAGGGATCTCCGCTCAGGCAATCTGTGCAATCGAGAGTATGCGTACTATGAGCTATCAGGTATTTGCGGAAGAAAGTGCAGGCGGCTGCCAGGGGTGTGGAGGATGCCGGAAGACATCTGAAGGAACGGAGCGATAAGATGGAAGTGAGAATGCTTCAAAGAGAAGAACACGGACGGACAAGAGAATTGTGGGAACGTGTATTTGCAGAGGATACAAAAGAATTTCTTGATTATTATTATACGGTGAAGACGTTGGACAATGAGATGTATGTGATTGAGCAGGAGCATCAGATCTGTTCGATGATCCAGCTGAATCCATATGAAATGCGGATCAATGATTCTGAATTTCTGACACACTATATTATCGCAGTGGCAACAGAGGAGCGATTCCGAAAGCGTGGGTTTATGGGCGCACTTTTGCAGGTATCTCTAAAAAAGATGTATGCCAGAAAAGAACCGTTTACTTTTTTAATGCCCGCAGCGGAGAGTATATATCACCCTTACGATTTTCGATATATTTACCGACAGAGAGGCGGAAAAGTTTGTGGAAGCAAGGAGAGGTCGGTATCTCACGAACTTCAGGGAAATATCTATGAGATGCGGGAGGCATCTGAAAAAGACTGCAGAAAGCTTGCAGAGTTTGCAGAAGAGATTCTGCGGCAATCATATCAGGTTGTGGCTGTCCGTACGGAGCAGTATTATCGAAGGATGCTTGCGGAACAGAAGAGTGAGCATGGTGGGATTGGTATGATCGAAAAAAATGGAAAGCTTGTCGGAAGTTTCTTTTTTGCAAAAGAGGAGACCTATGAAATCCGGGAACCGCTTCTGAAGAAAGGAGAGGAAGAGGCACTTCCCCAGGCAGTATTTTGGCTGACAAAAGGGAACGAGGCGATTTTTTGTGACGGTTGGAATCTGGATGTACACAATATTAAAAAAAGTGTGACCAAAGAGAGAGACAGACCGCTTATTATGGCAAGACTTCTTTACCTTCCGGGATTTTTTGAGAGTCTTCGTCCAAGGACAACATTTTCCTTTACAGTAGAAGTGACAGATCCGCTTCTGGAAGAAAATAACAGGAGATTTTTGCTAGAAAGCGATGGGACAAAGATTGCAGTCAGCACAGCGGCAAAAGAAAATGATACAGATCGGCAGATTTCGATTGCAGCTCTGACACAGGTCCTTTTTGGATGGGAACCCTATACGGAAGAAAAGCTGTCGGAAGCACTGCAGAAAGATTTGAATAAAATCGAACCTGCAGATGGTGTCTTTCTAAATGAAATTGTATGAAGCTGCTGCTTGTGAAGAAAACGGTTGACAAAAATGATTTTATTGCATACACTGATGTATAGATATTATGAAAAAGGCTGAGAACGAAAAGAGTAATAGATTTGGAACTGACAGAGAGAGTGTGTCACCGGCTGAAAGCACACTTCAGGAAAGCGTCTGTGAAGTGCATTCGGGAGCTGATCCGGCGAAAGAAAGTAGCTGGATACGTTGGCATACGTTACATGCATGAAAGTGAAAGTCTGAACAACGGGCAGATTTTCAGAAGAGTGGAACCGCGGATAAACTTCGTCTCTTTAGGGAGATGAAGTTTTTGTTTTATATGGGAAATCAGAAGGAGGCAGCAGGATGGGAATGGTTTCTTACATCAGGGAGGAGATTGCGGTGATCCGAGAAAGGGATCCTGCGATCAAGACAACTGCAGAAGTGTTTTTATACCCGAGTTTTAAAGCAATCCTTCACTACCGGGTAGCGCATAAGCTGTACCAGAACAGGCATTATTTTCTGGCCAGGTGGATTTCTCAGAGGGCAGTAAGAAAGACCGGAATAGAGATTCATCCGGGTGCAGTGATCGGGAAGGGACTTTTTATCGATCATGGAAGTGGAGTGATCATTGGTGAGACAGCGGTGCTTGGCGATAATGTCACCCTTTATCAGGGAGTGACACTTGGAGGGACTGGAAAGGAAAAAGGGAAAAGGCATCCGACTTTGGAGGATAATGTGATGGTCAGTGCCGGAGCAAAGATTCTTGGTTCTTTTACGATCGGAGAAAATGCAAAGATCGGCGCCGGGTCTGTTGTGTTAAAAGAAGTGCCGCCGAATTGTACGGTTGTCGGAGTGCCGGGCAGAATTGTCCGAATGGGCAGCGGAAAGATACCGCGGACAGACTTGGATCAGATCCATTTGCCGGATCCGGTTCTCAATGATATTCACGCATTGCAAGAAGAAAATCTTCGTCTGAAAAATCAAGTGATGGAGTTAAAGCAAAGTCTGCAGCAATGCCGCTTGGAAAAAGAAGAAAAAAAGGGGCAGAAAAAAGACGGAAAAAAGCCAAAAGCAAAAAAGAAAAACAGCAGGAGGAAGAAAGATGAAACTGTATAACACATTGACAAAGAAAAAAGAAGAATTTGTACCGTTAGAAGAGAAGAAAGTTCGCATGTATGTTTGCGGACCGACGGTATACAATTTTATCCATATTGGAAATGCAAGACCGATGATCGTATTTGACACAGTGAGAAGATATTTTGAATACAAAGGATATGAGGTAAACTTCGTATCAAACTTTACGGATGTTGATGACAAGATCATTAAGAAGGCGATCGAGGAACATGTATCTGCGGAAGAAATCTCCCAGAGATATATCGCAGAGTGCAAAAAGGACATGGAAGGCATGAATGTCAAGCCGGCGACGACTCATCCATTGGCAACACAGGAAATTGATGGGATGATCGAGATGATCGGACAGCTGATCGAAAAAGGATATGCCTACGAGAAAAACGGAACGGTATATTTCCGCACAAGAAAATTTGGGCCTTACGGAAAGCTGTCTCATAAAAATCTGGATGATTTACGATCCGGCGGAAGATCTCTTCTTGTAACAGGAGAAGATGAGAAGGAAGATCCACTTGATTTCGTACTTTGGAAACCGAAGAAAGAGGGAGAACCTTTCTGGAAATCACCGTGGAGTGACGGTCGTCCGGGATGGCATATCGAGTGCTCAGTGATGTCCAAAAAGTATTTGGGCGATCAGATTGATATCCATGCGGGAGGAGAGGATCTTGTATTTCCTCATCATGAAAATGAGATCGCACAGAGCGAGGCGGCCAATGGGAAAGAGTTTGCAAAATACTGGATGCACAATGCATTTTTAAATATCGATAATCGAAAAATGTCAAAATCTCTCGGGAATTTCCGTACGGTGCGTGAGATTGCAGAACAGTATGATCTGCAGGTGCTCCGTTTCTTTATGCTGAGTGCACATTACAGAAGTCCGCTAAACTTTAGCGCGGAACTGATGGCGGCTTCTAAAAACGGACTGGAGCGTATCATTACGGCGGCAGAGAATCTGAAATATCTTGCGGCAAACGCAAAGAATGGGGAGATGACCGATGCCGAGAAAGCACAAATCCAGGAAACGGAGAAGTTTGTCACTGCGTTTGAGGAGGCAATGGAGGATGACTTTAATACGGCAGATGCCATTGCGGCAATTTTTGAGCTTGTAAAATTTGCAAATACAACAGCAGATGAAACTTCTTCTCAGGCATATGACAGCGCGCTTCTGGAACGCATTGTACATTTGTCCGATGTTCTCGGAATCATTGTAGTGAAGGAAGAAGAACTTCTTGCAGAAGATATCGAAGCATTAATAGAAGAACGTCAGGCGGCGAGAAAAGCAAAGAATTTCCAGCGGGCAGATGAGATTCGTAACGAGTTGTTAGAAAAAGGAATTATTTTGGAAGATACAAGAGAAGGAGTAAAATGGAAAAGAGTATAGAACAAGATCTGTTTTCCTGTATGCAGGAGACATTTTCCTTAAAAGAAGTAGATATCCGGGAATACTCTCCACTGACACTGGCATATATCGGGGACAGTATTTATGATCTGATCATCAAAACGATCGTGATCAATGAAGGAAATAAACAAGTACAGAAACTGCACAAAGAGACGAGTGCTCTTGTGCAGGCATCTGCGCAGTCAAAGATGATGAGGACACTTCAGGGAGTGTTGACTCAGGAAGAGCTGGCTGTTTATAAGAGAGGAAGAAATTCCAAGTCAGTTTCCCCGGCAAAAAACCAATCTGTGACAGATTACCGGAGAGCTACCGGGTTTGAGGCACTTATGGGGTATCTGTATCTGGAGAAGAACTGGACGCGGATGGTTGAGTTGATTCGATTGGGATTAGAAAGTTTGAATACAGAGGAGAACAAAGATGAGTAAGGAAACAAAGATAGAAATCAAGTCACTGACGATCGAGGGAAGAAATGCGGTGCTGGAGGCATTCCGTTCGGGAAAACCGGTAGATAAGTTATTTGTCCTTGATGGATGTCAGGACGGACCGGTCCGCACGATTGTTCGTGAGGCAAAAAAACACGATACAATCTTAAATTTCGTTTCGAAGGAAAGACTGGATCAGCTGTCAGAAACCGGGAAGCATCAGGGAGTCATTGCGCATGCAGCGGCTTATGAATATTCTGAGATTGAAGATATGTTTGCACTTGCAGAAAAGAGAGGGGAAGATCCGTTTTTCATTCTGCTTGATAATATCGAGGATCCGCACAATCTTGGAGCAATCATCCGTACAGCCAATCTTGCCGGTGCACATGGGGTGATCATTCCGAAGCGGAGAGCAGTAGGACTTACAGCGACGGTAGCGAAAACTTCGGCAGGGGCATTGAATTATACTCCTGTGGCCAAGGTTACAAATCTTGCAAAGACGATGGAAGAGTTAAAAGCGCGTGGACTCTGGTTTGTCTGTGCAGATATGGGCGGAGAGTCCATGTACCGGATGAATCTGACTGGTCCGATCGGTCTTGTGATTGGAAATGAGGGAGAGGGAGTCAGCCGTCTTGTGAAGGAGAAGTGCGATTTTGTTGCTTCCATTCCAATGAAAGGGGATATTGATTCCTTAAATGCATCGGTGGCAGCAGGAGTGCTGGCGTATGAGATCGTAAGGCAGCGTGGATAGATGGAAACGTATGAGAAAATGACAGATGAGCAGCTGATCGCGGCTCTCCGGAAAGGAGAGTCTGAGATTATGGATTTCATTATGGAAAAATATAAATATCTCGTGCGAAAAAAGGCAAAGGCGATGTTTCTTCTCGGAGGAGAAAATGATGACCTGATCCAGGAGGGGATGATCGGACTTTTTAAAGCGGTCCGGGATTATGATCTTGCGCTGGAAACTTCGTTTGCAAGCTTTGCAGAACTATGCATCTCGAGACAGATGTACAGTGCGATTGAGGCATCAAAGAGAAAAAAACATATTCCTCTGAATTCTTATGTTTCTCTTTACGAGGAGGGGGATGCGTCTGAGGAAAACAAGCGTCCGCCGTTGATTGATACGATCCAGCCGGATAGGGAGAACAACCCGGAAGAATTGTTCCTGAATAAGGAATATTTCCGGCAGGCAGAAAGTATGCTCAAAGAACAGCTCAGTGATCTGGAAAACCGTGTCTTATATTTACATCTGCTCGGTACAGAGTACCAGACGATCGCAAAATTGATCGGGAAAAGTCCCAAAGCAGTAGATAATGCATTGCAGAGGATTAAAAACAAGGCACAGGGAATTTTAAATCATAAGAAGGAATGAAGCATGGTGCATGTGCCAGGAAACATACAAAAATAATTGAAAATCAAACACTCTCCTCTTGACAAGGAGAGTGTTTTTCGGTATAGTATCCATGTTGACAGTAAAATATGCTGCCTTGGCGCAGTCGGTAGCGCGTCGCCTTGGTAAGGCGGAGGTCGGGGGTTCAAGTCCCCTAGGCAGCTTCAGGAGAGAGTAAGAATTTTTAATTTAAAAGTTCTTATTCTTTTTTTATTACATAGACTTCATACTTGATTGATGGTAAACTGTGTATAGAGTACGTGGAGCAGGCACAATCAGAGAGGTCGGATAAAAAACGAAATGGAGGGAAATAGGATGGCATCGTTTTTGGAAAATATTGAGCCATTTAGAGGAACCGGCGAGCGGAACAAGGATGGACAGACACTGGAAGAATTTCTGGCGGGGTATCAGCCGTATAGATATGAGACACCATCGTGTACGACGGATGCGGTAGTATTTTCATACAGAGGAATGGAAGAGCAGATTAGAGATGTCAATGCGCTTGAGGTACTTCTTGTAAAGAGAAGTAACCATCCAAGCATCGGATTCTGGGCGCTTCCGGGAGGATTTATCAATCTCCGAGAAGATTTGGAAGAGACTGCAAGGAGAGAACTTCAAGAAGAGACAGGTGTCAGCGGACTCTGCATGGAGCAGATTGCAGTTTATGGTGCGATGGACCGGGATCCGCGCACGAGAGTGATCACAACTGCGTACATGGCGCTTGTAAACAGAGAAGAGATCTCCGTCGAGGCCGGGGACGATGCGGCTGATGCTGCGTGGTGTAAGATCCGATTGTCTTGCGTGGAGGAACAGAGGAATGGAGACACAAGTCTGCAAGTCTATCGGCTTCAGTTGTTTAATGAAGAGAAGCAGATTGACACGACTGCAGTTGTAGAGAAAAATTGCAGGGGAGAGTTGGTCCGGGAAGTCTCCTATCGGGTGCGGGAGCCGGGGAAGATTGCGGTGGATCACAGTGCGATCCTTGTGCAGGCACTTTTAAAACTGCAGGGCAGAATGGAAGGAAGAATTTCAGCGGGCAGGTAAAATCTACCTTGTTATCAATTTTATTTTATGGTAAGATATTGAACATGAATGAAAACGAGGAGGATGACAATGGAGAACGAAGTAGTTTCTAAAAATTTTATAGAACAGGAAATAGACAAAGATTTAAAAGAAGGAGTGTATGATACCGTCTGCACAAGATTCCCTCCGGAACCGAACGGATATTTACATATCGGACATGCAAAGTCCATTCTGTTAAATTATGGTCTTGCACAGAAATACAATGGAACATTCCATATGCGTTTTGATGATACAAACCCGACAAAGGAAAAAGTAGAATTCGTCGATTCTATCAAAGAAGACATTAAGTGGCTTGGCGCAGATTGGAAAGATAATCTGTTCTTTGCCTCTGATTATTTTGAAGCGATGTATGAATGTGCAGTCAAGCTGATCAAAAAAGGCAAGGCATATGTCTGTGATCTGACAGCAGAAGAGATCAAAGAATACCGTGGGACATTAAAAGAACCGGGAAAAAACAGTCCATACAGAGATCGCTCTGTGGAAGAAAATTTAGAATTGTTCGAGGCAATGCGTGACGGAAAATTTGAAGATGGGGAGCGGGTGCTCCGTGCCAAAATTGATATGGCATCACCGAATATCAACATGCGTGATCCGATTCTTTACCGTGTAGCACACATGACGCACCACAATACCGGAGATCAATGGTGTATCTATCCGATGTATGATTTCGCACATCCGATCGAGGATGCTATTGAGAAGATTACCCACTCCATCTGTACATTGGAATTTGAAGATCACAGACCGCTTTATGACTGGGTAGTCAGAGAATGTGAGTTTGATCATCCGCCGAGACAGATTGAGTTTGCAAAACTGTATCTGACGAATGTTGTGACAGGAAAGCGTTATATCAAGAAGCTGGTCGAAGATGGAATTGTGGACGGATGGGATGATCCAAGACTAGTTTCTATCGCAGCGCTCAGAAGAAGAGGATTCACACCGGAATCGATTAAAATGTTCGTGGAGCTCTGCGGGGTATCAAAGAGCAACAGTTCTGTGGACTATGCGATGTTAGAGTACTGTATCCGCGAAGATCTGAAAATGAAGAAGCCTCGTATGATGGCAGTGATGGATCCGATCAAGCTGATCATCGACAACTATCCAGAAGGAGAAGTAGAATATTTGGATGTTGCCAACAATCTGGAAAATGAAGCGCTTGGATTCCGCAAGGTTCCGTTCTGCCGAGAACTTTACATTGAACGGGAAGATTTTATGGAAGAGCCTCCGAAGAAATATTTCCGTCTGTTCCCGGGCAATGAAGTACGCCTCATGCATGCATATTTTGTAAAATGTGAAAGCTTTGTAAAGGATGAAAATGGAAACGTGATCGAAGTACATTGTACTTATGATCCAGAGACAAAATGTGGAAGCGGATTTACCGGAAGAAAAGTAAAAGGAACGATCCACTGGGTACCGGCACCGTATGCGACAAAGGCAGAACTTCGTCTGTACGAAAATATTGTAGATGAAGAAAAGGGAGTATATAACAAAGAGGATGGCTCTTTGAACTTAAATCCAAATTCACTTACGATTTTAAAAGATTGCTATCTGGAACCAAGTTTCGATGGTGTACAGGCTTATGACAGCTTCCAGTTTGTGAGAAATGGTTATTTCTGCGTAGATGCAAAAGATTCCAGACCAGATGCGCTTGTATTTAATCGTATCGTATCGCTGAAGAGCTCTTTCAGACTGCCGAAATAGGAGATATAAATGAAGGAATTGACGATCAGTCTTGATCCACAGTCGATTACTCCGCTGTATGAGCAGATTTATCAGTATGTCAAAGAAGATATTCAGAGTGGCCGGCTTGCATGTGGAGTAAAGCTGCCATCTTCACGGTCACTTGCGAGATATCTGGAGATTAGCAGAAGTACTGTAGAACTTGCATATGAGCAGTTACTCTCTGAGGGATATATTGAGACAAAGCCTCGAAAAGGCGTATTTGTCGCACAGATTGATGGAGTATATCAGTTCCGAAGGGAAGAGCAACCGGGGACAGAGCGCCAGGAAGAGCAGAAAGAAAAGTATCGCTATGATTTTTCGCCGAGCGGAATCGATCTGAAAAGCTTTCCTTATGCGGTGTGGAGAAAACTTTCCCGCGAAGTTCTTCTGGATGATCGCGCAGAGACCTTTCGCCTTGGAGATTCGCAGGGTGAGTATGGGCTGCGCAGTGCGATCAGCAGTTATCTGCATCAGGCGCGAGGAGTCAGGTGCCGTCCGGAACAGATCATTGTCGGGGCGGGGAATGATTACCTTTTGATGCTTTTGATCAATATTCTTGGAAAAGACAAGAAGGTCGCCTTTGAGACACCGACATATAAACAGGCTTACCGTCTGTTTGCAAACTTGTCTCAGGAAGTGTGCACAGTGCCGATGGATCACAGTGGCATGCGGACAGATCTTCTGGAAAAGAGCGGCGCGCAGGTTGCATATGTAATGCCGTCACATCAGTTCCCTTTGGGGGTTGTGATGCCAATCCGGCGAAGATTGGAGCTGCTTAAGTGGGCAGACAGAGGCGAGCGGTATATTATCGAAGATGATTATGACAGTGAATTTCGCTATAAAGGGAAACCGATTCCGGCGCTGCAAGGGTACGACATTCATGAGCGGGTTATTTATCTTGGCACATTCTCAAGGTCGATTGCACCGGCACTCCGTATGAGCTATATGGTTCTTCCAGAGAGTTTGCTTTGCGTTTATGAGAGGGAATATCGGTTTATCAATTCGACGGTGTCGAAGATTGATCAAAAAATTGTAGAGCGATTTCTGGCAGAAGGGTACTACGAAAGGCACTTGAATCGAATGCGTGCACTCTATAAAAGTCGTCACGATACGCTTTTAAATGCACTGAAACCACTTCTTTCCATTGGCTCTGTCAGCGGAGAATATGCGGGAGTTCACTTGCTTTTCACGTTTCATGATGGGAGAAGCGAAGAGGATGCCGTCAAAAAAGCGAAGCAGGGTGGAATACGGATTTATGGATTGTCAACATTTGAGACGCAGGAGATGCAGAGAAGTTGTACGATCCTCCTTGGATTCGCAAACTTACCGGAAGAAGAGATCCGGGCAGGGGCAGCGCTTCTGACAGAAAAATTATTGGAATGACAAAAAGGGGGAGGCTTACTGTGGCAGCCTCCTTTTGTCAATTGGAAAAGGCAAATGATAAAAGAGAAGGGAAAAGAGGAAATCGGATGGAAGTAAAGAAGAAAACGAAGAAAGGGATTTTTCATATCGTATTTAGCAGGACTGCACTTGTATTTCTGCTTCTTATTTTTCAGGTGGTACTGCTGTTTGAGATGTTTACAAGTCTCGTAAAATATGCGCCGGTAATGTATCTTTTACTGCTGATACTCGGCAGTGCTGTCGTGATCTATATTATCAATCGAAAGGAAAATCCGGCATTTAAAATGTCCTGGATTTTGTTTGTAATGGCGATTCCGATTGTAGGAATGTTATTTTATCTGTTTACCCGTGTGCAGATTGGAACACGGTTTATCGGGAAAAGGCTCCAGGATCTCTCGCTTGAGACAAAGCCATATATGGAGCAGGATGAGGAGATCATAGAAGATCTTAGAGTATCCAAACCAGCCAACGCAAATTTGGCACATTATATGTCGCGGCAGGCAGGATATCCGATTAAGCGGAACACAAGTGTCAAATATTTTCCGCTGGGGGAAGATAAGTTTGAGCAGTTGAAAACGGAACTTCGACAGGCAAAGAAATTCATTTTCATGGAATACTTTATCGTAGAACAGGGAATTATGTGGGATAGCATCCTGGAAATCCTGGAAGAAAAGGTGAAAGAAGGGGTGGAAGTCCGCTTTATGTATGATGGGATGTGCTGTATCGCGCTTCTGCCGTATCATTATCCGGAGACACTTCAGGAAAAAGGAATCAAATGCAAGATGTTTAGTCCGATCAAGCCAATTCTTTCCACGCACCAGAATAACAGAGATCATCGCAAAATCTGCGTGATCGATGGACATACGGCATTTACAGGCGGAATCAATCTGGCAGATGAATATATTAATCAGAAAGAACGGTTTGGACATTGGAAAGATACAGCGGTCATGATCAAGGGAGATGCGGTACAGAATTTTACGATCATGTTTTTGCAGATGTGGAATGTCACAGAACATCAGAAAGAAGATTATGAAAAATATCTGACGCCGGTTCAGGAGGAACTGCACAGAGAACTGGGGTATGTACTGCCTTATGGAGATAGTCCGTTTGACAATGAAAACATTGGAGAGCAAGTTTACCTTCACATTTTAAATCATGCAAAGAAATATGTGCACATTATGACACCGTATCTGATCCTGGATAATGAGATGGTGACGAATCTGACGTATGCCGCAAAAAGTGGAATTGAAGTTATCATCATTATGCCGCACATTCCGGACAAGTGGTATGCATTTGCAGTAGCAAAGACATACTATGAAGAGCTGATCGAGGCGGGAGTACAGATTTATGAGTACACACCGGGATTTGTCCATGCCAAAGTTTTTGTTTCTGATGATGACACGGCGACGGTCGGCACCATCAATCTGGACTATCGGAGTCTGTATCTTCATTTTGAGTGTGGAACCTTTATTTACAACAATCCGGTTGTCTGGAATATTGAAAAAGATTTTCAGGAGACATTGAAAAAATGTCAGAAAGTAAGTGTGATGGATCTTCGGACAAGAGGAACAGTGATGACGGTAGCAGGAAGAGTGCTGCGTCTGATTGCTCCATTGATGTAGGAGATTGTGAACAGATTTTGTATGAAACTTTGTATAAAGGTTTTTTAAAAAGTTTTCAAAAAAATATTTTACATCAAGAAAAAAGTATAGTATAATCGTTGGCGTAGTAAATAAGCAGAGCTTGTAAATGTTTATAAGAAGATAAAATAAGACATTTATCGATTAGGAGGATAAGACATGGTAAAAGCAGTAGTAGGAGCAAACTGGGGCGATGAAGGAAAAGGAAAGATCACAGATATGCTTGGAGAGAAAGCGGATATTATCGTTCGTTTTCAGGGCGGAGCAAACGCGGGACATACGATCATCAATGACTATGGAAAGTTTGCACTTCACACATTGCCGTCAGGAGTTTTTTATGATCACACGACAAGTATTATCGGAAATGGGGTTGCACTTAATATTCCTGTGCTCTTTGGGGAGATTCAGTCCATCATTGACAGAGGAGTTCCGGCGCCGAAGATCTTAGTATCTGACAGAGCACAGATTGTCATGTCTTATCACATCCTGTTTGACCAGTATGAGGAGGAACGACTGGGTGGAAAATCCTTTGGTTCTACAAAATCAGGAATTGCTCCGTTTTACTCAGACAAGTATGCAAAGATCGGATTTCAGGTTAGTGAGTTATTTGACGATGAATTGTTAAAAGAAAAAGTTGTTCGTGTCTGTGAACAGAAGAATGTTATTTTAGAGCATTTATATAAGAAACCGGCACTTCGCCCAGAAGATCTTTACGAAGAATTGCAGAGCTATAAAAAGATGGTTGCTCCATATGTATGTGATGTGTCCCTGTATCTGCACAATGCGATCAAGGAAGGAAAAGAAATTCTTCTGGAAGGACAGTTAGGTTCTCTGAAAGATCCAGATCATGGAATTTATCCAATGGTTACCTCTTCCTCAACACTTGCGGCATATGGTGCGATCGGAGCAGGAATCCCACCGTATGAGATCAAGCAGATCATCACTGTCTGCAAGGCATATTCAAGTGCTGTTGGAGCAGGAGCGTTTGTCAGTGAGATTTTTGGCGAAGAGGCAGATGAGCTTCGAAGAAGAGGCGGAGATGGAGGAGAATTTGGTGCAACGACCGGACGTCCAAGACGTATGGGATGGTTTGACGTGGTTGCCTCCAAGTATGGATGCAGACTTCAGGGAACAACAGATGTTGCATTTACTGTCTTAGATGTACTTGGATATCTCGATGAGATTCCAGTATGTGTTGCCTACGACATTGACGGGGAGATTACAACGGACTTCCCGCCGACTTATTTGCTGGAGCGTGCAAAACCGGTTCTAGAGACACTTCCAGGATGGAAATGCGATATCCGGGGAATTAAACGCTATGAAGATCTTCCAGAAAACTGTCGTAGATATATCGAATTTATTGAGGAGAAGATCGGTTATCCGATTACGATGGTTTCTAACGGACCGGGAAGAGATGAGATCATCTACCGCTAAGAAGTTTGGCGTGGATGTTTACCGGAAAACAATGATACAAACTTAGAATAGAATCTTAGAAAAAACATGCCGGAAAAAATTGATTTCCAACAGGAAACAGTAAAAATATTCCGGCATGTTTTGTTGTTTTACAGGGAAGTTATTTTAGAGAAGTTGAATCTGGTGTTCGTCTGCCAAACGAAGGGTATCTTCGGTCCAAATGGAAGACTGCACCTCACCGATGTGGGCTTTTCGGAGGTAGAACATGCAGATCCGAGACTGACCGATTCCTCCACCGACTGTGTAGGGAAGCTCCCCGTTGAGAAGAGATTTTTGAAAATCCAGTTCGGCACGGTCTTCGCAGCCGGCGATTTTCAGCTGCCGCTTTAAAGCGGCTTCGTCAACACGGATCCCCATGGAGGAAAGTTCCAGCGCTACGTCAAGCACCGGGTAATACACGAGAATATCACCATTCAATTCCCAGTCATCATAATCAGGAGCACGTCCATCGTGCGGCTTCCCGGAGACAAGAGTCTTACCAATCTGCGAAAGGAAGACCGCTTTTTTCTCTCTTGCAATTTTGTATTCTCGTTCTTTTGGAGAAAGCTTGGGATATAGGTCTTCTAGTTCCTGAGCAGTGATAAAAGTAATGTCTTCCGGGAGGAGCGGTTCGATGTAATTGTATCTGCGGGAAATAAATTCCTCAGTTTCTTTTAAGGCAGCATAGACTTTCCGGACTGTGTAGCGAAGTGTTTCTGTGTTCCGTTCTTCTTTGGAGATGATCTTCTCCCAGTCCCATTGGTCTACATACAGAGAATGCAGGTTGTCGGTGTCTTCGTCGCGGCGGATTGCACTCATATCAGTATAGAGTCCCTCACCGGAGTGGAAATCATAGCGCTTCAAAGCATATCGTTTCCACTTGGCGAGAGAGTGTACGATCTCCACAGGAGCATCGTTCTGTTCCCGGATTCCAAAAGAAACCGGACGTTCGGTTCCGTTGAGATTATCATTCATACCACTTTCTGGTTTTACAAAAAGAGGAGCAGAAACACGGGTGAGATGTAAGGATTTGGCAAGCGCGCGTTCAAAATGATCTTTGACTTCCTTGATCGCAACTTCCGTTTCCCGGATTGTGAGTGGAGAGTGATAGCCTTCAGGCAAAATAAATTGTTCCATGATACCATAACCTTTCTGTCAAAATTTTATGTTTGCTTTGTTGATGAGATTTAGTGTAGGGATACTCAGGAAAAATGTCAAGGAAAATGCAGAAAAACTTAGAAAATACATTAGAAAATCTTAATAATTAGATTAGAAAGGGTTTAGAGATCTGTCATAGGGATGTCACAATTTCGATTTATAATAAAGTTATCAAGTGAAAACTTGAGAAAAACAATAAAAAAAGACATATTTTCCGGGAGCGTGGAATAGAATAATAAAGTTGACAGAAAGAATAAGAGAGAAGTAGTCAGAAACGAAAAAGAAGCAAAAAGGAGGTATGTAAAATGTTGACAAAGCGAAGACAGAATCCACAGGAAGTCATTTCAATCGAAGAATATTTGAGCAAACGTCAGCAGATCAGGGAACAGGAAGAAAGAGGAAAGCACAATCCGCAAAGCGTGATAGAAAAAGGCTCTGCACTGATGCTGGCAGAGCTTTATATATAAGATAGTAGGTTTTTATTTTTCTTCTTGATCGTGATCATCATCTTTTTTGGAAAGACGATGAAAGAGCATTGCGGCATATAAAAATACAGGGAGTATGATTGTAGCTGCAATGGATGCCTTTAAGAGATCAAGAGACTGAGAACGATCAATGAAAGCGAAGAGCAGTGTGCTCGCATAGAGCGCACAGAGCAAGATCACACCTGCCAATGCAAAGATCCGTTTGAATTTTTTCATAGTAGGACACTCCGTTTCTAAACAAGATATTTGCTCTATTATATAGGAAAACACACGAAAAAGCAAATGAAGAAAAGAAATAAGCATAAGAAAGTATTTTCTGTGAATTTGACAAGTAAGAGGAAAAGCAGGCAAATATCGAAAAATGTTTGAAAAGAGAAAAGAAATAGTATATAATAGGACGTACGAAATCACATACAAAGGAGTATTGGTAGAAATGAGTTTATTAGAACAATGGAGAGCTACTGCGTATTCGCAGGAGATGGATAAGACACAGTTACAGAAGTTTTGGACGACATATTTTCAGATTGAGAGAGGAATCTATGAGCAGCTTCTCTCTAATCCAGATGAGGAAGTCAGAGGAACTGTAAAGGAACTTGCAGAGAAATATCAGGTAGAAGTATTTACTATGGTAGGATTCTTAGATGGAATCAATGAAAGTCTGAAAGTAGAAAACCCGATCGAGACAATGGAAGAAGATACGATCGTGAACTTAAACTTTGATAAAGAAAAATTATATAAGAACATGGTCGATGCAAAAGCAGACTGGTTATATGAACTTCCACAGTGGGACGAGATCTTCACAAAAGAGAAACAAAAGGAGCTTTACAGAGAACAAAAAGCATCCGGTACTATTCGCAGAGAGAAGAAGATCGGAAGAAATGATCCATGTCCATGCGGAAGTGGTAAGAAGTATAAAAAGTGCTGTGGAAAATAACAGCTTGGGTAAAGAGGTGAGAAGATGCATACAGGATTTATCGTCATAGGAATTTTAGCGATTGTCTATTATCTTTTTATCTGCTATTATACAAGAAAATGGAATTCTACATTTGCTGCATTCTGGATAGTGTTTGCGGTGTTCAATTTCCTATTGGCAGCAATTGTACATTTTAGCCCGAGATGGCTTCAGTACATATTGCTTACATTGAATTTTATCGCCTATTTTGTATTCTTTGCAGTACAGGTAATCATCTGCTCTGCAATGCTTACACTGCCGCCTAAGAAGCTGGATGTGATCATTGTGCTGGGCGCACAGGTGAGAGGAAAGAAGATGACCAATTCTTTGAAGAGACGACTGGATAGAGGAATAGAATATTTGAAAGAGAATCCGGAGACACGAGTGGTCGTATCTGGTGGTCAGGGGAAGGGAGAAGATGTGACAGAAGCGTTTGCGATGGCACAGTATCTTGTTTCACACGGTATTGCTGAGGAACAGATCTCTCTGGAGGAAAAGTCGAGAAATACTTATGAAAACTTGAAATACAGTGCGCTGCTTGTAGACAGTATGGACGACCGGATCGGAATTGTATCCAACAATTTTCATATTTATCGGTCGCTGTTGCTTGGAAGACAGATTGGCTATACAAGATTGTATGGAATTGCAGCAGGATGTAATCCAATTTTATTTTTAAACTATATGGTGAGAGAGTTTTTCGCAGTGATGCGAATGTATCTTACAAAAGAATAGAGAGAATACGTAGATGAGACGAGTAGGATGTGGAAGATTACAGAGAGAGAAGTCTTGTGCTGGAAACTTCTTATTACAGAAGCATCTGAAAACTACCTCGGAGTGGCTGAAAACAGCCCGGTGATTCCGTTATCATCAAGAAAGTGGTTCTGGCAAAAGCCAGTTCAATCAGGGTGGAACCGCGAGTAAATACTCGTCCCTTGCAGTATCAAGATCTGTGCTGCAAGGGATTTTTCTGTTTGGCAGAAGAAGGGAAAACACGATCAATAGGAGAAACAAAAACAATAAAAATAGAAAAGGAGAAGAAACAATGAAAATTACATTAAAAGATGGTTCTGTCAAAGAATACAGTGAAGCAAAGTCTGTATATGAGATTGCAGCAGATATCAGTGAAGGGCTTGCAAGAATGGCGACAGCAGGAGAAGTGGACGGAGAAGTGATCGATCTTCGCACAAAGATCGACCAGGATTGTGAACTGACAATTCATACATTCCAGAGTCCGGAGGGAGCACATGCGTTCCGCCACACAACATCTCATATTCTTGCACAGGCAGTAAAAAGACTGTTCCCGGATACAAAACTTGCAATCGGACCGGCAATTGATGACGGTTTCTACTATGATTTTGACAGAGAAGTTCCGTTTACAACAGAAGATCTGGAAACAATCGAAAAAGAGATGAAGAAAATTGTCAAAGAAGATCTGAAAATTGAGCAGTTTACACTTCCGAGGGAAGAGGCGATTGCATTAATGAAAGAAAAAGAAGAGCCGTATAAAGTGGAGCTGATTGAAGATCTGCCGGAAGATGCAGTGATTTCTTTCTACAAGCAGGGAGAATTTACAGATCTCTGTGCAGGACCACACTTACTCGGCACAAAATCTGTCAAGGCATTTAAGCTGACAAGTCTTGCTGGTGCTTACTGGAGAGGAAGCGAGAAAAATAAGATGCTCACAAGAATTTACGGAACATCTTTTACAAAAAAAGCAGATCTTGATGAGTATCTTGCAAAAATTGAGGAAGCAAAGAAGCGCGACCACAGAAAATTAGGAAAAGAACTGGGACTGTTTACAATCTTAGAGGAAGGACCGGGATTCCCTATTTTCCTTCCGAAGGGAATGATCTTAAAAAATACACTGATTGATTACTGGAGAGAAGTGCATACACGTGCAGGTTATGTAGAGATTTCTACACCGATCATGTTAAATAGACAACTTTGGGAGACATCTGGACATTGGGCACATTACAAAGAAAATATGTATACAACAGTGATCGATGAGGAAGATTTTGCAATCAAACCAATGAACTGTCCAGGAGGAATCCTTGTTTATAAGACAGAACCACACTCTTACAGAGATCTTCCACTCCGTATGGGAGAACTTGGAACAGTACACCGCCATGAAAAATCAGGTGCACTCCACGGTCTGATGAGAGTTAGAAGCTTCACACAGGATGATGCACATATTTTCATGACAAGAGAGCAGATCAAAGATGAGATCAAAGGGGTTGCAAGACTGATTGATGAAGTATATAGTCTGTTCGGATTTAAATACCATGTAGAATTATCTACAAAACCAGAAGACAGCATGGGAAGCCAGGAAGACTGGGATATCGCAACAGATGCGCTCCGCTCTGCACTGGATGAGCTGCAGCTTCCATATGTGATCAATGAAGGAGATGGGGCATTCTACGGACCGAAGATTGATTTCCATCTGGAAGATACACTTGGAAGAACATGGCAGTGTGGAACAATCCAGTTAGACTTCCAGCTTCCGCTTCGTTTTGAGATGGAATATATTGCGGCAGATGGCGAGAAACACAGACCGATCATGGTACACCGTGTGGTATTTGGATCTATCGAACGTTTCATTGGTATTCTGATCGAGCATTTTGCTGGAGCATTCCCGACATGGCTTGCACCGGAACAGGTAAAAGTACTTCCGATCTCCGAAAAATATCATGAGTATGCAAATGAGGTTGCGGCAAAACTCAAAGAAGCAAAGATCCGTTGCTCTGTAGATGAACGTTCAGAAAAAATCGGATATAAGATCCGTGATGCGCGTCTGAATAAGATTCCGTACATGCTCGTTGTCGGAGCGAAAGAGCAAGAAGAAGGAGTGGTATCTGTCAGAAGCCGTTTCCTTGGAGATGAAGGACAGAGAAGCCTGGATACATTTATTGCGGAGATCACAGAGGAGATTAAGAACAGAACAATTCGGAAAGTAGAATTGGAAGAAGGAAAATAAATCTGCGAGAGCACACAAAGTCTGTAAAAAAATCAGAAAAGAAGTATAGGAATGTTTTTGGCGGAAACACTATGTTTGTGAACAGTAATCAAACAAGGAGGTAGCAACATGCCAGAATTAAAATGTACCGTACAGACTTGTGTACACAATCAGCAATTTTTATGTAATCTGGATAAGATTGAAGTAGGCGGAAACAAAGCAAAGCGCTCAGAGGAGACTTGCTGCGACAGCTTTCAGGAAAGAAAAGGAGACAGTTATTCCAATGTGACGGGGACCGCTTCTCCGACAAGCATGATCGACTGTAAGGCGACAGACTGTCAGTATAATGAATCCTGCAAATGTCATGCCGGAAAGATCAGTGTGGAAGGAAGCAATGCATGCCACTGTCAGGAGACAGAATGTGCTACGTTCTGTGCTGTCTGCGAATAGAGTAAAAAATCAGGGAAAAAGGCATCGTCAGATACAAGAGATCTGGCGGTGCCTTTTCGTAGTGTGAGCGTATTGACGCGTGGTATGGCAGAGGGTATAATGATTTCATATGAAAAAAGGAAAGGAGCGGGAAAATGGAAGAACAGGAAAAAAAGCAGGATTCCCGGGAAGAGAGAACAGATAACAGTCCTTATCATAAGCAACCACGGCTGACAAAGAGAACTACTTCTAAATTGCAGCAACATTTAAACAGGGGGATGACAGCATTCCTCGTCGTTGCAGCCAGCATTGTGTTTTATTTTGCATTTTTAAGATTTGGTCATATTTCCGGCGTTCTTGGAAAAATCTTTCAGATTTTGAAACCAATCATCTATGGGTTTGTTTTGGCATATTTGTTGAATCCACTTATGAAGATGGTAGAAAATTTTATTGTGAAGCTGTTAAAGGGAAAGATAAAAAAAGAGGAGAGATTGAAAAAGTTTGCGAGAGGTGTGGGGATTTTTACCGCACTGCTTTTTGCAGGGGCATTGATTGTTGCGTTATGCAATATGATTTTGCCGGAGTTATATCGAAGCATTCGAAATATGGTTTACACTGTGCCGGAACAGCTCAATGAATGGATGGAACGGTTAAGTGAGATGGAATTTGACGATTCTACCCTTGCGCTGATCACAAAAAATGTGCTCACAGAAACAACCGCGTTTTTTGAAAACTGGATTCGAAGTGATCTCCTAAGACAGATCAATATATGGATTTCCGGTCTGACTGAAGGAGTCATCAGCGTTGTCAATGAACTGATGAATATCGTGATCGGAATCATTGTTTCTGTGTATGTATTGTTTAGCAAAGAAACATTTGCAGGACAGTCACGGAAAGTAGTATATGCAGTGCTCAAACCAGAAAAGGCAAATCTGGTATTACATATTACGAGAAAATCAAATGAGATCTTCGGTGGATTTATCATTGGAAAGATCATTGATTCTGCAATTATCGGGGTGCTGTGTTTCATAGGATTAAGCATTCTTGATATGCCGTATACTCTTTTGGTCAGTGTGATCGTCGGTGTGACAAATGTGATTCCGTTTTTTGGACCGTACATCGGTGCGATTCCAAGTGCGATACTGCTTTTGTTGACAGATCCGATCAAAGGACTTTACTTTTTAGTGTTCATTATCTTCTTGCAGCAGTTGGATGGAAATATCATCGGGCCGAAGATTCTTGGAGATTCTACCGGACTGTCTGCGTTCTGGGTAGTCTTTTCGATTTTACTTGGAGGAGGACTGTTCGGATTTGCCGGTATGATTATGGGAGTGCCAACATTTGCAGTGATCTATTATCTGTTCCAAATGTTTATCAACCAGAATCTGGAGAAAAAGCATTTGCCGACAGACTCTGCTGTCTACGATGATACCAGCTATGTAGATGCAGAATCCGGAGAGTTTATCCATGGAAACAACGATGAGCAGAATATCGGAGAAGCACAGGTGCGAGGAAAAGAAGATTGTGAAAAAGAGGAGGAAAAGTAAAGATGCCGATTCGGGTACAAAATGAACTTCCTGCCAAGGAAATATTGGAGCGGGAAAATATATTTGTTATGGATGAATATCGGGCGGTACATCAGGACATCCGTCCGATCCAAATTGGACTTTTGAATCTGATGCCGCTGAAGCAAGACACAGAACTTCAGATCCTTCGCTCTATGTCCAATACACCGCTTCAGGTTGATGTGACATTTGTCAACGTTTCTAGCCATGAATCAAAAAATACCGCCACCAGTCATCTAAATCAGTTCTACGTTCCGTTTGAAGAAATCAAGGAGAAAAAATTTGACGGCTTTATCATTACGGGAGCGCCGGTAGAACAGATTGAATTTGAGGAAGTGGATTACTGGGATGAACTAAAAGAGATTATGAAGTGGACGAAAACACATGTGACATCCACGTTTCATATTTGCTGGGGAGCGCAGGCGGGACTTTATTATCATTATGGATTGGAGAAGGTGCAGCTGGAGCAAAAACTATTCGGGATTTTTGAACATCGCGTGAAAAATCGAAAAATTCCGCTTGTGAGAGGGTTCGATGATTATTTTATGGCTCCGCATTCCCGACATACGACTATCCCAAAAGATCAAATCGAATCGGATGAGCGCCTTACGATTTTGGCAGAGTCTGAGGAGGCGGGAGTTTTCCTTGTGATGGCAGAGGATGGCCGACAGATTTTTGTGATGGGACATCCCGAATATGATCGGATGACGCTCCACACAGAGTATATGAGAGATAAAGAAAAGGGTCTTCCGATAGCGCTTCCTAAAAATTATTATCCGGAAGATGACTGTGAGAGAAGACCGGTGTTATCCTGGCGGTCACATGCCAATGATCTGTATACAAACTGGCTGAATTATTATGTGTACCAGATTACACCGTATGATCTGATGGGGACACCATTTTAATGCGGAATTTTAAAGGGTTTGTTGAAAAGTCAAAGTATCGTAAAATGATGTCAAATATCGGGCTGTATCGCAAAATTGGGAGTACAAAGGGAATACAGAAAATCCTTATGGGAGTACAAAAAGTATGATATAAATTGTCTTGTAGAGCAGTATTATGAGGGTGTATTGTGTAAGTGCAATATGCCCTCTGATTTTTTGAGAATTTTTATTTACGGATGGTTTGAAGGAAGTAGAGTTATGCAATATATCAAAAGTGAAAAAATGATGTGATAAATGAGAATAAGTAGAAAAAATATTTATGAATGGTATTATGTCTATATATTATGGGAAATTAAAGAATATATTTTAGAGGTAATTCTTATATATAAAGACGAAAAATAGAATATGGATTTATGTTTAGAAAAATATATGAAAATAAAAAAAGAAGTTGAAAAATACTTATAATGTGATATTGTAAAGTTATAGAAAAGTACGAGAAAAAGTAAAGACTGGAGTAATGCCAATGGTTGAATAATTTATTGCAAAAGTTAATTCTGTATTATGAAAACTAAAAGGGGGAAAAGCATGAATAATAAAATTTCAAAAGGTGACATTTTGATTTCGTTATCAATTATTTTAGGTAGTGTTATAGTTTCAGCCACAATATATCTAGCTATGTCTAAACTGATAGAGGTATTGACATTGTTATTATATTGAAAAGTAGGAAGAAGTTATGATGAAAAAACAGAACTTTAAGAAAATGTTTGGTATGCTGTTATGTATGTGTATGTTGTTTTCTAGTTTTACTGAACGATAATATAGATACTCCATTAGTAATTAAATTTGAAACAAAGGCTTATAATCCTGAGAATGTTATTGTGGAATATAGCAAAACAGATAGAAAAAAATTGGCAGTTGTTAAAGATAAAGTCACAGAAGAAGTCTTAGATGAATTTGTTGTAGAAAGAAAAGCACAGACTGAAGGGGCAAGTGAGACATATCCATATATTCTCACTAGAACAACATCTTATGGGAAAACAAAAGTAAAGTTAAGTGTAAACAAGAGAACTCTTGACAGCGGATAATCCAAATGGGAAATAGATGTATAGTTTCCGTTAAGGTCCTCTTGGGAGATAAAGCAAAAAACGTTAGAGAAGGAGAACTATTATGTTAGAAACAGGTATTCAGGCACCAGAATTTACACTTCCAGATCAAAATGGAGAGATGCATAGTTTAAAAGAGTATAGAGGGAAAAAGGTTATTTTGTATTTTTACCCAAGAGATAATACACCTGGCTGCACAAAACAGGCATGTGGCTATAGTGAACGATATCCGCAGTTTGAAGAAAAAGGCGCAGTTGTGCTTGGAATCAGCAAGGACAGCATTGCATCTCATAAGCGATTTGAAGAAAAACAAGGGTTAACATTTACGATTTTGTCAGATACCGAATTAGAAGCTATAAAAGCTTATGATGTGTGGAAAGAAAAAAAGAATTATGGAAAAGTTTCCATGGGAGTGGTCAGAACAACGTATCTTATTGATGAAGAAGGCGTGATCATTCGGGCAAATGATAAGGTGAAAGCAGCAGAAGATCCGGAGAAAATGCTGGAAATCTTGTAAGAGTAGTTGCATAAAGAGTCTACGCAATGCATATCAAATAATGTTATGAAAAAAGAGAACTGGAAGGGAGAGTCTGAGGGGACTCCTTCTAAGTTCTCTTTTTGTGTGCGCCTTGCGGCGCACGTCGCTAATGGATGAAAGTTCCTAATCCGCCCTAGTAGTGGGAAGGATACAGCCAAGACCAAGGGTGTCCTATT
>NZ_SLZV01000010.1 GCF_004346095.1 Faecalimonas umbilicata | reverse complement strand
ATTCAACAGTTCAAAAGATTCTTTCCGGTTTTTTTACACATATAGAGCGAGGGCATCGCTCAATCATCTAATTTGATGATTTTGCGACACCCCCTGAATCCTTATAGAATATGAGATAAATTTGCGACCGGTGTACAGCCGCTTTGGAGAGAGACTCCGTCGCTGTACCCCTCTTCGCGGCCATCGAGTTCTTGAATCAGAAGAGCGCGAAGATAGGCGATCCGAGCCTGGTATGCTTCGTCGGCGATCGCATTGTGTTCTTCCCGCGGATCTTTTCTCAGATCAAAGTACTGTTCAGTATTTTTCTCGCTGTACCAGATATATTTATCAGTCTCCGTCACGATAAAATGACTGGACAGACCGGAGTGGAAGCTGTGTTCTCCGTGCAGATACTCGCGGTTGTTTTGCTCTTCTTTCGGCTTTCCGACAATCTCTGGCATCAGAGAGAAGCCGTCCACACCCTCTGGAACCGGGATACCTGCAAAATCGAGGAGTGTTGGAAGGATATCGCGCAGTTCTGTGATCGTATTGCTGCGAATCGGTTTGGAAGGGCATACATTTTTGCCGACGTGGAACAGAAGTGGGATATGTGTGCTTCCCTCGTAGGCAAATACTTTTCGGTACAGGTGATGATCAAAGAGTAGTTCCCCGTGATCGGACAAGAAGAGAATCACAGTGTTGTCATATTCTCCGCTTTCCATCAGTGCAGAGAGAAGCCGTCCGATCTGGTGGTCGACATGTGTGATGCAGGCATAGTATCCCGCCATTGCATTGTGTCGCTGTTCGGCATCGTTGCAGCCGTAGATAGAGTCTTTCCTATATCCGAACTGTTCGGTACTTGCGGTGTCATCCCAGTCGCCGCAGGCAGGTGCCCTAAGTTCTTTGTCTTTGTACAGATCGAAGTAGGATGCCGGCGCATCAAAAGGCTGGTGCGGACGGACATAGGAGCTCATCAGGAAAAATGGTCTGGTGCGGTCACGTGTTTCTAAGAAACGGATACTTTCTTCCGTCACCCAGTTTGTCGGATGCAGCCGTTCTTCATAGATCCACGGGTGGGTCACCCAGGAGTTGCATTCCGGTCCGCTGGCATTGAAATCCGCATGGGAGCCGAGAGCGTTTTTTAAATCATAAAGATAGTCATCGGTCACCGTCTGGTGCTGAAAATGCGGAATGGAGGCATCCCGGTAATATCCAAGATAGCCATCGTGCAGACGCAGTCCTTGGAACCCGCAATGTTTTCTCACCGGATGTACATGCATCTTTCCAACACACTGTGTCTGGTATCCGTGTGTACTGAACTCTTCTGCGAGCATGTGATCGTAGTTCCAGTCGATACCATCCTCATATCCGACACGTCCGTGGTGCTCTTGACTTTTCCCGGTAAAAAGCGCAACTCTTGCAGGGATACAGCTTGGACAGGAGGAATAGGCGCGGTCAAAGAAGGCACCATCAGAAGCGAGCGTGTCAAGATAAGGTGTCTTGACGTCCGGATGTCCGGCATAGGAAAGACAGTCTCCACGAAACTGGTCACACATAAGAAGTAAAATATTTGGTTGTTTCATCATTTTTTCCTTTCATATTATTGCATATTTTTCGGTTGCCAATGCAGGCAGCTTTTGATACAATCATAAACACTGGGAAAAAGAAAAGCAAGGAAGAGTTTTTTATTAATTTCATATTTTTAGCTTTGAGAGCAATATACATAAAAATGAGAACAACATTAATATAGAAAAAATGACGGATGTAGTGTAGAATATAGTGTATAAAGTGAACGAAATAAACAAAAGGAGGAGTTCGGTTATGAAAATGAAAAAAGTAACAGCGCTTTTACTTACAGTTGCAATGGCTGCTACTATGCTTGCAGGATGTGGAAGTAAAGAGGAAAAAGCAGAAGGCAAGAAAGAAGATGGAAAGACAGTCCTGAAATTTGCTGCATTTGAAGGTGGAAATGGAGCTGAGATCTGGAAAAATATCGAGAAAGCATTTGAGGAAGAGCACAAAGATGTAGACGTAGAATTACACCTTTCTTCTGAGCTTGATAAAGATTTACAGAAAGACTTTAAGAACGGAAATGTTCCGGATGTTGTATATTACAACTTAGGTCAGGAGAGCGGATTCGTAGAGACTATGTTAAAAGAAAAAGCAATCGCTGACATCTCAGACGTATTTGATGATGAGTTAAAAGGTAAATTAGTAGGTGGTATTACAGAGAATGCTGCGGCACAGCCATACGGTGACGGAAAAGTTTACCTTGCTCCGATCATTTATACACCAACAGGATTATGGTATAACAAAGACTTATTTGAAGGAGCAAATAAGAAATACGACCTTCCGACAACATGGGATGAGTTCTTTGCACTTGGAGACAAAGCAAAAGCTGACGGAATTTCCTTATTTACATATCCACAATCAGGATACTTCGATGCAACAATGTATCAGATGTTAGCACAGGCAGGTGGAATTGACTTCTACAACAAAGCTGTAAACTACGATAAAAAGACATGGACATCTGAAGAAGGAAAGAAAGTTGTTGATACAATCGCAAAACTTGCTTCACCAGATTATATCCAGGCAGATACAGTTGCAAATGCAAACTCAGACGGTGGATTCAAGATCAATCAGCAGAACGTGATCGACGGAAAAGCATTATTTATGCCAAATGGTAACTGGGTAATCGGTGAGATGGCAAACTCTACTCCAGAAGGATTCAACTGGGGAATGATGGCACCTCCGAAGTTCAATGCAGATGAAGATAACTACATCTACACATTCACAGAGCAGATGTGGATTCCGGCAGATGCAGAAAATATGGATCTTGCAAAAGAATTTGTAAAATTCATGTACTCTGATACAGTTGTTGATTTAATGCTCAACAACAAAGTAGTGAACAAAGAGACAAATGAAGAATCAGCAGCTCCAATCGTATCACCGGTTCTTGGCGCATCAGACAAGCTGGAAGATGGAACAATCAAAGATACTTATACACTGGCATCTTCTGACGGATACGAAGCAGTTGCAGGTACATGGGCTACAACAAAACCAATTGATGGATTTGATATGAAAGCAACAGTTTATGGTGCGATCGATGCTCTGAATACAGGAGAGATGACAGCAGATCAGTACCAGAAACAACTGGTAGATGCATGGGAGAAATTATTAGAAAACGTAGAATAATTATCCAGATAAGTTATAGTTAATCAGAACGGTGAGTTATCAGGGCTCACCGTTTTTTAAGGAGAAAGATAAGCTTATGAACAGAAAACGATCAGAAAGAAGATTTGTCTTTGCATGTCTGGCGCCGGCAGTAATCTTGATGGTTCTCTTTATTTTCATTCCTACAATCAATGTATTTCGGATGTCCTTATACCGCATGGGAGGAATTACGAACAAACAGACATTCATAGGACTGGAGAACTTTAAAACACTGCTGGGGGATAAGAATTTCCTTCAGGCAATGCAGAATACAATATTGATTATTGTGTTAGTAATGATCTGTACGATCATTCTTGCTGTATTATTTGCAGCATTGTTAAACAGAGGAACTTTTAAGGGAAAGAACTTTTTCCGTGTTATTTTTTACATTCCGAATATTTTATCCATCGTTGTTATTGCGGGTATCTTTGGAGCTATTTATAACCCGAGTACAGGTCTTCTCAATACATTCCTGAAAGCGATTCATCTTGATGGACTGGCACGTCAGTGGATGGCAGAACCGAATATTGTGATCTATTCTGTAATCTTTGCGCTGATCTGGCAGGCGATTGGATACTACATGGTAATGTATATGGCAAGTATGGCAGCGATTCCACCGGATTATTATGAGGCGGCATCTCTGGATGGAGCGACAGAGATCCAGATGTTTTTCAAGATTACATTCCCTCTGATCTGGAGCAATATTCGTACTACACTGACATTCTACATCATCAGTACGATCAACTTAAGCTTCCTGTTTGTCCAAATTATGACAAACGGAGGACCGAATGGAAATACAGAAGTGGCGCTGAACTATATGTATAAGCAGGCATACACAAACGGTTCTTATGGATATGGTATGGCGATCGGTGTTGTGATCTTCCTGTTCTCATTTATTCTGGCAGGAATTGTAAATAAGATCACAGACAGAGAAGTTTATGAATTTTAGGAAAGGAGAGCAGATATGGAAAAAATTAATAAACATAAAAAACCAAGCAGTTATATTTATAAGCTGTTCATCTATGTAGCTCTTCTTGCACTGGCAATTTCTATCATTATTCCGGTAGCATGGGTATTCATGGCAAGTTTGAAGAAGAACTCAGAGTTTATCGGGGGAGATGTAAGTCCGTGGGCACTTCCGAAAGAATTTTTTGTACAGAACTTTGTTGTGGCATTCCGCGATGCGAACATGGGAACGTTTTTCTTAAATTCTGTGATCGTTACTGCAACAGCATTGATCCTCCTGTTACTTCTTGCACTTCCGGCATCTTATGCACTGTCAAGATTTAACTTCAGAGGGAAAAAGATTCTGAACATTGCATTTATGGCAGGACTTTTTGTCAACATCAGTTACATTGTAGTACCGATCTTCCTGATGCTCAGTGATGCAAATAAATTGCTCGGGGTAGATTTCTTCCTGAATAACAGGTTTATTCTGGCGCTTGTCTATGCATCGAGTGCACTGCCATTTACAGTGTATCTTTTGAGCGGATATTTCCGGACATTGCCGAAAGGATTTGAGGAAGCGGCATATATTGACGGATGCGGATACTTTAAGACGATGACAAAGATCATGGTGCCGATGGCAAAACCAAGTATCATCACAGTGATTTTATTTAACTTCTTGTCATTCTGGAATGAGTATATCATTGCCTATACATTGATGGATGGAAATGATACGCTGGCGATGGGACTGAAAAATCTGATGGCAGTGGAAAAGACAGCTACCAACTACGGTATTATGTATGCCGGACTTGTGATTGTTATGCTGCCGACATTGATCTTATACATCATGGTACAGAAACGTCTGACAGAGGGTATGACTCTCGGCGGACTGAAAGGTTAGGAGGGACTGGCAATGAATAGTAGTACAGTAAGAAATATTATCATGTGTGTTGCATTTGTTATTTTCCTTGCTATGATCATCGTTGGTCAGAGACATATTTCTGTATCCGGACTTGCGATGGAAGTCATCGGATTGATCGGACTTCTGACACTTTTGTTCGTATATAACCACAGATACAAATAGAAAAGAATATGCTGGAATCTAAAAACGGATTCCGGCATATTTTTTTTGGAGGAACTGCATTCCTTTTTTTAAAAATATGAGTTATATTAATGTAAGAAGATTATAGAAAAGGAAAGAAAGGCATAGACCTTGAAAGGAGACGATTGTGCAAACATAGAAAGAAATTGACTAAAGATTTTTTAAAAAACATCAGGTAGAATAGTAGATAATACAAAACAGAAGTGATAGATGAACAGGAGGTAGTTCAAAATGAAAAAACCAGTATTAGTAATTATGGCAGCCGGAATGGGAAGTCGTTACGGCGGATTAAAACAGATCGACCCAGTAGATGAGCAGGGACATATTATTATGGATTTCTCTATCTTCGATGCAAAGAGAGCAGGATTTGAGAAAGTCGTATTTATCATCAAAAAAGAAAATGAGGCAGATTTTAAAGAAGCAGTCGGAAAACGTATGGAAGAAGTGATGGATGTTGCTTATGTATTCCAGGATCTTCACAACATTCCGGAAGGATTTGAAGTGCCGGAAGGACGTGTGAAACCGTGGGGAACTGCACATGCCGTATTAAGCTGTATCGATGAAGTGGACGGACCATTTGCGGTAATCAATGCAGATGACTACTATGGAAGAGATGCCTTCCAGAAAATCTATGACTTCCTTTCTACTCATGAGGATGATGACAAGTTCCGTTATACAATGGTCGGATATCAGCTGGAAAATACATTGACAGAGAACGGACATGTAGCCCGCGGGGTATGTACGACAAATGAGGCAGGCGAGCTTGTAAAAGTAGAAGAGCGGACAAGAATCGAGAAAAAAGGTGACGGTGCTGCCTATACAGAAGATGAGGGAGCAACCTGGACAGATCTTCCGAAGGGAAGCATTGTGTCTATGAATATGTGGGGATTCACAGCAAGCATTCTGCAGGAGATCAAGAATGGATTTGCTTCTTTCTTAGAGGAAGGATTAAAGACGAACCCTCTGAAATGTGAATACTTCCTTCCGACAGTTGTCAGCAATCTGCTGGAAGAAGACCGCGCAACTGTATCCGTACTGACATCTGCAGATAAATGGTATGGAGTAACTTATAAAGAAGATAAGCCAGTCGTAGTAGCTGCGATCAAACAGATGAAAGAAAATGGATTATATCCGGAAAAATTGTGGGGAGAAGAGTAAGATCATGGGAATGGTATCAAACAGACAAAAAGACGAAGCAATTGCAAATTTTAGATTTGAAGGAGTTCTGATCGATGAGCGTCCATATGGAAGTGGACATATCAATGATACATTCCTTCTGACATTCGATATCTCCGGTATGGGACTTCTGCGTGTAATCTTACAGCGCATGAACAAAGAAATCTTTACACAGCCGGAAGAATTGATGGAGAACGTACTCGGTGTTACTTCTTACCTTCGTAAGAAGATCATTGAAAACGGTGGAGATCCGGAGAGAGAGACATTAAATATCATTCGCACAGTTGCAAACAGACCGTACTATGTGGATTCTCAAGGGGACTACTGGAGATGCTACAAATTCATCGATGGAGCTACCAGCTATGACCAGGTAGAAAAACCAGATGATTTCTATCAGAGCGCAGTATCTTTCGGTAACTTCCAGAGATTGCTTGCAGACTATCCGGCAGAAACTCTTCACGAGACGATCAAAGGATTCCATGATACAAAGGCACGTTTTGAAGTGTTCAAAAAAGCAGTGGAAGCAGATGTGTGTGGACGTGCAGCTTCTGTTCAGAAAGAGATTGATTTTGTTCTGGCACATGAAGACGTAGCTAACGTATTTGGAGATATGCTTGCGGCAGGAGAACTTCCGCTTCGTGTGACACACAATGATACAAAATTAAATAACATTATGATCGACGATAAGACTGGAAAAGGAATCTGTGTGATCGACCTTGATACAGTTATGCCGGGACTTGCAATGAATGACTTTGGGGATTCTATCCGTTTTGGAGCAAGTACAGGGGCAGAAGATGAAATCGATCTGAGCAAAGTGTCCTGCGATATGGAATTATTTGATCTGTATGCGAAAGGATACATCGAAGGATGTGGCGGAAAACTTACAAAGAAAGAGATCGAGCTGATGCCAATGGGAGCAAAGGTTATGACATTTGAATGTGGTATGCGTTTCTTAACAGATTATCTTGAAGGAGATCATTACTTTAAGATCCACAGAGAACATCACAATCTTGACCGCTGCCGTACACAGTTTAAGCTTGTGGAAGATATGGAAGCAAAATGGGATATCATGCAGGAGATCATCAGGAAATATAACGTTTAAGTAAGAATATTTCTTGAGAGTGTGTGGGAAATCCGTAGAGAAGATTTGAAAGAATTTGTGAGAAATAAGTTTAAAACAGAAAAAATGTTTTAAAACAAAAAATATAAAAAATAGTTGTACTGCCCGCAGTACGGTATTATAATAGAAGAAGAGAGAGATTTCTCATGTTACCCTACAAATCGTAAAAAACAGGAGGATACGAACATGGCAATTTTAGTAACAGGCGGAGCCGGATATATCGGAAGCCATACATGCATCGAATTAGTGAATGCAGGATATGACGTTGTTGTATTAGATAACTTATGTAATTCCAGCAAGGAATCTTTAAAACGTGTTGAGAAGATCGTCGGAAAACCAATCCCATTTTATGAGGCAGATATCCGCGATGCAGAGGCGTTAAAGAATATATTTGAGAAAGAAGACATCGATGCAGTCATTCATTTCGCAGGATTAAAAGCAGTTGGAGAATCTGTTGTAAAACCATTAGAGTATTATGACAACAACATTGCAGGAACACTGGTACTCTGCGATGCAATGAGAAATGCGGGAGTGAAGAACATTATCTTCAGTTCTTCTGCAACAGTATATGGAGATCCGGCATTTGTACCGATCACAGAAGAATGCCCGAAAGGACAGTGTACAAACCCATACGGCTGGTCGAAGTCAATGTTAGAGCAGATCCTCACAGATTTACATACAGCAGATCCGGAATGGAATGTCGTATTACTCCGTTACTTTAATCCGGTAGGAGCGCATAAGAGCGGAACAATCGGAGAGAACCCGAAAGGAATCCCGAACAACTTAATGCCTTACATTACACAGGTGGCAGTTGGAAAGTTAGAGTGTCTCGGAGTATTCGGAGATGACTATGATACACATGACGGAACAGGTGTGCGTGACTATATCCATGTCGTAGACCTTGCACTTGGTCATGTGAAAGCATTGAAGAAGATTGAAGAGAAAGCCGGTGTATGCATCTACAACCTTGGAACAGGAAATGGATATTCTGTTCTGGATATGGTAAAAGCATTCAGCAAAGCATGCGGAAAAGAGATCAAATATGAGATCAAACCTCGTAGAGCCGGAGATATTGCAACTTGCTACGCAGACCCTGCAAAAGCAAAAGAAGAACTTGGATGGGAAGCTGAGAGAGGACTCGATGAGATGTGCGAAGACTCATGGAGATGGCAGTCAAACAATCCAAACGGATATGAAGCATAAAAAGATATGAGAATCTCATAGAGAGAAAGAGAGAAGACAAGCTCTGGTTACAGAGGGATTGGATTCTCTCTTTTTTGGTTCGAGCATTTTAGGCAGCAGATTGTCTGTCCAAGGATTGGTACTTCCATATCGGGGGGAAAAGTGGTATAATTTAACGGTAACTTTAGTTCTATTGAGGGTTAAAATATGAAGAAGGATATTCGATTAAAAGGACAGCTCCGCTTTTACATGCAGTGGCCGATTTTTATGCTGATCCTGCTCGTAGCGATGACCATCTGGATCTTTTTTACGAGCAGTCAGGCAGGAATCATGATGGCAATCATTGTGACAGTGTATGGAATCGGAGTAGGTGTGCTCTATATGTACAGTAAGTCGCTGATCATGGCAGACCTGGTACAGTTCGCAGCACAGTATGGTGTTGTTCAGAATACACTGCTGAAGGAACTTTCCATTCCGTATGCACTTCTGATGGATGATGGGCAGATTATATGGATGAATGACAGTTTCAAAGTAGTGACAGGGCAGGGCGACAAGGCAGAGAAGTATATTAATAAGGTCATTCCGGAACTGAACCGGGGCGTATTTCCAAAAGCGGAATCTGAGCAGGTGCAGCTGAATGTTATTTACAAGGAGAAGGAATATTCAGTAGCGATGCACAAAGTATCTGTGGAAGGATTTAGTGAGACAGAGGAACTTTTGCAGCTTCCAAAGGAGAAGGAATACTTTATTGCAATCTACCTGAAGGATGTCACAGAACTGAATAAGTACATTCGCGAAAATGATGCACAGAAGATGGTAGCAGGTCTGATCTACATTGATAACTTTGATGAAGTCATCGAGAGTGTTGAAGAAGTCAGACAGTCACTTCTGGTAGCGTTGATCGACCGGAAGATTAATCAGTATATTGCAAAGATTGACGGGATCGTCAAGAAAATGGAGAAGGATAAATACTTTATCGTGATTAAGAAAAAGTATTTCCAACAGTTGAAAGAAGATAAGTTTGCATTGTTAGAGGAGGTCAAGGGCATTAGCATTGGAAATGAGATGCCGGCGACACTCAGTATCGGTCTGGGGATGAGTACCGACACTTATGCACAGAGCTACAACTATGCCCGGGTGGCAATCGATCTTGCACTTGCAAGAGGGGGTGACCAGGCGGTTGTAAAGGATGCGAACAATATTACATATTTTGGCGGAAAGCGCGAACAGGTGGCAAAGAATACGCGTGTGAAGGCGCGAGTCAAGGCAGAAGCGCTGCGGGAATTTATTGCCGCGAAGGACAAAGTCATTGTCATGGGACATAAGATCGGGGATGTAGATTCTTTTGGAGCGGCAATCGGTATTTATCGTGCGGCTACAATTATGGAGAAGAAAGTACATATCGTGATCAACGATATTACAAGTTCTGTCAGACCGCTGTATGAGCGTATCCGGGATAATGCGGCATACGATGAAGATCTGTTTCTTACTTCCTCTCAGGTGGAGGACGTGGTAACGGAAAATACGATGGTTGTTGTAGTCGACACAAATAAGCCGGAACTGACGGAGTGCGAGGAACTGCTTGGTATGACAAAGACGATCGTCGTGCTCGATCATCACCGGCAGGGAAGCAACAGCATTGATAATGCAGTATTATCTTATATTGAACCGTATGCATCTTCCACCTGTGAGATGGTCGCAGAAGTGCTGCAGTACATTGCGGATGATATCCGCATCAAGGCGGTGGAAGCAGACTGTATGTATGCGGGAATCATGATCGATACAAATAACTTTGTGAGCCGGACCGGTGTCAGAACCTTTGAGGCGGCTGCATTTTTGAGGCGCTGTGGTGCAGATATCACCCGGGTGAGAAAGATGTTCCGGGATGATATGGATTCGTATCGTGCAAAGGCGGAGACAGTGCGCAGAGCAGAGGTATACAGAGGTGAATTTGCTATTGCGGAGTGTCCGGGCAAAGGAATTGAAAGTCCGACGATCGTCGGAGCCCAGGCGGCGAATGAGCTGCTCAACATTGCGGGGATCCGTGCATCGTTTGTATTGACAGCATACAATGGGAAGGTGTATTTGAGCGCCCGCGCCATTGATGAGGTAAATGTTCAGGTGATTGCAGAACGTCTCGGCGGAGGCGGCCATATCAACGTAGCAGGAGCACAGTTTTCCGATATGGAAGTCGAGGAAGTCATTGGGATGATCAAAGGCACACTGGACGAGATGATAGAAGGAGGAGATATATAATGAAAGTAATTTTATTAGAAGATGTAAAGGCACTTGGGAAAAAGGGAGAGATCGTAAACGTCAATGACGGGTACGCAAGGAACTTTATCCTGCCGAAGAAATTAGGTCTCGAAGCAACTGGAAAGAACTTAAATGACCTGAAACTTCAGAAAGCGAACGAAGAAAAGATTGCGCAGGAGCAGTTAGAGGCTGCCAAAGCACTCGCAGAGAAGATTGCAGCAGGAAAAGTGACACTGCAGATCAAAGTCGGAGAAGGCGGCAGAACTTTCGGATCTGTTTCTTCCAAAGAAGTGGCACATGCAGTCAAAGAGCAGATGGGATATGATATTGACAAGAAGAAAATCCAGTTAAAAGAAGCAATCAAGACATTGGGAACACATATCGTTCAGGTGAAACTTCACACAAAGGTGACAGCAGATCTGAAAGTCGTTGTCACAGAAGCGTAGGTGGAACGCATGGAAGAGGCATTGATCAAGAGAGTCCTTCCGCACAGCCTCGAGGCGGAGCAATCCGTTGTCGGCGCAATGCTGATGGACAAGGATGCGATCATGACAGCGGCAGAAATCGTCAGCCGGGAGGATTTTTACCAGACGGCATATGGCATTCTGTTTGAGGCTATGGTGGAACTTTTCAATGAAGGGAAGCCGGTCGATCTGATCACACTTCAGGAGCGTCTGAAAGAAAAGGATGTTCCGCCGGAAATCACCAGCCTTGAATTTGCAAGAGATCTTCTGACAGCAGTTCCGACTTCTGCGAATGTAAAATATTATGCAGAGATCGTCATGGAAAAATCGATGCTGCGGAAACTGATCAAGCTGAATGAGGAGATTGAGAACATGTGTTATCTCGGTCGGGATTCGCTGGAGGCGGTGCTTGAGACGACGGAGAAGAGAGTATTTGAGCTTGTACAGAAGAGAAATACCGGAGACTATGTTCCGATCAAGCAGGTCGTGTTAAATGCGTTAGATAAGATCGAGAAGTCTTCCAAGACGAAAGGAACCGTCACCGGAATTCCGACAGGGTTCATTGATCTTGATTATAAAACATCCGGCCTGCAGCCGTCTGATCTGATCCTCGTGGCAGCGAGACCGTCTATGGGAAAGACAGCGTTCGTGCTTAATATCGCACAGCATGTGGCATTTCGCAGCAATAAGACGGTGGCAATCTTCAGTCTTGAGATGTCCAAGGAACAGTTGGTGAACCGTCTGTTTTCTTTGGAGTCTCAGGTAGATGCACAGCTGCTCCGTACCGGTAATCTGAAGGATTCCGATTGGGAGAAGCTAATCGAAGGAGCTGGAGTGATTGGAAAGTCTAAGATGATCATTGATGATACGCCGGGAATCTCTATTTCAGAACTCCGCTCTAAGTGCAGAAAGTTTAAGCTGGAGCAAGGGTTAGACCTGATCATCATCGACTATTTGCAGTTGATGACCGGACGTGTAGGTGGACGTGCAGAATCCAGACAGCAGGAGATCTCGGATATTTCCAGATCATTGAAAGGACTTGCCAGAGAGCTGAATGTACCGGTTATTGCACTTTCTCAGCTGAGCCGAGCTGTAGAGCAGAGGCCGGATCATCGTCCGATGATGTCAGACCTTCGAGAATCCGGTGCGATCGAGCAGGATGCCGACGTGGTGATGTTTATTTACCGTGATGATTATTATAACAAAGATACAGATATGAAGAACATTGCAGAGATCATCATTGCGAAACAGAGAAACGGTCCGATCGGAACTGTGAATCTTGCATGGCTTCCAAATTATACGAAGTTTGCCAATGCGACGAGAAAGCAGGAATAATGGCGAAACTTGCGATGGAAAGAGCAAAAGAACAGACCTTCAATATGTTATAATCTTTATAGGTTATTACATATTGGAGGTTATTTTTATGGGCGAAGTTCACTATATGATTTCAGAAGCTGCAAAGAGAGTCGGGGTGGAGGCACATGTGCTGAGATACTGGGAGGAAGAACTTGACCTTCCGATCGGCAGGACAGAGATGGGGCACCGTTACTATACAGAAGATGACATCCGTTTATTTCACTGCATCAAGGATCTCAAAGAGCAGAGCATGCAGTTGAGAGAGTTAAAGACCGTCATACCAGAGTTAAAGAAAGCGCGGGAACAGAAGAAGAAAAAGCTGGCAGAGATGGAGGAAAGGGAGAACAGCAGAATGAGTCAGACAGAAGGACAGCTTGTCAAGGCACAGCCGGAAGTGGTGGATACGGACAAGTTTTTGCAAGTTCAGAGCTTTATCGGGGAGGCACTTCAGAAAGTTATCGTGGAGAATAATACGAAGCTTGCGCAGGAAGTCAGCCATACAGTTACAAAAAATGTACTTGGCGAGATGGAAACGTTGTTTCATCTAAAAGAGCAGAAAGAAGAAGAACATTACCGCAAGCTGGACAGCCTGATCAGACAGCAGCAGCAGATCAGACGCGAGAGTGTGAAGGTATCACCGGTTGGAAAGTTGAGAAAATTGCTGGAAGGATAGCATGAAGTGAACAAAAGATGGGGGATAACATGATTTTTTAGGACAAGTTTATGGTGCAAAAAAGGGGACGGATCAGACATTACATCTGATCCGTCCCACTTTTATGCCTATATACTTACTGGGCTATGCTGGCTGCCAGGCAGCCATATCTGAATTATTCAGCAGAGATAGCTCCTGTTGGACATTGTGCAGCACAAGCTCCACAGTCTACGCAAGCATCAGCATTGATTTCGTAGTGATCTGCTCCCTGAGAGATTGCTCCAACTGGACATTCAGCTTCGCAAGCTCCACAGCTTACACATTCATCGCTAATTACGTGTGCCATAGTATGTATCCTCCTTTTCTGTGGCAGAATGAACTCTGCCTATTTGTGTTTATTTTAATACAAATGAGCCAAATATACAAGTCTATTTTGTGCTCTGAATTTAATACAAAGAAAAAGAGTTTCAATCAGAGTACAAAAAGACTGGAAGACAACAGAACAGAGATCCAAACAATTTGTCTTAAAGTTCTTCCGACAGTTTGTTCAGACGTTGTTTTTCATGCTTATATGCAGCGAGAACAACACGTTTGGCAGCCTCTGCATCTTCTTTACTTGGTTCTGGAGTATCCTTTAACGGATAATCCATATGAAGGTTATCGTATTTTGCCTTTCCCATAGAGTGGTAAGGAAGAATATCGAGCGCTTTGACATTGTTCAGTGTTCCGAGAAATGTGCCAAGTTGTTCCAGATATTCTTGATAGAAAGTGATGCCGGGAACAATCACATGGCGTACCCAGATCGGAATGTTTTGCTCATCGAGATAGCGTGCAAATGCCAGGATACGATCATTGGAGTGCGCAGTCAGTTTCTTGTGTTCTTCTCCGTTGATATGTTTGATATCAAGCATGATCAGGTCTGTGACCTGAAGGAGCTTTTCCAGCTTTTCCATAAATACTGCATTGGATGGCTGAAACATAATCCCAGAAGTATCGATACAGGTGTGGATATGGTCTTTCTTCAGCTTTGTAAAGAGCTCGATCAGAAAATCCATCTGCATCATTGGTTCACCGCCTGTCACAGTCACACCGCCATGGCGGTAAAATGGGAGATTAGAGTAGAAGCCTTCCAGTACTTCCTCTACACTTTGCTGTTCTCCGATGTTTGGCTCCCATGTATCTGGATTGTGACAGTACAGACAGCGCATTGGGCAGCCCTGAAGAAAGATTACGTAGCGCAGCCCCGGGCCATCTACGGTTCCACAGCTTTCAATCGAATGTATATATCCTTTTGTCATAAAAGACACCTGCCTTTCAGTATGATAAAGTTCGGTATGAGAAAAGGCTGTCGCAGAATGGAAAGATCAGAAACCATTTCGGCGGCAGCCCCTTGAAGTCATTATTGCAATTCGATACGGAGAACAGAACGTCTGATGACATAGACGATATGTCGTCAGACGGCTCTCTCTGCCGTTACATTACATTCCTTCGTGGAATGTACGGGAAATAACGTCGTCCTGCTGTTCTTTTGTAAGTTTGATAAAGTTTACAGCGTATCCTGAAACACGAACAGTTAACTGTGGGTAGTTTTCTGGGTGTTTCTGAGCGTCTAATAATGTTTCTCTTGTAAATACGTTTACATTTAAGTGGTGTCCACCCTGCTCTACGTATCCGTCTAACATATTTACTAAGTTATCTACCTGCTGCTGATTTACTGCCATAGTGTTATCCTCCTTGATTTTGGTTTTTCTTTATCTGATTTTTGTATTGTCGGACAGATTATTCGTTGTCGATGCTGTCCATGATGTTTGGAATGTTGCAAGCCTGGTTTCCACATTCTTCGATTCTGTCAAGGTCAAGGTCACCTGCAAAGATCTTATCTTCTTTTCCAAGTGCTCCCGGAATGATAGAGAATGTGTTGGAAATTCCGTCCTGAGCATGTCTGAATGGAATCTTAGCTACAGATGCAAGGGAAGCTAATGCTCCGTGAGAATCACGTCCGTGCATTGGGTTTGCTCCTGGTGCTAAAGGTTCTCCAAGCTTTCTTCCGTCTGGTGTGTTACCTGTCTTCTTACCATATACAACGTTAGATGTGATAGTAAGGATAGAAGTTGTAGGAACACCGTGACGGTATGTGTGATGTTTTCTGATCTTGTCCATGAAAGAACGTACAACAGTTACCGCGATCTCATCTACATCATCATCGTTGTTACCGTATTTCGGGAAATCTCCCTCTACTTCGTAGTCTACTACTAATCCGTCTTCGTCTCTGATCGGTTTTACTTTTGCATATTTGATTGCACTTAAAGAGTCAGCTACAACAGAAAGTCCTGCGATACCTGTTGCAAAGTAACGTTTTACTTCACGGTCATGAAGAGCCATCTGGATTTTTTCGTAGCAATATTTGTCATGCATGTAGTGGATGATATTTAATGTGTTTACATATAATTCAGCAAGCCATTCCATCATGTCGTCGAATTTAGCCATAACATCATCGTAGTCAAGGTATTCACCTTCTACCGGACGGTATTTTGGTCCTACCTGTACTTTGGATTTCTCATCCACACCACCGTTGATTGCGTATAATAAACATTTTGCAAGGTTTGCACGAGCTCCGAAGAACTGCATTTCCTTACCGATTCTCATAGAAGATACACAGCATGCGATTGCGTAGTCATCTCCGTGAGTCGGACGCATTAAATCATCGTTTTCATACTGGATAGAAGATGATTTGATAGACATCTTCGCACAGTATTCTTTAAATGCTTTTGGAAGACGAGTAGACCAGAGAACTGTTAAGTTCGGTTCTGGAGCTGTTCCAAGGTTGTCTAATGTGTGAAGGTAACGGAAAGATGTCTTTGTTACGAGCGGACGTCCGTCAACACCAACACCACCGATAGACTCTGTTACCCATGTCGGGTCACCGGAGAATAATGCATTGTATTCTGGTGTACGTGCAAATTTTACAAGACGAAGCTTCATAATGAAGTGGTCAATGTATTCCTGAGCCTGTTCCTCTGTGATCAGTCCTCTTTCTAAGTCACGCTGGATATAGATATCAAGGAATGTAGAAGTACGTCCAAGACTCATTGCTGCACCGTTTTGTTCTTTAACAGCTGCAAGGTATCCAAAGTATAACCACTGGATAGCTTCTTTTGCATTGGAAGCTGGTTTTGTAATATCGTATCCGTAGATTTCTCCTAATTTTGCTAATTCGCCAAGTGCGCGGATCTGCTCAGATAATTCTTCACGAAGACGGATGTTATCTCCTGTCATTCTCACTAAAGAAGTAGCAAGCTGTTCTTTCTTGTCTGCGATCAGCCAGTCTGTTCCGTATAAAGCAACACGGCGGTAGTCACCGATGATACGTCCACGTCCGTATGCATCCGGAAGTCCTGTAATGATACCAGATTTTCTTGCTGCTCTCATCTCTGGTGTGTAGGCATCAAATACACCCTGATTGTGTGTTTTTCTGTATTCTGTAAAGATTTTTACGATTTCAGGGTCAACTTCATATCCATTTTCATGGCAGGCGTTCTGAGCCATACGGATACCACCGTAAGGTTGTAAAGAGCGTTTGAATGGTTTATCTGTCTGGAAACCAACGATCTGTTCTAAGTCTTTGTTTAAGTAACCTGCTGCATGGGAAGTGATGCTTGATACAATTTTTGTATCCATGTCAAGAACTCCGCCTGCTTCGCGTTCCTGCTTTGAAAGATCCATTACCTGAGCCCAAAGAGTCTTTGTAGCTTCTGTAGGACCTGCTAAGAAAGAATCGTCCCCCTCATATGGTGTGTAGTTTGACTGAATGAAGTCACGTACGTTTACTGATGTACGGTTCCAACGTCCTGGCTTGAATCCGTCCCAACTAGAGTTCCAGTTTTTTTCCATTATATTTCCTCCTAAATCGTTGTAAAAAAGTTAGTAGTTTGTAAAATGTTTGTTAAATAATTCACTTAGATTATATCAATTTGCTATAAGAAAAGTCAATAGGTTGGATTGTACTAAATTGCATACAGTATACAAATTGTGAACACTGTATAAAACCTTATAAAAATTTAAGAAAAAATTTCTTCTATTTTTTGTAATTTAGTGTATAGTAGATAGGTAATAACCTAGAGGGCGGACGGAAGTTGATTTTTTTCTTTTAAAATTGTGAAAAGTCATTGCCGGTGCCCGAAGATTTTACGTATATTTACAAGTGTGTGACATAGGCTTTGAAATATACGTTCAGAATGAAAAAATGGAGTGTGTAAAAAATGCAGAGAAGAAGGAAGAGCATCATAGGGCTGGCATGTCTGATGAGTGCAATGCTTCTATTTTCTTCTTGTGGGAAGGAAGCAGAGGAAGAGAAGCAAGATACACAGACACAGGCAGATACAGAAAAAGAGGAGCCGAAAGAGAAAGAAGGACAGGGCAATTTAAATATTATTTCTCCGCAGGCATACAGCAATGTGGACGGTCTTACCCTGGAACCGGGAACATACATTTCCCTGATCGGGAAGGAAGCCGGAACCGAATATTGGAAGATGGTAGAAAAAGGGGCCAAGCAAGCAGTATCGGAATTGAACAGTGCACTGGGTTACAAAGGGGAAGATAAGATCAAGTTAAATTACAGTGGTCCGAGCGAGAGTGAGAGCGTGGACGAGCAGATTAATATTTTAGATGAAGAACTGGCCCGCTATCCAAATGCAGTTGGGATTGCGATCATTGACTCCAATGCTTGTTCGGTGCAGTTTGATCTTGCTACAGAGAATGGAATTCCAATTGTTGCCTTTGATTCCGGAAGTGATTACCAGGGACTGCAGTCACTCTGCTCTACCAATAATACAGAAGCAGCACAGACTGCGGCAGTGAATCTGGCTACGGCATTAGATAACAAGGGAAAGGTACTCGTATTTGTCCACGATTCTAAGTCTACTACTGCGAGAGAGCGTCAGAGTGGTTTTGCGGATACACTCGCAAAAGATTATCCGGAAGTTGAGATCGCGGAAGTTGTCTATCTGGATAATCTGGAAGACGTGAAAGGACTTTTGGCAGAGAAGAAGAACCAGGAAGCGAAAATCAATCCAGAAGATGAGAAGGCAGCGCAGAAGGAAGACTTTACTGATGAGCAGGCAATCCAGTATATTCTGGAGCAACACCCGGATGTGACGGGCTGTTTTACAACCAATGTGGATGCGACACAGAAAATACTGTCGATTGTCAATGAGATGAAGCAGTCAAAAGATACTAAGCAGGCAGAGGCTGCTGAGAATCTCAAGATAATCGGATTCGACGGAGGAGAGAAACAGATGGAGGCGCTGGAGAATGGAGAACTGGAAGGTCTTGTTGTTCAGAATCCGTATGGTATGGGATATGCCACTGCGATTGCCTGTGCGCGTTCCATCGCGAATCAAGGAAATGAGGCAGTTGTTGACACAGGATATGTGTGGGTGACAAAAGATAATATGGAGGATAAAAATATCAGCCGTATTTTGTATTAGTGAGGAAAGGAATATGAAATTCAAAAGCAGATAAAGCTGTAATCAATGCAGATACTAATACAAATCATCAAAAAAGAGAAACGACATTTCAGTGGAGGAAATGTGTTTCTCTTTTTTTGTATCGTTTCTTTTCGTGTAAGGAAGAAACTAATTTTCACTGCTTTTTGTGAGTGAGAAAATAAATTCTGTGCCGACTCCTTCTGTGCTGATAACGTTGATATTTTCTCCATGTGCCTGAATGATTTCCTTGACGATCGCAAGTCCGAGCCCGGTTCCTTTCTTGTCTTTTCCACGGGAGAGATCGCTCTTATAGAAACGCTCCCACACTTTTGTGAGACTTTTTTTCGGAATCCCGATTCCGGAGTCTTTGACGGAGACGAACACTTTTCCATTGCGTTCGGTCGTCTCGAGTACGATGGAAGAGTCCGGATTACTGAATTTGATCGCGTTATCCAGCAAGTTGTATAAGACTTGCTGAATCTTACCGCGGTCGGCAAAGACATTCTGGATGCGCGGATCAAAGAGCAGTTCGATTGAAATTTTCTTGGAGGTACAAGTTCCTTCAAAAGAAGCGGCAGTGTGTTTGATCGTGTCGTGCAGATTGAAGTTGGTCTTGTCAAGCAGAAGATCTTTCGTGTCAAATTCATTTAATGTCAGAAGATCTTTTGTCAGATCCGTCAGGCGCTCGGTCTCAAACAGTATGATGTTCAAATATTTTCCCTGAAGTTCTTGTGGGATTGTTCCATCGACAATCGCTTCCACATATCCTTTGATGGATGTCAGCGGAGAGCGGAAGTCGTGGGAGACATTGGCGATGAACTTCTTCTGATAGTCTTCCATATCTTTGAGCTGTGCTGCCATATAGTTGAGAGAGGCAGACAGATAGCCCATCTCGTCTTCTGTCCGCACCGGGATCTCATAAGTCAGATTGCCGGAGGCATATTGGGTGGCAGCCTCTGTGATCTTCCGCAGCGGCTGGTAAATGAAAAAGTGGAATGCCAGCAGGATGCAGAAAGACAAAATGTAGATGACAACAATGGTAATATAGACATTTCGCAATAAAGAAGAAGTCTGCTGTTCGAGATCTTCGTAAGGTTTGTGCAGCAGCAGATATCCCTTCGTCGTAAAGCCTTGTGTGACCGGTGCAATCACTGTGATGACTTTTTTATCAAAAAGATCATGGTAAGTTCCGAGCAGATATTTGGAACTGCCATTTTCCGCAGGATCAAAGTCTGGGATTTCGGATGGCGGAACCGGCATTTCATCTGCTCCCGCAGATAGAATCACCTGTCCAGTGCGGTCAATGAACCATGTTGATGCATGTAGATAAGTGGACATCCCATCTAACTGCGTGTGAATGTCGGAAAGTGTCAGATCGTCTGTAAAATATCCGGTCAGGTAATCATTGGCGAGCAAGGTGGCTTCTTTATAAAGGGTATCAGAAGTATCTTCTTCCAGCTCAGAGATCGTCAGCTCATGGGTGAGTGTGGCGACTGTGAACAGGCAGAGAAATCCGAAGATCAGATAAATGCTGATAAATTTTAAGTACAAAGTGCTGCGCATACTATTTCACCTCGAACTTGTACCCGATACCCCACACGGTGCCGAGACTCCATGTCGGATGGTCCTTGATTTTTTCGCGCAGACGCTTGATATGCACATCGACAGTTCTTGTATCTCCGATGTATTCGTAGCCCCAGATTTGATCGAGGAGCTGTTCTCTTGTAAATACTTGATTTGGTGAGGATGCGAGGAAATAAAGCAGTTCCAGTTCCTTTGGAGGCATTTCGACTACTTTTCCGTCACAGACGACAGAGTAGTTCGTCAAGTTGATCTCAATGCCAGGGTAGGAAACGCATTTGCCTTTCTCTGCGGCAGCAGTTTCCTGTCTAGGTGCCTGGTAGCGGCGGAGCACTGCTTTGACTCTTGCGACGAGCTCTTTGGAATCAAAAGGCTTGATCATGTAGTCATCTGCACCAAGTTCGAGACCAAGTACTTTATCAAAGACTTCTCCCTTTGCGGAGAGCATGATGATCGGAGTATCTGATTTTGCCCGAATCTCGCGGCAGACCTGATAACCGTCGATGCCCGGCAGCATTAAGTCAAGCAGTACGAGATTTGGCGAATAGCTGTCAAATGCAGCTAACGCCTCCTCGCCGTCATGTACCATCATCGTGTCGAAGCATTCTTTCAAAAGATAGAGGGAGATCAGCTCTGCAATATTTTCATCGTCATCGACGATTAAGATTTTCTGTTTAGTTACCATGGGGTAGGAATCCCTCCTTTATTTCAAATCTACTACTTAAATTCCACGATCGTGACGCCGGCATCTCCTTCACCGAACGCACCGAGGCGGTAAGATTTTACATGTTTTTGTCGTTTTAAATAGTTATGGATACCGCTGCGGAGTGCACCGGTTCCCTTGCCGTGCACGATGCGGACGGGACTGATGTGCGACATGTACGCATCATCTAAATATTTGTCGAGTTCTGCAATCGCCTCGTCTACCGTCTTTCCGAGCAGGTTAATCTCTGGGCGGACAGACATGGTCTTTTTCATTTTCATCTTTCCGGAGGAAGTCTTCTGCAGATGTTTCCCCGTGATCACAGGTTCATCGATGATCTCCAGATCGGAGATATTTACCTGGGAGCGAAGGATTCCCATCTGTACGAAAAGATCTCCTTTCGCATTTGGAAGAGAACTTACGGTTCCGGTCAGATTGAGGCTGAGCACTTTTACAGCTTCGCCGAGTTTGAAATCACTTGGCTTATGCTGTTTTTTCGGTTTTTTCGTGTCAAGCTTCACACCGGATCCGGTCTTTTTGATCTTCTGGCGGAGTCGTTCGCGCTCGCGTTCCATCTCTGCGGCAGAGATATTTTCTTTCCCAAACTTGCGGAAGTTCTTCATAGTCTCGTCAGCAACTTCTTTTGCCTCGCGGAGAATCGCGTTTGCTTTTTCGTTCGCTTCATTGATAATGCGCTCTTTGCGCTCGTCAAGGCGTTCTTGTTTTTGCTCTAATTTCTGTTTCAGAGCTTCTACTTCGCGCTTGTAGGCAGCGATTTCCTGCTGTTCTTTCTCAATGGTACGTCTGCTGTTTTCGAGGTCTGCAAGGAGATCTTCAAAGGATTCATCCTGTTCGGACAGACGTTCTTTCGCATCTGCGATAATATAATCCGGCAGACCAAGTTTACTGGAAATCGCAAAGGCATTACTCTTTCCAGGGATACCGATCAGCAGATGGTAAGTTGGACGGAGTGTCTCTACGTCAAATTCACAGCAGGCATTTTCTACACCCGGAGTGGAAAGTGCATAGACTTTCAGCTCACTGTAATGAGTCGTTGCCATCGTGCGGATTTTCCGCTCGTGCAGGTAGGACAGAATGGAAGTTGCAAGTGCAGCTCCTTCGGTTGGATCGGTTCCGGCACCGAGCTCATCGAACAGCACAAGAGAGTGCTCATCCACGTGCTGCAGGAAGGAAACGATATTGGTCATATGAGAAGAGAAGGTACTGAGACTCTGCTCGATACTTTGCTCATCGCCGATATCCGCATACACTTCGTGGAACAGCGCCAATTCTGAGCGATCCAGTGCAGGAATATGAAGTCCTGCCTGCCCCATCAGTGTGAAAAGACCGACTGTTTTTAGCGATACGGTTTTTCCGCCGGTGTTCGGACCGGTTACGATCAGAAGATCAAAGGCATCTCCCAGTGTGACCGTGATCGGGACTACCTTTTTCTTATCGAGAAGCGGATGGCGTCCTTCACGGATATGGATATAGCCATGGTCGTTAAAAATCGGTTTGCTTGCATTTAAGGAGAGGGCAAAGGAACCCTTTGCGAAGATAAAGTCCAGTTCTGTAAGCAGCTTATAGTTTCTGCGAATCTCCGTCACATAGCCGGCGGCATCTGCGCTGAGATTGGCAAGGATCACCTGGATCTCTTCCTGCTCCTTTCCGTAAAGTTCTTTTAGATCATTATTTAACTTTACGACAGCCATTGGTTCAATAAAGAGTGTCGAACCGGTAGAAGACTGGTCGTGGATCATTCCCTGTACTTGGCTGCGGTATTCCGCTTTGACTGGAAGACAGTATCTGTCTCCACGCATCGTAATAATGGCATCCTGCAGATAAGTACGCAGAGAGCCGTTGACAAGCGAAAGCAGCGTAGAATGTACTTTGTCGTTTGTCTGGGAAATACTTCTTCGAATGTGCTTCAGGGTACTGCTCGCGTCATCGCTGATCTCATCTTCATCGATAATGCAGCGGCGGATCTCGCCGGCAAGGATCGACAGTGGTTCCAGCTGATCGAAATACACGTCGAGGCAGTCCTGCTCCTCGTCCACAGTCTCGTGCCGCCCATAAGCTTTGGCACGGTTTGTTACTTCCAGTAATTTGCAGATGCGGAGCAGTTCATTACAGCCGAGCGCTCCGCCAATCTCCAGACGCATCAGAGAATCTTCCACAGTGTATACACCGCTGAAAGAGAGACGTCCTTTTTTTACAATTCTTGTAAAAGCCGCCGCGGTCTGTTCTTGCGCGGTTGTGATTTCGGCCAGGGAGGTCATCGGAGCCAAATGGCTGCAGAGGATCTTTCCGCCCGGGGAAGAAGCCTGCTCTGCAAGTAATTCAGTTATTTTGTTGTATTCTAGTTTTTTTAAAGTCTTTTTATTCATAATCATTCACCTGTTTCCATTCTACCTTATATTTGTAATAAAGGAAAGCAGAAATATTCTATACTTATTGAACATTGACAAATGTTAGGGTATACTGTAAAGAGGATGAAAAAGGAGATACGTCATGTCTATGGAGAACAAGGAAGGCCCAGAAAAATTTTCTTTTTTGCAGGAGGTAATCAAGGAGAAGCCTCTGAATCGAAAAAAGCTCATGCATAAGGCAGCCGGGCTGGCGGCGGCAGGAATTCTATTCGGTGCGTTTGCCAGTATTAGTTTTTGTGTGTTCCAACCATGGGTTGATGAACAGCTGAATGCAGAAGAAGAGATTACCATTCCAAAGGACGAGGAACCTGAAGAACATCCACAGGAAGCAAAGGCAGAGGAAGAAGAAAGAGAGCCGGAGCTTACCCTTGAAAATTTTAAAGAACTGGAACGTGCGATGTACCAAGTTGCTGCGGAGGCGAATAAAAGTATTGTCTCAGTGACTTCTGCCGGAGAAGATGATAACTGGACAGAGGAAGAGCGAAAAGAAGGAACCGGTGCATGTGGCGTGATCATGCCATCCAACAGCAGAGAATATCTGATCCTGACGATGGGAAGTGCCATCAAGGATGCAGAGCAGATTCAGGTGACATTTGGAGATGGCGTATCCTATGATGCTGCAGTCAGAAAGAAGGATGCGGTGTTGGGGATTGCAGTGCTTGCGGTTGATCGGAATCAGGTCAGTGACAGCACAAAGAATCAGATCCAGGAGGCTGTCCTTGGCAATTCTAACATGACTTACAAAGGAGATGTAGTGATTGCACTGGGAAGTCTGTTTGGTTACTCCAAAGGGATGGGATATGGCATTATCAGTTCCAATAAAAATACAGTCAGTGTAGCAGACCGAGTATACCGGCTGTTGGACACAGACATACCTGCCTCCAGACAAGGGAGCGGTGTGTTATTTAATATCGACGGTGAAGTCATCGGATTTACATTTGCTGCCGAACAGGTGACGGATGAAAGCAGTACACTGCGTGTCCTTGCAGTTTCGGATGTGAAAGAAGAACTGGAAAAGCTGCTAAATGGCAACAGTGTTCCATATATCGGTATCGTCGGAACGAATGTGACGGATGAAATTGCAGAGGCACAGAAACTTCCGAAGGGAATCTATGTCAAAGAGATTGAGGCAGATTCTCCGGGAATGGCTGCAGGAGTTCAGTGTGGAGATATTATCACTGCAATGGACGGCGATCCGGTGGTGACCGTGAAAGCACTGCATAACAAACTGCTGACATTTCAGCCGGGAGATGAAGTGAAGTTGTCGGCAAAAAGACTTGGTTCCGAAGGATATGTGGAGATCAGTTATACCGTTGTCATCGGAGGAGCCGAGAAGAAATAGAAGAATTAAAATGAGAATATTATAATAGAAAGAGGATAGAAATGAGATATATTAATACATTACATGAGGGAGAGACCATTCGCTGTATTTATTTGTGCAAAGGAAAGCGATCTGCAGAGACGCGAAATGGAAAGGCATATGACAATCTGATTTTACAGGATAAGACGGGAACTTTAGACGGAAAAGTGTGGGATCCAAATTCCAATGGAATTGCAGAGTATGATGAGATGGATTTTATCGAAGTATTCGGAGATGTCATTTGCTATAATGGAAATCTTCAGCTGAATATCAAGCAGATCCGCAAGGCATTTGAAGATGAGTATGTGGCGGCAGACTACATGCCGACAAGTGAGAAGAGTGTCGAGGGAATGTATCAGGAGTTGATGAAATATGTGGCACAGATTGATAATGAATATTTGAGAAGAGCAGTGGAGTATTATTTCAAAGACGATGCGGCATTTATCAAGCGGTTTCAGGCACACTCTGCGGCAAAGAGTGTACATCACGGATTTGCAGGAGGTCTTTTGGAGCACACGCTCAGTATTGTCAAAATGTGTGAATACTATGTAGGGGCGTATCCGATCCTGAATAAAGATCTTTTGTATGCGGCGGCGATGTACCATGATATCGGGAAGACAAAAGAACTTTCCGCATTTCCGGAAAATGATTATACGGATGATGGACAGCTGCTCGGACATATCATTATCGGAGTCGAGATGGCAAACGATGCGATTCGATCTATTCCGGGATTTCCGGAAAAGCTGGCAAGTGAGTTGAAGCACTGCATTATTGCACATCACGGAGAGTTAGAATACGGTTCTCCGAAAAAGCCTGCGCTGGCAGAAGCACTGGCACTTAATTTCGCGGACAGCACAGATGCCAAGTTACAGACTTTGACAGAGATTTTCAAAGAAAAAGATACGACAGACTGGCTTGGATATAACAGACTGTTCGAGAGTAATTTAAGAAAGACAAGTATTTAGAAATAAAAACAGAGAGATGAAAAAGGGTGCTGCAAAACAGAGAATTTCAACAAGATATAGATTGCATCGAATCAGAGATGAACTATACCATGTCTAAGAAATTGATTTTGCGGCACCCGCTTTCTTTGTTACATAGGAAATTCTTATGTAAAAAAACACACTTCGCGCGCGAGCAGTGATGAAAATGCCAAAGAGGCAAAGAGAAGTTGGAAACGGATACAATTTTATAGTAGGAGGAAGATCATGAAGAAAAATGATACAGCGGTCGTGAAGATCGAGGATATCGGGATCAACGGAGAGGGAATCGGAAAAGCAGACGGATATACACTGTTTATCAAGGATACTGTGATGGGAGATCTTGTGGAAGTGAAAGTGATGAAGGCGAAAAAGAACTATGGATATGCGAAGTTGCTTCGTGTTATTGAACCTTCAAAAAATCGTGTAGAAGCAAAATGTCTGGTCGCAAAACAGTGTGGAGGATGTCAGATCCAGGAGATGGATTATCAGGAACAGTTACAGTTCAAGCAGAAAAAAGTTATTGGAAATCTGGAACGGATCGGAGGATTTGCGCCGGAAGTATTAGAAAAGATCACGCAGCCGGTGTGTGGGATGGATGAGCCGTTTCATTACCGGAATAAAGCGCAGTTCCCGGTTGGGACGGACAAGGATGGCAAGGCAGTCACCGGATTCTATGCGGGAAGGACACATCAGATCATCCCGAATACAGATTGTGCGCTGGGGGTTTCTCAGAATCAGCAGATTTTAGAGGAGATTCTTTCGATCATGAATGAGAACCATATCCCGGCGTATAACGAGCAGGATTGCAGCGGACTGGTGCGCCACATTTTAATCCGCTATGGATTTACGACAAAAGAGATTATGGTTTGCTTTGTGATCAATGGGGATAACCTGCCATGTGCGGACAAATTTGTGGATAAGTTATCTCAAATCGAGGGCATGAGGAGTATAACTTTCAGCAAGAACAAAGAAAATACAAATGTCATTATGGGAAAAGAGATAGAAGTACTTTGGGGAGATGGTTACATTACCGATTATATTGGAAATGTAAAATACCAGATTTCTCCACTGTCGTTCTATCAGGTGAATCCGGTACAGACCGAAAAGCTTTATAAATATGCATTAGAATATGCAGGGCTGACCGGAGAAGAAACCGTGTGGGATCTGTACTGCGGAATCGGAACGATTTCTCTTTTCCTGGCACAAAAGGCAAAGCAGGTGTACGGTGTTGAGATTGTACCGCAGGCGATTGAAGATGCCAAACAAAATGCAGAATTAAATGATATGAAAAATGCAGAATTTTTTGTCGGGAAAGCAGAAGAAATACTTCCGGCATATTATGAAAATTATGCGAAAGAACATCCGGGGCAGCAGGCACATGCCGATGTGATTGTTGTCGATCCGCCGAGAAAAGGGTGCGAGGAAGCGCTGCTTGAAACAATGGTAAAAATGCAGCCAGACAGAATTGTCTATGTCAGCTGCGATTCTGCTACATTGGCAAGAGATTTAAAATATCTATGCGGGGAAGGGTATGCGTTGGAAAAAGTACAGGTAGTTGATCAGTTCCCGAATACCGTTCACACAGAATGCGTGACATTGTTGCAGAGGAGTAGAGGGAAGAAATAATTGAGAAGAGATTAAAATAATAAGGAATATAAGAGCTATGGGATGCAGTGAGGTGAAGCATAGCTCTTATTTTTATGTTTTGAAAATAGATTTCTTTTTTGTTTCCAATAGGACAAAGTCACATCCGGTGCTATAATAAAATAATAGCTGAAACATATGGAAGGGAAGGAAGAACTTATGAAAAAAATAAAAAAACTTGTGGCAATCCAGCCGGTTTCTATTTTGGAAGAGAGTAAAGAAAAATTGAAGGAATTTTGCGAGGAAATCATTTTCTTTGATTCGCAGCCAGAGAGTGCAGAGGAGATTGTAGAAAGAATCGGAGATGCAGATGCGGTATTTGTCAGTTATACACATGCAATCGGGGAGGAAATCTTAGCAAAGTGCCCAAATCTTGTATACATTGGGATGTGCTGCAGTCTGTATTCAGAGGAAAGTTCTAATGTGGATATTGCTTATGCAAGAGAACATGGAATCACAGTGACAGGAATCCGGGATTACGGTGATGAAGGCGTAGCAGAGTATGTGCTGATGAACTTGATCGGACGGCTTCACGAGGCAGATGGGCATCCACCTCTTTTAGGAGAAAGTTCGGAGATTTCCGGTGCGAGGATCGGATTACTTGGGCTTGGGGCAAGCGCGCAGGCAGTCGCAAGAGCATTAGGCGCAATGGGAGCACAGATCAGTTATTACAGCCGGACGAGAAAACCGGAACTGGAAGAGCAGGAGGGGTATCGTTACTGTGAACTTTCAGAGTTATTAAAAGAAAGTGATGTCGTTTGTAGTTGTCTGAGTAAAAATGTGACGTTGTTATATGAGGAAGAGTTTGAGGCACTCGGGGAAAATACGATTTTATTTAACACAGCGCTGAGCCCTTGTTTTGAGCAGCGTGCGATTGAGAAATGGCTGGACCGGAACAATACCTGGTATTTTTGTGACACCCTGATGGGACTTGGAGAAGAATCGCTTCTTGCGCGGGAAAATGTCAGGTGTCAGAAGCGTTCATCTGGGATGACAAGGCAGGCCGTAATTCGGCTGAATAAGAAAGTACTTGAAAATCTGGAGAGATACTGTAGTGGGAATATTTTTTAGTTGATCGGGTATACTTTCACCAAAAGAAAGAGAAAGGTGGAAATAAAAATGGTAGAACCGGATACAATTAAATTATTAAGAGAATGTGATGCAGGGATTAAAATGGGAATTTCTTCGATTGAGGAAGTGTTGGAATATGTACACGAGAAGAATTTGTACCAATGCCTGTCTGACTGTATGGAAAAACATGAGAAGCTGGAAAAAGAAATCCAGGAAATATTGAAGGAATATCAGGATGAGGGAAAAGAGCCTGGAATGATGGCGAAGGGAATGTCGTGGGTGAAGACTAATGTCAGGCTTGTATGGAATGAGTCTGATGCAACAATCGCAGATCTGATCACAGATGGCTGTAATATGGGAGTGAAGTCTCTTGGGAGATATTTGAATGAGTATCCTGAAGCGGAATGGAAAGTGAAGGAGATTGCCAGAAAACTGATTCGCCTGGAGGAAAAACTTGCAGAGGATCTCCGAATTTATTTGTAATCTGAAAATTATTTTAAGCATATTCGTAAGAAGCTATCAATTATTTTTTCGCAGGACAAGCAGGAAAAAAATCTTGCGAAGCACTATATATTGTGGTAATATCAAGAAAGTGATACAATAAATAGTGTGAGGCGATATAAGAAATGAATATAAATCAAGAAGGAAAAAACTACGATTTTCCGGAAACAGAAGGACTTCAGGAAGTATTTTCAGACATCAGCAGGGAATTTCTGGATCCGGTATATAGCTTGGAAAAACTGGAAGAAAAATACCATACATTCTATAAAACAGGGTTTTCGGGAGAGGAACAAATGAAGATGCTCCTCAAAGCGGCAGTGGAATTGACGACGCAGGAGGCACCGAAATGGGAGATGATCGCAGCGCGGATTCGCCTGGTAACATTTCGAAATGAGTTGAAAGAACAGATGAAACAGCGGAACGTGAATTCTTTTTATGAGAAAATATGTTATCTGACAAAAGAGAATCTGTACGGTGCTTATATTTTAGAAAATTATACGGAGGAAGAGATCACAGCATTTGAAAAATTAATGCGGGAGGAACGGGATCATCTTTTTAATTATTCGGGGCTGGAACTGCTTCTGAATCGTTATGTGATCCGAGATCAGAAGGGCATTCTGTTAGAGAGTCCGCAGGAGATGTTTCTCGGGATTGCGATGCATCTGGCGATGAAGGAACCATGTGATCGGTCTGGATGGGTGGAGAAGTTTTATAATATGTTAAGCAAGCTGCAGGTGACGGTGGCGACACCGACACTTGCCAATGCGAGAAAGCCGCACCACCAGCTTTCTTCCTGCTTTATCGATACAGTGCCGGACAGTCTGGATGGAATTTATAAGAGTATTGATAATTTTGCGAAAGTCAGCAAACTTGGCGGCGGAATGGGAATGTATTTTGGAAAAGTGCGTGCAAGCGGAAGCCCGATCCGTGGATTTGAGGGAGCAGCAGGAGGTGTGATCCGCTGGATCCGTCTGGTCAATGACACGGCAGTTGCAGTCGATCAGCTTGGGGTTCGTCAGGGAGCAGCAGCGGTCTATCTTGATGTGTGGCATCGGGATCTTCCAGAATTTCTCAACTTGCGGACAAATAACGGAGATGACCGAATGAAGGCGCATGATATTTTCCCGGGAGTATGCTATCCGGATTATTTCTGGGAACAGGCGAGAGATAATCTTGAGGGAGAATGGTATTTGATGTGTCCGCATGAGATCTTGAAGAAAAAGGGATATGCACTGGAAGATTCTTTTGGAGAAGAATGGAAGAAAAAATATCTCGACTGTGTGGCGGATCCGGAGATCCAAAAGAGAGTCATTCCGATCAAGGATGTGATTCGGATGATCATTAAAAGCGTTGTGGAGACAGGGACGCCATTCGCATTTAACAGAGATCATGTCAACCGGGCAAATCCAAACAGCCATAAGGGAATCATTTATTGCAGCAATCTCTGTACAGAGATTGCCCAGAATATGAGTGAGATGGAAGTGACAGAGGAAAAGATTACAGAGATTGACGGCGAGCAGGTTGTTGTGACAGTCACAAAGCCGGGAGAATTTGTTGTATGTAATCTTGCAAGTCTCTCTCTTGGAAGGATCGATGTCAATAACAAGGAAGCGTTGGCAGAGATCACGAAGACGGCAGTGCGTGCGCTGGACAATGTCATTGATCTGAACTTTTTTCCGGTACCATACGCGAAGATTAACAATGAGAAATATCGCCCAATCGGGCTTGGGGTAAGTGGTTACCATCATATGCTGGCGAAAAATGAGATTCCATGGGAGAGCGAAGAACATCTGGCATTCGCAGAGCGTGTATTTGCAGAGATCCATTATGCAGCGGTGGAAGCAAGTGCAGAACTTGCAAAGGAGAAAGGGTGCTACACCTATTTTGAAGGAAGTAAATGGCAGACCGGAGAATATTTTGCAGAGAGACATCTGACCGAAGACCGATGGAAAAAGCTGGCAAAAAAGGTCATGGAAAATGGAATGCGAAATGGGTATCTGATGGCGATCGCGCCGACAGGAAGTACAAGTATGATTGCCGGAACGACAGCGGGGATTGACCCGGTCATGAGCAGGTATTTTCTTGAGGAAAAGAAAAGTGGAATTCTTCCGCGTGTGGCGCCGGAGCTTACAATGGATACGTTCTGGTATTACAAGAATGCACACCATATCGATCAGACTTGGTCTGTCCGTGCCTGCGGAGTAAGGCAACGCTACATTGATCAGGCGCAGAGTATGAATCTTTATATTACAAATGAGTATACGTTCCGAAAAGTATTGCATCTATATTTGCTTGCGTGGGAAGAGGGAGTCAAAACGATCTACTATATCCGTTCTAAGAGTCTGGAAGTGGAAGAGTGTGAAGTGTGTTCTGCGTAGGAGAGAGTGCCTGGGAGAAAAGAGAAAAGGAGAGAACGAATCAAATGGCAGAGTTAAAGAAAAAACCGCTGTTTAATCCGGCAGGGGATACGGAAGTACGCCTGCGCCGGATTGTCGGGGGAAATACGACAAACTTAAATGATTTCAACAATATGAAATATAGCTGGGTGAGTGACTGGTACCGGCAGGCAATGAATAATTTCTGGATTCCGGAGGAGATTAATCTTGGTGCGGATGTCAGGGATTATCGCACGCTTCCGGCACCGGAACGGCGAGCATACGATAAGATTTTATCATTTCTTGTATTTCTGGACAGTATTCAGACTGCGAATCTGCCGAACATCAGCGAATATATTACAGCAAATGAAGTAAATCTGTGCCTGTCGATCCAGGCATTTCAGGAGGCAGTGCACAGTCAGAGTTATAGTTATATGCTGGATACGATCTGTGAGCCGCAGGAGAGAAATGAAGTGCTGTATCAGTGGAAAGACGATCCGCATCTGCTGAGTCGAAATGAATTTATCGGAAATCTGTACAATGAATTTCAGAGAGAGAAAAGTCTGGAAGCATTTGTGCGGACGATGATCGCAAACTATATTTTGGAGGGGATTTATTTTTACAGTGGGTTCATGTTTTTCTATAATCTTGGGCGAAATCAGAAGATGACAGGTTCCGTGCAGGAAATTCGTTACATCAATCGAGATGAGAACACACATTTATGGCTATTTACCAATATTCTAAGAGAACTCAGAAAAGAACTTCCAGAATTATTCAGCGAGGAGAAGGAAAAAGAATATCGTCAGATGATCCGAGAAGGCTGTGAGCAGGAGATTGCATGGGGGCATTATGTGATCGGCGATGCAGTGAGTGGACTGAGCTGTGACATGATCACAGATTATGTGAAATATCTGGGCAATCTGCGCTGCAAAAATCTTGGGCTTGCGCCAATTTATGAAGGGCATGAAAAAGAGCCGGAGAGTATGGGATGGGTCAGTCAGTTTTCCAATGCAAATATGATCAAAACAGATTTCTTTGAGGCAAAAAGCACCGCTTATGCAAAGAGCAGTGCGCTGGTCGATGACTTGTAAAATAGTGTAGAGAAAAAAATAAGAACTGCGTTGGGGACGCAGTTCTTGGAGAAAAGTTATGAAAAAGATGTTATTAGTAATAGTATTATGAATGTTGCTTCAGTAATATTTATTACAATAATAACTATACTGGAAAAATGTGTTGATTGTGTGTGCAAAAAATAAAAGGATTGTGAATAAAATAAGAAGAAAAAATGAAGGACTGTTCACAAAGAGAACTATTCGACCTATTCAGACACAACACCGAGAACTTTCCCCAGACATTTGAAATCACTCATCGTGTGAATATGGATTGGCGTTGCATTGACATGGAATGGAATCAGTTTAATCGTATTTCCCATATGATATAATTTCAGAATGCACATCTTATGCTGAAGGGAGAATACTCCGATTTCATTGTGATGAACCGGACAGTTTTTCACGGCAAGGATATCGTTGGAGTGAAAAATAGGCTCTAGAATATCCGTATCCGGAATTCTGATGCAGTAATCAGTCTCGCTTGTGATATGGTTAGGCAGGATACTGACTTCCTTTGAGAAACAGTCATCAAGATGGAATGTCCAGGCATTGTGAAGGGTTGGAAACAGGCATGGGAAGGAGACACGTTTTTTCCGGAGAAGACCTTCCAGCATACGGGCATATTCCTCGTCAATGATCAGTTTGGCTACATGTTTTCCATGGTCATTGAGCTGACGGTATTTTTCGATGAGATCTTGTTCGTTTTTTGTAATATTAAAGTCTGTCTGGAGATTGGCAGGCAGATAATCCTGGTATAGATAATTGGCGTCACATTCTAATGATTGAAAAAGGCTGACTAATATTTCAAATTTCGGAGTGCTGATTCCATTTTCGTAGTTGGCCAGGGCTTGTGGAGTAATGTATGTAATCTCGCTTAATTTTTTTCGACTTAAATTCAGCATAACGCGTCGTTCTTTCAGTCTATCTCCTAAACTCATTGTAAAATCTCCCTAAAATGATATAATATTTTGTTAAACAAACCCATAATATTACAAGATTCTTTTAAAGTCAACAAAAAGATTGACTATTTTAGACAAATACGATAGGGTAAAGGGCAGGTGCTTTCTAAGGATTTACCAGTTTGTCGAAAGGAGTAGAGTGATGAGAGAACGGGTACAGGAAATTTTAATGGAGATTGGGATACCAGCGAATTTGAAAGGATTCAAGTATATTCTGGACATCATGGAACTATTTGAAGAAGACGAGGCATGGAGAAATGCGAAGATGATGATTGTATACGAAAAGGTAGCGCGTATGAATAAGACAAATTATTGCAGGGTAGAAAAGTCTATTCGTTATGCTTTTTCCAACGCGGTTACTTATGGAGACTTGGCGCTGGTAGAGAAATATCTGTCAGTAGTCAATGTGACAAATGGAAATTTACTTCACACACTTTATGCTAGGGTATCAGAAGAACAAAGAGAAGAAAAGAAAGCAAATCTGCCGGAAAGAGACCGGGTAAAACAAAATACATATGAGAAAGAAGTCAATACATTTTTTATCAAGATTATGTGCGAACTGATGGATTTTCGGAATAAATGTATTGGAGAAGAAGATCATTTGTATGAGTCGATGAAAGAGACGTTTGGAAAAGTTGCCGGCTTCTAAAAAATACGAGGAGAAAATTTGTTTGAAAGAAGGACAAATGAAAAAGCTGCTCCCGAAAGGGAACAGCCGGCAAAATGAAGTGGAAAGCTTCTATCTGAGGAATTGATCAATGACGAACAGAACCCCGTCTTCGTCATTGGACTTTGTAATATAATCTGCTTTTTCACGGACGAGCGGCTGGGCATTTGCCATGGCAACACCAAGTCCGGCGCTTTCCAGCATGGTAATATCATTATAACCATCGCCGCAGCAGATCATTTGGTCTGCGGTCAGGCCGATTGCAGATAATAACTTCTGGAGGGTATATGCTTTATCAATATTTTGTGGCATGATTTCCAGAAAGAAAGGCTCTGAGCGGTAAATATTGAGAAGCTTGCGGAAATGGGATTTCAATTTGATTTCCAGTTCGGCAGTGAGCGACTCTTCACCTGAGATCAACAGTTTATTTGTGGGAAAATTTATATATGCAGGGAAATTTTCTACACGGCGGATCGGAAGACTGTTGATTCGGGCTTCCAATTTTGTATAGGAATTCGGGCAGATTCCGGAGATGATCGCATCATCGGAATATGCAAGAATATCCACATCATAATCTTTTGCCAGTTCATAGGCAGGGCGTATCACTTCAGAAGGAATCGTCTTATTGTATAAGACTTCTCCGGTACTGCAGTTGATGATCTTTGCGCCATTAAAAGAAAGAACATATCCCCCATATTTTTCTAATTCCAATTCGTGGGCAAGCGGCAAGATGCCGGGGGTCGGTCGGCCGGATGCAAGCACGACGATCTTTCCTTTTTGCTGAATGTCAAGCAGCGCTTCTTTTGTTGGTTCTGTAATCTTTTTTTCAGAGTTGGTGAGTGTACCGTCAAGATCAAGAACTAATACTTCATAATTCATGTCAATTCTCCTGAGTGTTTTTTAAAATGTTAAGTGACAGAGGGCGTGGACGATCTCTTCAAAAGCCATTCCATGGGAAGCTTTTACAAGAATTGTATCGTGCTCCTTTATAATAGAAGAAACAGCATTTAAAAAGTCGTTTTTTGTCTCAAAATAGCAAATTTTTGTATCGTTTTGTGCAGAAAATTCGGATGCACCATCTGCCATTGCTTTGGATAATGTCCCAATGCAGCAGAGGAGATCCAGTTTCTTTTCGGCTGCATAGGTACCGACTTCTCTGTGAAGGAGAAGTTCCTTCGTTCCAAGTTCAAACATATCTCCGAGAATTGCAACCTTTCTTGTAAGTGCGGTGGAGAGGACATCCAGAGAGGCCTTCATGGAAACTGGATTTGCGTTGTAGCAGTCATCAAGGATTGTCAGATGTTCTGTCTCAATCATGTGGTTTCTTCCGGCAACTGGCTGTAATGCTTCGATTCCGGTCTTGATCTCATCGAGTGTCAGTCCAAGTTCAATGCCGACTGCGGTTCCGGCAAGGGCATTGTATACCATGTGTGCACCTGGGATGGAAATGATCACTGTAAAATCACCTGCTGGAGTGTGAATCTTGCAGGAAGTTCCTTTGAGTCCGAGACTTTGAATTTCATCGGCATAGAAAGCATTGTGCGGATCTTTTCCAAAGAAGATAGGAGTCGTATCCCCGGATTTGCCGACAGCGGATGCGGCAGAAGTCTCATCGTGAGTCGAATCAGAATAAGGAACGACAGTTGTACCGTCTTGTTTGGAGAAAGAAGCGGCATGCACGGTTGCAATTTCAGACAGTTTGTCATCATCTCCGTTTAGGATGATCGAAGCGCCCGGACGTCTGTGGGCGAACATCTCTGTCTTCGCTTTCCGCACACCGTCGCGGTCTCCTAAATTTTCCAGATGACATTGTCCGATATTGGTCAACACACAGATGTCTGGCTGTGCAACTTTGGCTAGGCGGTTCATTTCCTGAAAGTCGCTGATGCCCATCTCAAGAACAGCAACTTCATGTTCTTTTTGAATCTGGAAAACGGTCAGTGGGAGACCGATTTCATTGTTGAAGTTGCCGGCAGTTTTCAAGACAGAATATTTCTGTTCCAAAATGGAAGCGATCATTTCTTTTGTACTTGTCTTTCCGACACTTCCACTGATCCCGACTACTTTAATTCCGAGTGCCCTGCGATAATGTTCGGCAATATCTTTGAGCGCCTGGGCGCAGGAACTCACAAGGATATATGGGGAACTGTCAGAAAGCGGGTGCTCGGAGAGGGTGCAGAGTGCCCCTTGTTCCATCACCTGCGGAATGAAAGAATGTCCATCTACTCTGGTTCCTTTGATCGGGACAAATAAAAAATCCTTTCCGGCTTTCCGGCTGTCGATGGTGACACCGGATACTTCTCTTGTAAGCAGTGACGGTTCCCCGTAATAGGTTCCGCCACAGGCTGTTGTAATTTCCTGTAATGACATATGTTCCATAATCAGTTTCTCCTATTCTTGAATACTCATCTGATCTAACAGTTCTTTTTTGACATCATACAATTTCTTTGAGAGGTCAATATACACTTTATGCGGATTGAACAGACGTGTCACTTCATCCCAGAGTGTTTCTTTCTCTTTGCGGCAGTAAGCAGCGATTTCCATGACGGTCGGTGACTGGTAGACACAGTTCCCGTTTAAGAAGACTGGTTTTAACAGTTCGCGCATTGTGTAAGTGCCGCCTTTTAGTTTTGTCTTCTTCCAGGTTTCTACTGGATCAAAGAGTAGAAGATCCTTACTTTCGTCAAAGACTTCATCGACAAAACAGATCAGGTCAGCAAGAAGTTTTCCGGTTTCTTTGTCGTAGATTCTGTGAACAGTTTTATTTCCCGGGTTCGTAATCTTTTCCGTGTTTTCTGAGAGTTTGATCTTCGGAACAAATTCACCGTCGGCATTCTGAATGGCAGCGAGTTTGTAGACACCGCCGAATGCCGGGCAGTCTTTGGAGGTGATCATGCTCGTGCCGACCCCCCAGGAAGTGATTGCGGCACCTTGATTCTTCAAGTCGAGAATGAGATATTCATCAAGGTCATTGGAGGCTGAGATAAATGCATCCGAGAAGCCAGCGGCATCTAACATTTTCCTTGCCTTTTTTGATAAATAAGCAAGGTCACCGCTGTCCAGACGAATCCCATAATTTTTCAGTTCGATTCCTTCTTCGCGCATTTCCCGGAAGACACGGATCGCATTTGGAACACCGGATTTTAAGGTGTCGTAAGTATCTACAAGCAGGCAGCATGCGGAAGGGTATAGCTTGGCATAAGTTTTAAAAGCAGTGTATTCATCCGGGAAACTCATGATCCAGCTGTGTGCATGGGTTCCTTTTACCGGTACATCAAACATTCGTCCGGCAAGCACGTTGGAAGTACCGATACATCCGCCGATCATGGCGGCTCTTGCGCCGTAGAGTCCGGCATCCGGTCCTTGTGCCCGGCGAAGTCCAAATTCCATCACACCGTCTCCGTCAGCGGCATAGACGACGCGGGAAGCTTTTGTGGCGATCAGTGACTGGTGATTGATAATGTTTAACAGTGCAGTCTCCACAAGCTGCGCTTCCATCACCGGAGCAATCACCTTCAGGAGTGGTTCTCTAGGGAAGATCACAGTTCCTTCCGGGATCGCATAGATACTTCCGCTGAAATGAAATCCGCTTAAATACTGAAGAAAAGTTTCATCAAATAGATTCAGGCTGCGAAGATAGTCGACATCTTCGTAAGAAAAATTCAAATTTTTGATATATTCAATTACCTGTTCCAGTCCTGCTGCGATGGAATACCCGCCGCCGGATGGATTACTGCGGAAAAAGATGTCAAAGACGACAGGAGTATTTTCCTCTTTGCTGTGAAAATATCCCTGCATCATCGTCAGTTCATAAAAATCGGTCAATAATGTTAAATTTTGTGTTGTCATGGTTTGTTAGCCCCTTTCGTGCACGCTTTCGAGCAGTACAGCGTTTTTATTGATAGTTTCCTGAATGATATTCTGGCAGTAGGCACCAAGGTGCTTGCGCTCTTCCCGATCAAGTGTGTGTGGATAGATTGGCTTGCCATACTCAATAATCACATGCGTCTTCCGGATTTTCGGAAATCCCTTTGTACCTTTCTTTGGCAGATGGTTTTCGAAAATTTCGGCAGTATTGTTCATCGAGATCGGAACGATTGCACATCCGGTCTTGTCGGCGATCTTGAGTGCGCCGTCTTTAAACGGGAGCATACTTAATTCCTCGCCGGTATTTCTTGTCCCTTCCGGGAAAATACAGATGGAAATTCCCTGCTTGATATAATCGATCCCGGTCAGAATTGTCTTGAGTCCTTCTTTTAAATTATCTCGGTCGAGGAACAGGCAGTAGAGATTACGCATCCAGTTGTTCAAAAGCGGGAAGCGTTCCATCTCCTTTTTAGCCACATAGCCTGTCAGACGCTTGCAGCGGGAGTAAGTGAGCAGAATGTCAAAATAACTTCTGTGGTTCCCGACAAATAAGACCGGTTCATCTGGTACTTGTTCCTCGCCGATCACGGTCGTTTCTACTCCGGTGATCCATAAAATACAACGAAATCCCCACTGGACAATGCGAAGACAGCTGTAATCTTTTGCCTTCCGGTTGAACTTCCCGATGATGGCTTCTACAAGCAATACCGGGATGGAAAGAATTAAAAAGGATATTAAAAATATCACTAAAAATGTAAAACGCAGCATAGTTAAAGTCTCCTTCATTATTTTGATTTATTGAAAATATTATACTAGAGAGGGAATGAAAAGACAAGAAAGATAATAAGATGTAGAGAGAATCATGCAGGAGCGGAAGTGATTGTTTCCAGGTGAAAAAGTATATTGGCAGGAAAATAGTTCTTCTTCTTGTTGCCTGTCTGATGTTGACGGTGGGCGGCTGTGTGGAGAAGACAGAGCGGACCGGGAAACTTCGGGACATAGAATTTACGGTGACAGAGAAGCAGGACATTCCGGAAGAATTAGAGGAAATGATTGCAGAGCGAAAGGAAGAAGGATTTCAACTTTCTTATGCAGATCAGGGGGAACTGTACCTTGCAGTGGGGTATGGAACAAGACCGACAAGCGGTTACAGTATAAAAGTGAAAGCATTGTACGAGACAGAAAATGCAGTCTATATACAGACGGAGCTTTTAGGGCCGTCCAAGGAAGAGAAAATCACGGAAAAACAGACATATCCGTATGTTGTTGTGAAAATGGAATGGATTGATAAAAATATTGTATTTGAGTAGGAGGATGTTTTATGGAGTTAAGAAAGAAAAATGTACATTGCAGTCAGATTGGAAAGCGGATGATCCATCAGTTTTTTGTAGATGACGATTACAATGTACCCGATGCAAAAAATGATGTACTCCGTGTTGTACAGGGGGAGGGGCATGTCAAGGTCGAAGGGATAGAACGGATGGAAAATTATCTCAGAGTATCCGGAAAACTATATTTTCAGGTGTTGTATGTGACTGATGAGGTGGAACCAAAACTGTCGGCAGTGGAAGGAAGACTTCCGTTTGAAGAGATGGTCTACATCGAAGACGGGGAAGCACAGGTTACATACAGTGTAGGAGATTATCGGGTAGAGTTTGTGCCGACGCTGATCCATTCCCGGAAAATGAATTTGAAGGCGATGGTAGAGCTGCAGATTTGCCGGGAAGTGCTCCGGGAAGAGGAGACAACAACCGGAATTGAAGAGGAGGAGGAAATTTTCCAGAAAAAGCGGACTGCGAAAGTGCTGGAACTGCACACCGGGAAGAAAGATACTTACCGGATCAAGGAAGAGATTACATTGCCGGGCACAAAGGAAAATATTGGGACGATTCTTTGGACAGATATTGTAAACCGGAAGTTGGATTCGAAGCTGATTGACGATCAGCTTGTCGTCAAAGGAGAACTGCTTGTTTTTTGCCTGTATCTGTCGGAGGAGCAGAAGGAAGACTGGATAGAACAGACTGTTCCCTACGAGGGAACGGTGGAATGTTCCGGGGCAGAGGCACAGATGTATCATCATATCTATGCAAATCTGGAGGATACTCTTGTGGACATCCGCATGGATGAAGATGGAGAAATGAGGGTACTGGGTGTTGAGGCGACACTGGATCTGAAGATCACGATCTATCAGGAAGAAGAATTGGAGATTCTTGAGGATGCATATTCGCTGAAAGAAAAATGTAATCTGGAAAAGAAGGAAGCAGCTTATGAGACATTGTTGCTTCAGAATCATTCAAAATGCAAAGTGACAGAGCAACTCGCGCTTCCGGAGTTAAAAGAAGAAATCCTTCAAATCTGTCATAGTAATGGAGACATTCAGGTAGAGCACACAGAGGTGACGGAAAACGGAATTCAAATGGAAGGAATCCTCCATGTCTCCTTTTTATATGTGAAAGCAAATGATGAAGTGCCATTTGCAACGTGGCAGGGCATGGTCCCGTTTTCCTATCTGTTAGAGGCAGAAGGAATGAATGAGAAGACACAGTATGATATTTCAAATAATATTGAACAGCTTTCTATTTCCATGGCGGGAAGTGGAGAGATTGAGGTGAAGGCAGTTCTGGCATTTTGCAGTTTTATCAGACAGCCGGTGCAGACAAAGGTCATTGACAACATTACGATGGAGCCATATCAGACAGAGGAGCTGGAGCGCCGTCCGGGAATCGTCGGTTATATCGTAAAAGAAGGAGAGGAACTGTGGACGCTGGCAAAGAGGTACTGCACTACAATTGACGGGATCTGTGCAGTCAATGGGCTGACGGAAGATCAGGTGAAACCGGGGGATAAGATATTGATTTTTAAAGAAAACATGAGTATACTATAAGAATAATGTATACAAGATACACGATTTCTTCTATCGGATGTAGAGGTTCCGATAGAAGAAATCCGTGTGTTGTGGTCGAAAGGGGTAGGAAGATGAGATACTTAAAGTTAAAATCTCTGGCGAAAATTAACCTGGGACTAGATGTACTCGGAAGAAGAGAGAATGGTTATCACGATGTCAGGATGGTTATGCAGACCATCTATCTGTATGATGATGTGACACTGAGACGAACGGAGGAACCGGGCATACGGATTCAGACGAATTTGTTCTATCTTCCGGTCAATGAAAATAATATTGCGTACAAGGCGGCAAAGCTTCTGATCGATGAATTTGATATTCAGGACGGAGTGTCGATCACACTTGATAAGCATATACCGGTAGCGGCAGGTCTGGCAGGTGGAAGTTCCAATGCGGCGGCAGTTCTGTTTGGAATGAACAAGATGTTTGCCTTAGGACTCTCTGAGCAGGAATTGATGGACAGAGGGGTCAAGCTTGGAGCAGATGTACCGTACTGTCTGATGAGAGGGACAGTGCTGGCAGAGGGAATCGGGGAAGAATTGACAAGACTGCCGCAGATGCCGAACTGTTATGTGTTGATTGCGAAACCGCCGATCAGTGTATCCACGAAGATGGTGTATGAAAAATTAGATTCGGGGGAGATTACAGATCATCCGGATATTGATGGGATCCTGCAGGGACTTTCGGAGCAGAGCCTGGAAAAAGTGGCAGCTTCGATGGGCAATGTGCTGGAGAGAGTGACGATCGGGGAATATCCGGTGATCGAAGAGATTAAAAATGTGATGAAAGCGCACGGGGCTTTGAACGCGATGATGAGCGGAAGTGGGCCGACGGTATTTGGTCTGTTCCGAGACCGCAGAATGGCGCGCGAGGCACAGAAAGCAATCAGAGACAGAGAACTGGCAAAGCAGGTGTATATTACGAATATACACAATGCAAGGAGGAAATAAGAGCATGGAACCAAAATTTCAAGTAAGCATGGACGAGTATTTACCATTGAGAGATGTTGTATTTAATACACTGCGGCAGGCAATTCTGCGCGGAGAATTAAAGCCGGGAGAGCGCCTGATGGAGATACAGCTTGCCAATAAGCTGGGAGTCAGCCGCACTCCGATTCGGGAGGCGATCCGCAAGCTGGAGCTGGAGGGACTTGTGCTCATGATCCCAAGAAAAGGGGCGGAAGTGGCCGAGATCACAGAGAAAAGCTTAAAAGATGTGCTGGAAGTCAGACGTGCGTTAGAAGAGCTTGCCGTAGAGATTGCCTGTGAGAAGATGACTGCACAGCAGATTGAGGAGTTGAAAGCAGCCGCGAAGGAATTTGAAGTGACATTAAAGAGCAAAGACGTGACAAAATATGCGGAAGCCGATGTGAAGTTTCATGATGTGATCTATATGGCGACCGACAACCAGCGTCTGATCCAACTGTTGAATAATCTCCGGGAGCAGATGTACCGTTTCCGCGTGGAATATTTGAAAAAGGACGAATCCCATGTGAAATTGTTAGAAGAGCATGATCAGATTATAGAAAATATTGAAAAGCGCAACAAAGAAGAAGCTGCAAAGATTGTATGTCGCCATATTGAGAATCAGGTAGAATCTGTGCTGCATACGATCCGCTCGAAAAAAGAATAGGAAGAATGAATAAAAACTGCTCATCGGTACATACTCCTTATATCAAAAAGGGAGGTACATAGTGATGAGTGGGAGAGAACAAGCAGCAGAAACAGAAAAGACAGTTGTGCCGGGGATTACAAAGAAAGCGAAGTACAGGATTTTCATACTTGCAGTATTGATCGCAGGAGTATTGACCGGGGTGGTGACAACCAGGATGCATGCGGCAGCAAAGGAGAAGTTGTCCAATCTTCAGGAGCATATGGCGGGAGAGGTTTTGCGGTTCCATGTGCTGGCAAATAGTGACAGCGAAAAAGATCAGGCATTGAAGATGAAGGTCAAGGAAGCAGTTCTTGCCTATATGGAATATAAAATGCCGCAGCATACCGATCTTGCACAGACAAGAGAGTGGGTTGGGGAGCATCTCGGAGAGCTGGGGGATATTGCTCAGGCAGTAATCTGTGGAGAGTCCTATGACTATCCGGTTCATCTGGAATTGACTACAAGTTATTTTCCGGAGAAAACTTATGGGGACGTCACATTTCCGGCAGGGGAATATGAAGCGCTTCGCATTGAGATTGGAGAGGCGAAAGGGCATAACTGGTGGTGTGTCCTATATCCAAATCTCTGTTTTATTGATGCAGTTCATGCAGTCGTCCCGGAAGATGGAAAGAAAGAGCTTCAGGAAGTGTTGACAGAGGAAGAATATGATCTGGTAACTTCTGATGCAAAAGTAAAAGTGAGATGGTTCTTTTTCCCGGAGAAAGATGACAAATAGAAAACAGCAAAAGAAGAGAGGGATTTTATGACCGATTGGTTAGTAAAACGATTTGTAAAAGACTATGAAGAGACAGGAAACAACGTAGTCCGGACAAGATATGGGATGCTGGCGAGTGTCGTCGGCATCTTTTGTAATGTGTTATTATTCTTGATAAAAATAAGTATCGGGTTTGTTCTGCGAAGTATTTCGGTTATGGCAGATGCATTTAACAACCTGTCAGATGCGGGATCTTCCATCATAAGCTTTGTAGGAGTTCGGATCGCAAGTAAGCCCGCAGATAAAGATCACCCGTTTGGGCATGGAAGAATCGAGTATATTTCTGCACTGGTAGTATCTTTCCTTGTCATTGAGGTCGGGTTTACCTTTTTGAAAGATGCGATTCAGAAAATCATGCATCCGCAGGAGATGCACTTTCAGTTGATTTCTGTTATAATATTATTGCTTTCTGTCGGAATCAAGCTGTGGCTTGGAATGTTCAATAAGAAATTAGGAAAACGAATCCATTCCCAGGTGATGCTGGCGACAGCGGCCGACTCGATCGGAGATGTGATCACAACTTCAGCGACGATTCTTTCGCTGATTGTTTTTGGAGTGACGGGAATTAATATCGATGGATTTGTAGGACTGGGAGTGTCACTTGTCGTGATGTGGGCAGGAATCAGCATTGCAAAAGACACACTGGAGCCATTGATCGGAGAAGCGGTTTCCCCGGAAGTCTATGTACAGATCACAAAATTTGTAGAGCAGTATGATGGGATTGTAGGGAGCCATGATTTGATCGTACATAATTACGGACCTGGGAAAAGTATGGCATCCATCCATGCAGAGGTTCCTAACGATACAGACATTGAGGCATCACACGAGGTGATCGACCGGATTGAGCGGGATGCGCTCAAGCAGCTTGGCATTTTTCTTGTCATTCATATGGATCCCGTTGAGACGAAAGATGAGACAGTACTTGCAGCGAGAAAGATGGCAGAAGAAGTGCTGCAGTCGCTGGACGTAGATGCAAGTATCCATGATTTCCGAATGGTAGACGGCAAAGACCAGATCAATCTGATCTTTGACATGGTAGTGCCACATGAATATGATCAGGCAAAGCAGAGGGAGCTGCATGACTTATTTGTCAGATGTATCCGGGAGAGAGATTCCAGATACCAGTGTGTGATCACCGTGGAGACAAGTTTTATCAATGAGAAAGAAAAGTAAAAGAGGCGCAGAGAAATGAAATATCAGTGGAAACAACGGATCAGATACAGCGAAGTCGATGGGGAAAGGAAACTGACCATTCCCAATCTTGTCAATTATTTTCAAGATTGCAGTACCTTCCAGTCAGAAGAACTTGGGGTCGGATGTGAATATATGGAGGAGCATCAGAAAGCATGGGTATTGTCTTTCTGGCAGATTGTGATCGAGCGTCGGCCAAAACTTGGTGAGGAAGTTACGGTAGAGACGTTCGCGACCGGATTTGACGGATTGTATGGGACGAGAAATTTTGTGATGACCGATGCAAAAGGTAGTAAAATCGCTTATGCCTATTCCATATGGGTATTCATGGATCTGAAAAAAGGGCGTCCGGTAAGACCACAGCCTCAGGAAATCGCAGGATATGGAACAGAGGAACCGCTTCCGATGGAATATGCAGGAAGAAAGATCCCTCTGCCAAAAGAACGAAAGCAGGGCGAGCCATTTCCAGTGAGAAGACATCAGATCGATACGAATCACCATGTGAACAATAGCCAGTATGTGCAGATGGCCTTGGATGTCTGGGAAGAGATGGGAACGCCGTCTAAGATCAGGGAACTGAGGGTTGAGTACAAAAAATCAGCAGTGTACGGAGATATGATTTATCCGTCTATGATAGAGGAACAAGACAACACAACGATCGTGCTTGGAGATGAAAAGGAAAGACCATATGCGATCGTGCAAGTAAGAGGAGAAAATTAGGATGCAGTTAGGGAAAAAACAAGTATTGACAGTAGTAAAAATCGTGGATTTTGGAGTGTATTTGGGAAGTGATGAAGAAAGAGTGCTCCTTCCGAAAAAGCAGGTTCCGGAGGACATTGAAGTGGGAGATCCGATTGAGGTCTTTCTGTATAAGGATTCCAGCGACCGTCTGATCGCCACGACCAATGAGCCGGAATTGAAAGTCGGAGAATTGGCAGTGCTCGAAGTTGCAGATGTAGGAAAATTCGGGGCATTTCTGTCGTGGGGACTGGAAAAGGATCTGTTCCTTCCATTTAAAGAACAGACAGCAAAAGTGGAAAAAGGAGATAAATGTCTTGTGACACTTTATATTGACAAAAGTCAGAGACTTTGTGCAACAATGAAAGTATACGGTCTTCTTCGCACAGATTCTCCGTATAAGAAAGATGATATGGTACATGGGATTGTCTATGACACCAGTGATCGTTTTGGAGTCTTTGTTGCCGTAGATAATAAATATTCTGCGCTGATCCCAAGAAAAGAAGTTTTTAAAAATTTCCGTGTCGGAACAGAGGTGACTGGAAGAGTTACTGCGGTCAAAGAAGACGGAAAGCTGGATTTAAGCATCCGCGAGAAAATTCCGGCGCAGATGGATAAAGATGCAGAGTATGTGCTTGGCATTATGAAAAAATGCGATGGAAAGCTGCCGTTTAATGATAAAGCAGACGCAGAAAAGATTAAAAAAGAACTGGGCATGAGCAAAAATGCATTCAAAAGAGCAGTGGGAAGACTGCTTAAGGAGAGAAAGATTGAGATCAAAGAAGATTCCATTGTGATGAAATAGGCAGAAGAAATGATTTGATATAGGTAAAATACTCCGAAATAAAAGGAACTGTTGTACTAAGAAAATAGTATTACAGTTCCTTTTTGAGTGTTTTCTTTTCTGTGCAAAGGAGATTTTTTGACCGCATTTAATCCGTAGTATTCCGGCGGATCAAAACAGGAGTAATCTGCTTATGAATCGGTTCGCTTAAAGGAACGGGCTGCCTTTTCTTCATCTCGTTCATTTGGAGGATCAGAAGTTCCATAGCTGTTTTGGAAATTTGATCGATCTGTTGTCCGATAGTGGAAATAGGGATGATTGCCTCGTTCGCAATAGGGGAATTGTCAAATCCCATGATCTGATACTCTTCTGGTAATGTTCCATATTTTTGAAAAACTAGGTTTAGAAAAATATTTGCATAGGTATCATTGGCGAGAAAAACACCTTTTTTCTTTCCTGGATAAGCATTGTCAATTTTGACAAAAACTTTTTTGATTGCTTCGTAAGTTGTCTCATAAGTGGAACCAAGATCTTGCAGCATCAGTTCATAAGGAACATGGTGTTCGATGCAGGTATCTTCAAAACCACGGATACGATTGTAAGCGGGAACCTGCTTAGGAACCGGAACATTGACGTGAATGAGGATTTCACACTGATTCCGAATCAGGAGAGTGGCTGCCTGTACGGCTCCCATATAATTGTCAGTGTTGACGCTGCAGATATGTTCTGCTTCCCGCTCGATAGCAACGATCGGAATATGATAGGAGGCCAGTTTTTCTGAAGGAAACGTGTGGCTTAAGACAATCAATCCCTCAATCTTATATGCCATCAGCTCATCTAAATATTGTTGTTCCAGTTCTTTCTGGTCGCTGCTTACAAATACAAGAAATTTGTAATGGTAGTCTGTGTAGCTGGATAAAAGCTGATTCAACATCTCAGAATAATAGTGTAGATAAAGGTTCGGGATAATGATGCCGACAAATTCACTCTTTCCATTTGCGAGAACTTTTGCGAGTTTGTTTTCCTGATAATCAAGCTCGTCCAGTGCTTTTGCAATTTTTTCCTGATTTTCCAGAGTCAGGGAATCCGGGTCATTAAAATATCTGGAGATAGTTGTCTTGGAGAATCCGGTATATTTTGCAATGTCAGCAAAGGTGACTTTCTTTTTGCTCATAATAAAACGCCTCTTTCTATAAATTAACATTAGTATAGCAAGAACAACTGTAAAAAGCAATTTAAAAATAACTGGTAAAGTGACCGGTTATTTAGAGTGGGAGAAAAGAGAGTGATTTTTTGGAAAAAATGTTGACAGAGGAGCAATTTTATTGTAGTATCAAATCAAAAGTAACCGGTTACTTTATCGGTTGCGGAACCGGTTTATAAAAGAGGAAAAGAAAATGGAGGAACAAAGCATGAGGACGTTTGCGAGAAAGAAAACAGTTTCTGCAAAGCAGACAATGAGGCAGAAGCTGGCGTATGTCAGAAAGAACTGGCAGTTGTATGTGATTTTTTTAATGCCAGCTCTTCTTTTGACGATTATTTTTAAGTATATCCCAATGAGTGGAGTATTGATCGCATTTGAGGATTACAATGTCATCGAAGGGATTTTTGGAAGTGAGTGGGTAGGTCTGGAGTATTTTAAGAGATTCCTGTCTTCACCAGATTTTATGAATTATTTGCTGAACACATTGAAATTGAGTGCATATGGGCTTTTATGGGGATTCCCGGTACCGATTATTTTAGCATTGTTGCTAAATCGGATTCGAAAGGTTGGACTGCGGAAGAATATTCAATTATTGATTTATGCACCAAATTTCATTTCAGTGATCGTTCTCTGTGGTATGGTTAGGATGTTTTTGTCACCGGTAGGTCCGATCAATCAGGTGCTTGGAATCAACACAAACTGGATGGCAATGCCGGAGGCATTTCGTACCATTTATATCGCCAGTGGAATCTGGCAGGGAGCTGGATGGGCTTCGATCATGTATACGGCAGCGCTTTCCAACGCAAGTAAGGATTTAGAGGAGGCGGCAATCGTAGATGGTGCAAATATTTTTCAGCAGATTCGTTATGTAGAACTTCCGGCCATCAAAAACATTATTGTCATTCAGTTTATTTTGCAGGCAGGAAATATTATGAGCATCGGATTTGAAAAGGCATATGCATTACAGACTTCGATGAATCTTCCGGCATCAGAAATTTTATCAACATATGTTTATCGAATTGGTCTGCTGAATGGCGATTACGGATATTCAACAGCGGTCGGTCTGTTCAACTCGGTTATCAATGTTATTTTATTGATCGCGGTAAATCTGATCGTGAAGAAGCTTAATGATGGAGAAGGATTATAGGAGGTGCAAAAATGAAGGCAACAGGAAGAAAAAGAAAACTGGGAATGTCAGATAGACTGATCTTGGGAGTTGGATATTTCGCGTTAGGTTTATTTGTACTTGCGATTATCATTCCGCTTGTATATGTTGTAGCAGCTTCTTTTATGGATCCAAATGTATTGAACAGTCAGGGAATCAGCTTTGATTTTAAGAAATGGACCTTAGATGCCTATCGGAGAGTACTGGAAAATGAGATGATCTGGAGAGGATTTTTCAATTCCTTTTTCTATTCCACAGCATTTACAGTCATTTCGGTGTTTATCACATTGTTAGCTGCGTATCCGATGTCAAAAAAAGATTTTGTCGGAAGAGGATTTTTTAATGTGATTTTCATCATTACCATGTTTTTTGGAGGAGGATTGATTCCGACTTTTATTTTGATCAATCAGTTACATCTGGTGAATACGATTTGGGCGATTTTGATTCCGGGGGCATTTAATGTTTGGAATATGATTCTTGCAAGAACTTACTATCAATCAATACCGAAAGAGTTGCGGGAAGCATCTGCGCTGGATGGGGCAAGCGAGCTTCAGCATTTCTTTAAAATCATGATTCCAGTCTGCAAGCCGATCATCGCTGTTTTGGCATTGTGGTCTTTTGTGGGAATGTGGAATAGCTATTTTGATGCATTGATTTACTTAAATGATGCGGATCTGCAGCCATTGCAGCTTGTGCTTCGGTCTATTTTAGTGCAGAATACGCCGCAGCCGGGAATGATCGCGGATATCCAAAGTACGGCAGAGATGGCGAAAGTGGCAGAATTATTGAAATATGCCACAATCGTTGTATCAAGTTTACCATTATTGATCATGTACCCATTTTTCCAAAAATATTTTGATCAGGGTATTATGGTCGGTTCAGTGAAAGGTTAGGAGGCAGCAGCATGAGAAGAAAGAAGAATACCGTAATTGCAGCAGGATTATCTTTGGTGCTTGCATGTTCTGTTGTGGGATGCGGAGACGGAAAGAAGATGGAAGCAGAGATCAATCCGGATACACCAGTGGAAGAAGTAGCATTTCCATTAAAAGAAAAAGCGGAACTGTCATTTATTACCAATGCGCCGGCAACTTCTACACAAGATCCAAATCAAAGAGAGATCTTCAAAAGACTGGAGAAACAGACGAACGTACATATTGACTGGACCTGTTTTGTGGCAGACCAGTTTGCAGATAAGAAAAATCTTGCGTTGGCTCAATTTGGAAATCTTCCGGATGGGCTTTTCAATGCGGGGATGAATGATTATGATCTTTTACGCTATGCAAAACAAGGAATCATTATTCCTCTGGAGGAGTTGATTGACAAATACATGCCTAATTTGCAGGCGGTATTTGAACAGTATCCGGAATACAGAACAATGTGCACAGCTCCGGATGGACATATTTATTCCTTTCCGTGGATTGAACAGCTTGGAGAGGGAAAAGAAGCGATTCAGGCAATTGGCAATATTCCTTATATCAATAAAAAGTGGCTGGATTTTTTAGGACTGGAAGTACCGGATACGACAAAAGAACTAGAACAGGTACTGATCGCTTTTCGGGATAATGCAGATCTTTTGGAAAGCGAATTTGAAATAGAGGGAGATGTTATCCCAATGTCTTTTATCATCAATAATGGAGATCAGGATCCAGGAATCTTAATCAATGGATTCGGAGAAGGCTATGGGGACACGGGGGATCATTTTGCGGTGACAGATGAAGGAAAAGTGATCTATACCACTGTGCAGGAAGGATATAAAGAAGGTATTCAATGGCTGCATGGGCTGGTAGAGCAGGATTTGGTCGATCCGGAAGCTTTCACACAAGAGTGGTCTACTTATGTAGCGAAAGGAAAGAGCCATCGTTATGGGCTTTGCTTCACATGGGATATTTCTAATATTGATAATTATGAGGACTATGTTATGCTGCCAGCGCTCGCAGGCCCAGAAGGACTGGTAAACATTACAAGACAGAATAACAGTGAAACGAGTGGGTTTGACAGAGGACGCTGTGTACTGACAACAAGTTGCCGAAATACTGCACTGGCGGCTGCGTGGATCGATCAGATGTATGCTCCGTTACAGTCTCCGCAGAATAACTGGGGAACCTATGGAGAAAAAGATTCCTTTAATATTTTTGAGATGAGTGAGAATGCACAGGGCGAAAAAATGTTAAAGCATATGGACCTTGGAGAGCAGTCTCCGGTGGAAGTCCGAGAGGCACAGTCGGTCAATGGACCACTGGCAATATTAAATGAGTATTACGATACTTATGTGACACAGCCTACGGATGCAAAATGGCGTCTCGATAATATGCATGAAGTATACTTGGAGGACATGAACAGCAAGTATGTATACCCAAATGTATTTATGAGCATTGCAGATACGAATAAAGTATCTCAGTACGATACTGATATCAAGAAGTATGCAGAACAGAAAAAAGCAGACTGGATTTTAAATGGCGGAATTGAAGAAGAGTGGGATAGCTATCTGAAAAAAATGGAGCAGTATGGACTATCCGATTATTTAAAAATCAAGCAGAAATATTTTGATCAATATCAGGAATCCTTAAAGAATGAATAGAAAGACAGGTGATCAGAGCGTGAGTGAAAAATTAGAAAGAGCGCGAGAATATGAAAAAAATAGACAAAATGAGATTTCTTCCGAAGAAAAACCGGTGTTTCATATCACACCACCGATTGGCTGGATGAATGACCCAAATGGATTTTCATTTTATGATGGGAAAATTCATCTGTTTTATCAGTACCATCCTTATACAAGAGAGTGGGGACCGATGCACTGGGGACACAGTGTCTCCGAGGATATGATTTCATGGGAAAATCTTCCTGTGGCGTTGGCTCCGGATGAAAAGTATGATGCATTGGGATGTTTTTCAGGAAGCGCTCTGGAAGCAAATGGAAAACACGTGCTTCTCTATACTGGTGTGAGCAGACAAGTACTGGAAGATGGAAGAGAAGAAGAGCGACAGAATCAATGCATTGCATATGGAGATGGAATTTCTTATGAGAAATCTTCTAAAAATCCTGTAGTGACTGGAGAACTGATGCCGGAGAACTGTAGCCGGATTGATTTCCGTGATCCTAAAGTATGGAAAAAAGGGGATACCTATTATCTCATCGTAGGGAATAAAAATGCAGAACAAAAAGGACAGGTTGTTCTTTTTTCCAGCAAAAATTTAGAAGATTGGAAATTTGAAACTGTACTGGCAGAAAACAGTGACGGCAAAGTGGGGACCATGTGGGAATGTCCGGATTTCTTCGCATTGGATGAAAAATATTTTCTAATCTGTTCGCCGCAGAATATGAAAGCACAGAAATACGAATTTCATAATGGAAATAATTCTGTATATTTTGTGGGAGATTACGATGAAAACACACATACATTCCAAAAAGAGATGCCGAAAACATTGGATTATGGATTAGACTTTTATGCACCGCAGACGACAGAATTGCCGGATGGAAGAAGAATCCTGATTGCGTGGATGAAATCCTGGGATGCCTGCGTAATTCCGGAAGAACAAAAATGGCAGGGAATGATGACACTTCCAAGAGAATTACATTATGTAAATGGAAAGTTATATCAGAAACCGGTAGAAGAATTGAAAAACTATCGAAAGAATTCTTGCCTTTTGGAAAATCAGGAAGTATCTGGTACGGTGCAATTTGATGAAGTGAAAGGGCGGATTTTAGATCTGACAGTGGAAATCTGCGAAGGAGTCTTCGATGAATTTTGCATCGAACTGGCACACAATCAAGAATATACGACCAGTTATACTTATTATAGAAAAAAACAGATAATGGAAGTGAACCGAACATACTGCGGTGTGACAAGGGACATCGTATGTCAGCGTGCGTGGAAACTTCCAGAACAAAAAGAACCTTTAAAACTTCGTTTTATTATGGACAGACAGTCTATAGAATTATTTATTAACGATGGGGAGCAGGTGTCTACCACAGCGATCTGTACGCCGATGGAAGCAGAAGAGATTGTATTTTGTTGTGATGGAACAGTAAAAATCAACGTGGAAAAACATGAACTGATTTAAAGAGCAGGAGGAAGGCAATGGATGTAGTAGCATTAGGAGAACTTCTGGTAGATTTTACCAGTGCAGGAATCAGCGGTCAGGGTAATCAGATTTATGAGGCAAATCCTGGAGGAGCGCCATGCAATGTACTTGCAATGCTTCAGAAACTGGGGAGAAATACCGCATTTATTGGAAAAGTAGGGAAAGACTCTTTTGGAGAAATGTTGGTGTCGGTAGTAAAAGAACAGGGAATTTCCGCAGAGGGAATCTGCTATGATGAGAAAATCCCAACGACATTGGCTTTTGTACATAATGCAGCAGATGGAGAGCGTACGTTTTCCTTTTATCGGAATCCCGGTGCGGATATGATGCTTCGAAAAGAAGAAGTTGAGGAAGCGCTTTTAAAAGAGACAAAACTTTTTCATTTTGGAAGTCTTTCTATGACATCGTCTGAGGCAGAAGAAGCGACAAAATATGCCATTTGGACAGCAAAACAAAATGGTGCGATAATCTCTTTTGATCCTAATTTGCGTCCGGCACTTTGGAATCATTTAGATGAGGCAAAAGAAAAGATTGCATTTGGAATGAGTCAGTGCGATGTGTTGAAAATCTCTGACAATGAGATTACATTTATGACAGGAGAAACAGACATTGATCGCGGAGTACAGAAACTGATAGAGGAATATCAGATTCCTTTTGTCTGTGCAACGATGGGAAATCAGGGAAGCAAAGCATTTTTTGGCAATGAGATTGTGGAAGCAGAAGCCTTTTTGATGGAGGACACAATCGATACAACTGGAGCAGGAGATACATTTTGCGCTTGCCTTCTGGACTACATATTAAGATATGGCATACAGAAGCAAGACAAAGAAAGGGTAAGGGAAATGCTACAGTTTGCCAATGCAGCAGCTGCATTGATCACGACGAAAAAAGGCGCTCTGCGAGTGATGCCGGAACGAGAAGAAATTGAAAAGGTTTTGGGAGGAAAATCCTGCTCTTCATTTTGAGGGGCAGGATTTTTCTATTAGAAAAGGAATGACGGCGAGTTTCAATGATGATATACTGGATTCGTAGATTTTAGAATCATTGTAATAAATATTTGAGTAATAAAAATCTGCCGGACCGATTCAGAAGGAAATGGTATTTTCATTGCTTCGGATATTGGCAGGAAGAGAAGAAAAGGAGGAAATCAGCAACATCTATGAGTTTTGCACATTTGCATGTCCATACAGAGTACAGTCTTCTGGATGGATCAAATAAAATCAAAGAGTACGTTGCCAGGGTAAAAGAGCTGGGGATGAACAGTGCTGCGATCACCGATCACGGTGTCATGTTTGGTGTGATTGATTTTTACCGGGCGGCGAAGGCTGCAGGCATCAATCCCATTCTTGGCTGTGAGGTGTATGTGGCTCCCGGGTCACGTTTTGACCATGAGATCAATGGCGGGGAGGACCGCTATTACCATCTGGTATTGTTGGCAGAAAATAATCAGGGATATCAGAATCTGATGAAGATTGTTTCCAAAGGGTTTGTGGAAGGATATTATTACAAGCCAAGAATTGATATCGAATTGTTAGAAGAGTACCATGAAGGAATCATTGCACTGAGTGCTTGTCTTGCAGGGGAAGTACAGAAAAATCTTCTTCGGGGAATGTTCGAGGAAGCGAAACAGGCAGCACTGAGATATGAATCTATTTTCGGAAAGGGGAATTTCTTTCTGGAGCTTCAGGATCATGGGCTGACCGAGCAGGCAGATGTCAATCAGCGTCTGATTCGGCTGGCGGCAGAGACCGGGATCGAGCTTGTGGCGACCAATGACGTCCACTATACTTATGCGGAGGATGAGAAACCGCATGACATTCTGCTGTGTATTCAGACCGGGAAAAAGCTGACAGATGAAAACCGGATGCGCTATGCAGGCGGACAGTATTATGTCAAGTCAGAGCAGGAGATGATCGAATTATTCCCATATGCAAGGCAGGCGCTGGAAAATACGCAGAAGATTGCAGACAGATGTCATGTGGAGATTGAATTTGGAGTGACGAAACTTCCAAAATACGATGTGCCAGGGGGAATGACTTCATGGGAGTATCTGAATCAACTCTGTTTTGAAGGGTTAGAACGCCGGTATCCAAATCCGGGAGAAGAATTAAAAGAACGTCTTTCCTATGAATTGAGTACGATCAAAAATATGGGATATGTGGATTATTTCCTGATCGTATGGGATTTCATCAAATATGCGAGGGACAATGATATCAGTGTAGGGCCGGGGCGAGGTTCTGCGGCGGGAAGTATTGTCTCGTACTGCCTTGGGATCACGAATATTGATCCGATCCGCTATCAGCTTCTGTTTGAACGTTTCTTAAATCCTGAGCGTGTGTCCATGCCGGATATCGATATTGATTTCTGCTTTGAACGGCGTCAGGAAGTCATCGATTATGTTGTGAGAAAATATGGGAAAGACCGCGTTGTGCAGATCGTAACATTCGGTACAATGGCGGCAAGAGGTGTGATCCGCGATGTAGGACGTGTGATGGATCTGCCGTATGCATTTGTCGATACGATCGCAAAGATGATTCCGACAGAGCTAAATATCACGATCGATAAAGCATTGAAAATGAATCCGGAGTTCCGGAAAATGTATGAGACAGACGAACAGGTAAAATATTTGATCGACATGTCCAAACGTCTCGAAGGGCTTCCACGGCATACGTCGATGCATGCTGCCGGAGTCGTGATCAGTCAGAAGTCGGTAGACGAATATGTGCCGCTTTCCAGAGCATCGGACGGTTCGATCACGACACAGTTTACGATGACGACACTGGAAGAACTTGGTCTTTTGAAAATGGATGTGCGAATTGTTCGCTAACGAAACACTCCAGAAATGGAAACAAGTTAGCGGAGCAGAATGAACTCTGCTTAACTGTTGATTTGATTAGGTTGGTGAAATCCCAACTATAGAGTAAATGCTGATACTCTAATCCCTGATACTCCGACATGCTAATCGGTCTTAAAACTGAAAGGTATGAAGCTCGGTAAAGTCGGCTGAAAAGTCATCTAAGTAAAAGAAACATACGAGTAAAGTTGGTTTAAAAGAGGCTAGAGCCCGCCCGCTTGAAAATATGGTAGTAAGTTATATGAAGGCAAAGTAAGTCGGGGGTCCTGTAAAATGCAATATGCTGACTCACCAGGAACCGTCGTATGAAAGGCTCGTAATTTAACGACCCCGACGAAAGTTGGGTCATCCCTGTAGGGATTTAAGTTGCGGTATTCGTATTGTCCATTGCGAATGCGGTGTGTATCCAGTAAAGGATATGCGTTCTGATTCCATTCAGCTAACGGAAGAAAGAATAGCTTACGGGTTAAAGACGGCAGCTAAGTTGCTATAATAAAAGGATAAAATCAATGGAACAATTGAAACTCGAAAGAAAATGTTAAGATGTTTAAGCGTCAAAGTTTCTAACAAGTAGGAAATGACTTGTGAATTCGAGTGGCAGCAGCCCGTAGTAGTGTTGAAGCGGAGTAATGTCCGTGGAGCGAAGGGGCATAGTCAAGAATAGGGTTATGTAAGAATGTTCAATTATTAAGGTAGCCGTTGAGCGAAACGAACTAACCATAGGAGGTGATTGCCTATGGGGACAAAACTTAATAAAGTTCCTACTACTGAAAAGGAACTTAACGAACTCTTACAAAATGTCTATCTGATGGCAAAGAAGAATTATGAAGAAAGAAAGCAAAGTAATTTCACAGGTATCTTAGAAATTATTGCATCAGAACCCAACATAGTATCAGCCATTCATAAAATCAAAGGAAACAAAGGCAGTAATACTGCTGGCGTCGACAAGAAAGTAATGAGTGATTACCTTGAAAAAGGATACGATGAAGTTCTAGAGGAAGTAAAAAGTAGATTATATAATTACAACCCCGAAATGGTGCGAAGAGTATGGATACCAAAACCTGGTAAATCCGAAAAAAGACCACTTGGAATACCAACGATTATCGATAGAATTATACAGGCATGCGTAAGAAATATAATAGAACCAATTGCAGAAGCACAGTTCTTTGAACATTCATATGGTTTTAGACCTATGAGGTCTGCAGATATGGCAATAGCAAGAATCAAGCGTATAAACTGGACATCCAAATGCTACTGGGCAGTCGAGGGCGATATTAAAGGTTTCTTTGACAACATTGACCACAATGTAATGATTAAAAGCTTATGGAATATCGGAATCCGAGACAAGAGGGTACTAAGTATCATCAAACAAATGCTTAGAGCAGGAGTAATGGATGAATGTGCAAAGAGCGAACTTGGAACACCGCAAGGTGGTATCATTTCTCCGCTATTAGCCAACATTTATCTAAATCGATTTGATAATTATATGACAGGTGATTTTGAAAGGAAGAAACTTAAAAAGCAACATTCAAGAAGAGACGGTGAACTAACCGCTATGAGAAATCACAGCAATCTGAAAACCTGTTACTTCATCAGATATGCAGATGACTGGGTTATTCTTACGGATAGCAAGGAATCCGCTGAACGACTGAAATATAAGGCGAAAAGGTATCTTAAAGAAACCTTAAAACTGGAACTTTCAGACGAAAAAACACTGATAACGAATGTATGCAGTAGACCTATCAAGTTTCTTGGTGTAGAAATCAAGATGTATAACAAGAATGGGACACTGGTTAATAGAGTTTCTCCTGACAAAGAAAGATTTGCCCGCAAAATGAAAGATTTAAGCCGAGAATTATTTTATGTAAGGAAAACCGCTACATGGGATAGAGAAAGGCTAATCCAAAACATTTTGCGAGTGGATTCAATTATTGTTGGACTTATCAATTACTATAATATGTGTGACCAAATCAGCGTTGTGGTGAGGAAGTATGCATGGTTACTAAAGTATACGGCATATAAATCGCTGAAACGTTATGGAGGTAAATGGGTCAGAGCGAATCAAGTCTCAAACCTGATTGGACTGCATTATGGACACAAAGCTCATATACCAGCAGTCGAATATAAAGGAATGTGGATTGGAATTACAGATATAAATTTTGCGAAGTGGGAAAATCCAATAAGCAAAAACCAAGCTGAAAATCCATACACACCCGAAGGTAGAGAATTGTACAATAAGAGAATGCGTAGAAAAGGGCTTCGAGTCCGAACGGATGAAGTAAATTCCAGTGACCATGCATGGTATATCAGAATGAGCAAACATCCTCTCTACAATTTTGAGTATTTTATGAATCGACCTTACACGTATAATAGAGACAAGGGAAAATGCAAGATTTGCGGGGGATATGTTGAACCTAATGAGGCACATTTTCACCATGTTGAACCGAAATTACCTAGCAGCCAAAGAAATAAGGTCAAAAACCTTATAACAGTACATGAGTACTGCCACACACTCATTCATAATGAATCTCAGCCTGAGGATTTGTCAGAAAAAACAATGAAAAAACTTGCGAAATACCGCAAGAAACTTGCTCAATCAATAAATAATCAATCAAGCTGATTTATCTCTACTAAAGTATTCAAATTACCAAGTAGGTAAGATGAATACATTTTAGAAAGGAGAAAGAAGTTATTATTAGCACTTTCAATAATCTTTGCAATGCTAACATTCGCTGGTGCATTTTATGTACTATCCTCAAATGGTATGAAGAGTGCGGGATATGCAGCAGTACCAATGGTGCTCTGTATCGCATGTCTAAGCGGGTATAGGCATAATAAAGACAAAGAGTAAATGAAAATGGATAAAAGATTGAGCAAAGGAAGTTGAATACACTGACATAACCCGAAAGTAGTTTACCGAAGACTACTATTCTTGATGGAACGCCGTGTGCGGTGAAAGCCGCATGCACGGTGTGAAGTGGGGGAAAACGACCCGTAACAGATAATGCTGACGGTGTTCGTTACCTATCACTATTTCCTAGGCTTGAGAACTCTGACCGTAATTCAGAATGCCGTCAACCTGGTGGAGCAGGCGACAGGAGTCAAGTTGGATATGGGTGAGATTGACTACAACGACAAACTGGTATTGGATTCAATCGGAACCGGGAAGACTGACGGTGTATTTCAGTTGGAGAGCGCCGGAATGAAAAACTTTATGAAAGAGCTAAAGCCGCAGAGTCTGGAAGATATCATTGCCGGTATTTCTCTGTACCGGCCGGGGCCGATGGATTTCATTCCACAGTACATCAAAGGAAAGAATGACAAAGGATCTATCACTTATGATTGCCCACAACTGGAGCCAATCCTTGCACCGACATATGGATGTATCGTTTACCAGGAACAGGTTATGCAGATTGTGCGTGATCTTGCCGGATATACACTTGGACGAAGTGACCTTTTGCGAAGGGCGATGTCAAAGAAAAAGGCGGATGTCATGGAGCGGGAGCGTCAGAGTTTTGTTTATGGCAATATTGATGAAGGAGTTCCGGGATGTCTGAACAATGGAATTGATGAGAAGACAGCGAATAAGATTTATGATGAAATGATTGATTTTGCAAAATATGCGTTCAATAAATGTTCGACTCGTTCCAGTTTAAAATAAACAAAGAACTGGCACTCATAAAGAAATCCCTATGATGAAAAGGGAAACCATTTAAGAGGAGAACTGATAATCCGACAGGATGGAATGATGGAGTAACGCCCTGAAACATCCTACCTAATACTCCGACGGGCTATATAAAACGAAAGTTAAATAGTTCGAAGTTCGGTGAAGTCGGCAGAAGTTAACCTAAACTAAGTAATAATCGCTAGTAACATTGGTACAAAAGAGACTAGAGTCCGCCCGTGTGAATTGATTATGAAAGGCATGGATGACGATATGCCGGGGTCTATAAAATACCTATGGTGAGAATGCTGTGGCATCTACACAGCTGACGAACCAGCGAATTTAAGAGTCTATATGAAGCTTATGAGGAAACTCATAAGGACGCGGACGCGTCGTTAGTGTGGTTTAGTAAGAATTTTTGTTATGAAAGACCATATAGTGTTACAGGCACTATCAAGCTAACAGGATCAGAGCTAGGCACCTAAGGGTATATATGTACAGATAGGATTATTGGTACGAGGAAAGGTATCAGGGATGTAATAATACATCTAAGACGACGAAGAAAAATAAGCGTTTGAACTGGTGCTGAAAAGTAGAGATCGAACCGAAGAAGTTCCTGTAATGGGAATGGAGGAATGGTCTCAAGCCGGAAATAGAATAATAGGAATATCGAATCTACAACAAGGATTTCGAGTAAGACAAAAAAGTCACTCAATCTATTCCAATAGAGGAGGTGATGCCTTGTGCCTACAAAGAAAGACAAGATTAAAGTTGTAGAAAGTATAAGACACTCCGAATACTACAATATGGTAGATACTTTCGATGAACTATATCGAAAGAGTAAAGAAGGGAAAACATTTGACAACCTAATGGATATTATACTCTCTGAAGAAAATATCAAGCTTGCCTACAGAGAAATCAAGGCAAACAAGGGAAGTCAAACCCCTGGCACCGATAAACTCACGATGAAAGACATAGGAAAAATGACTACTGATGAAGTGGTGAAACGTGTCAGATTTATCATGAGCGGTAGTAAACACGGATACCGACCAAAACCAGTTAGAAGAAAAGAAATTCCAAAGCCAAATGGGTCAACAAGACCTTTAGGTATACCATGCATATGGGATAGACTTATTCGTTAATTCCTATACCAATGTGTTAAAATGCAGCAGCCATAGTAGCATTGGTTTAATTCTAATTTCGGGGGAACGCCGGATGCGCTGAAAGGTGCATGTCCGGTGTGGACCGGGGGAAAAGATGGAGATAATACCAAAGTCTTACCTATCGGTATCTCATGCTGCAGCATATGCAGTTGTTTCTTATCAGACAGCCTATTTGAAATATTACTATCCCATTGAGTTTATGGCAGCGCTGATGACATCTGTGATTGAAAATCCGACAAAGGTATCAGAATATATTTATGCGGCAAGGCAGATGGGCATCAAAATCCTTCCGCCGGATATCAACCGCGGAGTCAGTGGATTCTCGGTAGATGAGGGAAATATCCGCTATGGACTGGCGGCGATCAAAAGTATCGGGAAGCCGGTCATTGAAGCAATTGTAAGTGAACGGGAAGAAAATGGATTGTACCGAGGACTGAAAGATTTTATTGAACGGATTTCCTTAAAAGAAATGTTAAATAAAAGAAGTATTGAAAACTTTATCAAAGCAGGGGCGCTAGACAATCTTGGCGGGACAAGAAAGCAGTTTATGATGATCTATATTCAGATTGTAGACAATGTCAATCAGGAAAAGAAATTTTCGATGAGCGGGCAGATGTCACTGTTTGATTTTGTCGACGAAGATCAGAAGAAAGAATTTGAGATCCAGCTTCCGGATGTTGGAGAATATGAAAAAGAGACGCTTCTTGCATTTGAGAAGGAGGTGCTTGGTGTTTATATCAGCGGGCATCCATTAGATGCCTATGAAGAGCAGTGGAAGAAAAGTGTGTCGGCAACTACACTGGACTTTCAGCTTGATGAGGAGACAAACCGGACAAAGGTGCATGACGGTGCGAAAGAAATCATCGGAGGAATGATCGTAGGGAAGACGATCAAGCATACGAAGACAAATCAAATGATGGCATTTATTACCGTGGAAGATCTGCTCGGAACGGTGGAAGTTGTCGTGTTCCCGAGAGATTATGAGGCGAACAGACAATACTTGGAAGAAGATAAGAAGGTGTTTGTCAAAGGAAGAGTTTCTGAGGAAGATGACCGTCCTAGCAAACTGATCTGTGAGAAGATTATTCCGTTTCATCAAGTAAAGAGAGAACTTTGGATCCAGTTTGCAGACAAAAATAGTTATCTTGCGGAAGAAAAGCTTTTGATGGGCATGCTCCAGGATTCTGAAGGAGATGACACAGTTGTAATTTATTGTAAGGCAGAGAAAGCAGTAAAACGCCTTCCGCGTAACTGGAACATTGGGATTGAACCGAATATTTTGAGCAGACTGACAAATTATTATGGGGAAGAACGTGTGAAAGTTGTCGAAAAATGCATTGAAAACAAATTTTAAGTATGTTAAAATAATCACAAAATATATAAATAATAATAATATTTAGGTATAGGTAAATGGAGGTAATATCATGGCAAAGCGTATACGCACAATCGGTGTCCTGACAAGTGGTGGAGATGCTCCGGGAATGAATGCGGCAATCCGTTCCGTAGTCAGAACAGCTTTGGGGAAAGGACTTAGAGTAAGAGGGATCAGAAGAGGATATCAGGGACTGATGGAAGAGGAGATCATCGATCTTTCAGCAAGAGACGTATCTGATACAATTCAGCGAGGAGGTACGATTCTCCAGACTGCCAGATGTAAGGAAATGCGTACAGAAGAAGGACAGCAGAAGGCTGCTGCAATCTGTAAGAAATACGGAATTGAAGGGCTTGTTGTCATCGGTGGAGACGGTTCTTTTGCCGGAGCACAGAAGCTTGCAAATCTCGGAATCAATACAATCGGAATCCCGGGAACAATCGATTTGGATATTGATTGTACAGAGTATACGATCGGTTTTGATACAGCGGTGAATACCGCAATGGAAGCAATTGATAAAGTGCGTGATACTTCGACTTCTCATCAGCGCTGCAGTATTGTAGAGGTTATGGGAAGAGATGCAGGGTATCTGGCATTGTGGTGTGGAATCGCCAACGGTGCAGAGGAGATCCTGCTTCCAGAAGAGCACAATTACGATGAGTCAGAAATTATCAAGAGAATTATTGAGAACAGAGATCGCGGAAAGAAACATTATATTATCATCAATGCAGAAGGTGTCGGAGACTCTATCAACATGGCAAAGAGAATCGAAGAAGCAACTGGAATGGAGACAAGAGCGACGATCCTTGGACACATGCAGCGCGGTGGAAGCCCGACAGCAAAGGACAGGGTGTATGCTTCCATTATGGGTGCAAAGGCAGTAGAACTTCTCTGCGAAGGAAAGACGAACCGTGTGGTAGGATACAAGCATGGTGAATATATTGATGTGGATATTGATGAAGCGCTGAACATGGAAAAGAAGCTTCCAGAGTATCAGCTTGAGATTGCGAAAAAACTGGCAATTTAGTGATTTTATAAGAGAAACAATCTGTCTGTGAGGACGGCAGAGCAGATGGTTTTCTCTGACTGACAAAGGAAGAAAGAACATTTTCAATTCGGACGGGCATCCAGTGACGGGGGATGATTGAAAATGTTCTTTTTTTGCTTCTCATTGGACCGGGATTTTGAGTAAAGGGAACATGCCCTTGAAATCTGCCTGATAAGCGGGTACAATAGAGAACAGATATGGCAGATAGAAGGAGAAATGTTGTGAAGATAGAGAATAAGAAAGATATGCCGATCGGCGTATTTGACTCCGGAGTCGGAGGACTTACAGTGGCAAGGGAGATTATGCGGCAGCTTCCTAATGAGAGTATTGTGTATTTCGGAGATACTGCAAGAGTACCTTATGGAAGCAAGTCGGAAACTACAATTATCCGCTATTCCCGTCAGATTATCCGCTTCCTGCTGACGAAGGAAGTGAAGGCGATTGTGATTGCCTGCAATACAGCGAGTGCGCTTGCTCTGGATGCGGTGCGGAAAGAATTTAAGATCCCGATCATCGGTGTTGTTGCACCGGGAGCGAGGGCGGCAAGGGAAGAGACAATCAATAAAAAAATCGGAGTGATCGGTACAGAGGCGACGGTAAAAAGTGAGATTTATAAAAAACTGATACAGGCAGAGGACCCTCAGATCAGTGTATCCGGAAGAGCATGTCCCCTGTTTGTGCCGCTTGTGGAAGAAGGATTTGCAAAACATAAGATTACCCGGGAAGTCATTGATATCTATCTGTCAGATATGAGAGAATCTGATATCGATACACTGATTCTTGGCTGCACACATTACCCACTCTTACGCTCAACAATCCGGGAATATATGGGAGAAAAGATTCATCTTGTGAATCCGGCATATGAGACTGCAATGGATCTTAAGCGGCTTCTGGAGGAAGAAGAGATGCTCAGAGACACTCCGGTGAATGACCAGGAAGAACATGGAGAGTATTCCTTCTATGTCAGTGATGCGGCAGATAAGTTCAAGCAGTTTGCCAATTCTATTTTGCCGTATGATATTGAGACGACAAAGCAGATCAATATTGAAGAATATTAGAATGCAACAATATGAGAGATGACAGACAAAAAGTACAGGTGAGAGTATGACAAAAGACGTATTAATAAGTATTTCGGGACTGCAGATGGACGTACTGGAGGAGGAGAAAGAGTATGAACCTATTGAAGTCGTTGCTCCTGCTAACTATTTCCTCAAAAATGGAAAACATTACATTTTATTCGATGAAGTTACAGAGGGCATACCGGGCATTACAAAAAATCGAATAAAGATTACCGGAGAGGACACTTTGGAAGTGATGAAGAGCGGTGTATCAAATGTGCACATGGTATTTGAGAAGAATAAAAAGAATCTTACATATTACCAGACACCGTATGGACAGCTTCTGATCGGTATCCATACAAAAGAAATGGAAGTGGAAGTGTCAGAGGATAATATCAATGTAAAGGTCGGATATATATTGGATGTCAATCATGAGCCATTGGCAGACTGTCAGATCCGGATCAATGTAAAGTCCAAAGATGCAGGAGACTTTCAGATTACAAAAAATATGGACTTCTAAAGAAGCATGAAAAAGGAAGGCATTGAACAGAAATGTTTGATGGCTTTCTTTTTCTTTTTTCGAGATTTGGCGGAAAAGAATATAAGGAATCTTGCAGTTTACGGAAAAGATTGTGGGTAGGATTAGGATGATTTATAATAAAAATTAAGAGAAGCATAGAAGAGATCAGAAGTTTTGGAAATCAGGATCTGAGAGGTAGGGAGAGAAAAGATGAAGCGGATTTTACTGGTGGAAGATCAGCGGGATATGAGAGAACAGCTGGCAGAAACTTTGCGAGAAGAACAGTATGAAGTGACGGAGGCAGACGGAGTGCAGAGAGGTTTCTGGGAGTTTCAGAAGCAGCAGATAGATCTATGTATTTTGGATATCGGGCTTCCAGATGGAGATGGATATGAGCTTTGCAGAAAAATAAGAGCCTGCTCGGCAGTTCCGATTATTTTTCTGACAGCATCGTTTGAGGAGGAGCAGGTAATCCGAGGACTGAAGATGGGAGCAGAAGATTATATTGGAAAGCCATTCCGGTTAGGAGAACTACTGGCGAGAGTGGAAGTACAGTTAAAAAAGGCGGAGGGAGACAGAAGAAAGGCATATCTGACTGGGGAGTTACGATTGGAGACAGGAGCTTACCGGATTTACAAGGGAGAAGAGGAGCTGCTTGTTACACCGGTGGAATATCGCCTCTGTGCTGAACTGGTCAGACAAAAGGGAAGAGTAGTAAAGAGGGAACAGCTGCTGGAGCAGATTGGTGTGTCAATGGAAGGGTTGGAAGATAATACACTGACGGTATATATCAGCCGTTTGAAGAAAAAACTGGGAACATTTGGTGGGAAATCATATATTGAGACCGTCCGGGGATTTGGATATTGCTGGAAGTGTGCCGTATATGAGCGATAATACAAAATAAATGAAGAAAAACAGAAGGTGGGAGAATGAGAACGTATCGGGAATGGAGAGGTCTTAACAAGATCTGGTGGGGAGCAGGTACTATAGTTTTTTTCCTTTTCTTAATTGGGATTGGAATGAATGCATATCGGACAGAAATGTATGACAGAATGTTGTTCGGGATATTAGAGGAAAATGGGATATCAGAGGAGCAGATGCAAAATATTGTGGCGCAGTTGACAGAGGCAGGAGGGAGATGGACAAAGGGAGAGAAAGAAAAGGCAGAGGAACGAGGTGAAATCTATCTGCAGCAGTCCGGCTATGCGAAGACAAGAGACGTCATCCGGCAGGCAGACCTAGGAAAGAAATTGTGCTGGGGTGTCGGATTATGGATAGTTGTTGTTCTGAGTGGATATTTTCTTATACAGAGTTGGAAGAAAAAAATGGAGAAACAGCTGGAAATGCTTACAGAGAGAATGGAGAGGAATGAGAGAAACGTTTCAGAGGAAGATGTTTATGAGGAAGACAGTTTGTTTTCTGAAATGGAATCTCAGATAAGGATGATAGAGAACCGGGGAAACTGGCAGGTTGCGTGTGCAAAAAAGGAAAAGGAAGGGATGGGAGAGCTGTTAGAAAACATGGCACATCAGTTAAAGACTCCTGTTTCTGTGGCACAGTTATATTTGGAAGTACTGCTTCGCAAAGAAACGGACGTAGTGAAAAGACAAAAACTGGAGGTGTGCGTAGCGCGCATGGAGGAATTGACAGAGTTGATCACTGCATTGTTAAAAGAGGGGAAGATGCAAGCAGGAAAAATACAGATGGAAAAAAAGGAACAATATTTGGATATTGCCATTGAGCATGCATGGAACCGCGTGAGGATATTGGCAGAGGAGAGGGATATTCAGTGTCAGTTTTTTGGGGAGAAGGAAATCTGCTTTGCATATAATCTGAGATGGATGACGGAGGCATTTGAAAATCTTTTAAAAAACTGTATTTTACATGGAAAAGCGTGCAGTGTATTAGAGGTTTGGGTACAAAAGAGGAAGGGAGTTTTACAGATTCAGATCAGACAAAAAGGAAATCATGTTACAGAAGAAGAAAAAAGACATTTGTTTGAACGGTTTTATTGTGCAAAAGACAGTGAACATAGAGGGGGAAGCGGAATCGGACTTCATTTAGCGAAGATGATCATTGCCCAGCATCATGGAACGATTTCTTTAGAAAACACAGAGGAGGGAGTCTGCTTTCAAATCTGCTTTCCGGTTTTTGACCGGCAGTATTTCGATCATAGCCTGTCATCGGATTGTAAGGTATGTGACTTATAATAGAGATAGGATGAGGAGGTGACATATGGCAGTTTTGAGAGCAAAAGAACTTACAAAAATCTATCAGGCCGGAAAAGTTTCCGTGCATGCGCTCAATGGGATTTCCGTTTCTATTGGGAAGGGAAGTTTTACAGCAGTGATTGGGAAAAGTGGTTCTGGGAAGACAACGTTGTTGAATGTGCTAAGTGGTCTGGAAATTCCAGATAGTGGGACGGTCCATCTAGGAGCTGTAGAGCTGACTGGGTTAAAAGACCGCAAGATGGCTGCGCTTCGCAGGAAAAAGATTGGGTTTGTATTTCAGAAATTCTATCTGATTCCAGAGTTTACTGTGTGGGAAAATATTTTCATCCCATTTTATTTAGACGATAAAAATCCGGATATGGACTATGTGGAATTTCTTTTAAAAGAAATGCATATGTGGGAGAGAAAAGATTTTTTCCCCGGAGAACTGTCAGGGGGAGAACAGCAGAGAGCAGCGATCGTGCGTGCACTTGCAAACCGTCCGGAGATTCTGTTTGCAGATGAGCCGACCGGAAATCTGGATGTGAAGAACAGTGAGGAGGTACTTGCACTTTTTCAAAAATTGCAGAGACAGATCGGTCAGACGGTTGTGATGGTAACACATGACCTTGATATTGCGAGGAGAGCAGATCGAATCATCTGTCTGGAAGATGGGAAAATCGTATCAGATACGGAGGAAGAAAATGAATGCGAATCTTAGAAGACTTACAAGAAAGGGGCTGCTTCGCCGGAAAAAGAGCAGTCTTGCCATGCTTGCGGTCTGTACACTTTCATTTTTCTTTGTTCTGAGCATTCTGATTTTGCAGAGTAGTCTGACAGAAACGGAATTGCGCCAGAGAGAGCGCGCTTATGGAGCATGGGAGGCGGCTGTATTTACCGATGATGCTCAGACAGAAAAGGCGGTAGTGCAGCAGCCGATGGTGGAACGAAGTGGAAAAATAGAAGTGCGTGCCACTTATCCGATCGGAAATATGGAAGGGAATGGGACCATCGGTGCGATGGATTCGCAAGCGGCAGAGATTGGAAAATTGGAATTGGCAGAAGGGCATCTTCCAAAAAGGAGAAATGAAATTGCAGTGGAGATGAGCACACTGACTAAAATGGGGTATGATTATACACTTGGACAGAAGATTTCTGTCTGTCTGAATTATCAAGATCCAATTTCAAAAGAAGAAAAAAGCGAACAGAGAGTATTTATCCTAAGTGGAATCCTGAAAGATTATTCGATGTACTGGATGGAAGGCAGATATGATTGGCCGACAGCGTTTGCAAAAGGGGAAGATTTGCCAAAGGAGCAGAAAGAGAGGATACTTCTGGTTGACATTTCTGAAAAATATTATGGAGCGGTTACAGATTTGGAAGCTTTTTGCAAAGATGGAACTATTTATAATGAAAATACTTACTATGAACTTTCAGGGAAAGAACAGAAAGTAAGTATTCTGGAAGATACAAATGTACTTTTGGCAGTTCTATGCGCTGCCTCTGCACTGATAATTCTGCAGATTTTTTCTGCTACCTTGAGACGGCGGGAGGTTGGGTATCGAATGCTCAGAGTGATTGGAGCGGATAAGCGACAACTACAGGAGATGATCTTGTGGGAAGGAGGAATTTTCTGGGGGATTTCATTTTTGACAGGAAGTATTTTGGGTGTGGCAGGAACCTATTTTCTGGTATGGGGAATCCGTGAGAGACTTCACTTTGAGATTGTATTTGCAGCAGAACCCGGGCAGATTTTTATAGGGATCCTCAGTGTATCAGTCTCTATCTGGCTTGCAATCGGCTGTTCTGTCATGAGGATGCAAAGAGGGAAGCGGCCAGAGAACATCAGTGAGCAGAAGAGGTTGTCTATGATTCGAAAGAGACAGCATAGATTTCGGAAAAAAGAAGTGTGGAGCAGAGAGCATGCACTGCATCCATATCTTTGGACTTTTTCTGTCGTCAGCACATTTCTGTGTGTGTGCATGATCTATTCGGTGACTGCTGTTGTCAAAAATAGGGCAGATTCTTATGGATATCAGTGGACACCCGATTATATTGGAAGGGGGATTCTTCCGGAACATATGCTTCGGGAAGAGATACCTACACGTATGAAGGCTGTGCAGGGGGTGAAAGAAGTCAATACGTTGCAAAAAGCATATCCAATTTCACTTACTTGGGAAGAGATGGAGGAGACACAGTATGTAAAACTGCATAGAAATCTGAGAGGACAGGAAGGACAGAGGCTTGAAACACAGGTACTTGGTGTGGAGAGAGGGGAGAAACTTTTTCAAAAGTATGCAAAAGAACAAGCGAAAAAGACGCTGAAGGAAGAAGCTTTCTGGAATGGAGAGGAAATTTTAATCTATCTTCCAGTTATTTTGACGGACAGAGAAGGAAACGCGGTGGATCGGTGGGAAGAGCCATTTCCACTCTTTTATCAAGAACATCGGGAAACGAAAATTCGCGAGGGAGATACCCTTACATTGACCGGAGCAGGCGGAGAGAAATCTGTGCGTGTCGGAGGCATCATCAGGGAATTTCAAGCACGCGATGCCTATGTGGCGGAAGCATTTTCGGAGTATACGGTGATCGCAGCAGGAAAACTGGTGCAGGAACTCAATGGGATGGGAAAAGAGAAGACATACAGTTATGTGGAAGGATTTGTCGATCGTTATGGGGATACACATCTTACAGATCGAGAAATGTCGGTGATTATGAAAGAGGTAGAGAAAGAGTTCCCAAAAGCAGGTACGATTACAAATGAGAGGATCCGAAGAGAACAGTTGAGGAAAGACTTGTTTGCAAGTATGTTTGGAGCGGTGTTCCTGCTTGTTGTCATTGTCATACTTTCCTGGCTGATCCAGTGGCAGATGGCAAGGGCAAAAGCAGCCGGAATCGGAAAGAAAGTAGGAATTTTAAAGGCACTTGGAATTCCAAAACGAAGGTTGTGCCGGGTTTACTGGAAAGAAACAATGAAAATTCAGCTGGGAGCAATCTTATCGGTGATCCCATGTGGAGTACTACTCCAGTCCTTTTTATATTGGAAACGGCTTGAGGGTCTTGCGTGGGGAGATGGATGGCAGCCACCTCAAGATCTTTACGGTTGGATGGAACAGATTATATTTCCGACTATGCAAAGAACCGCGTGGGGATGGCTTGCGTTGATTTTTTTAGGGTATCTTTTGGTAGTTGTGTATATTTCTTATCGGCCGTATTGGAAGGAAATACATAGAGGGGTGATTGAAAATCTGAGGGAAGAGTAAAATAGAGAAATTTAGGAAAAGCCGGGTAGGGTCAAATGATTCTGCCTGGTATTTTTTGATTGCTTTCTGATTTTTTAATAGAGATGTAGAACTGTAACTTAGGATGTTTGAGTGCTTTTCGTATCATACTTTGAAATCAGAGTATTTCTGTCTTTGATTTATTTTTTCATGTAGTAGGCTAAAATGGTCACTAACTGTAGAATTTTAAGTAAAATGAAATTCATTAGAAATATTTAGTTTGTAGAGATTCTCTATATAAATACATGGTGTCACCTAATTGTAAGTATTATCTGATACAATTATATTAGAAGAAAAAGAATAGAGAATATCATAAAATTTTCCAGTGAATTCAGTCGAAATAGAATCTATACGATGAAAAACTATCAGCTTTAAATAGTTTTATTCAAAATTATTTAAGTGTTAAGTTGATCTAGAAATATTATTATGATGTGATAGATGTTTATTTATAGTATTGAAAGTTAAGGATATTTATGGCTATTCTCGATTTTCAGTTGAAAGGAGATTACATATGAAAAAAAAGAGTATTGGAATTTTATTATTAGGATTAACTTTAGCAGGAAGTAGCATGGTTGTGGCTCCAGAAGTTATGGCAGGAGAAAAAGTAGATGTAATTGATGAAAGAGGTATCAACACTTATGAAAAAAGGGAAGTAAAATATTTTACCCAACAAAATTGGCCAGCTAGCTATTCTTATACAGAATATGTGGGAAATGTAAAAATGACAGGAACATTATATGCAAAAAATTGGTATTATGATGGGGGCTTTTATGTTGTGACATATGCAGGTACATTGGTAGGATATTCATAGAAATTGTAGTAAATTTATATGCTCACTAATATTTATAAACAGCCTGGCTACCAGATTTACGGTGGCCAGGCTGCTTAGACAAAATTCGAGTTAATACTCAGAATTTAAACATTTCCGTGAAAAAATTTTCATCTCGAAATTGTTTTGATTATTTATTTTTCTTTGTAGATTCTTTACTCTTTTTGTTATCGTTTTGTTCGTCTTTGTTCTTTTTGAATCTTGCGAAGAAGCCTTTTTTCTTTTCAGGCATTTCTAATTTCCCGCGAAGTCCTTTGACATCTGTGATATAGATACCGCTGAGAACTGCTTTGACTTCCTTTTTGACTGGGATCAATGGGAAAATTTTCTCGTCGCACATCAGAGTCATTACTTTTGGACCGATCTTTGCTTTTACAACCGGAACTTTGGCTCTGCGCAAATATTTCGGTGTACTCTCCAGTACGATGGCAGGAAAACCGGCTTCTTTTAGTTTCATATGCTTCTTATCAATGATAAGCATCGTTACATTTTGAGCCATAGCATCTAACTGCTGCTGTTGTTCTGCCTGTTTCTTTTCCGCTTTTTTTCCCAAGAAGTACAATACGATCGTGCCGATGATCAGTACGGCTAAAACGATAAGTAATATAATTACTGGTAAACTCACGATAGACCTCCTAGTATATAGTAAAAATACATTTTTAGACAAATAGTATTGTAGCATTGTTTCTTAGGAAGTGCAAGCGATTTGAGCGCTGCACCTTACTTTTCTGTGGAAAAATGAGTATAATAGGGAATGAGAAAAAGGTGAAAAATACAAAAGTGAGGTGAGGGAATGTTAGGAAATATTTGGAATGATCTTTGTACAGGAACTGGCTGGATGATGGAGCATCTTGTTTTGATCAATATTCTTCTTTCGTTTGTGATTATCTTCTTTCAGAGAAGAAAGCCGCAGACTGTCTGGACATGGCTGCTCGTACTATATTTTATACCAATTGTTGGATTTGTATTGTATCTGCTGATCGGACAAGATTTCCGAAAGAGCAGAATGTTTAAAATGAAGGAAATTGAGGGAGAAGTAAATTATGCAGTCAGACGGCAGGAGAAGAGTATCCGTCGGAAGCAGTTTCGTCTGTCCAATCCAAAGATGGAACGATTTGAGAATCTGATCTATTACAATCTGGAAGCGGCCAGTGCGGTGTTGACAGGGAATAATGATGTACAGATTTATACGGACGGCAGAGAGAAATTCGCGGCTCTGATACGGGAAATCCGCGCCGCAAAGACATATATCCATCTGCAATATTATATTATCCGAAAGGATGAGCTGTGGCAGGCGATCAGCAGAGAACTGATCAAAAAGGCCAAGGAAGGCGTGGAAGTACGCATCCTGTTTGACAGTATGGGATGTCGTGATATGAAGAAAAAAGACTGGGAGGAGCTGAATGCAAATGGAATTCAGACGGCAGAGTTTTTCCCGGCGCTGCTTGGGAAGCTACATTTGCGTGTCAATTATCGGAATCATAGGAAGATTGCGGTCATCGATGGAAGAGTTGGGTTTGTCGGAGGATTCAATATAGGAAAAGAATATATTGGACTGAGCGAAAAATTCGGATACTGGAGAGATACCCATCTTTGCATCGAAGGATCAGCGGTTACTTCCCTTGCGGTGCGCTTTGTGATGGACTGGAACTATGCGGCCAGAGACAATCTGTTTTTGCGGGATGAGTTGTTTGAAATTCCAGAGTACGTAAGAAATGGAAGAGAGCCGGTACAGATTATTTCCAGTGGACCGGATTCCAAAAGTGAAGAGATCCGTGACAACTATATGAGGCTGATCCATAAGGCGCGCCATCATATTTATTTGCAGACGCCATACTTCGTGCCGGACGACTGTATTTTGGAAGCGCTTCGGATTGCGGCGAAATCGGGAGTAGATGTGCGGATCATGATTCCGTGTAAACCGGATCATCCGTTTGTTTACTGGGCATCGTATTCCTACCTTGGGGATATGATCGAGGCTGGGGCAAAATGCTATGTGTATAACAACGGTTTTCTCCATGTCAAAGGACTGACGGTCGATGGTCTTGTAAGCTGTTTTGGGACAGCCAATATGGACATTCGGAGTTTTGAACTGAACTTTGAAGTCAATGCCGTAATCTACAGTGAGGAGACGACAAAAAAACTGGAGGAAGCTTTTGAACAGGATATTCTAAATTCTACGTTAGTGACAAAACGTCTTTACGAAGAGCGGAGTCTTCTCATCCGTGGAAAAGAGCAGTTTTCCCGCCTGCTGTCCCCTCTTTTATAAGAAGACAGAGGATTCTAAAAGAAGTGTGAAATCTGGCAAAACACCTTTCTTTCTGTTGGGAAGTGTGATATAACTGAAAGAGCAGTCAAAATGTGAGATGACAGCTGGAAAATGAAAGAATAATGAGGTAGGAAGATGAAAAAGAAATTAGCGGCGCTTCTTCTCGGAGTGTGTATGACAGTAACACTGGCAGGATGTCAGAAATCCATTGAGGACGATAATGTAAAGATCAGTGAGTATAAAGGGATTAAAGTAGAAGGACTGGAACTGGCGAAAGTGACAGATAAAGATGTAGAAAACAGCATCCAGAGCACATTAGAAGCGGAAGCTGAACATAAAGAGGTGACAGACCGGGCGACAAAGAAAGGAGATTCTCTGGAAGTTTCTTACGTTGGAAAAGCAGATGGGGAGACATTTGATCAGGGAGACCTTACGGTAGAAGTCGGAGGCGAAGGATTTGTGGAAGGATTTTCAGAAGGAATGGAAGGGCATAAGCTGAATGAGACATTTGATATTTCTCTTACATTGCCGGAGAATTATCCAGCGGAAATCGCGGGGAAAGATGCAGTGTTTACCGTAACGATCAATTCCATTACAGAGGAGATCCTGCCAGAGCTGAACGATGAATTTGTACAGAAAATTTCTGACAAGGCAAAGACCGTTGACGAGTACAAAAAACAAGTAAAAAAAGATCTGGAGACATCTAATAAAAAGACGGTAGAGTCTCAGAACAAAAACAGTGCATGGACAGAAGTAGTCAAAAACACAGAGCTGAAAAAAGAGTTTAAAGAGGATATCAATGAGAGCGTAGATCTGATGAAAGAGCAGTATACACAGCTTGCAGAGATGTACTACCAAGTTACATTTGAGGAATTCCTGGAACAATCTGGAATCACAGAAGATCAGTTTGTAGAGAAGATGGAAAAGCAGGCAAAAGATCAGTTAAAGAGCAAGTATGCAAGCAAGCTGATCGCCGAGAAAGAAAAATTAGAGCTTTCCGACAAAGCATATAAGGAAAAATATGACGAATATGCACAGTCCTACGGATACGAAAACGGAGATGCATTTATTGAGGCAAATGGTGAGGACGGAGAAGAGAAGCTAAAAGAGAGCATTCTCTTAGATACAGCTATGACATGGGTTGCTGATCATGCGAAGTTTGTAGAGGCAGAGACGGAGAAATAAGAAGTTAGATGCAAGAATGGCAAGAGGAGTCTGTAAAATTCTGACCGGAAAGGCGGAGCATCAGACAGAAAGAATAAGGGGAGAGAAGACAGTGCGGATTGCATATTGTGAGGATGAGCGCGCGCAGGCGGTGCTGACAGAGGATATGATAAAAAGCTGGGCAAAGGAGCGCGGGCAGAAGTGTATCGTCGATGTATTTTCCAGTGCAGAACAATTTCTATTTGAGTTGGATGGAGAAGAACTCGTACCCTATGATCTGCTTCTTCTTGATATTTCGATGATCGGGATGGATGGATTCACACTTGCAAAACAGATTCGGAAAACGGATATGAATATTCGCATTGTTTTTTTGACATCAGATCCAAGTCATGTATTTGATGGCTATGAGATTGAAGCCTGGAGATATATGATGAAACCAGTAAGGGAACAAAAGCTGTATGAAATGTTGGACATACTTGTGACAGAACTTGCAGACAGAGAAGAGCCATATGTTCTTTTGGAAGTGGCAGGGGAGAATATCAAGGTGGAGCAGGGGCAGATTTTGTATGTTGCAGTGGATGGTCACTACACCACAGTGTATTGCAAGGACAGACAGCTGACGGTCAAAGAGAGTTTCGGGGAAGTTTTAAATCATCTGAACAGAGATACAAAGGACGGGGGCATTCCTCCTTTTGTGAAATGTCATAGAAGTACTGCTGTAAATTTATCGAAGGTGAGCCGGATTGGCAGGCAGAGCTGTATTCTTGCAGGCGAGATCGAGGTTCCGGTGAGCCGGGGAATGTACCAACAGCTTAATCAGGCATTTATTCAGGAAAATCTATAAGGAGTATTACAGATGAGAATGGAAATCATAGGGCTGGCTGCAGTGGCAATGCTGCTCCTGCTTGTGATCATCGGTTTCGTGATCCGGGCAATCATGCAGCGGCAGTATGAGAAGGCGCTGATTGACTATCAGAACAAAATTTTGTCTCAGGAGATGGATGAAGTGCGGAGCATCTATATGACGATGCGAGGTTGGCGGCATGATTATCATAATCATATGCAGTCGGTAAAGGCATATCTTGCGAAAGATAATATCACTGAGGCAAAGGAATACTTAAACCGGCTGGAGGAAGATCTTGCGGATATCCGCCTGCTGTTTGATACCGGAAATCTCAATGTAGATGCGATCTTAAATGCGAAGATTTCACTTGCGCTGGAAAATGGAATCTGGTGTGACTATAAGGCGGTGATTCCCAAAGAGTTGTCTGTGTCGGACATTGATCTGTGTGTCGTGATCGGGAATCTGATTGACAATGCAGTCGAAGCATGTCGGACGGTGAAGAAGGAAGAACAGTTTCTCCGACTTTATATTGCACCGCTGAAGCAGCAGTTGTATATTACAGTGACCAATGCCACCAGCGAGGTTGTGCGAAAACTCGATGAAGAATATATTTCCAAAAAGCGCGGTGATCACGGTCATGGGCTTAAACGGATTAACAATGTTGTGAAGAAATATGACGGTTATATCAATCGAAAGAATGAACCAGGGGTGTTCGTCACCGAGATCATGCTGCCATTATAGAGAAAATTTGCAATTCATGCACGGATTTTTACAATTCGTGCATGTTTTTTCTATTTTGAGAACAAATGTGATAAGTTAAGAATGCAAGAAAAGAGAGGAGGCTTTATAGATGGAGGAAGAGAAGAAACAAAAGCGAAAGAAAAGGAGCATTTTAAGCAACCTGATTTTCTGCTTTGCACCGGCTATGAAGAAAACTCCGGTTTATCTGGTGCACATCGGGATTCAGGCAGTCACATATGTTCTTCTTCTGTTACTGGGGGTAGGGGCAAATGCACTTATCGTATCGATGCTGGGGAAGGAAAGCCCGCTTATGCTGTTGATCGGGGCGGTCATGACCATCTTTCTTGTATACGGGGCGATTAGCTGGATCGATACTTATCTGCAGAATATCATATCCGTAGAATACATCGAAATGAGGATGGGAGGACACTTTTATTCTGTTCTCGAAAAAATATTGGAGATTTCTCTGGAACAGTCAGAAAGCAGTGAAATCCGTCAGAGGATGGAGAGGTCGCTGATCGCATTGAATGGAAACGATTCCAATGGAGTGCAAGGCATGATGCAGCGTTTTGGAATGTTTTTTACAAATGTACTAGGGCTGGTCACATATGCAATGATCGTGGGAAGTATGGATATACGCATCTTGCTGCTCCTTGTCGGTCTGTCACTGATCACTGTCGCAACGTCCAAAGTTTCTGTAAAAGTGTATGAGAGGGTCAAAGAAAAACTTGCTGGATATCAGCGGATAGAGGGATATATTGACCGGCTTGTGGATGATATTGCAGGCGGAAAGGATATCCGCGTCTTCGGACTTTCCGACTGGCTGATCGGAAAATATGATTCGGCAATCAGACAGCGAAGAAAATATAGGGCGCTTTATAATGCGGCCTGCTTCTTCTCGGACTTTACAGAAGTGATCCTGGCAGCAGTCAGAGACTTTATCTGTTATTTTTATCTGATCTATCTTTTGAAACAGGGGCTTTCGTCAAGCATGTTTGTGTTTTATATTGGATTGATCAGCGGGTTTGCCAAATGGTTTACAGAGATCACAAGCAACTTTGTTGTGATGAAGCGGTGTGGGCAGCAGGTGGATGATCTTAGAGAGTTTTTAGAACTTGAGAGCGGATCAGGAGGAGAAAGGCGGATTCCGGAAAACCAATTTTCCAGTCTGGACATTACGTTTGATCATGTATCCTATCGCTATGAGGGGGCAGAGGAAGAGGTGCTAAAGGATGTTTCCTTTACCATCCATCAAGGAGAGCGGCTTGCACTTGTCGGATTAAACGGGGCCGGAAAATCTACGATTGTAAAACTGATCTCTGGTCTATATCTTCCTACAAACGGAGCAGTCTATGTTAATGGGATCGACACGAGGGAACTGGATCGTAAAGCCTATATGCACCATGTCGCTGCAATTTTCCAGAATCCGTTTATCATGTCGTATACAGTTGGGGAAAATGTGACGCTCTCAGGAGAATGGGACGAGGAAAGGTTATGGAATGTGCTGGAAAAGGCAGGAGTGGCAGAGAAGATCAGGAGCCTTCCGGACGGACTACACACCTATTTTGGAAAAGATGTATCGGAAGATGGGATCATGTTCTCGGGTGGACAGATTCAGAAGCTTCTTTTGGCCAGGGCGCTGTATCACAGCCCGAAACTGTTACTTTTAGATGAACCGACCGCAGCGCTGGATGCACTTGCAGAAAAAAATATTTATGATACTTATCAGAAGACGCTGGAAGGAACAAGTACGATCTTTATTTCCCACCGGCTGGCATCGACACGGTTCTGCGATGAGATTCTTCTGCTCGACAAAGGGGAGATCATTGAGCGCGGAACCCATGAAACATTGATGAAAATGGGAGGGACATACGCTTCCCTTTTTGAACTTCAGGGGAAATATTATCAGGAGGAAGAGGCACATGAATAAGAGAAAACAGATGTCTGTAAAAGAAATGTGGAAATTTTGTCTTTTTCAGGCGAAAGGCTATCGGATTTTGCCGGTGATCCTTGTACTTGGAATGCTCTCGGGTGCATCGGTTGTCTATATTAACAGTTTTCTGTATGCGAAGATTCTCGATGTTCTTCTGGAGGAGAAGTATCGGCAGGCAGCAACTTTTGTCGTGATTCTTGTTGTGACGGTGATGATTGTATCATTGATCTCAAAGGCAGCGGAACAGATCTTTTCGCACTATGCGGAACCGAGCGAGGAGGAGACGAAAAAGTGTACTGCAAAAAAAGCATTTTCCATGGAATACGAAGAAATTGAGAAACAGGAGACGATTCAGAAGTTTCGAAGAGTACGGCAGGCAGAGCGCGGACATGGAGGAATCTCCGAACAGTGTATGGAAATTTATAAGTATTTTACCTGCTGCACGGAAGTTGTTTTTGCCAGTGGATTTGTCGTGCTTCTTCTGCTGCAGTCAGACTGGGAGAAGGAAAGTATCTTTCGGTTTCTGATCAGTACGGGGGTGATGATCGCTGGTTTTGTATTTGTATTGTGGTTAGGAGATAAGGTTTCCGAACGGATCGGAAAGGAAACGGTAATCACTATGCATGCAAATGAAAAGTCAAATGCATTGTTTGATTATTTAATCGACCTGATTGTTTCAGAGCAGTTTGCGCAGGATATCCGTCTGTTTCAGCTCAAAGAATATCTGATAAATAAATTTCAAGGAGATGTGATAAAGAAGTGTATGGAACTGTTCCAGAGAAGAGCAAAAGTTTCCGGACGTGGAAATGGCACTGTCGCTTTTGCGCTTCAGATCCTGGCAGGCATCACTTATGTATATATTGCAATAAAGGCAATCGCAGGAAGTGTTTCCGCCGGGGAAGTGCTGATGTATGCGGGTGCGATCATAACGATGATGAACAGTATCCGTGAAATGATGGGAGCACATATTGAGATTGATTATGCCAATGAGTATCTGAAATCTTATGAGGAATTTATTCATCTCCCGAATATGCATTATGTAGGGACACTGCCGATTGAAAAAAGAGACGATAATCAGTATGAGTTGGAGTTTGACCATGTTTCTTTTTGTTATCCGGGGACAGAGACGTATATTTTAAAGGATGTAAGTTTAAAATTCAAAGTAGGGGAGACGATGGCGCTTGTCGGGATGAATGGTGCAGGAAAAACGACATTGATCAAACTGCTGCTTCGTTTCTATGAACCGTCTGAGGGAAAGATCACTTTAAATGGGATTGAGATCGGGAAATATGATTATGAGGAATATATAAAGATTTTCGCGGTTGTCTTTCAGGACTTCAGACTGTATCATTTTCCATTGGATGAAAATATCGCAGGCTCCGAGAAAGTGGATGAAAAGAGAGTATGGAAGGTGATCCGTCAGGTCGGGCTGGAAGAAAGAGTGAAGAAGATGAAAGATGGGATTCACACGCTGCTCTATCACGAAACCGGGGATGGCGAGGCGCTCTCCGGCGGGGAGGCGCAGAAGGTTGCGATCGCAAGAGCGCTTTATAAAGATGCTCCGTTTGTGATCCTCGATGAACCGACTGCAGCGTTAGATCCGGTGGCAGAATCGGAAATCTATGAGAATTTCAACGAACTGATCAATGGAAAAACGGCCATCTATATCTCCCACTGGATGAGCAGCTGCAAGTTCTGTGACAGAATTGTTGTTCTGGAAGAAGGAACTGTTGCAGAGAGCGGAAATCATCAAACATTGATGGAAAAGAAAGGGAAATATTTTGCGCTTTACGAGGCACAGGCACAGTACTATGTGAAGAAGAAAGCGGAAGGAGGGGAATCAGAAATTTTATAAAAAAAGAATTGTGTTCTTATCCGATTCTAGTTATAATAGGCATAAAGATAAAAATTTCACAATCTCTGAAACAGAGAGAAATCTGTGAGAGAAAATCAAATGTAAGAAAAGAATCAGACTGCGAAGTCAGTATTTCAAAAAATCAGGAGGAATACAAAATGAAGGTGACAAATGATATCATTTACGTTGGGGTTAATGATCATCAGGTAGATTTGTTTGAAGGGCAGTATGTTGTGCCAAATGGAATGTCTTACAACTCTTATGTGATCAAAGATGAGAAAATCGCTGTAATGGATACTGTGGATGTGAATTTTGCGGAAGAATGGCTGGCAAATATTGCACAGGTGCTGGATGGAGCAAAGCCGGATTATTTGATCGTGCAGCATATGGAACCGGATCATTCTGCGAATATTTATAATTTTATGAAGGTATATCCAGATACAACGATCGTGGCAAATGAGAAGACATTTGTGATGATGGCCAACTTTTTCAGGGAGATGGATCTGGAAGGAAGAACATTGGAAGTAGAAAACGGACAGACATTGTCACTTGGAAAGCATGACCTGACATTTGTGTTTGCTCCGATGGTACACTGGCCGGAAGTTATGGTTACTTACGACAGTACAGAAAAAGTACTGTTCTCTGCAGATGGATTTGGTAAATTCGGGGCAAATGATGTGGAGGAAGATTGGGATGACGAAGCTCGCCGTTATTATATCGGAATCGTCGGGAAATATGGTACACAGGTACAAAACCTCTTAAAAGTGGCAGCGACACTGGACATCCAGATGATCTGTCCGCTGCACGGACCGATTTTAAAGGAGAATCTTGGACATTATATCGAGAAATATGATATCTGGTCTTCTTATGCAGTAGAAAAAGAAGGTGTGATGATCGCTTACACATCGGTCTACGGAAATACAAAGAAAGCAGCAGAAACTTTGGCGGCGAAATTAGAAGAAAAAGGATGTCCGGATGTGTATGTCTGTGACCTTGCACGCGCAGATATGGCAAGAGCAGTGGAAAATGCATTCAGCTATGGGAAATTAGTGCTGGCGACAACGACATACAATGCAGATATTTTCCCGTTTATGAAAATTTTTATTGAGCATCTGACCGCGCGCAATTACCAGAAGCGCACGATCGGGTTCATTGAGAACGGAAGCTGGGCACCGACGGCAGCAAGAGTTATGAAGGGAATGTTTGAGGATAGCCAGGATATTACATGGATGAAAAATTCAGTGAAGATCATGTCCTCGCTGAGCGAAGAGAATCTGGAAGAGTTAGATCAGATGGCAGATGAGTTATGTCAGGAATATATTGCCCAGTCAGATGACAAAGCGAATAAAAATGATCTGACAGCACTGTTCCGTCTTGGATATGGACTGTATGTTGTGACTTCAAGAGATGGTGAGAAGGACAACGGACTGATCGTCAACACCGTTACACAGCTGACAGACAATCCGAACCGTGTGGCAGTCAATATCAATAAGGCGAATTATTCGCATGACATCATCAAGAAGACTGGTGTGATGAATGTCAACTGTCTCTCTGTGGAAGCACCGTTTAAAGTGTTTGAAAGATTTGGATTCCAGAGCGGAAGAGAAGCAGATAAATTCGAAGGATGGAATCTGCTGCGTGCAGACAATGGTGTTGCCTTCCTTCCAAAATATATCAACGCCTTCCTTGCATTGAAAGTGGAGCAGTATGTGGATCTGGATACACACGGAATGTTTATCTGTACCGTGACAGAGGCTCGTGTGATGAATGATAAAGAAACGATGACATACACTTATTATCAGAAACATGTAAAACCAAAACCGCAGACAGAAGGAAAGAAAGGATTCGTATGTGTGGTATGTGGATATATCTATGAAGGAGAGGAACTTCCGGATGATTATATTTGTCCACTGTGTAAGCATGGAGTTGCGGATTTTGAACCGATTTAGGGAAAAGTAGAAAGCTAGCTTTTAGTTATATCCCCTGCATACATTGTAAGAGATGTTTGCAGGGGATTTTTTAATTATTTTGATAAGAATTATCCCAATATTTTAATCGATATTCTTTCGGTGTCATGTGATGCTTTGAATAAAAAATATGATAAAAATGAATCTTCGGCAACTGGTGTTACTACTTTACCAACTACATTCGTCCAAGCAGAAAACAAGCAATACCGGACGGAGTTGACGCAAGCTCACGCATGAGTGCCGACCAGATAAGCGACGTTGCCTTGATTATTGTCGATTTGATATTCAATGCTGGCGGTGTGAAAGATGTACTGTTAAAGCTACTAACAAGATTATCGATGCGTAAATCATTGTAAAGCATATATAGAAGTGCTATAATACCTAGCAAATAGCAAGATATTATAATTTTATATGGGAAGTGATATTGTGGAAATTATTAAAGATATTGTAAAATATTTAAGTAGTGGATTAGTAGAATATTTCTTAGAATGTAAAGTTAGTGATAAAAGACAAGAATATTTTAGGAATAAAGGTGAAAAATGGGCGAAATTCTGTTTCTATATGTCGTTAATAGTTTCTATTTTTCTAATAATCATAGGTATTGTTGGATTAGTAAAAAAGAAAAGCATAAGTATTTTCTTTTTGCTTGTAGGTATAGGGATAGCTTTATTTATGCTGGTTGACTGGGGAACATCAAAAAAATAATTTTCTATGCAGTACAGTTTAATAACTTTGAAAGCAGTTAGTATTGACTGCTTTTTTTCTTACCTAAAAATCAGATTGGAGTGATGAAATGAACAATATTTTTAAGGATATGCAGGTAAAAATTGGTTGTGAATACATTTTCTACCTGTCGATAGAGGTTGCAGAAAAGTTAGGTGTGGGTGCGGAAAGTCAAGATTACCGCATTATCGAAAAAGTACTGCCCTTTGCTGATGAAGTTCAGGAACATACAAGTGTGTATCAGTTCAATGAATTAGATTTTGTCGGATTTTTTTATAATAAAAGTTATAGACTCAGAGAATAGTTTTTGATAAAGGGGAGGGATGAAACGGTCATAGGACAGGAATACTGGCAGGACACAAAATGTTCACAATTTTTTTAGCACTCCCTCTTGACGAGTGCTAACATAAGTGTTATATTACAACTAGAACAAAGGAGGAGGACGAAGAAAGGATGAGAAGATCTGAATAGTCCCCACATCACCGGTTCCAATAAATGACATTTATCAATAAGATTTTAATGGAAAAGGAGAGATGATTTATGATGATGCCTAGTATTTTTGGAGAGAATTTGTTTGATGATTTCTTTGATTTTGATTACCCATTCAGAGGTTACCAGAGAGCGAACACAGAGTCTTTGATGAAGACAGATATTAAGGAGCATGAACATGGCTACGAATTGGAAGTAAGCCTTCCGGGATATAAGAAAGAAGATATTCACGCAGAATTAAAAGATGGTTATCTGACCATCCAGGCGGCGACGACGAAGAACAACGATCAGAAGGATGAGAAGACAGGCAATTATATCCGCAGAGAAAGATATTCCGGATCTTGCAGCAGAAGTTTCTATGTAGGAAAGGATATCACTCAGGAAGACATTAAGGCAAAATATGAAAATGGTATACTTGTTCTTGCAATCCCGAAGAAGGATCAGAAGAAAGTAGAAGCTGAGGAGAAGAAATATATTGCCATCGAAGGATAGTGCTGGTAGGTGTGTATGGGGAAGAACTTTTTGTTACGGATCAAGAAAGCAGTGATAGATTTTCAGACACACTCTATATAGATTTGGGACTGCATGATTACAGACTGTGACATGCAGTCCCGTTTTTATTCCGCAGGAAATTTTTAATCTTGCATAAAAATTGTAGTAGGAAAGGGGAGAAATAGTTATGGCGGCAAATAAGGATTATTACAAGATTCTCGGAGTGGACAGAAATGCAGACGCGAATGCGATCAAGAAGGCATACCGGAAACTGGCAAAAAAGTATCATCCGGATACCAATCAGGAGAATTCTGTTGCAAATGAGAAATTTAAAGAAGTGACCGAAGCTTACGAGATACTGCACGATGAAGAGAAACGGAAGTTGTACGATCGATTTGGAACAGCAGCCTTTGATGGAAGTATGGGAGCAGATCCGGGCACCTATCAGTCGTACGGAGAACCTAAAGGGGCGAAGTTCTATCGAAGTCCGGACGGAAGCTACCAGGAATTTCATTTTGAAGGCGGAAATATGGATGATTTTTTTGATGACATTTTTGGAAGTTCTTTTCAGAGAGCAAGGGGAAGTGGAGCTGGACGGCGCGGTTATCGCAGGAAAGGTGCAGATGTCACTGCAAAATTAGAGGTGACTTTTGAGGAAGCAGCATTTGGAGGAGATAAGGTCATCTCTTATACAGACGACAGTGGGCGTGCACAGTCTCTGAAAGTACACATTCCGGCGGGAATTTCTTCCGGCAAGAAAATCCGGCTGAAAGGAAAGGGACAGGACGGGATGAACGGAGGGGAAGCCGGAGATCTGTTTCTGGAAATTTCAGTAAAAGACAAAGTCGGTTATGAACGGAAGGGAGACGATGTCTACACGACCATTCAGATTCCATATACAACAGCGGTGTTGGGCGGTGAGGTGATTGTGCCTACACTTTACGGAAAGGTAAGCTGCAAGATCAAGGAAGGAACACAATCCGGAACAAAAGTGAGACTGGCCGGAAAGGGAATCGCACATATGGGTCAGCCATCCGGAAAAGGAGATCAGTATGTGACAATTCAAATACAGGTGCCGCGGAATCTGAGTGAAGATGCAAGGAGAAAGTTGAGAGCATATCAGGAGGCAGCAGGAAGAGTTGCATAAGCATTGCTGTTTAAATACCACTGTTTAAGAATGATAAAGAGGAGAAGTACGGGAAAGATAAAGTGTAAGGAAGCAGTTGTTATTGGAAAAACTTTGGTTTATAATAGGGGTGTACAAGCGGGAAGGGAGTTTTCTCTTCCTGAATGTATTTTGGAAACCGATGAATTTACACTTTATAAGGATGGGAAACATATGATAAAAGTTCAGGAATACAGAGGACATATTCGCAACTGGGAGGCGCTTTGCGAAGAGCTTTGCATTGACAAAAGCTTATCCAGAAGAGAGAGAGAGGAGCGGATTTTGGTTCGGGCATTTGAGACATGGCAGTTTGATATGGCAGCGCATTTGTATGGAATGTTTGCTTTTGCGCTCTGGGATGAAGAGGAAAAACAGCTATTCTGTCTCAGAGACCAGTTTGGCACGAAGCCGTTCTACTATTATGAGACGGAAGATGGACAGCTTCTCTATGGAACAACAATCCGGGGAATCATGGAGCAGCCAGGGTTTGTCAAAGAATTGAATGAGGAGATGCTGCAGATCTATCTCAGTCTGACTTACGTGGCAGGAGAGAATACATTTTTCCGTGGACTGAAGAAACTGCTTCCGGGACGTTACCTTATCTGGAAGGACGGAGTAGTGACAGTAAAGCGCTATTGGAAGCCGGAATTTCATCCGGATGACAGCAAGTCTCTTGAGGAATGGGCAGACGAGATCCACACGACACTTGGCGAGATCATGAAGGAAGTAAAGACTTCGGATGAGCGAGTGGAGTCTTTCCTGTCAGGCGGAGTGGATTCTTCCTATGTACTTGCGATGTCTGATGCCGATACTGCGGATACATGCGGTTATGAGGAAGAACGGTTCGATGAGTCCGTACTGGCTGTAGAGACTGCGCGCATTTTAGAACGTAAGATTTCCAGACGTGTGATCAATCCAGAGGAATATTTTAATATTGTTCCATATGTAATGTACAATATGGAGCAGCCGCTTGGGGATGCTTCTGCGATTGTGTTTGCACTTGGATGTCAGGCGACTGCAGAGCATACGAAGATCTGCTATTCAGGAGAAGGTGCAGATGAATTTTTCGGTGGATACAATATGTACCGCAATGCAGAGCGATACGGGGAGAATCTAAAGAACTTCTATGTCGGTAACACGAACATTATGAAAGAAGACGAGAAGAAAAAGATCTTGAAAAAATATGACCCGGACGTACTGCCAATCGAAGTGGCACAGAGTATTTACGAAGAGATGGAAGGGCTGGATCCTCTGACAAAGATGTCTAATATCGATATCCAGATCTGGCTGGAGGGAGATATTTACCTCAATGTAGATAAGATGAGTGAGGCGGCAGGACTTGAGGTTCGTATGCCGTTGACAGATTTGCGTATTTTCGATATTGCGTCCAGAATGCCTTCGAAGTATAAAGTGAATGAAGAGCAGAATAAGGTTGCGTTCCGTACAGCGGCACAGAAAATGCTGCCGGAAGAGATTGCGTTCCGAAAGAAACTCGGATTTATCGTGCCAATCCGTATCTGGATGGCAGATGACCGCTATAATCAAGATGTGCGCGCCAAATTCCACAGTGAGATGGCAGAGAAATTCTTCAATGTAGAAGAGATCAATGTAATCTTTGATGAGTATGTCGGAGGAAATTCTGACAACTGGAGAAAAGTTTGGACAATCTATACATTCCTTGTATGGTATGAAGAATATTTTGTAAAGCGTTAATCGTGCACTGACAAATGGCATGAGAGCAGCATTGCTGCATCGGATATAAGGAAGGATTCAAAAAACGTGTGTGAAAAGCCGGAGAGGTTTCACGCACGTTTTTCCTATCAGAAAAAGCGGATCACAAATGAAAAGTTTGAGAAAAAGGAGAGAGGGATATGGAAGAAAAAAGAAATCCTATTGCAATTATTGTGACAAGATTTGGGGAAATTAAGATAGAGCTATACCCAAAAGAGGCGCCAAATACGGTGAATTGTTTTATTTCTTTGGCGAAAAAAGGACTGTTTGATCACCGGAAGATTAGAAGAATCGCACCGGGATTTGTATTGCAGCCGAGTTATTCTGACTTTGAGGATGAAAGGTGTGCAATCTCACTCGATGGAGAATATCGAAATAACGGGTTTCCGAATGATATTCCGTTTGAGCGCGGGACTGTCGCGATGGGCGGAGAGGGAAATGTAGCTTCGGGAAGCTGTTTTTTTATCCAATGTGTCGTAAAACCCCTTGCTTTAGCTATGGGGATATAAGACACTTCCATCGAATTTACGCAAGTAATTTAAGATGGAACAAAAATACTCTTGTATTAGATTTTGAAATGGTATATAATACACATATGAATATTGCATATAAATCTAATAACAATATAGTCTATT
>NZ_SLZV01000009.1 GCF_004346095.1 Faecalimonas umbilicata | reverse complement strand
CAACCACCCTATGATGTAACGCCACTTTAGATAGCAATATCTATTGGGGTTAAAGGTCGGAGACGTAAGTCGTTAGTACGACTGGGCAGTTACAAACCCATGACCTTTAGGTCGTGGGTAGTTGACTAAGACTTGCAGTGCTTGCCGGTGAGATGCAGGTGGCGCTTATGTTTGTGGCAGCATTAACATTTTTTACATATCTTTTTGTGGGATGTGCTTATCCAAAAAGATTTGCCTGCATGAAAATTGTAAAAAGATATTTATCGTTCAGAGAGTTGAAGGATTTCATTGAAAAAGAGAAGTTTAACCGATTTGTGATGGAGGACATATCGGATCCGTTTGATTTTTATTATTCTGAAAACTGGTTTTTCGTAAAGGAAGTATATGTTCCGCGAAAAATTGTTTTAGATATTATTGCAGTCAATAAGTCTCTCTTTTCTCCTTTTACGGTAATAGGAATTATCACCGAAAATGGAGAAGCTGTTTTTTTGGCACAGGTTAAAAAAGAAGAGGCAGTTCGCTGATAAAATTCCGGATAAAATGGAGTTTATCAATTATTGCAGACTTTAAGAAGTTGAACATGAAAGAATAAAAAAGAGGAGATGAAAGATTCAGGGGAAATAATCGATGATCTTTCTGCAATTATTTGACACAAGAGGGGATTGTGCGCCATCCGGATTTTGATGACAGAATTGTTGCGTTTGCAGACATGCTGCATGGCAGAACGGAACTTTACGATGACAATTCGCATGGGACGCATGTTAGTTCAATCATCGGCGGGAGTGGAAGGATGTCTGGGGGCAGATATGAGGGAATGGCACCGAAGTGTCAGTTGGTAGTTGTGAAAGTGTTGGATGAGAAAGGAAATGGAAATATCGGAAATGTTCTGCATGGGATCCAGTGGGTGCTGGAAAATCGGGCTCGTTTTCAAATCCGCATTGTAAATATTTCTGTGGGGACATTGCCGAGTGTCAATGAAGAGGGGGCAGAAAAGCTGGTGCAGGCAGTGGAGGCACTTTGGGACGTGGGAATAGTAGTAGTGACTGCAGCAGGCAATTATGGACCGCGTCCAGGCAGTATTACCTCGCCGGGAATCAGCAAGAAAGTGATCACGGTCGGTTCCTGCGATGACCAGTTTTATATGGAAGAGGGAAAGAAAAAGAGAAAAAGTTATTCGGGCAGAGGTCCTACTGCGGAGTGTGTGGTGAAGCCGGATCTTCTTGCTCCGGGAAGCTACATCACATCCTGCAATGCAAGATACAGAGAAAAAGGACAGAAACCGTATACAATGAAGAGCGGAACATCCATGTCCACGCCGGTCGTGAGCGGTGCTATCGCGCTTTTGTTATCAAAATATCCGGATATGTCTAATGTAGAAGTGAAACTACGGCTTCGGGAGAGCAGTATTGATATTGGAAGGCCTCAGAATGAACAAGGATGGGGACTGCTGAATGTAGAGAAGTTGTTGAAGGAATAAGACAGCGCTGTAAAAAATCAGCGCTGTAAAAAGACGAATTCGGAGTCAGAGGAGAGGGAAGGCTCATAGAAGTAGCCGTCGGTGTCGAACTCTTTTAATTTTTCAAAATCAGAAATTCGGTTTGTGATGATATAGTGAACCATTTGACCGCGTGCCATCTTGGCGGCAGTGGCGAGTGTCTTGTAAACTCCATTTTTCCGGACTTTGAAAGAGCAGGTGAGAAAACGAACCGGAGCTTTGACGTATTTTCGGATACATTTTGCATATTCCTCAGAGGCAAGATTGACGATCCGGTCATCGGATGCAGTGAGATCCTGATAGAGAAGGTCAGACCAGTATTCATAAAGGTTCTTTGTGCCTGCAACATTTAGTTTTGTGAGCATTTCCAATCGGTATTCGTAAATACTGTCGTAAGGCTTTAATATTCCATAAGCGCCGCTTAAAATGCGGATCGTCTTTTGAGCATACTCTTTGTCAGAGTCAGAAAAGGTGAGTGGTTTCATATATTTATACTGGATTCCATCATAAGTTTCGATGGCGGCAGTACCGTTCTGATCGAATTTCATTGTCTGGATCCGGTCGGCAGCATCCAGTGCCAAGGATGGATTGATCCGCATAAGAATCTCAAGATCCATCGGGGAATAGGTACGCAGCACCTCGATAATCTCCTGTGTATGGGAAAGATAAGCGGGCAGCGAACGCGGTATCGTTTCGGATTGGGCCGGTTTCATGTTCTTTGCCGGGGAAATGATGATTTTCATAAAAATAAATCCTCCATAGATATCGATTTCAAGTAATGTTTGTAAATGTTCTTCGTCTGGATTGTAGCACAAAAAAAGAGGGCGGCGCAAGAACTTCTCTGCTATGAAAGTTATTGATTTTGCAGAAAATCATCGGTGTCAAGAAAAAATACTTGACACCACATTTTTTTTGTTATATGATACCAAAGGTGATAAAAATGAATGAGATCTTAGAACAGGCATTGCTGTATGATTTTTATGGAGAGCTTTTGACAGCACATCAGAAAAATATATATGAGCAGTTCGTGCTGGAGGATTTATCTTTGAGTGAAATCGCAGAAGATGCGGGAATCAGCAGGCAGGGCGTACACGATTTGATCAAACGGTGCAACAAGACACTGGAGGGATATGAGTCGAAGCTCCATCTTGTAGAGAGATTTCTTTCTATTAAGGAAAAAGTTCACCGCATGAATACATTGTTAGAAGAGAAAGAAAAGATCAGTACAGAAGAGCTGATCCGAGAGATTAAAGGGATTTCTTCGGAAATCTTAGAGGAGTTGTAGTATGGCATTTGACAGTTTAACTGAAAAACTTCAAAATGTATTTAAGAACCTGAGAAGCAAGGGACGTCTGACTGAGGAAGATGTTAAGCTTGCACTGCGGGAAGTAAAGATGGCGCTTTTAGAGGCGGATGTTAATTTCAAAGTTGTCAAAGGGTTTGTGAAAGATGTGCAGGAGCGTGCAGTCGGTCAGGACGTGATGAACGGTCTGAATCCGGGACAGATGGTGATCAAGATTGTAAATGAAGAGTTGATCCGTCTGATGGGATCTGAGACGACTGAGATTCAGCTGCAGCCGGGACAGGCGACCACGGTTATTATGATGGCGGGTCTTCAGGGAGCCGGTAAGACGACGACAACAGCGAAGATTGCAGGAAAGCTGAAGCTGAAAGGGAAGAAGCCACTTCTTGTTGCGTGTGATGTATATCGTCCGGCAGCGATTAAGCAGTTACAGGTGAACGGTGAGAAGCAGGGCGTGGAAGTATTCTCGATGGGTGAGAATCACAAGCCGGTTAATATCGCCAAAGCAGCGATGGAACATGCTGCAAAAAATGGAAACAATGTCGTGATCCTCGATACGGCAGGACGTCTTCATATCGATGAGGAGATGATGGAAGAACTTCAGGAAATCAAAGAACATGTGGAAGTTCATCAGACAATCCTTGTAGTCGATGCGATGACAGGACAGGATGCGGTTAATGTGGCAAATGATTTCAATCAGAAGATTGGAATCGATGGTGTCATTGTGACAAAGCTTGACGGAGATACAAGAGGCGGTGCTGCACTTTCCATTCGTGCAGTAACAGGAAAGCCGATTCTTTATGTCGGAATGGGTGAGAAACTTTCTGATCTGGAGCAGTTTTATCCGGATCGTATGGCATCCCGTATTCTTGGTATGGGAGATGTACTCAGCTTGATCGAGAAGGTCGGAGAAGACATTGACGAAGACAAAGCAAGAGAGATGGGCAAGAAGATTAAGAAGGCCCAGTTTGATTTTGAAGATTATCTGGAGAGTATGAATCAGATGAAAAAGATGGGCGGTCTGTCCAGTATCCTCAGTATGATGCCGGGAATGAACATGGCACAGATGAAGGGATTTGATTCTGAGGAAGGCGAGAAGAAGATGGCACAGATGGAAGCAATCATTTATTCTATGACTGTGAAAGAACGCCGGAATCCAGAGATTTTAAACCCATCAAGGAAGCATAGAATTGCGAAGGGTGCGGGAGTAGATATCAGTGAAGTCAACCGCATGATCAAGCAGTTTGAACAGTCCAAGAAGATGATGAAGCAGCTTCCGAATTTAATGGGCGGCAAAGGTGGTAAAAAAGGCAGATTCAAGCTTCCTTTTTAGCACATAGATAACAAATTTTAAGAGAAAGATGAAGAGGTGAATGAAATGGCAGTAAAAATCAGATTAAAAAGAATGGGACAGAAGAAAGCACCATTTTATAGAATCGTTGTAGCAGATGCAAGATCTCCAAGAGACGGAAGATTTATCGAGGAAATCGGAACATATGATCCGAATCAGGAACCAAGCGCTTTCAAAGTAGACGAGGAAGCAGCTAAGAAATGGTTAAACAACGGAGCTCAGCCAACAGAAGTAGTTGGAAAGATTTTCAAAGCAGCTGGAATCGAAAAATAATCTGAGCCGCGGAGGTGCGCGTGATGAAAGAATTAGTCGAAGTAATTGCGAAAGCATTAGTAGATGATCCGAGCGGTGTTGTAGTTACAGAGAAAACAGAGGGAAAGACAACTGTGATCGAGTTACATGTTTCTGATGCAGATATGGGAAAAGTAATTGGAAAGCAGGGAAGAATTGCAAAGGCGATCCGTTCTGTTGTAAAGGCAGCAGCTGCGAAGGAAGATAAGAAAGTAGTTGTAGATATCGCTCAGTAGAGCGGTATCTATTTTTTTAAAAGGATTCATTGGAAGCAGGAAAGGAGCGTCTGCCGGGTGGAAATAAGAAAGCACAGGCAGAGAAAGATCTTATGGAACAACAATTTCAGGTCGGAGTGATCTCAAGCACGCACGGTGTCAGGGGAGAAGTAAAGGTATTTCCTACCACAGATGATGTGAAGCGCTTCAAGAAGCTGAAGCATGTGTTATTAGATACAGGAAAAGAGCAGTTGCCTTTGGAAGTGGAGCAGGTGAAGTTTTTTAAACAATTTGCGATTTTGAAATTCAAAGGGATTGATAATATAAATGACATCGAGAAGTATAAGGGGAAAAGTCTTCTCGTAGACAGAAAAGATGCGGTAAAATTAAAAAAAGATGAATATTTTATTGCTGATATGATCGGAATGCATGTATTTACCGAAGATGGAGCTGAATTCGGAACGCTCCGTGACGTGCTGGAAACCGGGGCAAACGACGTGTATATCATCGACACGACGGATGGAAAAGAAGTTCTTGTGCCGGCAATCAAACAGTGCATTCTTAATGTGGATATCGAAGAGCAGAAGATGACAATTCATCTGTTAGAAGGGCTGGTATAAAAGATGCATTTTCATATACTGACATTATTTCCGGAGATGGTCTTAAATGGACTTGGGACAAGCATTACTGGAAGAGCAATGGCAAATAATCTGCTTTCAGTGGAGGCTGTTAATATCCGGGATTATGCGAATAATAAACATAATCGGGTGGATGATTATCCGTATGGAGGCGGAGCAGGTATGCTGATGCAGGCAGAGCCGGTGTACGGCGCATACCGCTCGGTGGAAGATTCCATCCAAGAACGCACTGGGAAAGAAGGGCGTACACGTGTTGTATATCTTTCGCCGCAGGGCGGGACTTTCTCCCAGAGTATGGCAGAGGAGTTTGCGAAAGAAGAAGATCTGATCCTCTTGTGTGGTCATTATGAAGGAATTGACGAGCGAGTGTTGGAAGAAATCGTGACAGATTATGTCTCCATCGGAGACTATGTACTGACCGGAGGAGAACTTCCGGCTATGGTAATTGTTGATGCGGTATCCCGTCTGATCCCGGGAGTTCTGCACAATGATACTTCGGCAGAATTTGAGAGTTTTCAGGATAATCTGTTGGAATATCCGCATTATACAAGACCAGAAATCTGGCATGACAAGCAAGTGCCGCCGATCCTTCTGTCCGGACATCATGCCAACGTGGAAAAGTGGAGAAGAGAACAGTCGATCTTGAGAACATGGCAACGAAGGCCGGATTTACTGGATAAGGCAGAACTTACAGAAAAAGAGAAAAAAAACTTGCAAAATATAATAGAGCATGATAGAATGTAACGTGTTGTGAAGTAAAGAGATGGTCCTCTGATACAAATCATGTATTAGGAACGTCCAAATAATAAGGAGGTCACACAAGATGAACGATATTATTAAGAAAATTGAAGCTGAGCAGTTAAAGGCAGAAGTACCTGAATTTAACGTAGGTGATACTGTAAAAGTATACGCAAAAATTAAAGAAGGTAACCGTGAAAGAATCCAGGTTTTTGAAGGAACAGTTCTGAAGAAACAGGGTGGAAGCACAAGAGCAACATTTACAGTTAGAAAGAACTCTAACGGAATCGGTGTTGAGAAAACTTGGCCATTACACTCACCAAACGTAGAGAGAGTAGAAGTTGTTCGCAGAGGTAAAGTAAGAAGAGCGAAACTGAACTACTTAAGAGACCGCGTTGGTAAGAAAGCAAAAGTAAAAGAATTAGTAAAATAGTAACAAGAGGAAGGGACAAAGTACGGAATGTATGTTGTCCCTTTTATTCTATCATCAGGAAAGACAGACACAGAGGTGCGAATGAAAAGATACGGAATCAGAAGAAGCAGGAAGAGAGAATATATAAAGAAAATCCGCAATGGTCTGGTATGGAGTATGCAGATCGCGATTGTATGTATCATCGCCTTTGTGCTTGTATGGTACTGGGGACAGCGAGTCAGCAATATTGGCGATTCGATGAATCCGGTGCTGCATAATGGGGATATTGTGCTTGTCAACCGACTGATTTATGACACAAGCACACCGAAGCGGAATGATATTATTGTGTTCCGGCCAAATGGGAATGAAAATGCCCATGCTTCGATCAAGCGCATTGTAGGACTTCCCGGGGAAACGATCCAATTGCAGGACAATGCTGTTTATATTAATGGAGAGAAGTTAAAAGAGGATTTTCAGACAACAGAGATCAGAGATGCGGGGATTGCCGGGGAAGAGCTGGTGCTTGGAGGCGATGAGTATTTTGTACTTGGAGATAACCGGGCGGCGAGTGAAGATAGCAGAGAGGCGGATATCGGTACAGTGAAACGCTCTGAGATAGAAGGGAAAGCATGGTTTGTCATGTTGCCGACACAACATTTTGGATTGATAAAAGACTGATAGAAAGATAGAGGTAAAAGAGATGCATTTTCAATGGTATCCGGGTCATATGACGAAAGCAAAACGTATGATGCAGGAAAATATAAAATTGATCGATCTTGTGATCGAATTGGTTGATGCCAGAATTCCGGTGAGCAGCCGGAATCCAGACATTGATGAGCTTGGGAAAAATAAGGCGAGGCTGATTCTTTTGAATAAGTCAGACCTTGCGGAAGAAAAACAGAATGATGCCTGGGCAGAATACTTTAAGGAAAAAGGATTTTCAGTTGTAAAAGTAAACTCCAAAAGAGGAGGCGGAATCAAGTCGATCCAAGGCGTAATTCAGGAGGCATGTAAAGAAAAGATTGAGCGTGACAGAAAGCGCGGTATCTTAAATCGTCCGGTGCGGGCAATGGTTGTCGGGATTCCCAATGTCGGAAAGTCGACATTTATCAATGCGCTTGCAGGCAAAGCATGTGCGAAGACTGGAAATAAGCCAGGGGTCACAAAAGGAAAACAGTGGATCCGTCTTAATAAAAACGTAGAACTTCTCGATACACCGGGAATTCTCTGGCCAAAATTTGAAGATCAGACAGTGGGACTTCGGCTTGCGTTTATCGGTTCGATCAAGGATGAGATTTTAAATACAGAAGAACTTGCGATGGAGATGATCACTTTTCTGACAGAGAAATATCCGGGTGTTCTGGAAGAAAAATATAGCATAGAGATCAGTGAAGACTCCTATGAGTGTCTCAGAAGAATTGCAGAAAGCAGACATTGTCTTGTGAAAGGAAATGAACTTGACACAAATAAGGCCGCAATCCTGCTGATCGACGACTTTCGGAGTGGAAAGCTTGGAAGGATCACGCTGGAATTTCCGGAAGACTATGAGTAGAAAAGCGGAAGGAAGAAGGCGGTAAGAAATGAAAAGCGATGAAGAAAAGTATTTAGCAGAAGAAAAAAATATTTTTAAGGAACTTCTTGGCTGGCTGGTATATATACTGATTATTTTTGGTCTGACGTATCTTGTGATTACATTTGTCGGACAGCGTACGCGTGTTACCGGTTCCTCGATGGAAACGACCTTGAGTGATGGTGACAATCTCATTGTGGACAAAATCTCTTATCGGTTCCGGGATCCGGAGCGGTATGACATTATTGTCTTTCCGTATCAGTATCAGGAAAATACATACTATATTAAGCGGATTATCGGAATGCCGGGGGAAACCATACAGATTATCAATGGGGAAGTCTACATTGACGGAGAGATACTCGGTGAGGAGTATGGAGCAGAAGTGATGCAGGATGCAGGGATCGCCGAAGTGCCGGTAACACTTGGAGAAGAAGAATATTTTGTACTGGGTGACAACCGGAACCACAGCATGGACAGCAGAGATTCCAGAGTTGGTATTTTAAAGAGAGAAGATCTTGTTGGAAGAGCGTGGGTACGGATCTGGCCATTTTCAGAGTTTGGAGTGATAAAACATGAGTAAGAGCATTCGGGAAATACAGCAGGAATTTTCTCGGGCAGATGACTGTGAAAGAAAGGTACTGTATGAACAGTATGCAGATGATCCGAGGGCAGGCGTGACTGCTCTGATCGCAAAATACAAAAAGCAGGAAGAAAAGCTTGCGGCGGAGATTGCCCGCATTGAGGCAATGAAATCTTATGAGAACAAATACCGGGACGCAGCGTTTATCTGCGGGATCGATGAAGTTGGAAGAGGTCCGCTTGCAGGTCCGGTCGTGGCAGGGGCTGTGATTCTTCCAAAAGACAGCCAGATTCTTTATCTTAACGATTCCAAAAAATTGACGGAGAAGCGCAGGGAAGAACTCTATGAGGTGATCATGCGGGAGGCAATAGCTGTTGGGATTGGAATTGTAAGTCCTGCACGGATTGACGAGATCAATATTCTTCAGGCAACGTATGAGGCAATGCGGGAGGCTGTAGGGAAGCTTTGTGTGGAGCCGAATGTCCTTTTAAATGATGCGGTTACAATTCCGATGATCCCTCCGCATATTGTTCAGGTGCCCATCATCAAAGGAGATGCCAAAAGTGTTTCGATTGCCGCGGCAAGTATTGTGGCGAAGGTGACAAGAGACCGGCTGATGACAGAATATGAGGAGGTACTCCCTGGATATGGATTTGCATCGAACAAAGGGTATGGCTCGTCAGAGCATATCGCAGCATTGAAAAAATACGGACCGACACCGATCCATCGTCGTAGTTTTATCCACAATTTCATCTAAAGAGAGGAAAGCATTTTATGGAGAATCAGCGACAGATCGGAAGGGAGTATGAGAAAATGGCAGCAGAGTATCTGGAAGCATGTGGTTTTCAGATACTTTCCTGTAATTATCGGTGCAGATACGGGGAGATTGACCTAATTGCGAAGGACGGAGAGGTGCTTGTATTCTGTGAGGTTAAGTACCGCTCGGATACGAGAAAAGGAGAACCGGCGGAGGCAGTCGGAATCAAGAAGCAGCAAACAATCTACAAATGTGCGGCAGCATACTTGCAGGAGTATGGGATAGGAGAAATGCCCTGTCGCTTCGATGTGATCAGCATTTTAGGACGGGAGATTTGTCTGATCCGGGATGCATTTTGAGAACCAGGATAAATATGGTGCACAGATGTTTGACGAAAAATAAAGGGAGGAGAGAGTATTGGAGAATCGTTGGAAGAAAACAGACGAAAGAAACGTATTGGAAGTAAAAGAAAAAGCGGGAGTAACCTATCTGTCCTACCCGCTTTTAGAACATACGAAGTGTGTGAGACACGCATTTTCTACAAGACTTGGAGGAGTCAGTGAGGGAATCTATGCCTCGATGAACTTAAGTTTTTCCCGGGGAGATGATCCGGAAGCTGTGCGGGAGAATTTTTACCGAATGGCAGAAGTGCTTGAGATTTCGCCAGAGCAGTATGTCTTTTCTGCGCAGACACATACAACGAATGTGCGGAAAGTAACAAAAGACGATGCAGGAAAAGGATTTTTATTTCCGCAGGCATGTGTTACGGGATGCGCAGGAGGGCTTAAGGATGTGGATGGGCTTGTGACAAATGAGCCCGGACTTTGCCTTGCTACTTTTTATGCAGACTGTGTGCCGCTTTTTTTCGTGGATCCGGTAAAAAAAGCGATTGGGCTCAGCCATTCTGGATGGAGGGGTACGGTTGGAAAGATCGGAAAAGTGACGGTGGAGAAAATGACAGAACTGTATGGAACAGATCCAAAGGATGTTGTCGCGGCAGTCGGACCGTCGATTTGTCAGGATTGCTATGAGGTCAGCAAAGATGTTGTTGAGCAGTTTCGGGAAAATTATGATGAGAAATACTGGGAAAAATTATTTTATGAAAAAGAAAACGGGAAATACCAGTTAAATCTCTGGGAGGCAAATCGCATTGTGCTGCAGGAGGCAGGAATCCCGCAGGAGCAGATTGCAGTGACTAATATCTGTACTTGCTGCAACAGTGAACTCCTGTTTTCGCATCGGGCATCACAGGGGAAGAGAGGAAACCTTGGGGCATTTCTTATGTTAGAATAAACAGTGGAAGATAAAGTAAATTTACAGCGCGAAAGAGGAGGTCATCTATGGACATGGAAACAGCAGCAGAAAATGTAGAAGAAGCAGCAAAAGATGTAAACCGGTTGGTCGAATATGTCAATTCTCAGATTCCGAACATCATTAATTTTGGTCTGAAAGTAGTGTTGTCATTGATCTGCTTTTTTATCGGAAGAAAGCTGATCCGGTGGGTACAGAAATTAGTCAGAGCATCTTTAAATCGGGCAAACGTAGATAAAGGGGTAGAGCAGTTTGTAGATTCAATGTTAAAAGTGGTGCTTTATTGTATTCTGATCTTTAGTCTTGTGGCAAATTTCGGAGTAGATACGACATCGATCGCAGCGCTCTTTGCTTCCGGAGGTGTTGCTATCGGTCTGGCGCTCCAAGGAAGTCTTTCAAACTTTGCGGGAGGAGTTTTGATCCTTCTTTTGAAACCGTTTGTAGTGGGAGATTATATTATTGAAAGTGGAACTGGAAATGAAGGAACGGTAAAGGAAATTCAAATTTTCTATACAAAGTTATCAACGGTTGACAATCGGATGATCGTTATTCCAAACGGTGCGCTGTCTAATAATAGTCTGACAAATGTGACAGCAAAAGAGAAGAGACGCTTGGAGATTAAAGTAGGTATTTCCTACGAGTCAGATTTGCGGAAGGCAAAGGAAGTGATCGAATCTCTTCTTCTTGAAGATGAGAGTATTTTAAAAGATGAAGAAATCATAGTGTATGTTGATGAACTGGCAGAAAGTTCTGTTGTGATCGGGTCAAAGTCCTGGGTGAAAACCGATGATTATTGGCCGACCAGATGGAGATTGTTGGAGGAAATCAAACTGACGATGGATGAACAGGGGATCAACATTCCTTATCCGCAAATGGATGTTCATATTCAAAAAGAAAGCTAATAGAAAAGCAGTATAAGAAAGGCGGCAAAAAGTTCCCAATCTCTTCCACTTTTTGCCGTTTTTTAATAAAAAAACTTGACTTTTCAGAAAATTTTTATTATACTATAGTTCGTAGCAACTTGCAGAGAAAAGTAAGTTTGCAGAAAATAAATATAATATATCATATCGTGCTGAAATAGCTCAGTCGGTAGAGCACTTCACTCGTAATGAAGGGGTCGTCGGTTCAAGTCCGATTTTCAGCTGAATGGCAGGCAGATATAGGTGAGAGTCTATATCTGCTTTTTTATTACAGAACAAAACGAAAGAGGGAGTGAGGGAAATGAAACAAATGTGGAAAAAATTGTTTACACCGACAGACATGACAGAAGGAACACCATGGAAAAAGATTGTCCTGTTTACGATTCCAATGTTGATCGGAAATATTGCGCAGCAATTATACAATACGGTGGATAGTATTATTGTGGGACGCTATGTCGGAGATAATGCTCTGGCAGCCGTGGGAAGTGCCAGCCCGATTTTGAACTTGCTGATCGTACTGTTTATTGGAATTTCAGTTGGGGTGAGTATTATGGTTGCCCAGTATTTTGGAGCGAAAGAAAGGGAAGAATTATCATCTACGATCGGAGGATGTGTGACGCTGACAGCGATTGTTGCAATAGCTCTGATGATCGTTTCTCCATTTGTCGTGCGACCGATGTTGGAAATGCTCCACACACCGGCAAGCATTATCGACTGGTGTACTTCCTATCTGATTATTATGATGGTCGGGATTGCAGGCATGGCTTATTATAATATATTAAGTGGTGTGCTGAGGGGTCTTGGAGATTCTGTGTCGGCACTCGTTTATCTGCTTGTTGCAACGGTATTGAATATTGGTCTGGATCTTTTATTTGTTGCAGTGTTTGATATGGGAGTAGCGGGGGTTGCCCTCGCGACAGTGATCGCTCAGTTTGTCTCTGCGGTACTTTGCTTATGGAAATTAATGCATATGAAGGAAATTTTTGAGTTTAGAAAACATCACTTAAAAATGAGCAGAGAACATACGGCACAGATTATCCGCCTGGGACTTCCTTCCGGATTGACACAGGCAATTTTTTCAATGGCAATGATTATTGTGCAGTCATTGACAAATAGTTTCGGGGAGATGTTCATTGCAGCAAATGTAATCATTATGCGTGTTGATGGGTTTGCGATGATGCCAAACTTTTCTTTTGGAACAGCGATGACGACTTATGCCGGACAGAATGCAGGAGCAAAACAATATGATAGAATCAACCGGGGAGCAAAGCAGGGAACTCTGATTGCAATGGGAGTATCGGCGGCTATTACCGGGCTGATTTTAATCTTTGGGAAATATCTGATGGGGATTTTTACAGAGACTGAGGAGCTTGTTGACCTCAGCATGCGGATGATGCGTATTCTTGCGGTTGGATATATTGCGATGGGGGCAACTCAGTGCTTGTCCGGAGTGATGCGTGGGGCAGGTGATACGATGACGCCGATGTGGATCTCGCTTGTGACGACAGTGCTGATCCGTGTACCGGTTGCCTATGGAATTTCCTGGATCACAAGAACACCAGAATTGCCAAATGGACGGTCTGAGTGCGTTTTCATTTCGTTGCTTTGCTCTTGGGTGCTGGGTGCGTTGATTACATTTTACTTTTACAAACGTGGAAAATGGAAGAAAAAAGCATTGGGAAGTATGGAGAAATAACAAAAATATCCAATGATGTTTGAAAAAAAGAGGGAACTTTCTCGAAAGGCGAGAGGTTCCCTCTTTTTCGTCTTGAAAAGGGGCTCTTTGCAATAGTAGTGATCAAGAGTGGCGTTTTCCGAGGTATAGCTTTTCAAGCAGGTTGATGCAGGCATATAGGAACATTGCGAGAATGCAAAGGAGGACGATAGCCATCAGGAGCCAGTCGAGCTTAAAGACCTGGCTGGAGTAAATGATCAAGTAACCAAGCCCGTTTCGTGCTGCAAGGAATTCTCCGATGATCACTCCGACGAGGCAGAGTCCGATGTTGACCTTCATATTGCTGATGATTGCCGGAATGGAGTGAGGGATTACAACTTTTGTGAGAGCGTGGAATTTGGTACCGTGCAGCGTATAGATGAGTTTGATTTTCTCTTGATCGACAGTATGAAAGCTTGTATATAGGCTTAAAATACTTCCAAAGATTGCAACAGACATTCCAGAGACAATGATCGTTGTTTGAGTGGCGCCGAGCCATACGATCAGAAGGGGTGCCAGTGCAGATTTTGGAAGGCTGTTCAGCACGACAAGGTAAGGTTCCATAATCTCGGAAAGCTTCGGACTGAACCAGAGAAGAACGGCACAGAGCAGAGCAATGAAGATAACAAGAAGGAAGCTTACGATTGTCTCATATACGGTGACACCAACGTGGAGGAAGATGCTTCGATCGCACACCATATTCCAGAAGCAGCGGACAATTTTTGAAGGACTGCTGAAGATAAACGAGTCGATCAGTCCGGTTGCAGAGGAAATCTCCCAGAGGATAAAAAAGAGAAGCAAGATCAGAACCCGGAAGACAGAGACGATGGTCCGGTGCTTCTGTCTGCCTTTTAAAAATTCCTGTTGTTTTACGGACATCTCATTCACTTCCATTTAGTTCCCTCCAGACAAGATTGAAATATGTTTTAAATTCCGGTGTATTTCTGCGAAGAAGAGGAGTATCTTCCTGCATATCAAAGTGAAGCGGGATCGTCTGTTGAATAGAGGCGGGACGGGCAGAAAGGACGATGACGCGATCTCCAAGGCTGACTGCTTCTGATAAGTCGTGAGTGACAAGAATCGCTGTCTTTTTTTCTTTTCGGATAATTTGTCCGATATCATCTCCAACCGTCAGACGAGTCTGATAATCCAGAGCAGAGAATGGTTCGTCGAGAAGGAGAAGATCTGGATCAAGGACCAGTGTGCGGATAAGGGCAGCGCGCTGCCGCATACCTCCGGAGAGCTCAGAAGGTTTTGCTTTGGCAAAGTTTTGCAGTCCATAAGTGGCTAGCAGTTCGTTTGCTTTCTCTTTTGTATGGTTGTTCAATTTGTGCTGGATCTCCAGGCCAAGGATGATATTCCGATAGATGGAGCGCCACTCAAACAGGTGATCTTTCTGAAGCATATACCCAATGTTGGCATTGCGCAGCTCTACGGATTTTCCATGGATCAGAATCTGCCCTTCCTCCGGTTGGAGCAGCCCTGCGATCAGTGATAAGAGTGTGGATTTTCCGCAGCCAGATGGACCGACGATAGCAATAAATTCTCCTTTTTTTACCGAAAAGGAGATGTGGCTTAAAGCAGGTGTCTCGCCATCCAGCGTGTGGTAGGCATAACTGACATTTTGAAATTCTAATATAGTTTCCATAAAAGCCTCCAGTCTGTTTCTATCCAATTTATGCAAAAGAAAGAAAATGGTGCGGCGATAGAGCAATCAGAAAAACGCGGATTGTTTTTTTTGATCAGTTGTGTATAATATCAGCAGGAGAAATAAAAGAAAAAGGGCAAAGGGTGAAGAAAATGAAAGAAAGAACAGATGGTGGGAGGATGAATCAAAAGGAAGAAAACCGGAAGATATCGGGGCAGCCAAAGAGAAATTATCAGAAAGAGTTGGAGAACTTGTTAAAACAGTTTGAAAAAGATGGCAGAGTCCCATCTTTGTTACTTCATAGCTGTTGTGCACCTTGTAGTAGTTATGTGCTGGAGTATTTGTCTCAGTATTTTCATATTACAGTGTTCTATTACAATCCGAATATTTATCCGGATACCGAATATGACAAGCGGGTACAGGAACAAAAGGAACTGATTGAGAAACTCCCGGCGAAATATCCAATCTCTTTTCTGGCGGGAGAATATGATAAACAGCTGTTTTATGATGCGGTAAAAGGGATGGAGAGAGAAAAAGAAGGCGGCAGGCGATGTTTTCGCTGCTATGAACTGAGACTTTTGGAGGCGGCAAGGGAAGCGAAAAAGGGCAATTTTGATTATTTTACAACGACACTTAGTATCAGCCCGATGAAAAATGCTGCAAAGTTAAATGAAATTGGAGAGCGGATCGGGGAAGAGATAGGGGTTCCTTATCTTCTGTCTGATTTTAAGAAGAAGAATGGATACCGGCGCTCGGTGGAATTATCGGGATTGTATGGACTTTACCGGCAGGATTACTGTGGCTGTATCTTCTCGAAACAAGAGCGAGAAGCTCAGAAGAAAGAAATGCTAAAAAGTGAAAATAGGTAAAAAATCCTAAAAGAGAAAGAAAAAATATGTAAAAAGAGAAGATAATATTGGAAAATTATACAAAAATATGATAGACTATGAAAAATAAGCAACAGAAAAGAGGAACAGATATGGCACAATTGTGGGGAGGACGATTTACAAAAGAAACAGATCAGATGGTATATCAGTTCAATGCATCGATTTCTTTTGACAAAAGGTTTTATGCACAGGATATTAGAGGCAGCATCGCGCATGTGATGATGTTGGCAAAGCAAGGGATTCTGACAGAAGAAGAACAACGGAAAATGATTTCCGGTCTGGAAGGAATTTTAAGGGATATAGAAGACGGTTCTCTTGCGATTTCAGAGAAATATGAAGATATTCATAGTTTTGTGGAGGCGACTTTGATCGAGCGGATCGGAGAACCTGGCAAGAAATTACATACTGGAAGAAGCAGAAATGATCAGGTTGCCCTCGATATGAAGCTTTATATCAGAGATGAAGTGTATGCGACGGATCATCTTTTGAAGGAGTTGTTAGAGGTACTGCTTGGAATCATGGAAGAACATATCGATACGTTCATGCCGGGATTTACCCATCTGCAGAAAGCACAGCCAATCACACTGGCACACCATATGGGTGCTTATTTTGAGATGTTTAAGCGAGATCGAGCCCGCATGAAGGATGTTTACCGGAGAATGAATTACTGTCCGCTTGGCTCCGGAGCTCTGGCTGGTACCACATATCCGTTGGATAGAGAGTATACAGCGGAACTGTTAGGGTTTGCAGGTGCCACATGGAACAGTATGGATTCTGTGGCAGACAGAGATTATCTGATTGAATTTTTAGCCGCACTGTCTACGGTTATGATGCATTTAAGCCGCTTTTCAGAGGAGGTTATTATTTGGAACAGCAATGAGTATCAGTTTGTTGAAATTGATGATGCATACAGTACCGGAAGCAGCATTATGCCGCAGAAGAAGAATCCGGATATTGCAGAACTTGTTCGTGGAAAGACAGGACGTGTTTACGGAGCATTGATGTCACTTCTTGTGACAATGAAGGGATTGCCGCTTGCTTATAATAAGGATATGCAGGAAGACAAAGAGCTTGCTTTTGATGCGATCGATACGGCAAAGGGGTGTCTGATGTTGTTTACAGATATGCTCCGCACGATGAGATTTCAGAAGGAACAGATGGAAAGAAGCGCGAAAAACGGATTTACCAATGCGACAGATGCAGCAGATTATCTTGTAGGACATGGCGTAGCATTTCGGGATGCACATGGGATTGTCGGACAGCTTGTGTTAAGCTGCATTGAGAAGGGAATTTCATTGGAAGAGATGAGTTTGGAAGAATATCAGAGGATTTCCCCGGTATTTCAGGAAGATATTTATGATGCGATCAGTCTGAAGACTTGTGTGGAGAAGCGCAAGACATTTGGTGCACCGGGGCGGGAAGCGATGGAGCAGGTGATTTCTCTGCAGAAGCGATATTTGTCCCAGTCGGATACGTTTTCCGCACAGGATTGATAAATATAATGGTTTAGTAAAGAGAGGAAAGAAAGATGGAGAGAAAATTAAGAGTAGGAATTCTTGGAGCAACGGGGATGGTAGGACAGAGATTTATTTCTCTTTTGGAAAATCATCCATGGTTTGAAGTAGTGACAGTGGCAGCCAGCCCAAGATCAGAAGGGAAAACGTATGAGGAGGCGGTTGGAGACCGCTGGAAGATGCAGACACCGATGCCGGAGGCAGTGAAAAGTTTAGTAGTCATGAATGTCAATGAAGTAGAGAAAGTTGCAGCGGGTGTTGATTTTGTATTCAGCGCAGTGGATATGTCCAAGGAAGAGATCAAGGCAATCGAGGAAGCTTATGCAAAGACTGAGACACCGGTTGTATCAAATAACAGTGCGCACCGCTGGACAAAAGATGTGCCGATGGTGATCCCGGAGATCAATCCGGAACACTTTGAGATCATTGAAGCGCAGAAAGCACGGCTCGGAACAGAGAGAGGATTTGTGGCAGTAAAGCCAAACTGTTCTATCCAGAGTTATGCACCGGTGCTGACTGCATGGAAGGAATTTGAGCCGACAGAGGTTGTGGCGACGACTTATCAGGCAATTTCAGGTGCGGGAAAGACATTTGCAGAGTGGCCGGAGATGGTGGAGAACATCATTCCATTTATCGGTGGAGAAGAAGAGAAAAGTGAGCAGGAGCCACTTAGAATCTGGGGACAGATCAAAGATGGTGAGATTGTAAAAGCAAGCAGTCCTGTTATTACAACACAGTGCATCCGTGTTCCGGTTCTGGATGGACATACAGCTGCAGTGTTTGTGAAATTTGCAAAGAAGCCAACAAAAGAACAGTTGATTGAAAAGCTTGTAACATTCCGTGGTCTGCCGCAGGAGTTAGAGCTTCCAAGTGCGCCAAAGCAGTTTATCCAGTATCTTGAGGAAGATAACCGCCCGCAGGTGAACTTGGATGTAGATTTTGAGAAGGGAATGGGAATCTCAGTTGGACGTTTAAGAGAAGATACCGTGTACGATTATAAGTTTGTCGGACTTTCCCATAATACAGTCAGAGGTGCAGCAGGAGGCGCTGTGCTCTGTGCAGAAACACTGACTGCAAAAGGATATATCAAGGCAAAATAGAAAGGAAAAGAGAGAAGGGGAACCGCAGTTTTGCAGAACCTCTTTTTTCTCTTTCTGGAGGAGTTTGGGGCAGGGTATGGAAATGAAATAAGAAATTTGTTATACTGAAAATTGATAAAGAGAGATTGGAACTGCGAAAAGAGGAAGGTGTTCAAATGAGAAAAGAACTATTGAATTACACACAGAACAGAGAATTGTCCTGGCTCCGATTCAATGAGCGCGTGCTTCAGGAAGCACAGGATCCGACAGTGCCGCTTTTGGAGCGGATGAAGTTTGTCGCAATCTTTACGAGCAATTTGGATGAGTTTTTTATGATCCGGGTAGGAAGTCTCTATGATATGGGAATGATGGGAGAAAATCATATTGACGATAAGACCGGATGGAGTGCAAGGCAGCAGTTGGACAAAATCTATACGGCGGTTGCACCGCTCTACAAAGAGCGGGAGAAGACATACGCGGAGATCAAGAAACAGTTAAGTCCGTATGGAATCTGTGGGTTGTCTTTCAAGGAGCTGGAACAGCAAGAGAAGAAGTTTGTAAAAAAATATTTCAGAGAGCAGATCCTTCCGCTTTTGTCACCTCAGATCGTAGATCCAAACCACCCATTTCCACATCTTTTGAACAATGAAATATATGTGACGGCAACCTTGAAGGAGAATGGCAGATCGTTACTTGGAATTGTACCGGTACCGCAGTTTATTTCTGATATCTTATATCTTCCCGGACATGACATTCGATATATTCGCATGGAAAAAGTGATCATGGAGTATTTGGAACTGATTTTTAGTCAGTATGAGATCTCGGATCGAAATTATATCTGTGTGACAAGGAATGCAGACATTTCTCCGGATGATGAAGCGTTTGATATCAATGATGATTTTCGTTACCGGATGAAAAAGACATTACATAAGCGGAGAAGAATGGCGGTTGTCCGTCTTGAAGTGGCAGAGAGTCTCAGTAAAGAGCGGGAACAGTATTTTTGCAGTAAATTTAACATTACGCCGAAACAGATTTTTCGTACAAAAGTGCCGATGAAGCTCGGGTTTATGTTCTCAGTGATCGATAAGGCGCCAGATTCTATGAAACGTGCACTGACGTATGAGCCATTTTCTCCGCAGATGGCGAAGATGGTGGAAGAAGGCAGTATGATGAAGCAGATTCGAAGAAAAGATATTCTGCTCTCTTATCCATATGAGAGTATGGAACCGTTTCTCCGTCTGATCAAAGAGGCGTCCGCGGATCCGAATGTCATGACGATTAAGATTACGATTTACCGCCTTGCACGAAAGACAAGGTTAGTAGAGTATCTGTGTGCAGCAGCAGAGAACGGAAAAGAAGTGACAGTGCTGATCGAACTGCGGGCAAGATTTGATGAGCAGAATAACATCGACTGGTCTGAAAGGCTTGAGGAGGCGGGATGCCGGGTGATTTATGGATTTGAGGGATACAAAGTACACTCTAAAATCTGTCTGATCACCTACCGCCATCGGAATGAGATACAGTATATCACTCAGATTGGGACGGGAAATTATAACGAGAAGACAGCGGAGATGTATACGGACGTCTCTCTGATGACATCCAGTCGGAGTATCGGGGAAGATGCAGCTGAATTCTTTAAAAATATGTCAATCAGTAATCTTGACGGAAGATATGAAGAACTGATCGTGGCGCCGACAAGTTTAAAACAGAAGATTCTCCTGTTGATCGATAGGGAGATCGCAAAGGGGACAAATGGCAGGATTGTCATGAAGATGAATTCGGTAACCGATATGGATTTCATTGAGAAAATTGCCGAGGCTTCCAGAGCGGGAGTCAGAATCGATCTGATCGTAAGGGGGATTTGCTGTATTCTACCGGGGATTGAAGGGGAAACAGAAAATTTACGAGTGATCAGTATTGTCGGGCGCTACCTGGAGCATGCCAGAATTTTTAGTTTCGGGGTCCGGGAGGAGCAAAAGATCTACATTGGTTCCGCGGACATGATGACAAGAAATACAGAAAAGCGGGTAGAAGTTGCATGTCCGGTCTATGATCCGATAGTGAAACGGCAACTAAACCATCTTTTGAAGGTCATGCTGTCGGACAATGTGAAGGCCCGTATCCTGACAAGTGACGGGACATATAAAAAGAAAGAAATGAGAGAGCGTGAGGTGAATGCGCAGGAAGTATTTATGCGGGAGGCGCTTCAGGAAAGACCGTCAGAAAAGAGGCGAGAGCCAAAAGTGATCCGAAGATTTCTTGAAATTTTTCATAAAAAATAAGCAGAGCAGAGAGGAAGAAGAACGATGAGTATAGAGAAAACAGTATTTGGAACAACAAAACAAGGGAACAGTGTTTCACTTTACACAATTTCCAATCAGCATGGGACAAAGATTGCGGTGACTGATCTTGGAGCGACATTAGTAAAGGTGATCGTCAAAGATAAAAATGGAACTCCAAAAGATGTTGTGCTTGGATATGATACGCCACAGAAATATGAAGAGGCAAGTAAGTTTTTTGGGGCAATTGTCGGGAGATGTGCGAACCGGATCGGGGGAGCTTCTTTTGAGCTGAATGGAAAGACTTATACTCTTGCACAAAATAATAATGGTAATAATCTGCACAGTGGGATGGATTTCTTCAATGTCCGTATCTGGGATGTGATAAAAGAGGACAACAATCAACTTACATTTGCGCTGGAGAGCAGAGACGGAGATCAAGGATATCCAGGAACAGTGAAAATCGAAGTGACATATACACTGACTGAAGATGACACGGTGAAAATTGAGTACTACGCTGTGCCGGATCAGGACACGATTCTGAATATGACAAACCACAGTTACTTTAATCTTGACGGACATGAGAAAAAGGATGTGCTTGCCCAGCGTGTCTGGATTGATGCAGATACATTTACGAGAGCAGATGCAGAATCGATCCCGACCGGAGAGATCGTTCCGGTGGAAGGAACACCGATGGATTTTCGTTCCGGCAAGATGATCGGCGAAGAGATTGAAAGCGATTATGAGGCAATTCGGCTTGGAAATGGATATGATCACAACTGGGTACTGAACCATCCGGGTACTTACCGTAAGGTGGCAGAGATGGAAGGAGCAGAAAGTGGTATTGGAATGGAAGTGTGGACGGATCTTCCGGGTATGCAGTTTTACACTGCTAATTTTGTGGAACATGAAGAAGGAAAAGAGGGAATTTGCTATGGAAAGAGAAGCGGTGCATGTTTTGAGACGCAGTATTTTCCGGATGCGATCCACAAAGAGCACTTTGAAGGTCCAGTCTGCAAAGCCGGCAGCACATATCATACAACAACGGCATATCATTTTACAGTAAAGTAGGTACACATGGGAAAATCAGTATATATTGCGGAGAAGCCAAGCGTCGCACAGGAATTTGCAAAGGCATTAAAATTGAATACAAGACGAAAAGACGGATATCTGGAGGCGGACAGTGCAATCGTAACATGGTGTGTTGGACATCTTGTCACGATGAGTTATCCCGAAGTATATGATGCGAAGTTGAAGAGATGGAGGCTGGATACGCTTCCATTCCTTCCAAAGGAATTTAAGTATGAAGTCATTCCGGCGGTTGCAAAGCAGTTTCAGATTGTAAAGGAACAGCTGACAAGAGAAGATGTGGATACCATCTATGTATGTACCGACTCCGGACGAGAAGGAGAATATATTTACCGTCTGGTAGAGCAGATGGCAGGAGTGAAAGGAAAAGTGAGGAAGCGTGTCTGGATCGATTCCCAGACAGAGGAGGAAATTCTTCGCGGGATCCAGGAGGCAAAGCCACTGGAAGATTATGATAATCTGAGTGCATCTGCTTATCTGCGGGCAAAAGAAGATTATTTGATGGGAATTAATTTTTCGAGATTACTGACACTAAAGTATGGAAACAGCATCTCGAATTACTTGCAAACCAACTATACAGTGCTTTCGGTTGGACGAGTGATGACATGTGTTCTTGGCATGATCGTCCGGAGAGAAAGGGAAATCCGCGAGTTTGTCAAGACACCGTTTTTTCGTGTAATCTCTACGGTTGATGTGGAAGGACAGACATTTGAAGGTGAGTGGAGGGCAGTCAAAGGATCACGGTATTTTGAATCGTTTGACCTCTACAAGGAAAATGGGTTTCAGAAGAGAGAGAAGGCCGAGGAGCTGATCGCTTATTTGAGTCAGCCGCTTCCGCTCACTTGTGAGATCCTCTCCATCGAAAAGAAAAAGGAGAAGAAAAATCCGCCGCTGTTGTTCAACTTGGCAGAGCTTCAAAATGAATGTTCCAAACGGTTTAAAATCAGCCCGGATGAGACACTCCGGATTGTACAGGAACTCTATGAAAAAAAACTGGTTACATATCCGAGAACTGATGCGCGTGTGCTGTCGACTGCGGTTGCAAAAGAGATTCATAAAAATCTGAATGGTCTTTCCAAATATGAGATGGCAGGACCGTTTCTATCTGATATTTTACGGTTTGGAAGTCACAAAGGGCTAGAGAAAACCCGCTATGTCAATGACAAGCAGATTACAGATCACTATGCGATCATTCCAACCGGACAAGGACTTCCTGCATTGCAGGCGGTAGCACCGACTGCCAGACAGGTATATGATCTGATTGTCAGACGATTTTTAAGCATCTTTTATCCGCCGGCGGTATATCAGAAAGTAAGTATTGTGACCAAGCGGAAGGAAGAACAGTTTTTCTCTTCTTTTAAAGTACTTGCAGAAGAAGGGTATCTGAAAGTAACTGGTGTGCCGGGGACAAAAAAAGGGGAGGATGCAGGCGAGGACAATGAAAATCAAGATGAAGGTCTATTTTCTCTTGTACAGAAACTGCGGAAAGGGATGCAGTTAAATGTGCAAGGGTTTCAGATTAAAGAGGGGGAGACATCTCCTCCGAAACGATATAATTCTGGTTCGATCATCCTTGCGATGGAAAATGCCGGGCAGCTGATTGAAGATGAGGAACTGCGTGCGCAGATAAAAGGAAGCGGTATTGGCACAAGTGCGACGAGGGCAGAAATTTTAAAGAAGTTGATACATATTAAGTATCTCGCGCTGAATAAGAAGACACAGATCATCACTCCGACGCTTCTTGGGGAGATGGTGTTTGATGTAGTTGGACATTCGATCCGCTCTCTTTTAAATCCTGAGTTGACAGCGAGCTGGGAGAAAGGCTTGAACTATGTGGCAGAGGGAGAGATTACCCCGGAGGAATATATGGTGAAGCTGGAACGGTTCGTACAGAATCATACAAATGGGGTATTGGGATTGAATAATCAATATCAGCTGCGCGCCTGCTATGACAGGGCTGCTGGATTTTATCAGAAACCGAAAATGACAGCAAAGAAAGATGTTCATTTCAAACAGAGGCATGGGAAACCAGATTAGAAGATGGAAAGGAAAGAAGATATGGAGCAGATGACAGTAACAGAATTGTATACATTGAAAGAAACTATTGCCAGTGAGATTTTTGCGGGAGTGACATATCCGTGGGAAGTGCTTCCAAAGATTGGAGCATTTATCGTGAAACTTGGCAGCACATTGCCAGAGACGGAATATGAGAAGATAGGAGAGGATATCTGGGTTGCAAAATCAGCAAAGGTTGCAGCAACTGCAAGTATTCATGGTCCGGCGATCATCGGAAAAGAGGCGGAGATCAGACATTGTGCATTTATCCGGGGAAATGCTATCGTGGGAGAAGGAGCTGTTGTGGGAAATTCCACAGAGTTAAAAAATGTAATTTTATTCAATAAAGTACAGGTACCGCATTATAATTATGTCGGCGATTCAATTCTTGGATACAAATCTCATATGGGAGCCGGGGCAGTGACATCAAATGTAAAGTCAGATAAATCACTTGTGAAAGTGAAAGTCGGAGAGAAGACGGTTGAGACTGGATTGAAAAAATTCGGGGCAATGCTGGGGGACGAGGTGGAAGTCGGCTGCGGAAGTGTGCTGAATCCAGGAAGTGTGATTGGAAGTCATACAAACATTTATCCTCTTTCCATGGTGCGCGGAGTGATTCCAGCGGGAAGTATTTACAAAAAACAAGGCGAGATTGTCGCAAAACAGTAAGGGGCTTCCTAAATAGAGAAAAATTGTGTATAATAAAGCTGAAACACGATTGAAAAAGCTGTGGCTTGTGTAGAAGAAAGAGAAAAAGTCTAAATAAAAGGAGGACGCTTATGTTACAGGATGATTATGTTACATTTGAGATTGGAAAGGCAAAACATATTGCATTAGTTGCACATGATGGAAAGAAAAAAGAGCTGGTAGAGTGGTGCGATAAGAATAAAGAGATTTTAAAAGGACATTTTCTCTGTGGAACAGGGACGACATCCCGGTTGATCGCTGAAAAAACAGGACTTCCGGTTAAAGGATATAACAGCGGACCGCTTGGCGGAGATCAGCAGATCGGTGCAAAAATCGTTGAGGGAAATATTGATTTTATGATCTTTTTGTGGGATCCGTTAGAAGCGCAGCCACATGATCCAGACGTGAAGGCACTTTTGCGTATCGCAGTCGTATATGATATTCCGATTGCAAACAATCTGGCGACGGCAGACTTTATGTTGCATTCAAAATATATGAATGAACCATATGATCGAAAAGTAGAGAATTTTAATAAGACGGTGCAGGAGAGAGTAGAGAAGCTGAAATAGCAGGGGAAATCCCTGCTATTTTAGCTATCTCATATCCTGCTTATGGGGACTGGCAGTACAGAGAAAATCAATAAGAATGAAAGGAAGAAACATGGAACAAAACAATAAAAATTATCTAGAATATCTTGCAGAATTATATCCGACAATTGGAAAGGCATCCACAGAGATTATCAATCTCCAGTCGATTTTAAACCTTCCAAAAGGAACTGAACATTTTATATCAGATATTCACGGAGAGTTTGAGGCATTTTCACATGTGCTGCGCAATGGCTCAGGAGCGGTTAGAAAGAAGATTGATGATGTGTTTGGCCATACACTGAGTACGGCAGAAAAGTGTGCGATGGCAACTTTGATCTATTATCCGGCAGAAAAGATTGCTGAGATCAAAAAAACAGAGCCAGATATGGAGAACTGGTACAAGATCACATTGTATCGATTGATTGAAATATGCAAGACAGTCTCCTCAAAATATACAAGATCAAAAGTGAGAAAAGCACTTCCGGCGGACTATGCATATGTCATTGAAGAACTGATCACAGAGAAATCAGAGGTGCTGAATAAAGGTGCGTACTATGAATCAATCGTCACAACGATACTGGAGATTGGAAAGGCAGAAGATTTTATCATTGTGATGTCAGAGCTGATCCAAAGACTTGTGATCGATCATCTGCATATTATTGGCGATATTTTTGACAGAGGACCTGCACCGGATAAAATTCTGGACTGTCTTATGACGTATCACTCGTTTGATATCCAGTGGGGAAACCATGATATCCTTTGGATGGGAGCGGCTGCGGGAAATGTAGCATGTATTGCGACGGTGATCCGAATCTGCCTCCGTTATGGCAATCTAGATCTTCTGGAAGATGGATATGGTATTAATTTGCTTCCGTTAGCTGCATTTGCAATGGAAATCTATGGGGAAGACCCCTGTGTATGTTTCGCTGTGAAAGGGAGAGAGGGAAAAACAGATTCCTCCTCTCTGTTAGAGAGAAGAATGCACAAAGCGATTACGATAATTCAGTTTAAACTGGAGGAAATGCTGCTGAGGGAGCATCCTGATTTTGATATGGAAGACCGATGTTTTCTTGAGACACTCGATAAGAAGAATGGAACTGTGATCATACAGGGAAAAGAATATCGGTTAAAAGACAAGAGCTTTCCCACGATTTCTGAAGAAGCACCATATCGTTTAAGCAAAGGTGAACAGGAAATCATGGAGAAACTAAAAACAGCGTTTCAAAACTGTGAGAAACTGCAAAGACATGTCAAGTTGCTTTTAAAGAACGGAAGTCTTTACAAGGTGTATAATCACAATCTGCTCTATCATGGGTGTATTCCGCTGGAAGAAGACGGCAGCTTTGAGAAGGTCAATATTTTTGGAACATTTTATCAGGGGAGAAAGCTTTACGATGTGCTTGAAATGTATGTAAGAAAAGCTTTTGTTGCCTTGGAAGAAGGTGAGCGAAAGAAGGGACAGGATATTTTATGGTATCTCTGGAGTGGACCGAAATCTCCGTTGTTTGGAAGGAGCAAGATGGCTACATTTGAAAGGTATCTGATTGCAGATCCGGAAGCACATTTGGAAAAGAAGAATGCATATTATCGATTTTTAGAAGAGAGCAGTACTGCTGAGCGGATTCTGGAAGCATTTGGTCTTGAGGGGGAAGATGCACATATTATCAACGGGCATGTGCCGGTGCATCAGAGCTCAGGGGAGAGTCCTGTAAAATGTGGTGGGAAGGTATTGATCATTGACGGCGGATTTTCAAAGGCATACCACAAGGAGACCGGAATTGCGGGGTATACTTTAATCTATAATTCTTATGGAATGACACTGACAGCACATGAACCGTTTGAATCGGCAGAGACGGCGATCCATGAAGAGAAAGATATCGTTTCTAGACAGGTGGCAGTAAAATATACAGACAGGCGTCAGCTTGTCGGGGATACTGACAATGGGAACAAGATGAAAGAGAGAATTGCAGAATTAAAAGAGCTGATCCGGGCTTACAGGGAAGGAGAACTCAAAGAGAAAGAACGGTAGGAACAGTCATAAATCTTTCACACAATGCTTACAATGGTAGTAGACGAAATCAAAGGGAGTTGTAAAATGAGAACAATTCTGGCAGTAGTATTGAGCGTTATTTTATGTACCGGAACTGTCTGCGCAATGCCGCCTGACGGGAAAGTATTGCAGGAAGAGGTAGAGTCAGAAAAGAAAAATGAACTGGAACTGACAGCACAGTCCGCCGTTTTGATGGAGGCATCTACCGGAAAAATTATTTATGAGAAACAGAAGGAGGAGGAACGCCCGCCTGCAAGTGTGACGAAAGTTATGACGATGCTTTTGATCCTGGATGCAGTGGAGGATGGAAAGATAAAGTTGGAAGACGAAGTAACTGTGTCAGAGTATGCAGCATCCATGGGAGGAAGCCAGGTGTTTCTAGAACCCGGAGAAGTGCAGACGGTAGATACGATGTTAAAGTGCATTGCAGTTGCAAGTGCGAATGACGCATGTGTGGCGATGTCCGAATACATATCCGGAAGTGAGGAAGCTTTTGTAGAGCAGATGAATGCGAGGGCAAAAGGGCTGGGGATGGAGCATACTCACTTTGTAAACTGCAATGGTTTGGATGCGGATGGACATCTGACGACTGCTTACGACATTGCACTGATGTCCAGAGAGTTAATTACAAAGCATCCGGAGATTGAAAAATATTCTATGATCTGGATGGAAAATATTACGCATAAAACAAACAAGGGAACAAGCGAATTTGGTTTGTCAAACACAAATAAACTGGTGCGGCATTATCCATATGCCACAGGGCTTAAGACTGGATCTACAAGTAAAGCAAAATTCTGTATTTCTGCCACGGCAAGAAAGGATGGGATTGATCTGATCGCGGTGATCATGGCGGCGCCGGATTCTAAGATGCGCGTAAAGGATGCGACAACACTTTTAAACTATGGATTTGGAAAATGCACAAAGTATGTGGACAAAGAAAAAGGTGGATTAAAGGCGGTAAAAGTGGATGGGGGGACAAAGGGAAAAGTGAGGATCAAGCCGGAAGCAATCTTTCAGTATGTGGATACGACCGGAGCGAATTTGTCTGAGATACAGAAAAAACTAGTGTTAAAAAAAGGGCTTTCTGCACCGCTAAAGAAGGGAACAACGGTAGGAAAACTTGTCTATACACTGCAGGAAGAAACAATTGGAACTGTGCCGGTCAGAACAACAGAGAAGATAGATAAGATTACTTATGGACATGTGCTGAAAAAGGTGCTGAAAAGCTTTTGGTTGTAAAACGCTGAGAAAAATTATATAATGGAAGACAAATCAGCATTGCTGTGAGATGAAATGAGACAGTGAAAGAGGATAAGGGAACAGATATGGAAAGAGAAATTGTAAAGGTCCTAGAGATTATTGCGGTGGCAGCAGTTCTTTGTATATTGGAGATGATACGTGAAATCCACACATTTAAAGTCACACATTATACGGTGACAGCCCCGAAGCTTGTGGGGGAAGAGACAAAGTTTGTCCTGCTAAGTGATCTTCACAATAAAGTATATGGAAAACATAATAAAAGACTGCTGTATGCAATTACAAAGCAGAGACCAGATGCAATTCTGATCGCAGGGGATATGCTAGTGGGGAAAAAGGGGGTATCTCCAAAGCCAGCGATGGAATTTGTGAAATCACTTGCAAATATCTGTCCGGTATTTTATGCGAATGGCAACCATGAGCAGCGGATGAAGGAAAATCCGGCAAATTATAGTCATGTCTATGAGCGATACAAGAAAGAGTTGAGTGCAGAACAGGTAATCTTCCTTGAAAATCGTTCGGTTGTACGAGAGTGGAATGGTGATCTGTTTACGATTTCCGGATTGGAGATTCCGTATGAGGGGTATGCAAAAAGGAAGTATCACAAAGTGACAGAAGCGGAGATTGAACAGCGGATTGGAAAGGCAAGCAGGGCAAGTTATCAGATTTTAATCGCCCACAATCCGTCACATGTGCCGGCATACAAGGAGTGGAAGGCAGATCTTGTTGTTTCAGGACATTTTCACGGAGGGCTGGTAAGGCTCCCGTTTCTTGGAGCTGTCATCACGCCACAGCTTAAGATCTTTCCGCGTTACAGTGGGGGGATTTACAGAGAAGGGCAGACAACGACGGTTGTAAGCAGAGGGATTGGAGAACATACGATACCGGTTCGGCTGTTTAACACACCGGAAGTAGTTGTGCTGCATATGAAAGGAAGACAGTAATGGGAATACCAGTAAAGCTGCAAGTGTTTGAAGGGCCACTGGATCTGCTTTTGCATTTGATTGACAAAAATAAGATTGATATTTATGATATCCCCATCGTGGAAATTACAAGACAGTACATGGAGTATATCCGTGAGATGGAACGGACAGATTTGAATATTATGAGCGAGTTTCTTCTGATGGCAGCGACTCTTTTGGATATTAAGTCGAAAATGCTTCTTCCCAAAGAGGTGAATGAAGAAGGGGAGGAGGAAGATCCTAGGCAGGAGCTGGTGGAACAGTTGCTGCAGTATAAGCTGTACAAATATATGTCTTATGAACTTCGGGATCGGGAAATGGATTCAGACAGAGTGTTATTTAAGGAGGCTGCCATCCCACAGGAAGTGCAGGAGTATACCGAACCGGTAAATCTGGATGAACTTCTGGGAGATTTGGATCTTCGCAGGTTGAATCAGATTTTTCGGGAAGTGATGCGGAAAAAGGCAGATAAGATGGATCCGGTGCGCAGTAAATTTGGAACGATTGAGAAAGAAGAAGTGACGCTCTCTGATAAGATGTCCTATGTGGAAGAGTATGCAATGTTGAATGGGTACTTTAGTTTCCGTCAGCTTCTGGCAAGACAGCGCAGCAAGATGCATGTGATTGTCACGTTTCTCGCGGTACTGGAATTGATGAAAGTAGGTAAGATACAGATCACACAAGAAAAAACATTTGCGGAGATCATGATCACTTCTATGATGTAGCATGGCAAAAGAGAAGTGAAGCATTAAAAAGGAAAAATTGTACGATAACAAGAAAGGAACAGATAGTGTGGAAAAGAAAACGGAGAAGGAACTGCTAGGGGCTGTGGAGGCGATCCTTTTTGCAATGGGGGAGTCCGTGAGCCTTTCAAAAATTGCATCTGCGATCGGGAAAGATGAGACAGAAGCAAAAAGACTTTTGGAAGAACTGAAAAAACAGTATCAAAAGAAAGAGCGGGGAATCCAGTTGATCGAACTGGAGGATTCTTATCAGCTCTGTACAAAGCCGGAGTTATATGACTATCTGATTCAGGTTGCGAAACAGCCGAAGAAACATGTGCTGACAGATGTACTGCTGGAGACACTCGCAATCGTGGCATATAAGCAGCCGGTTACAAAAATTGAGATCGAGAAGATCCGGGGAGTGAAGTCAGACCATGCGGTGAATAAACTTGTGGAATATGATCTGGTGTGTGAAGTGGGGAGGCTGGATGCGCCGGGAAAACCGCTGCTATTTGGTACAACCGAAGAATTTTTGCGACGATTTGGAGTGCAGTCAGTGGAGGAACTTCCAAGCATTGCACCAGAGCAGCTGGAAGATTTTAAAGAAGAGGCAGAGCGGGAGATCAAAGATCGACTGGATGTCTGATCAAAAGAGATTCAGATGGACATATTCGGGAACTTCTAATCATACAATGAACTAACAGAACAACAGGTGTATGCTTATGAAGAAAGTTTTGATCGGAATTTTGACAGGAGTTTTGCTGGTCAGTTCCCCTGTCAGTGCGAAAGAAGAGATAGAACAGTTATACGCCCAGTCAGCGGTTTTAATGGACGCGGACAATGGGCGTGTTTTATTTGAAAAGAACGGTTCAGAAAAAAAGCCGATGGCGAGCACGACAAAGATCATGACATGTATTCTGGCATTGGAGGAAGGAAATCTTACAGATGTTGTGAATGTGTCAGAAAATGCGGCGAGACAGCCGAAAGTACATCTGGGGATGCAGATGGATGAAAAGTTTTATCTGAGAGATCTTCTATATTCCTTGATGTTGGAATCGCACAATGACAGTGCGGTAGCAATCGCGGAACATATTGGGGGGAGTGTGCAGGCATTCGCGGATAAAATGAATGCGAAGGCAAAAGAAATCGGATGCAGGGATACATATTTTATTACACCTAATGGGCTGGATGCTTCGGATGACAAGGGAGAGCATTCAACGACAGCGGAAGATTTGGCCAGGATCATGAGTTACTGTATTTTGAAATCTCCGAAGAAAGAGAGCTTTCTTTCAATCACTCAGAAGGGAAGCTATCATTTTATGGATGTAGATTGCCATCGTTCGTTTTCCTGCCAGAATCACAATGCGTTTTTGACAATGATGGATGGAGTGTTATCCGGAAAGACAGGATTTACCGGGAAGGCGGGGTATTGCTATGTCGGCGCGCTTGAAAGCCGGGGAAGAACATTTGTGGTTGCCTTGCTTGGATGCGGATGGCCGAACAATAAAGGATATAAATGGGCAGATACCAGGCGATTGATGACATATGGGATGGAAAACTATGAGCTGCGGGAGGCATTTTCCGGGAAAGAACCCCTCCGTGATGTAACTGTGAAGGCGGGAATTCCTACCAGCGGAAATCTTTTTGAGAAAGCACATGTTCCGGTAAAGATTGAGAAGATTCAAAACAGTCCGGTGGAAGTTCTTTTGCACCGAGAAGAAGAAATTGAAACTGTTGTAGAATTGCAGGAAGAAGTGCAAGCGCCGATTGAAAGATATGAGAAGCTTGGAACGGTTCGCTATATTCTGGACAGGGAAGTACTTCAGCAATACCCGATCGTAGCCCAGGAGAACGTCGAAAAAATAAATTTTCGATGGATCTTTCAAAAAATCAGCGGATACTATTTTTTGAATGAAGACGGAAGAATGTAAAAAGAAAGAAAACTGAAAGAGGGCACCTAAGATCAGCAAAAAAGATCTTAGGTGCCCTTTGACTATGGAAAACCTGCTATGCTTAGCTCCGGCAGGAATCTATGATAGTTAGATTTCCCTTGTGTATACTTTGAGCCATTCGTTTTCTTCTTCTGTCATATAAGGAGAAAGTGTCTCGTATACAAATTTGTGATAACTGTTCAGATAATTGCGTTCGTCTTTATTCAGATCTTCCGGTACGATCGCATCTAAGTCAATCGGAACGACTGTCACATTTTCCAGTCCCATGAATTGGCCAAATTCATTTTTTTCACCTTTGCGCACAACGAGTTCATTTTCCAGACGGATTCCGTGGGAATCTTCAATGTAGATTCCAGGTTCATCGGTGATGACCATACCCTCCTCGAGCACTGCTGGTGGCAGGCCTGAAGGGGATAGCTGCCAACGGAAAGAAGCAGGTCCTTCGTGAATGTTTAGAAGGTAACCGACTCCATGTCCGGTGCCACACTTGTAGTCGATATTCAGAGACCACATAGGTTCTCTTGCGAGGATATCAAGGTTCACACCCCGGCAGCCATATAGAAATCTTGCTCTTGCGAGGTTCATCATACCGCGGGCAACAGCCGTAAAGTGTGTCTTCAGTTCGTCGCTGACCGGTCCAAGAGCAACTGTACGAGTCAAGTCTGTGGTGCCTTCATAATAATTTCCGCCGGTATCTGCAAGGAGAAAGTGCTCTGGTTTCAATTCATAATCAGATTCCGGAGTAGCGCTGTAATGCATCATGGCAGCATGTTCTTTGTATGCGACGATTGGAGAAAAACTTGGACTGATAAATCCCGCCTGCTGGCTGCGGAACTCTTCTAGTTTGTCAGAGGCGCTGCGCTCTGTAATCGGCATCTTTCCTACATTTTTCTTAAGCCAATACATAAATTTTGTGAAAGCGACACCGTCTTTGATATGGCTTGCGCGGATATTTTTCAATTCTGTCTCATTTTTGATTGCCTTAAATGCTGTTGTAGGATTTGGTTTCTCCACTTTTTCTGTTGCGTCAGGGAGATTTTTATAGATCGCATAATTGATCCGGGAAGGATCTAAAAGCACATGAGAAGTTTCATCTAACGTCTTTACAAATGTGTAGATTTCTTCATAAGGATGTAAGATGACAGAAAGCCCGTTCCAGCTATCTAAAATTTCCTGATTTAATTTGGATTCGTTGATAAACAGATGTACGTCCTCCATCGTGATCACAGCATAGCTCAGCACAAGAGGAGTATACATTACATCTCCGCCACGAATATTGAGCAGCCATGCGATATCGTCAAGAGAAGAAAGAATGTGGACTGTCGTGTCAGCTTCTTGCATTTTTTCACGGAGACGTTCCAGTTTGGAGGCGGTACTTTCTCCTGCGTATGCAAGATCCAATAAAAATGCCGGAGCATTTGAAAGAGCCGGGCGATCTTCCCAGATATAGGAAATCAGATCTTCGTCATAGGAAATGGAGACTGCTTTTTCTTTTAATACTTCTTCATAATTCTGACCTTCGGAAGCGCCGATGACTTTTCCGTCAAATCCGAGCACTCCGTGATCTGGAAGAACTGATTCCAAATATTCTTCTTTCGTAGGGACATCAGGTTCTGCCATACGGAAAAGTCTGATTCCACTTCCTTCTAATTGTTTTTCTGCCTGAATGAAATAGCGTCCATCTGTCCAGAGACCTGCATCATCTTTTGTGATGATCACTGTTCCGGCAGAACCGGTAAATCCGGAGATAAACGCTCTGGCTTTAAAATGTTCTCCTACATATTCGCTTTGATGATTGTCAGCGGATGGGATAATATAGGCATCCATCTTTCTCTCTTCCATGAGTTTTCTGAGTTTTGCAATTCTGTCTGTTACACTCATTTCTATTTCCTCCTTAGATACATTTTATAATGTGCGGGAACAAAAAGATGTCCCCGTTTCATGCCTTTTCTATTGTATCATAATCGTCAGTGGAATCAAACAAAATATACAAAAACAAAGAAAGAAGAAGTGAAAAAATCAGCATGATGGAAGAGGATATTTTGAGGGAGGACGTGTCAGTCGAATATGTGAAAAAAATATCAAAAAGCAATTGCTATTTTTTAAGCAGTATTATATAATATAATAGGCAGAAAATTTGGCTAAACTTTATGAAATTTTAGAAATTGGAGGGCTAAAAGATATGAGTTACGAAACAACAGAGAACCGCGCAAGCGAAAGAATTGCCGCTTTGCTTGACGAGGGAAGTTTTGTTGAAATCGGTGCTGCTGTTAAAGCGAGAACGACTGATTTCAACATGCAGACAAAAGAAACTCCGGGAGACGGTGTTGTGACCGGATACGGGGTGATTGATGGGAACCTCGTGTATGTATACAGCCAGAATGCCTCTGTATTGCAGGGGGCGATCGGTGAGATGCATGCAAAGAAGATTGCCGCAATCTATGATCTTGCGATGAAGATGGGAGCTCCGGTAATCGGCCTTGTAGATTGTGCGGGACTTCGACTTCAGGAAGCGACGGATGCGCTCCATGCATTTGGAACTCTGTATATGAAACAGACATTGGCATCGGGTGTAATTCCACAGATCACAGCAATTTTCGGAACATGTGGGGGAGGACTTGCAGTGATCCCTTCTCTGACAGACTTTACGTTTATGGAGAAGGAACATGCAAAATTATTTGTGAATTCTCCAAATGCACTGGAAGGGAATGTCATTACAAAGTGTGATACATCTTCTGCAAAATTCCAGAGTGAGGAAGCAGGTCTGGTAGATGGAACCGGAACAGAAGAGGAAATCTTAGAAGAAATCCGTTCTCTTGTATGTCTTTTGCCGGCAAATAATGAAGACGATAACTCTTATGACGAATGTACAGATGATCTGAATCGTCTCTGTGATGCGATCGAAAATGCAGCGGAAGATACAGCAGTCGTGCTCTCCACTCTTTCAGATAATCATGTATTTTTTGAGACAAAAAGAGACTATGCAAAAGAAATGGTAACAGGATTTATCCGTCTCAACGGTGTGACGATCGGTGCAGTGGCAAACCGCTGCAAGGTCTATGATGAAGATGGAAATGTGGAAGCAGAATTTGACGGTGGCTTAAGTGTACGTGGATGTAGAAAAGCAGCAGATTTTGTAAATTTCTGTGACGCATTCAATATTCCGGTATTGTCTCTTACCAATGTAGAAGGATATCATGCAACAATGTGTTCGGAGAGAAATATTGCCTCTTCTGTGGCAAAGCTTACATATGCGTTTGCAAATGCGACTGTACCAAAAGTGAATGTCATTATCGGAAAAGCATACGGAAGTGCCTATATAACAATGAACAGCAAGGCGTTGGGAGCAGATCTGGTATATGCATGGCCACAGGCAGAGATTGGAATGATGGATGCGAATCTTGCTGCTAAGATCATGTATGCAGAAGAGAGTGCAGAAGTGATCCGACAGAAGGCGGCAGAATATGAAGAGATGCAGACAAGTCCTTTGGCTGCGGCAGGAAGAGGATATGTAGATGCGGTGATCGATCCGAAAGATACAAGAAAATATCTGGTCGGTGCATTTGAAATGTTATTTACAAAGAGAGAAGATCGCCCGGCAAAAAAACATGGAACAGTGTAGAGAGGTGAAGCAAAGTGAAAAAAAGAATCAGCTTATTAATCGGTGCATTGGCTCTGACACTTAGTTTTACCGGATGTGGAAGTAAGAAAGAACTGGAATATGATGAAACACAGCTTACATATGTGACACAGTTTATCATTGCAAATTTTGAAGTGATGGATGAGGAAGCATTTGATAATTATCGGCAGGCATCGGAATATCAGATCAATAAGATCATGTCTGAAGCGAATGCGCCAATTGAACCAGAAGTACTTATTTCTATGATGGATGCCTGGGAAGCGGCAGAAAAAGAATGTGGAGAATATGTAGAACATGGCGAATATCAGTTTGAAGGTTCGGATTCTGGTGTAGTAGTGTCTACAGAGGCAGTATATGAGGAGCGGGAAGCAACGCTGGAATTTAAGTTTGACGAGAATCTCAATATAGAATCACTTGATATTGCGGCAGATTATACAACTGGAGAAATTTTAAAGAAAGCCGGAATGAATACCATTCTTGGAATGGGAACTGTATTTCTTGTTCTGATCTTCCTTGCGTTTGTAATCTCACTTTTGAAATATATACCAATGCTTCAGGAAAAGTTTACAAAGAAGACAGAAAAAAATAAGACACCGGTAAAAGAAGTGCTAAAGGCAGAAGTTCCTATAGTGGAAGAAGAGTTAACCGATGATGAAGAACTTGTGGCCGTAATTACAGCGGCGATTGCAGCGGCAGATGAAAGTGTGTCTGACGGATTTGTGGTAAGATCGATCCGCAGAAGAAAATCAAATAAATGGAATTAATTCAGGAGGAATTTGAAGATGAAAAGTTATACAATTACAGTAAATGGAAATGTATATGATGTGACAGTAGAGGAGAAAGCAGCAGGAGCAGCACCAGCAGCACCGGTACAGAAGAAAGCTCCAGTGGCACCAAAGGCAGCCCCGGCACCGAAGAAAGCAGCAGGGACAGGAAATGTCAAAGTGACAGCAGGTGCGGCAGGAAAAGTATTTAAATTAGAGGCAGCTGTCGGACAGCAGGTAGAAAAAGGAGCACCGATCGTTGTGATCGAGGCGATGAAAATGGAAATCCCGGTTGTAGCTCCGGAGGCAGGAACCGTAGCCAGCATTGATGTAGCAGTAGGTGATGCAGTGGAATCAGGAGCAGTACTGGCTACATTGAATTAATGATGTCCCGGACACAGACTGGAGGTTAAAATATGGAATACATTATGACTACATTGGATAACCTCATGCACCAGACGGCTTTTTTCAATCTTACAGTTGGAAATTACGTCATGATTGCGGTAGCATGCGTGTTTTTATATCTGGCGATTGCCAAAGGATTTGAGCCGCTTCTTTTGGTTCCGATCGCGTTTGGTATGCTGTTGGTAAATATTTACCCAGATATTATGTTATCCATTGAGGATTCTTCAAATGGAGTCGGAGGACTTCTTCACTATTTCTACTTGCTTGATGAGTGGGCGATCTTACCGTCACTGATTTTCCTTGGTGTCGGAGCAATGACCGATTTTGGACCACTGATTGCGAATCCGAAGAGTTTCCTCCTCGGAGCGGCAGCACAGTTCGGTATTTTTGCCGCTTATTTAGGAGCGATGGCAATGGGATTCAGTGATAAGGCAGCAGCAGCGATCTCTATTATCGGAGGAGCTGACGGACCTACATCGATCTTCCTTGCAGGGAAACTGCAGCAGACAGCAATTTTAGGACCGATTGCGGTAGCGGCATATTCTTATATGTCACTAGTCCCGATCATCCAGCCGCCGATCATGAAGCTTCTCACAACGGAAGAAGAAAGAAAAATCAAGATGGAACAGCTTCGTCCGGTATCTAAACTGGAGAGAATTCTATTCCCGATCATCATTACGATCGTCGTATCGCTGATTCTTCCAACAACAGCGCCGTTAGTCGGCATGCTGATGCTCGGTAACTTATTCAAAGAGTGTGGAGTTGTAAGACAGCTTACAGATACAGCATCAAATGCATTGATGTATATTGTTGTGATCCTGCTTGGAACTTCTGTCGGTGCAACGACAAGTGCAGAAGCATTTTTAAACTGGGATACGATCAAGATTGTTGTGCTTGGACTGGTAGCGTTTGCGTTTGGAACAGCTGCAGGTGTATTGTTCGGTAAACTGATGTGCAAGGTGACTGGAGGAAAAGTAAATCCGCTGATTGGTTCTGCCGGAGTATCTGCGGTGCCTATGGCAGCCAGAGTATCACAGAAAGTCGGGGCAGAGGCAGATCCTACAAACTTCCTGTTGATGCATGCGATGGGACCAAATGTCGCCGGAGTCATCGGTACGGCTGTTGCAGCAGGTACCTTTATGGCAATCTTCGGTGTAATGTAAGTTGAAAAAGTGAAATGTTAGGAGGAAGTAACATGGCAGATATAGCAAAAAAACCAATTAAAATTACAGAGACGATTCTGCGTGATGCACATCAGTCGCTGATCGCAACGAGAATGACGACAGAGCAGATGCTGCCGATCATCGATAAAATGGATAAGGTGGGATATCATTCCGTAGAGTGTTGGGGTGGCGCTACCTTTGACGCATCACTCCGTTTCCTGAAGGAAGATCCATGGGAGAGACTCCGGAAATTCCGCGATGGATTTAAAAATACAAAATTGCAGATGTTATTCCGCGGACAGAATATTTTAGGATATCGTCCGTATGGAGATGATGTAGTAGAATATTTTGTTCAGAAATCAATCGCCAATGGAATCGATATCATTCGTATTTTTGACTGTTTAAACGATCTTCGAAATCTGCAGACAGCAGTCACAGCAGCAAATAAGGAGAAGGGACATGCACAGGTGGCGTTGTCCTATACGCTGGGAGATGCATATACTCACGAATATTGGATCGACATCGCTAAGAGGATTGAGGATATGGGAGCAAATTCTATCTGCTTGAAAGATATGGCAGGTCTTCTCCTTCCATATGAGGCGACAGAGTTGATTGGTGCGTTGAAAGAAAATGTCAGCATTCCGATCCAGTTACATACACACTATACTTCGGGTGTGGCTTCCATGACATACTTAAAAGCAGTGGAAGCAGGTGTTGATGTGATCGATACAGCGATCTCTCCATTTGCACTTGGAACCTCCCAGCCTGCAACAGAAGTTATGGTAGAGACATTTAAAGGAACACCGTACGATACTGGATTTGACCAGAACCTGCTTGCAGAGATTGCAGATTACTTCCGCCCAATCCGCGATGAAGCATTAGAATCAGGGCTTCTGAATCCGAAGAACCTTGGTGTAAATATTAAGACATTACTGTATCAGGTGCCAGGTGGTATGCTGTCGAACTTAACTTCTCAGTTAAAAGAGCAGGGAGCAGAAGATCGATATTACGAAGTGCTTGAGGAAGTGCCGAGAGTTCGTAAAGATCTGGGAGAGCCGCCGCTTGTTACACCGTCTTCTCAGATTGTCGGAACACAGGCAGTATTCAATGTCCTGATGGGCGAACGCTACAAAATGGCAACAAAGGAGACAAAAGATCTTCTGAGTGGAAAGTACGGGAAAACAGTCAAACCGTTTGACGAAGAAGTGCAGAAGAAATGTATCGGAGATGCAGAAGTTATCACATGCCGTCCGGCAGACTTGATCCCGGATGAGTTAGATACACTGCGAAGTGAAATGGAACAGTGGTCACAACAGGACGAAGATGTGCTTTCCTATGCATTGTTCCCACAAGTGGCAACAGATTTCTTTAAATATAGAGAAGCGCAGCAGACGAAAGTAGATCAGACAGTTGCCGACACAAAGAACGGATCTTATCCGGTATAGAAAAATAAGACAGAGCCGACAAAGGACAGGGAAGCAAGCAGCCTGTCTTTGTCGATCATAAACCGACCCTGTGGGAGAGCAGCCAGAGAATAAAGCCTCCACAGGGTCGCTTTCATTTTGCGAATCCGCAGGTGTGTATGGAATGCATGTAGGGGTTGACAAACGCGGAATCTTCGCTATGATAAATGAAGACAGAAAAGAAAAAGGAGATACAAGATGAGGCAATCAATCTTATTTTTTGACATTGATGGAACACTTTTAAGCGATAAAACAGGGAAAATTCCGGACAGTGCGTTGGAGGCACTTGCAGAAGCGAAGAAAAATGGGCATTTACTCTTTATCAATACGGGGAGAACGGTCTGTGCGCTTCCGAAAGAGCTTTATCAATTTGAATTTGATGGATACTTGTGTGGGTGCGGATCGTATCTTCTCTTTCATGAGGAAGTATTACTGGAAAGTCATATTGAGGAAGCCTGTGGACAAAAATATATTGAGCAGATGCGGGAATGCGGGCTAGATGGTGTTTTGGAAGGAACGGAAGATCTTTATTTTCCGAAAAAAGTCTCGCGGTTTGAAAAATTGGAGCAGGGAAGACACTATTTTGGACAATTGGGTTTGGGAAAGAAGAAGCATATAGAAGAAGGTGGATTTCTTTACGACAAAATTTTTGTGTATGCAGATGAACAAAGTGAAAAGGAACGTTTTTTTCGTCTGATGGAAGATGCGTTTGCGGTGATCGACCGGGGAGAAAATACATATGAGCTGACACAGAAAGCATTTTCGAAGGCGACGGCATGCGAATTCCTGGTAAAGAAATTCGGTCTGGATAAAGATCAGGTCTATGTATTTGGAGATAGTATGAACGATTTGTCGATGTTTGAATATGCATCACATACGATCGCAATGGGAAATCATGCGCCGGGGCTTGAGCCGTATACAGAATTTGTGACAAAGACAGTGGAAGATGGCGGAATTGCCTGGGCAATGAAGCATTATGGACTGATTTAGAATCCTTCCTTTACTTCAAGGAAGTAGTTGTGTATAATAAGTGAAGACTTAGAGGAAATGGTGGGGAAATTATGAAACATACAGGTGGAACAAGTGGGAATGAGTTCTTAAAGAGAATGGAGACACAGTATGAAAAGTTCAGCAAAGGACAGCGACTTTTGGCTGATTACATTATAGAGAACTATGACAAGGCTGTTTTTTTGACCGCGGCAAAGCTTGGTGAAGTTGTCGGCGTCAGTGAGTCCACAGTTGTTCGCTTTGCCACGCAGCTTGGGTACAGTGGATATCCGGGCTTCCAGAAAGCGTTGGAAGAACTTGTGAGAAATAAGCTGAATTCGATTCAGCGTATGGAAGTGACTTATGGGAGAATCAGTCAGTCAGAAATTTTAGAGACCGTACTCCAGTCGGATATTGAGAAAATTAAAGTCACACTGACGAATATTGATCAAAGTGCATTTGACCGGGCGGTGGATATTATCCTTCAGGCACGAAAAATTTATGTCATCGGAATCCGAAGTTGTGCACCACTTGCTAATTTCCTGCAGTTTTATTTGAATTTTCTGTTTGATAATGTGATTCTTGTCAATACGAATTGTTCCAGTGAGATTTTTGAACAGCTAATTCGAATCGGACAGGAAGATGCGATCATCGGTATCAGTTTTCCAAGGTATTCACAACTGACCCGGAAGGCGCTTTCTTTTTCCAAAAAGCGAGAGGCAAAAGTGATCACACTGACGGATAGTGAACGCTCACCGATGACAGAATATTCAGATTGTAATTTGATTGCGAGAAGTGATATGGCATCGATTGCGGATTCACTTGTAGCGCCGCTCAGCGTGATCAATGCGCTTGTTGTAGCGCTCTGCATGAAGAAACAAAAGGAAATGCGGCGCACACTGGCATTTCTGGAAGAGATCTGGGATGAGAATCAAGTCTACGGAAACGATGAGATCGAAGAGGAAACAACCTTGGGAATAGGAGAAAAATAAGATGAGTAAAGTGTTGATTGTAGGCGGAGGAGCGGCTGGAATGTTGGCTTCTATTTTTGCGGCGCGAAATGGGAATGAAGTACATGTCTTTGAGAAAAATGAAAAACTCGGAAAAAAATTATTCATTACCGGGAAAGGGCGCTGTAATATTACAAATGCCGGGGATATGGAAAATCTGTTTGAAAACGTTGTGAGCAACCGGAAATTTTTATATAGCAGCTTTTATAGTTATACAAATGAGGATGTCATTTCATTTTTTGAAACGCTAGGAGTTCCTACCAAAATTGAGCGCGGCAATCGTGTATTTCCGGTGTCAGATCATTCTTCGGATGTAATCGGAGCGCTTTCCGGTGAAATGAAGCGCACTGGTGTCAAAGTGCATCTTTATACAAAGGTGTCAAAAATTTTAACAGAGAATGGCAGATTTTCCGGGTTAGAGTTTGCAGATGGCGCGTGCGTTCAGGGAGATGCCTGCGTGATTGCGACAGGAGGATTTTCTTATCAGACGACGGGATCTAACGGAGATGGATATCGATTCGCAGAAGAGCTGGGGCATACAGTGACTGATATCTACCCATCCTTAGTTCCTCTGGCAATTGAGGAAGAATTTGTAAAGGAGCTGCAGGGGTTGTCGCTGAAAAATGTAGAGGCGGCAATTTATGATGGGAAAAAGAAATTGTATCAGGATTTCGGAGAAATGCTGTTTACCCACTATGGGGTAAGCGGTCCGCTGATTTTAAGCGGCAGCAGCCATATTGCAAAGAAAGCAGGAGAGAAGAAACTGAAGCTTGTCATCGATCTCAAACCAGCATTGACGGAAGAGCAGCTCGATCAACGTGTGCTTAGGGATTTTGAGCAAAATATTAACAAGCAGTTTAAAAATGCAGTGACAAGGCTGTTTCCGGCAAAACTGATACCGGTGATGATCGAACGGAGTAAGATCGATCCGGAAAAAAAGGTACATGATATTTCGCGGGAAGAGCGGCAGAGTTTTGTAAAGCTGATAAAACATTTTGAGATGACAATTTCAGGACTGCGTGGTTACAATGAGGCGATCATTACAAAAGGTGGCGTGAAGGTAAAAGAGGTTGATCCGGGAACAATGGAGTCTAAACTGGTGCCGGGAGTTTATTTCGCAGGAGAAGTGTTAGATCTTGATGCATTGACAGGCGGATATAATCTGCAGATTGCGTGGTCAACTGCATATGCGGCGGGAAGCAGTATAAAATAGCAGGGATAGATGTTGCAAAATTAGTGACGTTGGAAAATAAAAGAGAAAAATTGGCGGGAGACTGCCGGGAAAAGAGGAAATATGGGATATAATATTGCGATAGATGGACCGGCGGGTGCCGGGAAAAGTACGATTGCCAGGCGGGTGGCCAGAGAACTAGGATACATTTATGTGGATACTGGAGCAATGTATCGGGCAATGGCGGTTTATTTTCAGGAGCAGGGGCTTACTTCGGAAGATTTGGAACATATGAAGGAAATATGCGGCGGAGCAGAAATTGTGATTCGCTACGAGAATGAAAGCCAGCAGGTATATTTAAATGGAAAGAACGTTACTGGAAGACTCAGAGAGGAAGCAGTAGGCAGATTCGCATCTGTCGGATCGGCACTTCCGGAGGTGAGGGCGCACTTGCTGGAACTTCAGCGAAAACTGGCAAGAGATTATGACGTTGTGATGGATGGACGTGATATCGGAACGAATATTCTCCCGCATGCAGATGTCAAGATCTATCTTACAGCAAGTGTCAGGACGAGAGCGGAAAGAAGATTCAAAGAACTTCAGGAAGCTGGTCAGGCATGCGTTCTTGAAGAGATTGAGAAAGATATTCAGGAGCGTGATGAACGTGATATGACAAGGGAGACCGCGCCGTTGAAGCAGGCGGAGGATGCAGTGCTGATCGACTCTTCTGAGATGACGATCGAAGAAGTCGTCCAGGCAATTTTATCGGTGTGTAAATAGGAATTGGAAAAGTAATGGAAAGTGAGGCGGCAGATGGAGGTAAATGTTGCAAAGACCGCAGGGTTCTGCTTTGGTGTAAAGCGGGCAGTAGACCAGGTGTATGAGCAGACGGAAAAGGAAAAAGGGAAGAAAATCTATACATATGGGCCGATCATTCACAATGAGGAAGTGGTGAAAGATCTCAGGAGTCGAGGAGTGGAAGTGATTCATTCGGAAGAAGAGTTGGCAGCACTGACAGAGGGGATTGTGATCATCCGTTCTCATGGGGTGCCAAAGAGGATCTATGATCTGCTGGAGGAGAGAAAGCTGCAGTATGTAGATGCAACCTGCCCGTTTGTAAAGAAGATCCATAATATTGTAAAGAAGGCAAGTGAGGAAGGAAGTCATGTGATCATCATTGGGAATCCGGAACATCCCGAAGTGCAGGGAATTATGGGGTGGTCACTTTTGCCGGTGACTGTAATTCAAGATGCGGAGGAAGCAGAGCAACTGTCTTTGCCGGAGGAACAAAAGATATGTATTGTATCACAGACGACATTTAATTACAATAAATTCAAAGATTTAGTTGAAATTATCTCCAAAAAGAGGTATGATATAAGTGTTTTAAATACGATTTGTAATGCGACAAAAGAGCGCCAGACAGAAGCAAAAAGCATTGCAAAGGGTGTTGATGCTATGATCGTGATCGGCGATAAGCATAGTTCAAATACCCAGAAATTATTTGAAATATGTAAAAAAGCATGTAACAATACGTACTATATACAGACACTTGACGATTTGGATATGAATCAATTAAGGTCCGTGGAAACAGTAGGTATTACAGCAGGGGCATCCACGCCCAATAAAATAATTGAGGAGGTTCAAAAAAATGTCAGAATTAACTTTTGAACAAATGTTGGAAGAATCATTTAAAACAATACGAAATGGAGAGGTTGTTGAGGGTACTGTAATCGATGTGAAACCGGACGAGATCATCCTGAATATCGGATGTAAAGCAGACGGAATCATTACACGCAGCGAGTACACAAACGAACCAAATGTTGATTTGACAACAGTTGTTTCCGTTGGTGATCCGATGACTGTAAAAGTGCTGAAGGTAAATGACGGAGAAGGTCAAGTGCTGTTGACTTATAAGAGACTTGCAGCAGAAAAAGGAAACGAGAGATTAAGAGAAGCTTACGAGAATAAAGAAGTGTTAAAAGCAACAGTAGCACAGATTTTAGGTGGAGGATTAAGTGTTGTTGTTGACGAAGCAAGAGTATTTATTCCTGCAAGCCTTGTATCAGATTCTTATGAAAAAGATTTGAGCAAATACGAAGGACAGGAAATTGAATTTGTAATCAGCGAATTCAATCCAAGAAGAAATCGTGTGATCGGTGATAGAAGACAGCTTCTCGTAGCAGAGAAAGCAGAGCTTCAGAAAGAGCTGTTTGCTAAATTAAAAGTAGGCGATACAGTAGAAGGAACTGTGAAAAATGTAACAGATTTTGGTGCGTTTATCGATCTTGGAGGAGTAGATGGTCTTCTTCATATCTCAGAGATGTCTTGGGGAAGAGTAGAAAATCCAAAGAAAGTATTCCAGGTAGGAGATCAGGTGAAAGTTCTTGTAAAAGATATCAACGATACAAAGATTGCACTCAGCCTGAAATTCCCAGAATCTAATCCATGGGCAAATGCTTCTGAAAAATATGCTGTAGGAGCAGATGTAACAGGAAAAGTTGCAAGAATGACAGATTTTGGAGCATTCGTTGAACTTGCACCAGGTGTAGATGCACTTCTTCATGTATCTCAGATTTCAAAAGCTCATGTAGAAAAACCTTCTGATGTATTATCTGTTGGACAGGAGATTGTTGCAAGAGTTGTTGACTTAAATGAAGCTGAGAAGAAAATCAGTCTTAGCATGAAAGCATTAGAGCCAGAGACAGAGGCAGCAGAAACTACAGAAGAATAATCAAAAGCTGAATAGTAATATGGAATCATTGCCACATTAGGAGAGTTCTCCTAATGTGGTTTTTTGTTTTCCCCCCGCCTAATCATTTGTCTTCACTTTCACAAAGATGTTAAAAAAACGACAAGCTGTTTGCAAAAATATACAAGAAAAATGGGAAATTCAATAGAAAAATCTTTGGATTTTTTGTATGATATATATAAATTATAAGAAAGAAGGAGAAAAAATGGGATTGTTGACGTTTAAAGGCGGGATTCACCCGGATGATGGCAAGAAGCTGTCGAAAGACAAACCGATCGTGGAAGCCAAACCGGGCAAAGAACTGGTCTATCCGCTTTCACAGCATATCGGAGCACCGGCGAATCCAATCGTAGAAATAGGGGCAAGAGTGCTCCGGGGAGAAAAAATTGCTGAGGCGGGTGGATTTGTATCTGCGCCAATTTATTCTTCCGTGTCGGGAACGGTCAAGGCGATCGCTCCACATTTTACATCTACGGGTGCAAAAGTGAACAGTATCATAATTGAAAATGATGAACAGTATGAAGAGGCGAAGTGGAGAGAAGTGATTCCACTTGAGCAGATGAAAAAAGAAGAAATCTTAAATTGTATTGCGGAAGCAGGAATTGTCGGCATGGGAGGAGCAGGCTTTCCTACCAGAGTAAAATTGTCACCGAAAGAACCGGAGAAAATAGAATATATTATCGCAAACTGTGCAGAGTGTGAGCCATATATCACAGCAGATTATCGCCGGATGCTTGAGACACCAGAGAAGTTAGTTGGCGGGATGAAAGTTGTTCTGCAGTTGTTTGAGAATGCAAAAGGTATCTTTGGAATCGAGGATAATAAGCCGGACTGCATTGAAAAGTTAAAAGAACTGACGAAAGATGAGCCGAGGATGGAAGTGAAAGTTCTCCAGACAAAATACCCGCAGGGAGCAGAACGACAATTGATCTATGCGACGACAAAGCGTGCGATCAATTCTTCTATGTTGCCGGCAGATGCAGGCTGTATTGTGGATAATGTGGAGACATTGATTGCGATTTACGAGGCCGTTATTTCCGGAAAGCCACTCTATGAAAGAGTTGTCACTGTCAGCGGAGATGCGGTCAAAGAACCTGGCAATTTTCTTGCCCCTTGCGGCATGAGCCAGATGGAACTTATCGAGATGGCCGGTGGATTTGAAGGCGTGCCGGAGAAAGTGATCTCAGGTGGACCGATGATGGGGTTTGCAATGTTTTCCACAGAAGTACCTGTGACAAAAACTTCTTCTGCAATCCTTGGATTTTCTAAGGATGAAGTGAAAAAGCATGAGCCAAGTGCGTGTATCAACTGCGGACGCTGTGTGGATGCCTGTCCAAGCAGGATTGTTCCGTCGCGACTGGCAGATTTTGCTGAACGGCATGACGAAGAGTCGTTCCTGAAATGGGAGGGGCTGGAGTGTGTGGAATGTGGTTCCTGCAGTTATGTCTGTCCGGCAAAGAGACACTTGAAGCAGGCAATTGGTTCTATGAGGAAGATTGCTCTGGCAAATAAGAAGAAATAGGGAGAGACATATGAACGAGACATTTAATATATCATCTTCGCCGCATATACGCGCAAAGGTCACGACAGGAAATATTATGTTCCTTGTCCTGATCGCGTTAATGCCGACGACACTTTTTGGAATTTATAATTTTGGCGTACAGGCACTTGGAATCGTGTTTCTGACAGTTGCTTCTGCAGTGGCAACAGAGTATCTTTTTGAGCGGTTCATGGGGAAGAAGATCACGATTGCTGATGGAAGTGCAGCGGTCACAGGTCTGCTTCTCGCATTAAACCTTCCGCCGACAGCGCCGTGGTGGATGTGCGTGCTTGGGGCGGTGTTTGCGATTTTAGTAGTCAAGCAGCTGTTTGGCGGACTTGGACAGAATTTTATGAATCCGGCACTTGCTGCGAGGTGCTTTCTTTTGATTTCCTTTACAGGGAGAATGACAACATTTGTCTATGACGGGGTGTCAGGCGCCACGCCGCTTGCCCAGCTAAAAACAGGTGAGAGTGTCAATACCATGGACATGCTGATTGGAAATATTGCGGGAACGATCGGTGAAACATCTGTGATCGCAATTATGATCGGTGCGATGTTCCTTCTGTTTATGGGAGTGATCGATCTTCGGATTCCGGGGACATATCTGATCACTTTTATTGTGATGATCGTATTGTTTAGTGGAAAAGGATTCGACTTGAACTACCTTACTGCACAGTTGTGTGGAGGTGGTTTGATGCTTGGTGCATGGTTCATGGCGACAGATTATGTGACGGCACCGATCACAAAGAACGGGCAGATTTTGTATGGTGTCTGTCTGGGAGTGCTGACGGGGTTATTCCGTCTGCTTGGAAGATCTGCAGAGGGAGTTTCTTATGCAATCATTATCAGCAATCTGCTTGTCCCATTGATTGAAAGAGTAACCCGCCCACGTCCATTCGGGAAGGGAGGAGAGAGATAATGAATCAGAAGATCATAAAAAATACATTGATCCTGACTGCGATCACATTGATATCCGGTCTGCTTCTCGGATTTGTCTATGAGATTACAAAAGAGCCGATTGCTGCCAGCAGAGAAAATCGAAAGCAGGAGGCATATCATACTGTGTTTCAAGAGGCAGAAACCTTTCAGACATTTGAAGCATTTGAGGAAAAAGAGGCAGAAGAAATTTTAAGAAATGCAGGGGTTAGTGGCTGCTATGTCAATGAAGCGGCATTGGCCCTTGACAGCGGGGAAAATGCAATTGGCAGTGTGGTAACAGCTACATCCAAAGAAGGATATGGCGGAGAGATCAAAGTGTCTGTCGGGATTACACTGGATGGCACTGTGACAGGAATCGAACTGTTATCAATCAGTGAAACTGCCGGTCTTGGAATGAATGCACAGGAACCAGAATTTAAGGAACAGTTTCAAGATGTCAATACAGATCATTTTGAGGTTGTAAAAGGAGATGGTGGCAAAGAGGGTAAGATCGATGCGTTAAGCGGAGCAACGATCACAACCGATGCGGTTACCAATGCGGTCAATGCCGCAGTTGCCTATTATCATGGAGCAATGGAAGGAGGAAGTGTCAATGAATAAGTGTACGGAACGACTTTTTAACGGACTGATCAAGGAGAACCCGACATTTGTGCTGATGCTTGGAATGTGTCCGACACTTGCGGTGACGACTTCTGCAATCAACGGACTCGGGATGGGACTGACAACAACGGTTGTCCTTGTAATGTCAAACATGTTGATCTCCATGCTGCGAAAGATTATCCCGGACAGTGCGCGTGTACCGTCTTTTATTGTGATCGTGGCATCGTTTGTCACAATGGTGCAGTTTTTGTTGGAAGGGTTTATTCCAAGTCTTTACGATTCGCTTGGACTTTATATTCCGCTGATTGTTGTAAACTGTATTATTCTTGGACGTGCTGAGAGCTATGCTTCCAAAAATCCGGTGCTTCCGTCTATCTTTGATGGACTTGGGATGGGACTTGGCTTTACAGTAGGTCTGACAGCAATCGGAATGGTCCGTGAGATTATCGGAAGCGGGAAGATTTTTGGCTGGAAGATCATGCCGGCCTCGTATGAACCAATCACGATCTTTGTGCTTGCTCCAGGGGCATTTTTTGTGCTTGCCTGTCTTGTGGCGGTTCAGAACAAAGTGAAAGCGGCAAAGGCGAAAGGCGGACAGCAGGAGGCGGCTAGTGGCTGTGATGGCAGCTGCGCATCCTGTGGAAACGGAAGTTGTGGAAAAGCAGTGTTTTCGGTAGAGAAGCAGGAGGGAAAGTAAATGGAAGAACTATTATTGATTGCAGTCGGTGCAGCGCTTGTAAATAATGTTGTTCTCAGCCAGTTTTTAGGTCTTTGTCCGTTCCTCGGCGTATCTAAAAAGGTGGAGACGGCAGCAGGAATGGGAGGAGCAGTTATTTTCGTGTTGACGATCTCTTCCTTTATCACAAGCCTGATTTACAAATTTATTCTTGCAAACGATGCAATTTTAAATGGAAGACTTGTCTATCTTCAGACGATTGTGTTTATTCTTGTCATCGCTGCACTTGTTCAGTTTGTGGAGATGTTGTTAAAGAAAATGATGCCTCCGCTTTACAACGCGCTTGGGGTGTACTTGCCATTGATTACGACAAACTGTGCGGTACTTGGAGTTGCTTTGAAAAACGTGCAGAAGGATTATGGAATTTTAGCCAGTGTTGTGAATGGGTTTGCAACGGCGGTAGGATTTACGATCGCCATTGTCATCATGGCAGGAATTCGGGAGAAGACAGAACATAATGATGTGCCGGAATCCTTTCGGGGAATGCCGATTGTGCTTGTGACAGCAGGCTTGATGGCGATTGCATTCTTTGGATTTTCCGGACTGAACTTATAGGCAGGAGGAAAGACGATGAGTATTACAGGAATTATATTTGCTGCCCTGATCGTGGGAGGAGTCGGCCTGTTCATTGGTGTATTCCTCGGAGTTGCGGGACAGAAATTTGCAGTGGAAGTTGATGAGCGTGAAACAAAAGTATGTGATGCGCTTCCGGGCAATAATTGCGGCGGCTGTGGATACGCAGGGTGCTCCGGACTTGCTGCCGCGATCGTAAAAGGAGAGGCGGAAATCTCTGCCTGTCCAGTCGGCGGCGCTCCGGTGGCGGAAAAAATCGGAGAGATTATGGGAGTCGCAGCAGGAGAACAGAAGCGGATGACTGCGTTTGTCAAATGTGCGGGGACTTGTGGGAAAGCAAAGCAGGATTATGCGTACACGGGAATCGAGGACTGCGTGATGATGGCGCATATGCAGAATGGTGGTCCAAAATCCTGTGATTACGGATGTTGTGGATTTGGCACTTGTGTAAAAGCCTGTCCGTTTGATGCGATTCACATTGTAGACGGAGTTGCGGTAGTAGATAAAGAAGCATGCAAAGCATGTGGAAAATGTATCAAAGCATGTCCGAAAAATCTGATCGAGCTTGTACCATATGAGGCAAAGCATCTTGTACAGTGCAGTTCTAAGGAAAAGGGAAAAGATGTGATGGCTGTATGCAGCACGGGATGCATTGGCTGTCGGATGTGTCAGAAAGTCTGCCCGGCAGATGCAATCGTTGTGGAGAATAATCTTGCGTGGATCGATCCGGAGAAATGTACGAACTGTGGAGCATGTGCTGAAAAATGTCCGAAAAAGATCATTCTGTAAAAGAGATTGTGAAAAAGATAGCTGCACGGATCTGGAAGGATTTGTTCCAGTACCGGACAGCATTGTTTGCAGTAGCAGTATATTTTCTTTTTATGCATGTAGGCTGCAATGCGGGCTGTCCGAGTGTCTGTCTGACGGGATTTCCGTGTCCTGCCTGTGGTCTGACACGAGCTGCCAGACTCTTGTTTTGCGCAAAGTTTGCTGAGGCATATCGGATGAATCCGATGATCTATCCGATGATCTTTTTTCTGTGTGCGTTTTTCTTTTATCGCTATATTCTTGGAAGAAAACTGCCGCATGTGGCAGCATGGGGTGCAGTTCTCCTTATTGCATGTATTGTAATTTATATTTACCGGATGCTGACACAATTTCCGGGAGAAGCTCCGATGGGATATTATCGAGAGAATCTTTTGTACAAAATATTGGACAGAATATATAGAAGATAGAAAAATGCAAAAAAATAATTGTGCAAAACATAAAAATATGCTAGAATCAAAAAATAGAAATGTACTTGAATTTCAGATTAGAAGGATATAGCGTATGTTCAAAATGATTTGAAAGAGAGAACGAGGAGGATTTTAGTATGGATGAAAAATTCAGTAATATGCCAGAGCAGGATCAGAATGCAGAGGCAGCAGACAATTCTTATCAGCAGACGATGAACTATGGATATTATAGTGATGGTTCTCAGAATGGTTCTGGCGAGAACAATGGAGCATATCAGTAGAACTATAATCAGAATTATGATATGAACTATAATCAAGGATACCAGCAGAATTATAATCAGAATTATAGTGGGAATTCCGGAAAGAAACCATTAGATGCACCATTATCTATGGGTGAGTGGTTGCTTACTATTCTGGCAGGATTAGTTCCTTGCGTAGGAATTGTTCTCTATTTTATTTGGGCATTTGGTGCCAATACAAATATCAACCGGAAAAATTATAGCCGCGCGATGTTGATCGTGATGGCAGTTGTCATTGTACTTTATACATTATTCTTTGTTGTGTTCGGAATTGCAATGTCAAATGCACTTTATTATTAATTAGCGTCAGATCTCTCAGACATAGACGAATTTTTGAAATCTATGTCTGGGAGATTTTTTGTATAGGGAACGCCTATGGAATCCTGTGCAGTAGAAAACACGTTTCGCATGAGAATACGATATTGCAGGCTGATACAATTCACATGAAATCGAACATGTGGTTGCATCCGATCATTGGTTGTGATAGAATGAGTAGTACCGAAATGAATGGACAGAAAAGATCAGAGAGGAATCGTGATAGGATGAAAAAGAATGACTGGATCCTGGCAGGAACTGTTTTGATCGCTGCACTTTTCTTTCTGGTGGGGAATTGTTTCACGGAAAGAAGAGGAAAGGATGCAGAAAAATATTTGAGAATAAAAGTAGACGGAGAAGTTTTTCGGGAAGTCAGTCTGGAGGAAGATGCGGAGATTGCAATTGGAGAACATAACCGGGTAAAAATTCAGGATGGGCAAGTGGAGATGATCTGGGCAGATTGTCCGGATCAGATTTGTGCTGCACATCCGAAGATTTCAAAGAATCGTGAGAGTATTATCTGTCTTCCGAACAAGGTGATTTTGGAGATTGTAGACAGAGCGGATGAAGGAAGTAAGGAAAATGATGCAGTTGCAGGATAGAAATCAGAAGCATCGGAAGGACTGGGGCAGACAATCAGCTTATTTTGGGATGTTTCTGGCGTTGTCATTGATTTTTAGTTATGTGGAAACTTTGATTCCGATTTCTTTCGGAATCCCGGGCATCAAGCTTGGACTGGCAAATATTGTCACAGTGACAGCGCTTTACTATGCCGGGACGAAGGAGGCCTTTGTGTTGGCGATTCTTCGAAATATTTTGACAGGCTTTCTGTTTGGGAATCTGTTTGCTATTTTTTATAGTATTGCCGGAAGTTGTTTTAGTATTTTAATTATGCATCTTTTGAAGAAGAGAGGAAGCTTCAGTGTGATAGGTGTCAGTATTGCCGGTGGAGTGTTTCATAATATCGGACAGCTTCTTGTTGCGATGCTGGTGGTGGAAAGTTTGAGTATTTCCTATTATATGCCGGTGCTGTTGACAGCCGGAATACTCACCGGAGCAGTGATCGGGCTACTCGTACAGAGATTACAGCGATATTTACAGAAAGGACAGACGAGATGATTTCATATATTAAAGGAGAACTGGCTGCGGTCGGTGAAGAACAGGTCGTAGTAGAAGTGCAGGGGATTGGATATGGGATCTTCATGCCGGGGCAGGCAATGACGATGTTGCCTCCGATAGGGAGTGAAGTGAAGATCCATACTTATCTGAACGTGCGTGAGGATGCCATGCAGTTGTTTGGGTTTCTGACAAAAGATGATTTAAAAGTTTTTCGGCTTTTGATCGGAGTGAATGGAATTGGGCCGAAAGGAGGCTTGAATATTTTATCGAAGATGACACCGGATGACTTGCGGTTTGCGGTGCTGGCCGGGGATGTTAAAGCAATCTCAGCGGCTCCGGGAATCGGAAAGAAGACGGCTGAGAAGCTGATCATCGAACTAAAAGACAAGTTGAACATTGATGATGTATTGACAAAAGAAGAGGAAGTGATGTCAGTCCCATCAGGAGGAGCGGATATGCAGTCGGAAGCGGTGCAGGCGCTTGTGGCACTTGGCTATGGCAGTGCAGAAAGCCTGAAGGCGGTCAAGAAAGTTCCGATGACAGAGACGATGACTGTAGAAGAACTATTGAAACAATCGTTAAAATTTATGGTATTTTAAAGGACAAGGACAGATATGGCAAAGAGAATTATTACAACAGAGAATCTGGAAGAAGATGTAAAGATTGAAAGTCATTTAAGACCGACTCTCCTAAAAGATTATATTGGGCAGGAGAAGGCGAAAGAGACGCTGAAGATTTATATTGAGGCTGCAAAGGCAAGAGGAGAATCTCTGGATCATGTGTTGTTCTATGGTCCTCCGGGACTTGGGAAGACGACTCTTGCCGGAATCATTGCAAATGAGATGGAAGTCAATGTAAAGATCACGTCTGGTCCGGCGATTGAAAAACCCGGGGAGATGGCAGCAATTTTAAATAATCTCCAAGAAGGAGATGTTTTGTTTGTGGATGAGATCCATCGTCTGAACAGACAGGTAGAGGAGGTACTCTACCCGGCGATGGAAGATTATGTGATCGACATTATGATCGGAAAAGGGGCGGGGGCACGTTCCATCCGCCTAGATCTTCCTCATTTTACATTGGTTGGAGCGACAACGCGGGCAGGGATGCTTACGGCGCCGCTGCGGGATCGTTTTGGAGTTGTACAAAGATTGGAATTTTACACAGAAGAAGAGCTGCGGACGATCATCATGCGCTCGGCGGATGTACTTGGCGTGGAGATTGATGCAAAAGGTGCATTAGAGCTTGCAAAGCGTTCCAGGGGAACCCCGCGTCTGGCGAATCGTCTGTTAAAGCGGGTGAGAGATTTCGCGCAGGTCAAGTACGATGGACGGATTACGGAAGAAGTGGCAAATTATGCACTGGATCTTCTGGATGTGGATCGTTATGGGCTTGATCATGTGGATCGGAATCTTTTGCTTGCAATGATCGAGAAGTTTCAGGGAGGACCGGTTGGACTGGAAACACTTGCGGCATCGATCGGTGAGGATTCGGGTACTATCGAGGATGTCTGCGAGCCATACCTTTTAAAAAATGGATTCATCCAGAGAACACCGAGAGGAAGGATTGTCACGGACAAGGCATATGCACATTTGGGAATTTCCTATAAAAATCAGTAAAAATAGTTGTTTTTCTGGAAATATGGTTTATAATGGAGAAGAAGATTGTAAAGCATAAGGAGGTTTTCCATGGCTTCGGGAAAGAATTATACAGAAGTTTTGATAGGTGGAAAAGTTTTCACACTCGGCGGATTTGAGAGTGAAGAATATCTTCAGAAAGTATCCACTTATTTGAATCATAAAATTGCAGAATGTACCAGCAGCGAGAACTATCGCAGACAAAGCGCAGAACTTAGAAGTATCCTTCTGTCGTTGAACATTGCGGACGATTACTTTAAGGCGAAGCAGCTGGGCAATACATTTGAAGAAGATATTGAAAAGAAGAACAAAGAGATGTACGATCTGAAGCATGAGCTGATCACGGAGCAGATCAAGCTTGAGAATCTACAGAAAGTGATGGAAGATCTGAAGGAAGAGAATAGAGCCTTGCAGATGAAGATTGTTAAACTGGAAACTGAAATGAACACAAGAAACAAATAGGCTGTCATCTGACAGCCTTTTTTAAAGGATAGAAAAATGAAAAGAATAGAAATATTGGCACCGGCAGGATCCTATGAAAGTTTGGAGGCAGCTGTTTTAGCAGGAGCAGATGCGGTCTATGTCGGAGGAAATAAATTTGGTGCGCGGGCATTCGCAAATAATTTTTCAGAGGAGCAGATGTTGGAGGCGATTGATTTTGTCCACCTGCACGACCGAAAGATTTATATGACTGTGAATACGCTTTTAAAAGAAAAAGAAATTGAAAATGAACTGTATCAGTATATTGAGCCGTATTACAGGCAGGGGCTGGATGCAGTGATCGTACAGGATTTGGGTGTGCTGTCATTTCTGCGGCAGCATTTTCCGAATTTGCCTATTCATGCAAGCACGCAGATGACTGTGACAAATGTGCTTGGAGCAAAATTCCTCGAGGAGCAGGGGGTGGAGCGGGTTGTCACTTCCAGGGAACTCCAGCTTGAGGAAGTGAGGGCGATTACGGAACAGACAAATCTGGAAGTGGAAAGTTTCGTACATGGAGCGCTCTGCTATTGCTATTCAGGGCAGTGTCTGTACAGCAGTATGATCGGAGGAAGGAGCGGGAACAGGGGGCAGTGTGCCCAGCCTTGCCGTCTGCCTTATAAGGTTGGCAAAAGTGGGAAAGAGTCTTATGTTCTGAGCCTTAAAGATATCTGTACGCTTGATTACATTCCGGAGTTGTGTGAGGCGGGAATTTATTCTTTTAAAATTGAAGGAAGAATGAAAAAACCAGAATATGTGGCAGCTGTTACTGCGATGTACCGCAAATATGCGGATCTTTATCTGACACAGGGAAAGAAAGGGTTTGCTGTATCTCGCAAGGATAAAGAGATGCTGATGGATATTTATAACCGCGGAGGGTTTCACGGGGGATATTATCACACGAGAAATGGAAGAGAAATGATCTCGCTGTCCAGACCGAATCATGCGGGTGTGGAAGCTGTGAAAGTGTTAAAACAGCAAGGAAAACAAGTGACTGCCAAAGCACTTCGTCCATTGGAAAAAGGAGATGTTCTGGAGATGCCAGACAAAAAAGAGACGTATACAGTTGGACAGGCGGTGGCAGAAGGACAGAAAATTTCCTTTGTGACACATAAGCATCAGAGAATCAGTGACGGGATGTCATTGTATCGTACGCGGAATGAAAAATTGCTCTCACAGATAAAAAACGACATTTTTAGAGAAAAAGTGCAGGAAAAAATTAAGGGGAATTTAATTCTTTCTCCGGGAAAATCTGCTATACTACAATTACAGTGGAAACAGATTGCTGTGGAAGTCGAAGGAGCTGTGGCAGAAATCCCGCAGAATTCTCCGTTGGATGTTGCGCGGATTGAAAAGCAGATGAAAAAGACAGGAAATACGCCATTTCAATTTGAAGAGATTCAGGTTTGTGTGAAAGAAGATGTCTTTCTTCCAATGCAGCAGTTAAATGAGCTGCGAAGAAAAGGGCTGGAGGCTTTGGAAGCAAAGATTGTGTCACAGTATAGAAGAAGCGGTTCAGAAGAAGTGGAGAAAGAAAAAAGGGGAAGAGAAGCAAAGATACTGGATACTGGAAGAAGTCTGCATTTGCAACCAGAAGCAGCAACAGCAGAGATGTATGCATATGCGGAACAGGGATGCCAGTTGGAGCCGATTGCCGAGGCTTCATGGATTTCCAGGGTATATATTGACTGTAATATGTTTCCGGGAATCTTACAATCTGCCAAGATGAATGAGGCTATTAGCTTTTTGCACGAAAAAGGGAAAACAGTATTTCTTGCAATGCCTCATATTTTCAGAGATAGGACAAGAAAGCGCTATGAGAAAAATTATAGGCAGCTTGAGGAGCAGTTTGACGGTGTGCTTGTTCGAAATATGGAATCCGTTCAGTTTTTACGAGAGCATTCTTATGAGAAGACAATTGTGGCAGATCACCATATCTATCAGTTTAATCACTATGCGAAGGAATTTTGGAAAAAATATGTGTCAGAACTTTCGGCACCGTTGGAATTGAATTGCCATGAACTCTCGGAGTTGGGATGCGAAGGGATGGAGCTGTTGATTTATGGATATCTGCCGATGATGGTATCTGCCCAGTGCGTGCAGAAGACAACGGCGGGCTGTGCACATCAGACGGGATTTCTTACTATGAAAGACCGCTGTCAGAAGTCATTCCAGGTAAAAAACTGTTGTGAAGAGTGTTACAATATCATTTATAACACTGCGCCGGTTGTATTGATCGACCAAAAGAGGGAGATTGAAAGGCTGGCCCCGGCAGCACTTAGACTTGCATTTACTTTGGAAGATGAGCAAAGGACAAGGCAGATGCTTGCGCTTTATCAGGAAGTATTTCTGAACAAAGCAGAAATTGGAGAACTTCCGTTTGAATTTACAAGAGGACATTTTAAAAGGGGTATAAAGTAGGTGAAACATTGGTAAATATTATAGTTGAATTTTCAAAATATCTGTTGATTGTTCTGATGACAGTATATACGTATTCTTGTTTTTCTGTATTTCGTTATGAATACGAGGAGGACAGGCAGCAGATTCTATTAAGACAGAATAAGCTGATGTTTTCCATTCAGTTGATCGCATATGGGGTCATGTATCTGAAGACCGAAAAGACAGAGATTATATTTTTCTATTTGGCGCAGGTGATTTTATTTCTTGCGGTGATCGCGCTGTATACGATTCTTTATCCGAACGTATCAAGAGTCGTAATCAACAACATGTGTATGCTTTTATCAATCGGTTTTATTATGATTTTGCGCTTGAATACAGAGAAGGCAATCAAACAGTTTATTTTTGTTGGAATCTCGATGATAATAAGTCTGATCGTTCCGGTTGTCATACGAAAGATGAAGTCGTTGGCGGAATGGACTTATATTTATGCAGGCGTAGGTCTTGCGGCACTTGCACTTGTTGCGGTATTTGCGGTGACATCCGGCGGGGCAAAACTTGGGTTTTCTGTTGCAGGGATCAGTATCCAGCCGTCGGAGTTTGTAAAGATTTCGTTTGTATTTTTTGTGGCGGCGAGTCTTCGGAAATCGACAGACTTTAAAAATGTAGTGATCACGACGGCAATTGCCGCGGCACACGTGCTGATTCTTGTGGCATCGACAGATCTGGGGGCTGCTCTGATTTTGTTTGTTGTGTACCTGATCATGCTTTATGTGGCGACAAAGCAGCCGCTTTATCTGGCCGGAGGAATGCTGGCAGGAAGTGGCGCGGCAGTGATCGCTTATCATTTGTTCCGACACATCAAGGTTCGTGTATCTGTCTGGAAAGATCCGTTTGCAACTTATGAAACCGGAGGTTTTCAGGTGGCGCAGTCGCTGTTTGCAATTGGAACCGGAGGGTGGTTAGGTATGGGACTTTGTCAGGGATCTCCGGAGAGTATACCGGTAGCAGCAGAAGATTTTATTTTTTCTGCGATTGTGGAGGAACTGGGGTTGATTTTCGGACTATGCTTGATCCTTGTTTGTGTAAGTTGCTATATTATGTTTTTGAATATTGCCATGCAGCTGAGAAACCGATTCTATAAGCTTGTAGCGTTAGGGCTTGGTACCTGCTATATCTTTCAGGTATTTCTAACGATCGGCGGTGTGACAAAATTTATCCCATCTACCGGGGTGACACTTCCGCTTGTCAGTTACGGAGGAAGTTCTATCTTAAGTACATTGATCATGTTTGCGATTATTCAGGGACTGTATATTTTAAGAGAAGATGAGGAAGAGATCATTGAGAGAAAGAAAGCAAGACAATTACGAGATGAGAGAAGACGGGAAGCGTTCCAAAAGGAAACGAGAAAAAGAAAGACAAAAAAAGAAGAAAGCTACAAACAAAGAATTCGCTAGAGTGACCTACTTGTTTGTCACATTGTTTCTTGTTCTGATGGGATATATTGTATATTTTAATGTGGTGAAGAGTGAAAAAATTATTAATAGTCCGTATAATACAAGACAGGATACATTTTCTGACCGTGTTGTGAGAGGTTCGATCCTTGACCGAAATGGAGAGGTACTGGCAAAGACGGAAGTGGCAGAAGATGGAAGTGAGATGCGTACCTATCCGTATGGCGAAGTATTTGCCCATGTAGTCGGTTATGATGTCAACGGAAAGAGCGGACTGGAATCTGCAGAAAATTTTGATCTTCTGACTTCCAATGCTTTTTTTGTAGAGCGGATTATCAAAGAATTTCAGGCGAAAAAAAATACCGGGGACAGTGTTGTAACAACACTGGACGCAAAACTGCAGACAACAGCATACCATGCATTGGGAGATGAAAAAGGTGCGGTTGTTGTCATGGAGGCGGATACCGGGAAAATATTGGCGATGGTTTCCAAGCCGTCCTTTGATCCGAACAGTGTTGAAGACAACTGGGAATATTTAAACGCGGACAATGAGCAGAGTCCTCTTTTAAACCGTGCCATGCAGGGAGCTTATGCTCCGGGTTCAATCTTCAAGATAGTAACAGCGCTGGAATATATCCGGGAGCAGCCGGCCTATGGTGCATATACATATGATTGCTATGGGGAAATTACTTATGATGGTACTACGATCCCGTGTTTTAATCATATCGCACATGGATTTCAGGATCTGAATACTTCTTTTGCCAATTCATGTAACTCCTCATTTGCAAATATTGGATTGAGTCTTGACAGAAAATCCTATGCAAAGACATGTAAACAGCTGCTCTTTAATTCTAAGTTGCCATCGGTGTTGGATTACCGGAAGAGTGATTTTTCTTTAGAGGAAACATCGACAAGCGCGGAAGTGATGATGACTGCCATGGGACAGGGAGATACACAGGTCAGTCCATATCATATGGCACTGATCACATCGGCGGTGGCAAATGGCGGAAAACTGATGAAGCCTTATCTTGTGAGTGAAGTGACGAATTATACCGGAACACCGGTGAAAAAGAACAAACCTTCCGTTTATAAGGAATTGATGACGGCGGAAGAGGCATCCATTCTGACACAGTATATGACATCGGTTGTGACACAGGGAACCGGAATGGAGCTTTCTGGAGAAAGTTACAGTGTTGCCGGGAAGACAGGGACTGCAGAATATGGTTCCGACGGTCAGAGTCATTCCTGGTTTGTCGGGTTTACAAATGTGGAGGATCCGGAACTTGTTGTCAGTGTGATCGTAGAAGGAAATGAGATGCAAACCGGTGGAAGGGCGATTCCGGTTGCAAAAGCTATTATGAATGCGTATTATTATGAATAAGGGCAGTGCATTTTGGAAAAAAGATGAAAAGAGATAAAGAAGGCGGACAGATGAATATTTATAGGAAGCTCTATGTCGGGGAATCTATCAAAGGAAAAGAAAAATCAATTTTACGGAAAATAAAGTATAGAAGGCCACAACTTCAAGCATATGTGATTGTGCTTTCCCAAAAAGAAGGGGAACAGCTGGAAATTTATCATGCAGCAATGCTTCTTCAACCGCTCTATTTTGAGAAGGAGCCATGGATCGTTGGAATTGCGGCAAGTGAATGGGAAGCATATGAGCTTGTGAGAAAAATCGCAGAGGAAGTGCATGAGGCCACAAAGACACTTGAGATGAAAAAATATATTCAGGAAAGGATCTGACAGGTAAAGTTATGCTGCATATTTTGTTGCTGATTTTAAAATGGATAGGGATTGTACTGGCGGTTTTCTTGCTCTTAGTATTGTTACTCATTAATTTGGGACTATTTGTTCCCATTCGGTACCGTGCAGATGCATCCTGTCAAAATGATATAGAGACACTGGAAGCAGAGTTTGAACTTTCGTGGATGTGGAAATTATTTTTTTTGACTGCCTGCTGGAAAAAAGGGAAAGCGGATATGAAAATCAGAATCGGTTGGAAATATCTGTTCTCGGAAGAAAAAGAAGGAAAGTCGGAAGAAAAAATCGAAGTTCCAGAAGAAAAAGAAGAAAATGATCTTCAGAAAGAAAAAGAGGAACAGAAATTTTTAAAGGAGCAGAAAGAGAGTCTGCCGCCGGAGAAAACAAATCGTTCTCTGCCTGAAAATAACGTGCAAGAGCAGGCGGAGAAAAGAGAGTGTCGTCAGGAGAAAACGGAATCTGGGATAGACAAAGAAGAGGAAGAAAAGGAAAGTTTCACAGCTGATCGGCGAAAAGCAGGCGGCAGAAAGAAAAAGCCTCTTTGGGACCGTATGAAAGAGAAAATTTCTGAGTGGATAGAAAGCTGCAAAAGTTTTTGGAGAAAGATTCTTGCAATAGGAAGAAATCTTCGAGGAAAAAAGGAGCAAATCGAAAGCTTTCTCACAGATGCTTCTCATCGCAGGGCATTTTGCAGTCTGAAGCGGGAAGTGCGAAGGTTTCTTGGACATGTCTCTCCGAAAGATGTTAAGATTGTAGGAAAAATTGGTCTGGAAGATCCGTATATGACCGGACAGGCGTTGGCAGTGCTTGGTATGCTGTTCCCGTTTTTGGGGGAGAATACAGTTATTGTACCGGATTTTGAGAATAAAGTATTAGAGGGTTCTGTCCATATAGAGGGCAAAATCCATAATTTCCGGATGCTAGCCATTCTGTGGAGATTGATCAAAGACCGAGATGTAAGAAAAATCATCATAGATATCAAAAAATTAAAATGGTAGGAGGAAAATGTGATGGCAGAGAACAAATTTAATGGAACAGTAGAAGCTCTTTTTCATGGAATGGACAGTGTCCTTTCTTCGAAGACAGTGGTAGGTGAGGCGATTCATATTGGAGACACGATCATCCTGCCTCTGGTGGAGGTTTCCTTTGGTGTTGGAGCAGGAGCTTTTGCAGGTGAACAGAAAGACAGAGCGGGAGGAGGTCTTGGTGGAAAGATGTCACCGAGTGCAGTTCTTGTTATTCAGAATGGTACAACAAGACTTGTGAACATTAAAAATCAGGATACTATCACAAAAATTCTTGATATGGTTCCAGAGGTTATTGACCGCTTTAGCTCCAAGGGCGAGAAGACAGTGACAGAAAAAGAAGTAAATGAAATGCTGAGTGAAGCGGAAGCAGATAAGAACGGACAGGCATAAGAACAGAAAGCCTGCATAAACTGGAAGTAAAGAAAGTGTTTGAAACGGGGGACATAGATGAAACGTGTTGCAGGATTTGCGCTGTTTTTTGTGGCGATCGGGATGTTGATTACAATGTTCCTTGAAAATACTTTCTGGACAGTGATGCTGATACTGATCTGTATTCTGGCAGGATATTTGCTGTTTAGCTGCTGATAGGAAAACAGGGAGAAGTTCTCTCTGTTTTTTTCTTTTTGTGAAATTGGCTTTCGAACGGAAAAAGAGCCTGTATCTTATCATTTATCAAAACGATAAGATACAGGCTCTTTTTTAAGGCTGATTAAGCACGTTCAACTTTGCCAGATTTTAAGCAAGAAGTACAAACATACATTTTTTTAGAACCGCCTTCTGTTTTAACTCTTACTGATTTTACATTTGATTTCCACATTTTTGGTGTTTTTCTATTAGAGTGACTTACGTTATTTCCGAAGTGAGCACCCTTTTCACAAATAGCACATTTAGCCATAATTGCACCTCCTAACGATCTTAATAGTCTTCTTTAGACTCATAACACTGTTTATTCTATCAGAAAGTGTTGGATTTTGCAAGCATAAAATTCAAAAAGGAAAAACTTTAGTAGGAATTCTTGTAAAGTGAAGCAAAACAGAGTATAATACATATGTTAAATGCATGCGAAGCGAAAAAATCCAGAAGAATTGGAGGGAATAGATATGAAAGGTTGTATGAGTACAGAACTTGGAATCATTACTATTGATTCGGAGGTAATTGCAAAATATGCAGGTTCGGTTGCTGTGGAGTGCTTCGGGATTGTCGGAATGGCAGCAGTCAGCATGAAGGACGGACTTGTAAAATTACTAAAGAAAGAAAGCCTGACACACGGGATTCAGGTATCCATCTCAGATGAGAACAAGATTACTTTAAACTTTCATGTGATCGTTGTATATGGGGTTAGTATTTCGGCGGTATCTGATAATCTGATCAGTAACGTCAAATATAAAGTAGAAGAATTTTCTGGTATGCCGGTGGAGAAGATCAATATCTTCGTAGAAGGCGTAAGAGTTATTGATTAGTTAAGGAGGAACTCATTGTGGCAATGAAGACAATGAATGCAGAGATGCTCAGAAAGATGTTTCTGGCAGGAGCTGCGAACATAGAAGCAAAGAAAGAATTTATCAACGAACTGAATGTATTTCCGGTTCCAGATGGAGATACGGGTACCAATATGTCTCTGACTATCATGTCAGCAGCCAAAGAAGTATCTGCGTTGGAGAAAGTGGAGATGGAGACACTTGCAAAGGCAATTTCATCTGGTTCCCTCAGAGGTGCAAGAGGAAATTCCGGTGTTATTCTCTCTCAGCTGTTCCGTGGTTTCACAAAGGGGATCAAGGAGTATGATGAAGTAGATGTAGTTGTACTTGCCAATGCATGTGAAAAAGCGAAGGAGACCGCTTACAAGGCTGTCATGAAACCAAAGGAAGGTACGATTCTTACTGTTGCAAGAGGGATTGCAGAGAAAGCGATGGAACTGGTCGGAGAGACAGATGACTTGGAAGAGTTTATCCCGCAAGTGATCGCACATGCCGAATATGTACTTTCTCAGACACCGGATATGCTCCCGGTCTTAAAAGAAGCGGGTGTTGTGGATTCCGGCGGACAAGGACTTTTAGAAGTTTTAAAGGGTGCTTATGATGCATTTCTTGGCAAAGAGGTAGATTATAGCGCGATTTCCGCAGGAAGCGGTGCTACGGTGACAAGAGTCAGCCAGGATACAGCTGCACATATTAAGTTTGGTTATTGCACAGAATTTATCATCATGACAGAAAAGCATTTTACAGAGGCAGATGAGATGGAATTTAAAGCTTATCTGGAATCAATCGGAGATTCTATTGTATGTGTTGCAGATGATGAGATTGTGAAAATCCATGTGCACACAAATGATCCGGGTCTTGCAATTCAGAAAGCACTCACTTATGGACAATTGTCTCGTATGAAGATTGACAATATGCGTGAGGAACATCAAGAGAAGCTGATTCGTGATGCAGAGAAACTCGCAGCACAGCAGGCTGCTGAGAAGAAAGAAGTTCCTATGAAAGATATGGGATTTATCGCAGTTTCTATCGGAGAAGGAATGAACGAGATTTTCCGTGAACTTGGAGCAGACTACATTATTGAAGGCGGTCAGACAATGAACCCAAGTACAGAGGACATGCTCACAGCTATCGATGCGGTTCATGCAAAACATATCTTTATTCTTCCGAATAATAAGAATATCATTCTTGCCGCTAATCAGGCAAAAGAGCTGACAGAAGATAAAGATATTATTGTAATTCCGACAAAGACCGTGCCTCAGGGCATTACAGCAATTATCAATTTTTCCCCGGAAAATGATGCTGACTGGAATGAAGAAACTATGTTGGAAGAAATAAAAAATGTAAAATCAGGCCAGGTAACCTATGCGGTCAGAGATACAAAGATTGATGACAAGGAAATTCATCAAGGAGATATCATGGGAATCGGTGACAGTGGAATTCTTGCTGTCGGAACTTCTGTGGAGGAGACAACAAAGGAGATGCTCGCACATCTTGTGACAGAAGACTCAGAATTAATCAGCCTGTACTATGGGGAAGAGGTATCCGAGGAAGAGGCGGACAGATTCACAGAAGAACTGGAAGAGATTTATCCGGACGTGGATGTAGATACACATTTTGGAGGTCAGCCGATCTACTATTATGTAGTATCTGTTGAGTAGGAGAGAAGCAGAGCAATTCTGCCATTAGAAAATCATATATGGGAAAGCTGCCGTGGGATAAGATCGGGCTGCACAAGGGAAAATCAGAAATGGTAGGATAGTGCAACAATCGATTTGTCTTACGGCTTTTTTCTATCGAGGTATTTTAAGAAAATGGTCGGTGAAAAATCTACTAAAAAAGGAGAAAAAAGAAATTCATGAATGAGCAGTCGGGAGTCGGAGAATTAAAAGGAATTGGAGAGAAGACAGAAAAGCTGTTTCAGAAACTAGGGGTTTTTACCGTGGGAGATCTGATTCGGTATTTTCCGCGTGGGTATGATGTCTATGATCCACCTGTTAGTATCGGGGAGATTCAGGAACAGAAAGTGCAGGCGGTCAGAGGCATGATTTATGGGACGCTTCAGGTGAGCAGCCGGGGGGCTCAGGTGACAAGCGGATATCTAAAAGATATGACGGGAACAATAAAGATTGTCTGGTACCGGATGCCTTTTCTGAGAAATACATTGCAAAATGGTCAGATTGTGATTCTGCGCGGAAGGGTTGTGACAAAAAAGGGAGTTAGAGTTATGGAACATCCGGAGATTTTTTCTCCGGCGGATAGCTATGAAAAAAAATTAGATACGCTTCAGCCAATTTACCCCCTGACGGCAGGACTGACAAATAATGCGGTGATGAAAGCGGTGCGACAGGCTCTTGATTATCTAGAACTGCAAAAAGAGATCCTTCCGGCAACCGTGCGTATGAAATACCATCTGGCAGAGTATAACTTTTCAGTAAGAGGAATACATTTTCCAAAAGAAAAGCAGGAATTTTATCAGGCGAGAGAGAGGTTGGTCTTTGAGGAGTTCCTTGTATTTATTCTTTCGCTGCGGCAAATGAAAGAAAAGAAAGAGCGAAGTCGAAATCAGTTTCCGGTTCATCCGTCAGAAGAGATAGAAGTGTTTTTGGAAAAGCTTCCTTATGAATTGACGAATGCCCAGAAAAAAGTATGGGAACAGCTTCAAAAAGATATGGCAGGCACACATACGATGGCGCGTCTGATTCAGGGGGATGTCGGATCAGGTAAGACGATCATAGCAGTCTTAAGTTTGATGAGTGTGGCGTTCTGTGGCTGGCAGGGAGCGATGATGGCTCCGACAGAGGTGCTTGCAAGACAGCATTTTGATTCTATCACAGAGATGTTTGAACAATATGAGATTCCGTTAAAAGTAGAATTGCTGACAGGTTCGATGACAGCAAAAGAAAAACGGCTTGCATACGGGCGTATCGAATCGGGGCAGGCACAGATCATTGTCGGAACACACGCGCTGATCCAGGAGAAAGTAACCTATGCGAATCTGGCACTTGTTGTGACTGACGAACAGCATCGATTTGGGGTAAAACAGAGAGAACAGTTTGCGGGAAAAGGGGAACTGCCTCATATTCTTGTTATGAGCGCGACACCGATTCCGCGTACATTGGCGATCATTTTGTACGGGGATCTGGATGTGTCGGTGATCGATGAACTTCCGGCGAACAGGCTCCCGATTAAAAACTGTGTTGTTGATACCAGTTATCGAAAGACGGCATACCAGTTTATCAGACGCCAGGTAGCGGAGGGAAGGCAGTGTTATGTAATCTGTCCGATGGTGGAAGAGAGTGAACATCTGGAGGCGGAAAATGTTATCGATTATGCGGAAAAGCTACAGGGAGAATTGGGGGAGGACATTATTGTAGATTTTCTGCACGGGAAAATGAAACAGTCGCAAAAGGATGAGATTATGGAGCGGTTTGGAAAGAATGAATCGCAGGTGCTTGTGTCAACAACTGTGATCGAGGTTGGGATCAATGTTCCTAATGCTACGGTCATGATGATCGAAAACGCAGAACGGTTTGGACTTGCACAGCTTCACCAGCTGCGCGGACGTGTCGGCAGAGGGAACTATCAGTCCTACTGTATCTTTATGAGTGGTTCGAAAGGGAAAGAGACAAAAGAACGTCTGGAAATTTTGAATCGTTCTAACGATGGATTTTATATTGCGAATGAAGATTTAAAGCTCCGCGGTCCGGGAGATCTCTTCGGGATCAGGCAGAGCGGTCTGATGGATTTCCGGCTTGGAGACGTCTTTCAAGATGCGAAGATTCTCCAGAGAGCAAATGAGGCGGCAGACTGGATTTTGAAAAATGGAAAAGGGCTTGAAGAAGAGGCGTGCAGAAATCTAAAAGAACATATCCAGCATTCTGTGCAGAAAAGTGCGATCGAGAATACACTGTAAAAGGATAAAATACAAGCTTAGAAGAAACGCAAAATTGTCGTATTGCGAAAAAGAAAAAATTTCCAGTGTAAGAACAGAAAAACTCCATATACTATCCATGTAACAAAAAACAATTGTTACAAAAACAAAAAGATAGTTATTTAAAGGAGGAAAAAATCATGGCAAGTCGTTCATCAAACAGAACAGCAGTACCAGAAGCAAAAGAAGCATTAGACAAATTCAAATACGAGGTAGCAAACGAGCTTGGAGTACCTTTAACAGAAGGATATAACGGAGACCTCACATCCAGACAGAACGGATCTGTTGGTGGATATATGGTAAAGAAAATGATTGAACAGCAGGAGAAACAGATGGCTGGTAAATAAGCCGGAATGTTGATCAAAAAGTAGAAGAATGAGAAAAGCGTATGGGAAAATCCTATGCGCTTTTTCTCATTCTTTGATTGCATATTTTATAAAAAAATGGTAAAATAACGGAAAAGCAAGAGCATGTGAAGGGGGCTTTGAAATGAAGTTAGTATATGCGATCGTACATGATGAAGATAGTGAAAGAGCGACAAGGAAATTGAATGAGAAAAAATTCAGTGTCACAAAGCTTTCCAGTACCGGTGGATTTTTAAAGAGAGGAAATACAACATTGATGATCGGTACAGAGGATGAGAAAGTTCCGGAAGTAATTGAGATTGTGAAAGAAGAATGCGCAAAGAGACAGCAGATCGAAGTGCAGGCTCCATATATGGGAAGCGGTGCTCCTGTGAGCAATTATTCTTTTGTGCCAATCACAGTAGAAGCCGGAGGAGCCACCATCTTTGTGATCAATGTAGAGGAGTTCCATAAAGTATAAAGAATGTGCCAAGGCACATTCTTTTTATATTTGACAATATTACAACAAATTTATATAATAGACGAGAACCGGTATGTTTTTCTGAAAATGCAGTCAGATGCTTGCCGGTAAAAATGAGAAAGAGAGAAAGGAGAACTTATGAGAGTAATTGCAGGAAGCGCGAAAAGATTACAATTAAAGACATTGGATGGTCTGGATACAAGACCGACAACGGACCGTATTAAGGAAACGCTGTTTAATATGATTTCTCCTTACTTATATGATTGCAGATTTCTGGATCTGTTTGCCGGAAGCGGAGGAATCGGGATTGAGGCACTTAGCCGAGGAGCCGGGGAAGCTGTATTTGTGGAGCAGAATCCGAAAGCGATGGCGTGTATCAAAGAGAATCTGAAGAAAACAAAATTGGAAGAACGCGCGGTGACGATGGCGACAGATGTTATGACTGCGCTCAGACGCATGGAAGGAAGCGGAACATTTGACTATATTTTTATGGATCCGCCATATAATAAACTGTTGGAAAAGCAGGTGTTGGAGTATCTTGCAGAATCGAAGCTGATTGATGAGGACAGTGTGATCATCGTAGAGGCATCTAAGTCGACGGACTTTTCTTATGTAGAATCTTTTGGATTTTCGGTGTTGAAAAAGAAAGAATATAAGACCAATCTGCATTTGTTCCTCGCGCTGGAAGGAAGCGAAAGAGTATGTTAAGAGCAATTTATCCGGGCAGTTTTGATCCGGTTACATTTGGACATCTGGATATGATCCGGCGCTCCGGTCAGATCGCAGATGAATTAATTGTCGGTGTGCTGAATAATAAAGCAAAAACGCCGTTGTTTTCTGTGGAAGAACGTGTTAGAATACTAGAAGAAGTGACAAAAGATCTGCCAAATGTCAAGGTGATGGCCTTTGACGGATTGTTGGTAGAGTTTGCAAAGCAGATCGGTGCAAAGGTAATTGTAAGAGGACTGCGCGCGATTACAGATTTTGAATATGAGTTGCAAATGTCACAGACCAATCACAAGTTAGAACCAGAGATAGAGACGATGTTTCTGACCACAAGTCTGGAGTATTCGTTTCTTAGCTCGACAACTGTAAAAGAAGTGGCAGCATTTGGAGGCGACATCACACAGTTTGTACCAGAACTGGTCGTAGATAAGATAGAAGAAAAGATGAAAACCAAAAGGAGAGTGTAACTATGAGCAGCCGTATTGAGCAGATTATTGAAGAGATTGAGGAGTATATTGACGGATGTCCGTTTAAGCCATTATCTACATCAAAGATTATCGTAAATAAGGATCACATTGATGAATTACTTCGGGAACTTCGCATGAAGACACCGGATGAGATCAAGCGTTATCAGAAGATTATTTCTAATAAGGATGCGATTCTTGCAGATGCGCAGGCAAAAGCAGACAGTATGCTGGAGGAAGCGCATGTACAGACAAACGAGCTGGTAAGTGAGCATGAGATTATGCAGCAGGCTTATGCGCAGGCAAATGAAGTTGTGATGGCAGCGACAGAGCAGGCGCAGCAGATTCTTGATAATGCTACAAATGATGCAAATGATATCCGGTTAGGTGCTGTACAATATACAGACGAACTTTTAGCAGGTGTTGAAAGTATTGTCGGACACACAATGGACAGTTATACATCTAAATTTGATGGACTTGTAAATTCACTGAAAGAATGCTATGACGTTGTACGTGCAAATCGTGCGGAGCTTGTTCAGCCGGAAGAAGCAGAGTATGACGGAAATGCAACTCAGAACTAAGGCTAGACGAAGAGTTGGAAGAAAAGAGCTGACAGCATCCCACAGAGAATTGCGGTGATCAGTTTTTGAAGGAAATAAGGAAATATGGAAAGTCCGGTTCCTTCTAACATACAGTTTGTCTGTGCAATCGAGCAGACACCGCCGAATGCCGTGAGAGAAAGTGTCAGAACGAAGCGTACAGCGCAGGAAGTGTCAGCTGCGCATAACAGTGGAATTCCGTTTGTGATTTCTAGAAACGGAAGTGCTATATGCAGAAGCGGAATTTTCTGCAGTGGGGCAGAGGACAATAGTGAGATCAGGATGGAGAAGAGCATGATATAACCTCCAATCTTTGTGATCGCTTCAAAACTATTCATAATGCAGGTATCCAACATTTGAAATTTGATGCAAATGTGGGGTGCCTGTTTTTTTGTGTTGTCAGAACTGTTTTTTTCTGGCGAAGAAGTCTTTTGCTTTTTATGGTAAAAAGGATAGAAAAGAATACTTGATAAGATCGGAGTCAAAAACAAAAGGAATAAAGTCGGGACAAGAAGGGATTTGTCCTGAAAATTTTGCCAGACGATGTAGCTGATGATAAACATCGGACTGGTATTATTGCAAAAAGAAAGCAAGTATTGCCCTTCTGTCTTAGAAATTCGATCTTGCCGGAGAAGGTCTGCGGTAACTTTGGCGCCCATTGGATAACCGCAGAGAAATCCTGCGATAATGGCAAAAGAAGCGTTTTCAGAAGTACGGAAGAGTCTTCGAAAAAAAGGTCCGAAGATCCGGTCCAGGTAGACGATACTGTTTGTAGAAATCAAAAGTCCGGACAGAATCATAAATGGAAGCAGTGTTGGAAGAACTGTTTGAAACCAGAGAAGAAGTCCTTTGCTTGCTCCCAAAAATACTTCCTGCGGGCACAAGAGCATGATGAGGAAAAAAAGAATGATTCCAAAACTTGCAGCTTTACGTTTCATAGTATGACCTCCTGTGAATGTCCAAATAGATTTTCTGTAATTATTCATATGGGAGAAAAATGCTTTTTATGTCCAATACTCCTCGAGATTAGAAAATAGGAAGTATGGTCCGGATGCGAAAAATATCATAAGCAATGAAAGGATGACGGATAAAGTCACAGGAAGATTCATAGAATGGTGGTGAAGAAAAACTGCAGGGCGGCAGATAGTATGAGACAGGGAGTATTTGGACGGGAAAGGATCAGACGGATTTTGTTTGTGTTTCTGGCAGCATTTTTCTGTCAGATTGGGCTGCATGAAGTCTATGAAGAGGGGAAATCTGAAAGACTGCATGCGAATACAGTTCAGACAGCAGCGTTTTGGAGACAGTATGTGACGGAGGAAATGGAGTCCTACATACAGAAAGCAGAAGATCCCGGCAGAGACCTTGGAATCTACTGGCTGGAGACAAAATTCGGATACGAAACATTCCCGTGGCAGATTTCCGGTGAAACATTTCAGGAGAGAGAAAAATGCTGGAAGAGAAACCCTTCCTATGAATCATACAGAAATACCTGCCGCGCAATCTGGAATACAGTGAAGTATTTTCCGATACCGGAATCAGAAAAGCCTGGCAGAAAATTTGTGTCCTTTGCAGATTCATGGATGGAAGAGCGAAATTATGGAGGAAAAAGAGGACATGAGGGGACGGATCTGATGGCGGGGGAAAATGTAAGAGGGCTGTATCCAATCATCAGTATAACGGATGGAACTGTGGCAAAGATCGGATGGCTTGAAAAAGGCGGGAACCGGATTGGAATCTGGACTGAGGCGGGGGCGTATTTTTATTATGCACACCTGGATTCCTATGCAAATTTGAAGGTTGGCGATCAGGTGAAAGCCGGGCAGCTTCTTGGATTTATGGGAGATACTGGGTATGGAGAAGCCGGGACAAAAGGAATGTTTCCGGTTCATTTGCACCTCGGTATTTATATTTATCCGGATGGAACTGAGATGAGTATCAACCCGTATGCAATTTTGAAGTATGCAGAGCAGAAAAAACTGAGATATCGATATTAACATTAGACTGCCAGTGCATCAAAAGTCTATTTTTCTGCGCGGGAACGGGATACTTTTCTCTGAGGTTTGGGGTGGTGTAATAAAATGGAATATGATACAATATATTGGGTGATTTTTTTGAGATAATACCATTTGGAGGAAAAAATGAATTTACCAATTAAATTTGAAGAAAAAATGAAGGCTTTGCTTCAGGAAGAATATGAAGAATATATAAAACGTTATGATGAGCCGCGTTTGTACGGGCTTCGCGTAAATACGAGAAAGATCAGTGTGGAGGAGTTTCTGAAAATTTCTCCGTTTGAACTGAAGCCGATTCCATGGATTGAGAATGGGTTTTACTACGATGGAGACCATGTACAGCCGTCAAAGCATCCGTATTATTTTGCAGGACTCTACTATCTTCAGGAGCCAAGTGCGATGACTCCGGCAAATCGTCTTCCAATCAATCCGGGAGATAAAGTATTCGATGTGTGTGCGGCCCCAGGAGGAAAGGCGACAGAGCTCGGAGCGAAGCTGGATGGGACAGGTGTACTTGTTGCAAATGATATCAGCAATTCCAGGGCGAAGGGATTGTTAAAGAATATTGAATTGTTTGGAATTGGAAATGTACTTGTGCTGAGTGAGGAACCTGGGAAAATAGAGGAATATTTTGAGGAGTATTTTGATAAGATTTTGATTGATGCGCCTTGCTCCGGGGAAGGGATGTTCCGAAAAGATAAAAAGATGGTCAAGGCATGGGAAGAACATGGACCGGAATTTTTTGCAAAGATTCAGAGAAGTATCGTGACACAGGCAGCGAGGATGTTAAAGCCGGGTGGAATGATGCTGTATTCCACTTGTACATTTGATTCGGAAGAAAACGAAGGGACAATCGAATATTTGTTAGAGCAGTATCCGGAATTTCAAATTTGTGAGATTGCACCGTACGAAGGATTTTGTCCGGGACTTCCGGAAGTTTCCAGAAGCAAACGGGAAGACTTGTCCAGGACTGTGCGGATGTTCCCGCATAAGCTTCATGGAGAAGGACATTATGTGGCACTGTTGCAGAAAGGGGAACAACCAAAGGAAGAAAACGAAGAGCAGACAAGACAAAGAAGGATAAAAGCAGACAGAATTGCGAAGACAGGTGTGAGAAAGATTCCGGAGGAACTCGAAGCGTTTTTTGAAAATGTCAGTTGGGACTTAGAGAAAAGCCGTTTGGAAATCCACGGGGAGTGCGTCTACTATATGCCGGAGGATCTGCCGGATGTCAGAGGGATTCGATTCTTACGCACGGGTCTGCTTCTCGGAGAACTGAAGAAGAACCGATTTGAGCCAAGCCAGGCGTTTGCGATGAATTTGAAAAAGGAAGAATACAGGTACTGCCTTTGTCTTTCAGCAGAAGATGAGCGCGTGGTCAAGTATTTAAAAGGAGAGACATTGGATGTGGAAGATCTTGTCTCACCGAAAGAAAAAGGATGGTATCTGATCTGTGTCGATGAGTATCCTCTCGGATGGGGAAAGCTCTCTGCCGGAACGGTGAAGAATAAATATCTTCCAGGATGGAGATGGCAGTCATAATGTTGAGATTAGATAAATATCTTGCTGATATGCAGGTCGGGACAAGAAGTGAAGTAAAACAGATGATCCGGAAGGGATTGGTCACCGTGGACGGTCTGATTGTAAAAAAACCGGAAGAGAAAGTGGATTGTGAGAAGCAAGTAGTTGTATGCAGCGGAGCGATTGTCTCTTATCACCAATATGAATATTATATGCTGAACAAACCGGCAGGAGTTGTATCGGCAACAGAGGATCCAAGAGATAAGACAGTGATAGACCTTATCGAAGATCGAAGGAGAAAGGATTTGTTTCCTGCAGGAAGACTGGATAAGGATACCGAAGGACTTTTACTCATTACAAACGATGGGGCACTGGCGCATGATCTTTTGTCACCGAAAAAGCATGTGGATAAGAAGTATTATGCCAAAATAGAGGGAACCGTGACAGAAGAAGATGTGGAGTTGTTTGGAAAAGGAGTCGATATTGGTGAAAAGAGAGTGACTCTTCCGGCAGTACTTACAATTTTATCTTCCGGTGAGGAGTCGGAGATTACCCTTACGATCCGTGAAGGGAAGTTTCATCAAGTCAAAAGAATGTTTGAGGCGGTCGGAAAGAAAGTGACTTATTTAAAACGTCTGTCGATGGGAAGCCTTGTGCTGGATGAAAAACTTCTTCCTGGCGAATACCGGAAATTGACAGAACAGGAACTTACACAATTAAAACAAATGAGGTAGAAAGAATGAATCAAGGATTTTTGCCAGTGTGCAGAAAGGATATGGAAGAACGAGGATGGGATGCAGTAGATTTTGCTTATGTGATCGGGGATGCCTATGTGGATCATCCATCGTTTGGCCCGGCGATCATCAGCCGGATTCTGGAGGCAAATGGATACCGGGTGGGAATCATTTCCCAGCCGGACTGGAAAGATAATACAAGCATTATGGAATATGGAGAACCGAAACTTGGATTTCTGGTCAGCGGGGGAAATATGGACTCGATGGTCAACCATTATTCCGTATCTAAGAAAAGAAGAAAGACCGATGCCTTTACACCAGGAGGAGTCATGGGGAAACGTCCGGATTATGCGACAATCGTCTATGGAAATCTGATTCGGCAGGTCTATAAAAAAACACCGATCATTATCGGGGGGATCGAGGCAAGTTTGAGGCGGCTTGCACACTATGATTACTGGTCGAATCATCTGAAGCGTTCCATCTTGTTAGATTCGGGAGCAGATCTGATTTCCTATGGGATGGGAGAACGATCGATCGTTGAGATCGCAGATGCGCTAAAGAGTGGAATCGCAGTCGGGGATATCACCTTTATCGATGGGACGGTGTACAAGGCGAAAGATCTGAGCAGTGTCTATGATGCGGTTACGCTTCCGTCTTATGAGGAGTTGAAAAAAGATAAATTAAACTATGCAAGAAGTTTTTATGTACAATACTGTAATACAGATCCATTTTCAGGGAAACGACTTGTGGAACCTTATTCGGATCATCTGTATGTCGTGCAGAATCCTCCGGCGAAGCCTTTGTCACAGCCGGAGATGGACAGAGTGTATAGTTTCCCGTATATGCGGACCTATCATCCGTCCTATGAAGCCGCAGGAGGAGTTCCGGCGATTGAAGAAGTAAAATACAGTCTGATCAGCAACCGGGGATGCTTTGGAGGATGTAATTTCTGTGCGTTGACTTTTCATCAGGGGCGTATCATCCAGACGAGAAGTCATGAGTCGCTTTTGGCGGAGGCAAATCAGTTTATATGGGATAAGGATTTTAAAGGATATATTCATGATGTCGGCGGACCGACAGCAAATTTCCGTGCACCGTCCTGCGAAAAGCAGCTTCAGTACGGGGTGTGCAAAGAAAAGCAGTGTCTTTTCCCAAAACCGTGCCGAAATTTGAAAGTAGATCATAAGGATTACTTAAAATTGCTGAGAAAATTACGTGAACTTCCAAATGTGAAGAAAGTATTTATCCGTTCCGGTATTCGGTTTGATTATCTGATGGCAGACAAAGACGATACGTTTTTCAGAGAATTGTGCGAGCACCACGTCAGCGGTCAGCTGAAGGTGGCACCGGAACATATCTCGGATGCAGTGCTTCAAAAGATGGGGAAACCGGAGAACCGGGTATATGAGGCATTTACTGAAAAATATAAGAAGATCAATCAGAAGTTGGGGAAAAATCAGTTTTTAGTTCCATATCTGATGTCCTCTCATCCGGGATCAACGATGAAAGAGGCGGTAGAGCTTGCAGAGTATTTAAGAGATCTCGGCTATATGCCGGAGCAGGTACAGGACTTCTACCCGACACCTTCGACGATTTCAACCTGCATGTACTATACGGGGGTGGATCCGAGAACAATGGAAAAAGTATATGTGCCGGTGAATCCGCATGAGAAAGCGATGCAGCGAGCACTGATCCAGTACCGGAATCCAAAAAATTACGATCTAGTCATGGAGGCGCTGAAAAAGGCGGGACGTATGGATCTGGTAGGATATGACAGGCATTGTCTGATCCGTCCAAGACAGCCAAAACAAGGATCCGGGGAAGGCTTCAGAAAGCAGGCACAGGGAAAGTCTCAGGCAAAAGCACAGGGGAAAGGAAAGCAGAAGAAAAAAGCAATCCGAAACGTGCATAAAAAGAAACAGTAGCCTATAAGAAACAGTAAAAGATAAGGGGAGTGTAAAAAATGAAAATTGTAATTGTAACAGGAGCATCTTCCGGACTCGGAAGAGAATTTGTACGACAGATTGAATCGCTGTACAAAGAACTGGATGAGATCTGGATCATTGCCAGAAGAGAAGACAGACTTCTGGAAGTAGAGAGCAGGATGATGACAAAAGTAAGAATCTTTGCAGCAGACTTAAGGCATCGGAGTGCATTTGACAAAATAGCAGCAGCGCTTCAGGAATTTAATCCAGATGTCCGTATGCTCGTCAATGCAGCAGGATTTGGCAAAGTCGGAGAAGTGGAAGAAATCTCTTCGACCGATCAGGCAGATATGGTCCGTCTAAATTGTGAAGGGCTGACCTATATGACATGTATAGTTCTTCCATATATGAGTACAGGCAGCAGAATTGTCAATGTGGCATCTGCGGCAGCATTCTGCCCACAGCCAAAGTTTTCGGTATATGCAGCGACGAAGGCGTATGTGAAAAGTTTTTCGGATGCGCTCGGCGAGGAAGTGAAAAAAAGGGGAATCTTTGTGACGGCAGTGTGCTCCGGACCGGTTCGCACCGAATTTTTTGAGGTAGCTCGTACGGAAGAAGATGGTCAAAATGCAAAAGATAACTTTATGAAAGAGCCAGAAGTCGTTGTACGGCAGGCATTACTTGATGCGGCAAGAGGTAAAAAATTGTCTGTTTGCGGCATTTCAATGAAAAGTGCTAGGATTGCAACAAAAGTCCTGCCGCAGAAGGTTGTGCTTGGTGTGATGCAGCATTTCTGGAAGTAAATCAGAGACAGGTGAGAAAATGAAAAAAGGAAGACCAGGTTATCTGGATTCACAGAAGAAAAAAGAAATTTTAAAAACAGCGATGATGTTTGGTCTGGTCATCGCGATCATGGCGACGGGTTACCTGACGACACATACGAAGAAAAATCTATTGACTATCGTTGCAGTCTTAGGATGTCTTCCGGCAGGAAAATCTCTTGTCGGTGTGATCACGAGGTGGCCGTACCATTCGATAGGACAGAAAGAAGCAGAAGAGATCGGACGGGTAGCAGGGACCCTTCCGGTTGTCTATGATCTGGTTGTGACAAGCTATGAGAAAATCATGCCGATCGACTGTATGACGGTTTCTGATCATGTGATGATTGGTTATACAAGAAGCAAAAAGACAGATCCGGCATATGCCCAGAAACATATTACCCAGATTTTATCGCAGAACGGCTATCAGAAAATGACAATCAAGATTTATGAAAATTACGAGACATTTTTGCAGAGACTGCGGGAACTGGAAGCACTGGGACATGAGCGAAATGAGGAAAGGGAACAGAAGCTCTTGGGCATTGTTCTGAATATTTCTCTGTAAAATCAGACTTGAAAAAGAGCGGGAGAAAAAAGATGCAGGAAATTAAAGTGACAAAAAATGAGGCTGGCCAGCGTCTGGATAAACTGCTGGCAAAGTATTTAAATGAAGCGCCAAAGAGTTTTTTCTATAAAATGATGCGAAAGAAAAATATTGTCCTCAACGGAAAGAAAGCAACTGGAAATGAGAAACTGGAAGAAGGGGATATAGTAAAATTGTTTTTGGCAGACGAGACGATTCGGAAATTTTCCAGCGTAAAAATTCAGAGAACAAAAACAAATTTATCCGTAATCTACGAAGATCAAGATGTTGTTCTGATCAATAAACCAGTAGGAATGTTGTCGCAGAAGGCAAAGGAAAGTGATGTTTCTCTTGTGGAACATCTGATTTCGTATCTGCTTGACGCAGGGGAACTCTCAGAAGAAACACTAAAAAGTTTCCGTCCGTCAATCTGCAACCGGCTCGACCGCAATACAAGTGGAATAGTCGTGGCAGGGAAAAGCCTTCCGGGGCTTCAGAAAATGGGAGAACTTTTCAAAGAGCGAACTCTCCACAAATATTATCGATGTCTTGTGCAGGGAGTGATCCGAGAAGACCAATATCTGAAAGGATGGCTGAAAAAGGATGAAAAGACTAACAAGGTGCAGATTTTAGACAGACCATCGGACCCATCTGACCAGCCGATTGAGACGGAATATCATCCGTTGTGGACAAAAGAGGGTGTGACATTGCTGGAAGTACGGCTGATTACCGGAAAGACGCATCAGATTCGCGCACACCTTGCCTCAGAAGGCCATCCGCTGATCGGAGATTATAAATATGGGGACCGAAAATTAAACGACTTTTATCAAAAAAAATATGGATTGAAATCGCAGCTGCTCCATGCGTATCGGTTAGAGTTTCCGGTGATGGAGGGAGTTTGCAGTCAGCTGTCTGAGAAGGTGTTTATTGCAGACGTCCCACCGCTGTTTGCAAAAATCTGCAAAGAACTAAGGAGTGAGCGCTGATGGGGACATGGAATTCCAGAGGGCTTCGGGGATCTACGCTGGAGGATATGATCAACAGGACTAATGAGAGATATCTGGAGAAGGGACTTGCGTTGATTCAGAAGATACCGACACCGATCACCCCGGTGCGGATTGACAAGGAACACAGGCATATTACGCTTGCGTATTTTGAGCAGCGGAGTACAGTGGATTATATCGGAGCAGTTCAGGGGATCCCGGTTTGTTTTGATGCAAAGGAGTGTAATGCAGATACTTTCCCATTGCAGAATATCCATGAACATCAAGTGGAATTTATGAAAAATTTTGAAAAGCAGGATGGGGTCGCATTTTTATTGATCTATTTCAGTAGACGGAATGAATTGTATTATATGCGCTGTGCCGAGATGGAATGCTTTTGGGAGCGGGGGCAAACCGGCGGCAGAAAGAGCATTCGAAGGGAAGAGCTTTCGGAGCACTTTTTTCTAAAGATGGCAGGAGGATATGTACCGTATCTTGATGCGCTTCAGAAAGATCTAGAGGAAAGAGAATAAAAAGAAGTACAAAAGATAAGGGAAGATAAAAAATGATGCCAAAAGATAAGTAAAAATTGTAAGGAGAAGGGGAGAATGGCTATGAGACAGAAGATTTTGCATACACCAGAGGGAGTCAAAGATATTTATGGAAAAGAGTGCAGAAAAAAGTTGTTGCTTCAGGAAGAACTGCATGAAATGCTTCATTTGTATGGATATGAAGACATTCAGACACCTGCTTTTGAATTTCTGGAAGTATTTGGAAGAGACACCGGAATCGTATCTTCCAGAGAACTCTATAAATTTTTTGACCGGGAGGGAAACACACTTGCATTGCGACCGGATATTACACCATCGGTAGCAAGAGTTGCAGTGACACAGTTTGAAAAGGATTCTGTACCGCTTAGGATGTGTTACATAGGAAATACATTTTTAAATCATGGAAGTCAGCAGGGAGAATTGTGTGAAAGCACACAGCTTGGTGCAGAACTCATTGGAGATGGAACTGCAGGGGCAGATGCAGAGTTGATCGCGCTTGCGTCAGATAGTCTGAAGCGCGCTGGGATGAAAGAATTTCAGATCAGTGTCGGGCATGTGGAATTTCTGCAAAGCCTTTTGGATGCGGCACAATTCCCTGCCGAAGTCAAAGAAAAGGTGCGGACGATGATTGCAAGGAGAAATTTCCTTGGTATGAGAGAACTTCTTGAGAAACTTCCGGTAAAGCGTCCGATCAGAGAAGTTTTTTATCGCCTTCCAGAATTGGTTGGAAGTGTGGAAATTTTAAATGAAGCGAGAGAGCTGGCACCGGACAGGCGGGCAATTCTTGCTTTGGAGCGTTTAAAAGAAGTTTATGAAATTTTAAAACTGTACCACATGCAGGAGATGATCACATTTGATCTTGGCATGTGTGGGAAATATGCTTATTATAGTGGAATGATTTTTAAGAGCGATACTTTTGGAGGCGGGGAACCTGTCGCGAAAGGCGGACGGTATGACAGGTTGATGGAAAGATTCGGAAGAGAGCTTCCGGCAGCAGGGTTTGCAATCGGTACAGATGAGCTGATGAAAGCACTGATCCGACAGAAAATCCAGATTCCGGAGGAACCGGAGCAGATAATCCTGCTCTTTGACCGGGAGCAGAGGAAGTACGCAATCTCTCTTGCGAAGGACTTCCGCGGAAAAGGGAAACGAGTAGAGCTGCTTGAACGGGAAGAAAAGAAAAATCTGTCGGTATATCATATCTATGGGCGCAGAAAGCAGGCGGGCAGCTTAATCTATCTGAGGAGAGACGAGCAGATCATCATGGTGAATTTACACACGGGAGAGAAAAAAGTCGTAGACTGTGCGTAAGGCGGTCTGAAATTGATAAAGGAGCGAATTGTAAAAATGAGTTATAAAAAATTAATTCCTTGCATTTTCATCGATGAAGGGAAGGCAGTAAAATGGTTTGACAACAGAGAAGTCCTTTCAGAAAATGTAGTTTCTCTGGCAAAATATTACAGTGATCATGGTGCGGATGAACTTTTTGTGTTTGATCTGTCTTCTTCTGACGAAGAACATGAGGAAGCAATAGCAATTATGAAGAAGATCAGCCGGGCAATACGCATTCCGATGGTGGCGGGAGGAAATATCAAGCGGCAGGAAGATATCAAGAAAATCTTGTATGCGGGTGCGAAACGGGCAGTATTGAATTTTTCGAAAGCGATTTCCTTTGAGTTGATCGAGGAGGCGGCAAAAAGGTTTGGAAAGGAGAAAATCTCAGTTTCTCTCAATGATTTTGATGCGCTGTTTAAGCAACAGCATTTGATCGAAGAGTGCAGCAGTGAAATTTTATTTATGCACAGACTGGATTTGGATTCGGTCATGAATGTGACAGATATTCCGTGTGTGGTGCTTACAGATACGAATGAGAAGTCAGAATTGTTTAAAATTTTAAAATGTCCGGGTGTGAAAGGACTTTCCGGCGCTTATGTAAGCCGGACGACAATGGATTTTGTTGCATTTAAAGAGCAGTGCGCTAAGGAAAATATTAAAATGACTTCGTTCGAGAGCATGATGGAGTTTTCAGAGTTTCGCCTCAATGAGGAGGGGCTTCTTCCTGTGATCGCGCAAAGTTATAAGACTGGAGAAGTGTTGATGTTTTCCTATATGGATAAAGAGGCATTTTACAATACAATCAAAACCGGAAAGATGACTTATTATGACAGAGAAGCGAAAAGAAGCAAAGTACAGGGAGAGGAAAGCGGCCATTATCAGTATGTGAAGGCACTTACGATCAACTGTGATAAGGAGGCTTTGCTTGCAAAAGTAGAACAGATCGGACCGGCATGTAAGACCGGGAATGCAACGTGCTTCTTCCAACCGCTTGTCGGTACGGATTATGACGGCACAAATCCGCTTCAAGTGTTTGAAACGGTTTATGAGAAGATTCTTGAGCGCAAAAAAAATCCGAGAGATGGATCTTATACGAACTATTTGTTTGACAAAGGAATTGATAAGATTCTCAAGAAAGTTGGGGAAGAAGCAACTGAATTGATCATTGCAGCAAAGAACCCAAACCCGGATGAGATTAAAGGAGAGATTTCTGATTTCCTTTATCATGCGATGGTACTTATGGTTGAGCGAGGCGTGAAGTGGGAAGATATTATTAAAGAACTTGCGGAGAGATAACAGATGGACTGGTCTGTCAGAAATTAAGCGGGCATACACTTTATAAAAGAAGTGTATGCCCGCTGTTTTAGGAGCAACTACAAACATGTCGGGACGGAGAGGAGAGACTCGTATGAATGAGACAGAAAAAAGAAGAGAAGAACTACTTGCACAGGCAAGAAATCTATATGGAAATGGACGAACATCCAATCCGGCGATCCATCCGCGCTGCCAGGGAGCGTATCATCAACTTTATGAGAAAGAAGAGGCACTGCCCCGTTCTACTTTTGTGCTGCGTGTCTGTGTCAGTCTGATTTTATTTTTGATTTTTGCGGGGATCGATTATGAGAAAACTTCTGTTGGAACATACGATAGTGCAAAAATCATAGAGGCAATTACATATCAGCAACCTATGGGAGAGTTCTTAAAGTAAGTTAAGGCTGTTCTTGCGGGAAAAATGTTTCCGTGACGATTTTTCCCATTTCTTCCGGAGACTCGTTCATACCGGTATCCATCCATGTAAGAATCACTCCGCACAGTCCGAAGGAGATGAAAATCTGGCGATAATATTCGGCGCAGTCTTGTGTAAAAACGTCGCCAAAGCGTATGATCAGTGCGTTGAGAAGCAAAAGTGATAGTTTCGCCTGAATCAGAGTCTGAACGATATCCCGGATGGAGTAGAAAAACTGGAAAAAGCGGATTGCAAGTTCACAGGCAGAAGTATTCCGGATTGTTTTTTCGTGTTCAATCCAGTCTGTCATTAGTTTGTCCAGCTTAAATTCAATCACTTCTTCTTTGGAAGTAAAATTCCGATAGTAAGTGACACGACTGACATTGGCGAGTTCAGTGATCTCACGGATCGTAATTGCCTCAAGGGGCTTTGTGCGCAGAAGTCTTAAAAGCGAATCGGCAATGCATTCCTTTAGAAAATCGCTTGTGCGTTGGGTTCTTTTCATAGATACAAAATCTCCTGTTTTGTTTCATTTGTAAGTTTCTGCATTGATTTTTTTTGCAGATATGCTATATTGTTTAATTGATATATTTGTATCATCTATTTTAGAAAATCAGACAGAGGTTGTCAATCTGTTGAAGGAGGAAATTTTACAATGATGATTATTACAGATTCCGCTTCGGATATCACAAAGCAGGAAGCAGAGGAGATGGACATTCGGATTGTCTGGTTAAAGACAAAATTTTCAGATGGAGATTTTCCATTGAAAACAGAAGAGGATTTTATCCATTTTTTTGATAAGCTTGCTGAAGAGAAGGAACTTCCGGTTACCAGTCAGCCGTCTCCGGAGGAATTTTTGCAGTTGTACGAAGAAGCAAAAGAAAAAAATGAGGAAGTGCTTGTGATTACTCTTTCCAGCGGATTGAGTGGGACAGTCAACGCAGCAAATCTTGCAAAACAGATGAGTGAATATGAGAAAATCTGGATCATTGATTCTGAGCAGGCGATTGTTACTCAGCGTTTTCTGGTACAGAAGGCGGTAGATATGCGTGCTCAAGGGAAAAATATGGAAGAAATTGTTGCGGCCATAGAGGATTTGAAAAAGCGCGTCACAGTATGCGGCATGTTAGATACACTTACCTATTTAAAAAAGGGAGGTCGGATTCCGGCAGCACTTGCTGTGTTAGGAAATGTTCTCCAGATCAAACCTGTGATTGAACTGAAGGATCGCGAATTGACGATGTTAGGGAAGGCACGCGGAAGAAAAGGTGGCGTGAAGTATCTGTGGAAAGAATATGAATCCTATGAAATCGATGAGAAGGAACCGGTCTATTTTGGATATACATCCGATAAGGAGATTGGGGAAAAGTTCATGGAAGAGACTGTTGAAAAGTATGGTCTGACAAATTACCACCTGTATCCGGTAGGTGGCATCATCGGGACACATGTTGGTCCGGCCTGTGTTGCGATCAGCTTTGTAAAAAAGAAGAAAGATGAAAAATAATTGTTTTAAATAATAGTGGAGAGTGTGAATGACATCAGATCACACTCTCCACTAAATTTTTGAGAAAAAGACAGGTTTTTAGCTGCCACTTGACAAGTAGTGAAAAACTGAATACGATAAAGAAAAATTAAAAAGTGATCATGAAGGAAAAAGTGTGATGTGGGAAGAAAAGAAAAATAAAGAAAATGTGTCTGTCAGAAGAAAAAGAATCTTTGCTGCAATCTTATTGTATTTTTGCCTGCTTCTTTTTGTGGCAAATGATGCGTGGGTATATCAGACACCTATTGTTAAGATTACGGCAGTGCATACAAAGGAAAGCAGGAAGGAAGAAGATGTTCGGGGAGGGAGAGAACCTTATTATGCGCAAAACATCAAAGGAATTTTGCTGAACGGAGAAAAAAAAGGAAAGACAGTACGGCTGAACAATGAATATTCTTATTCCGGGGTACTGGATCAAAAATACGCAAAGGGAGATAAAGTACTCGTGACTCTGGAGGGAGACTCTTTGAAAGGAACGATCAAAAGTTTGAAAAGGGATACCCACCTGGCAGTGCTTGCAGGGGCGCTTATTTTCCTTCTGCTTGCGGTTACGAAGGAGAAAGGGATGCTTACCATCCTCACGGTTGTGGCAAATTTTGGAATTTTTTTCCTTGGGTTTACAGGGTTCCTGAAAGGAAGAGAAGTGCTTGTTGTCTGTAGATTTATGACAGTTCTATTTGCGGTAATACCTCTTGTGATCCTGAATGGATTCCATAAGAAAACGTGGGCGGCAGTGTTATCTACGTTAAGTGTTTTAGCGCTGATCATGGGAATCTTTGATCTGACAGTACGGTATACCGGAGGGCTTGATTATTCTTCGATGGAATATCTTGGAAGTATGGATGATCCAGGAGAATTATTTCGTGCAGAAATCATGTTGGCAGGACTCGGAGCAATTATGGATGTCACTGTGACGATTTCATCAGCGCTCGGAGAAATTACGAGGAAGAATCCATCTGTTTCTGTGCGGGCGCTGATCCGTTCAGGAAGAGAGATCGGTTATGATATTATGGGAACAATGATGAATGTACTCTTGTTTGTATTTGCATGCAGTCAGATTCCGACCTTTTTGATTCGAATGAACAATGACGTAGATTTTTTTACGATCCTTCGTCTGCATATTCCATATGAGATCTGCTGCTTTCTGATAGAAAGTATCGGAATTGTACTGGCAATTCCAGTTTCGATACTTTTTGCTTCAGTTTTTATGAAAACCGGCAAAGTTAGAAAAGATCGGAGGAATGAAAGATGATGATAGGAATACTTGCGTTGATTTTATTTGGATTGATGATGATGATCGGTGGAGACCGGGGAGCAGTATCTGTTATGTCTCTTGCAGGAAATCTGCTGGTATTGTCACTGGCGATCATTTTGATGGCAGGCGGGCATGCACCTCTTATCATTACTGGAATTGCAGCCGGTCTGATCAGTTATATTACACTGGTAAAACAAAATGGGAAAAATCAGAAGACGGAGATTGCGTTCGGAGCAACCGGGATAGTTATCCTGTTATTGCTTGCAGCAATTTTTCTGCTTTTGTGGGATGCAAGAAGTGGTGGATTAAATGAAATACAGGCAATCCAGGAAGATGTGATGTATTATTACAATACCAATCTGCATATTAACATGCTTCAGATTACTGTGTGTATGGTATTGCTCAGCACCCTTGGGGCAGTGCTGGATACCGCGTTATCTATTACGTCTTCTTTGTACGAGGTGATTTTACACAAACCAGATATGAGTAGACGTGAAATTTATCATTCGGGACTGCAGATTGGGAAAGACATTATTGGGACTACGGTGAATACGCTGTTCTTCGCTTACTTAGGAGATTCCTTACTGCTCTTTTTCTATCTGAAAAATGTGAAATATACGGCAGAAGTAATTTTAAATTCCAAAATGTTATTTCAGGGAGTGTCTGCTATGCTTTTCAGCGCGATTGCATGTCTGTTGACTGTGCCGGTTGCTTCGGCAGGGTGTATGCTTTTTCTGAAAAAAGAGGAGAAGAAGGAAGAAAAATAAGAAATTTTTTCAAACTAGAGTGTATGGACAAAACAGTGGAAAAAGTATAAACTCACGTTAAAGCGGAGAAAAACTAGAAAGGTAAAGGAGAATTTTGTGATGTTAGTGCCAAAATACTACGAGGACTTAGAAATTATGCATGAGAACACCATGCCGTATAGAGCTTATTACATACCGGCTTCCTGCAATATGGGACCGTTGGTGGAAGACAGATTTTCTTCCGACCGAACAATCTGTTTGAATGGAAGGTGGAAATTCCAATATTTTGACAGTCTCTATGATCTGCAAGACAGATTTTATGAACCGGGATTTGATCTTGATTGTTTTCGGGAGGTGGAGGTACCGGGAAACTGGCAGAATTATGGTTATGATAGCCATCAGTATACCAATGTACGATACCCGATTCCATTAGATCCGCCGTATGTACCTCAGGAAAATCCATGTGGTGCATATGTGTACAAATTTGATTACAAGAAACAGGCAGATGCACCAAGAGCCTATTTGAATTTTGAAGGGGTAGACTCTTGTTTTTATGTTTGGATCAATGGAAAGTATGTCGGGTATAGCCAAGTTTCTCATGCTACAAGTGAATTTGATGTCACAGATGTGTTGCTTGACGGAGAAAATACGCTCGCGGTACTTGTTTTGAAATGGTGCGATGGAACTTACCTGGAAGATCAGGATAAATTTCGCATGAGCGGAATCTTCCGGGATGTCTATCTGTTAAGAAGACCGGAAAATGTAGTCTACGATTATTTTGTAACAACTACATTGGGAAGGTCTGATGCAACTGTTACTGTCCGGGCAAACTATATTGGAGAGGAAGTGCCGGTAAAGATTACGCTTTGTGATGAGGAAAATAGAGAAGTAGCCTGTGGAATGTTTGTGAAGTCGGAGAAGAGTGGCTATACACATCAGGTAATCCTTTCGGTTAAAGAACCAAAATTGTGGAATCCCGAACAGCCATATCTGTATACAATGGTTTTGAAGAGTGCCGGGGAAGTCATCACAGACCGGGTGGGAATCCGGGAAATCTGTATCAAAGACGCAGTGATATACGTCAATGGAGCACCGGTGAAATTTAAAGGGGTGAACCGACATGATTCGGATCCGGTAACGGGCTTTGTCGTTGGGGCAGCACAGATGAAAAAGGATCTGCAGTTAATGAAGCAGCATAATTTCAATGCGATCCGCACCAGTCATTATCCGAATGCACCGTATTTTTATCAGCTCTGTGATGCGTATGGATTCTTCGTAATTGGGGAGGCAGATAATGAGAGCCATGGAACGGAAGCTCAGTATTTGAAGGATTCTAGCTGGGAGAATGCAAGCAGGCGCTGGAATGAGCGGATTGCAGATAATCCAGAATTTATTTTGGCAACAGTAGACCGCACAAAACTTTGCGTACATCGGGAGAAAAACCGCCCTTGCGTGGTCATTTGGTCGATGGGAAATGAGTGCGCTTATGGATGTACCTTTGAGGAGGCATTAAAATGGACAAAGAAGTTTGATCCGTCAAGGCTTACCTGTTATGAAAGTTCAATTTATCAAAGTGAGAAGAGAACGTATGATTGCAGCAATATTGATATTTTCAGCAGAATGTACCCGGAGTTAGAAGAGATTGACACCTATATGGAGCAGAATCCGGAGAAGCCGTTTTTATTGATTGAGTATTGCCATGCGATGGGAAATGGACCGGGGGATCTCGAAGATTATTTCCGCAAGATTGATCAGTATGACAAGCTCTGCGGAGGATTTGTGTGGGAATGGTGTGATCATGCAGTGTATCGCGGAGAAACTTTAGATGGGAAGACAATGTACTTTTACGGTGGTGATTTTGGGGAAGAAGTACACGATGGAAATTTCTGTGTCGATGGACTGGTGTATCCAGATCGGACACCACATACAGGTTTGAAGGAGTATTGGAATGTATATCGTCCGGCGAGAGTGATCTCATTTGAGCAGGAGAGCGGCAGTCTTTGTCTGAAAAACTATATGAATGCGGTGGATCTGAAAGATTATCTTTTTCTGACCTACGAAGTGACATGTGATGGAATCATGACGGAACAAGGAAAAGTTATACTGCAGGAGTCTATCCTGCCACGCATGGAAGGCAAGATTTCTCTTCCGATAACTGTTCCGGAAAGTGGAAAATGTTATTTGAAAATAGGCTACCATTTAAAGTGCGGAACGAACTTGATGGAAGAGAACAGCAGCCTTGGATTTGATGAGATTCTTTTGAAGAATGAAGACGGACAAAATAGGCAGGCGGCGGCACTCTTAGCGATGCAGGAGAGAAATGGATTGATACATGTTTCAGAGACAGATCGTTTGCTTTTGATCCAGACGGATCAGTTTTTATACTGTTACAATAAGCTTTCGGGGATGTTTGAACAGGTGACTATAGACGGAAAAGAACAGTTTGATGCTCCGATGGAATTAAATATCTGGAGAGCACCTACGGATAATGACCGGAGGATCAAAGACGAATGGATTCGTGCAGGATATGATCGGAGCCACTCTAGAGCGTACAAAACAAAGTGGACAATGCAGGAAGAAAAGGTGCAGATCCATAGCAGGTTATCAGTCTCAGCGGTGGCATTACAAAAAGTCCTGGAGATTGATGTGGCGTGGGAGATTTCTGGTAGAGGAGAACTTTCTGTGAAAATGCATGTGAGAAAAGACACAGAATTTCCAGAACTTCCGAGATTTGGTATTCGCCTATTTCTGAAAGGGGAATATGAGACCATTCGATTTTATGGACTTGGTCCGCATGAGAGCTACCGGGATAAATATCATTCTTGCAGTCATGGTCTTTATGAGTCATCTGTAGAGGAACAGCATGAGGATTATATTCGGCCTCAGGAGAATGGAAGCCACACGGATTGTGATTACATGGTACTGAAAAAAGGAAATCAAGCATTTGCGGCAGTCTCACCGACAACATTTTCTTTTAATGTGTCTTACTATACTCAGGAAGAATTGACAGCAAAAGCCCACAATTTTGAACTGGAAAAGTCGGGTAGCACCATTGTCTGCCTCGATTATGCACAAAATGGAATCGGTTCTAACAGTTGTGGCCCTCGTCTTCAGAAAGAATACCGGTTTGATCAAGAGGAATTTATTTTCCAAATGAAGATCTTAGTGGGAAAAGAATTTGTGTTATAGATGAAACTAAGAGTATCCATTGCAGGTTGTACAATGGATAGATTAATTAAAATTTAATAGTCAGAACTCTACTAAGCAGGAAATCAGAAGTGAACTGCTCCCCGTCAAGAGGACAGAGAAAAAATATAAAATTTCCCCGGCCAGCAGCTAAATGTTGCTGGCCGCTTTTTATGCAGCAAGGCACA